>CAWIDQ010000035.1:0-128678 GCA_963834695.1 uncultured Actinomycetota bacterium
GGCCGGTGATGAACACCCGCTTGCGGCTGAACATGTCGCCGAGCCGGCCGCCGACCAGCAGCAAGCTGCCGAAGGCCAGGGCGTAAGCGGTCACCACCCACTGCCGGTCGCTGTTGGGAAACCCCAGCGCGTGCTGGGCCAACGGCAGGGCGATGTTCACGCACGGTGGCGTCCAGCACCACCATCAGCTGGGCAACGGCCACGATCACCAGGATGAGCCAGCGGTGATCGCTGGTCGCGGAGCGGCGGGCGACTGCGGCAGAGGACACGGATGACATGGAGAGCTATACCCCCGGGTGAGAAGCGTGGCTGGTCTGGGTAGCGCGGGCCGCGCGGGGCCCGGCGATCATGCCGGGACCATCTGTGTGCTAGGAGCGGCCGGCGGGGTGGTCAGCGGCCGGGCCGCGTCGTCGAGGACGTCGAGCAAGCGGAGGAAGGTGGCCCGGTCTTCCTGGCTCAGGGTGCCGAAGATCTGCCCCAGCAGCCGCTCGCGGGCCGCCGACGCCACGCCCAGGCAGGCCTCGCCCGCCTCGGTGATGGCGACGAGCTTGGCCCGGCGGTCGGTGGCGTCCGGCCGGCGCTCGGCCAGGCCCTGGCTCTCCAGCGCGTCGACGATGTCGGTGATGGAGTGCGGAGACAGGCCGAAGTCGGCGGCCAGCACGCTCTGCCGGGTGGGTCCCTGCTCGCGCAGCCGCATCAGCACCTTGGTCCGGGCCATGGACAGGCCGCATCCGGTCATCTCGTCGTTAACGGCACGAAACAGCCGGTGATAGACCGCGACGTACCGGTCACCTAGCTGCTCAGTCGTGATCATGAATGCCTCTCTGGCTTACAGACGCTGACCCGCCTCATCATGAGCGGATTCACGTTCTTACTCCTCATAATGAGGAGCCTCACGGATTTATTCCGCTGCCCGGCCTCCGCGGTGCCGCTCATCGCCTCGGTGGCCGGGCCACCCGATCTGATCGGCATGCTGCCGCCACTGGGACTCGCCGGGACGGCCGCGCTAGCGCGGCTGGCGGCGGGCGCGCCGAAATAAGTACAATCCCACCGTCGGATGGCCGCGCCGGGCCGCCACCCTGGGCAGGCAGCAGATGGCAGCACCGAGCCGGGTGAGCAGGCAGGGGGATGGATGACTGAGCTCATCGTCGGCGCTCCAGAATCTGACACACATCAGAAGGCGCTGCGCATCAATCTCGATCCGCGCTGGTACGGGACGATCGCGGAGATCGGTGCTGGCCAGGAGGTGGTGCGCTGGTTCTTCCGCGTGGGCGGTGCGGCTGGCACTGTCGCGAAGTCGATCTCCGCCTACGACATGGCCGTCAGCGACGCGGTGTACGGCAAGGCGGACAGGTACGTGTCCGCCGGGCGGCTCCAGGGCATGCTCGACAAGGAATTCCAGCTCAATGTCGACCGGCTCGACGACGAGCGCGGTGACGACAACTGCTTCTTCGCGTTCGCCGATACCGTGGTGGCCCGCAGCTACCGGGGCGGCAATGAGTGCCACGGCTGGATGGGCGTGAAGTTCCAGGCCCAGCCGCATGACGAGCCGAGCCAGATCGTCATGCACGTGCGGATGCTCGATGTCGAGGCGTTCGCGCAGCAAGAGGCGCTGGGGATCGTCGGGGTGAACCTGCTGTACGGGGCGTTCTTCCAGCACCACGTACCGGACAAGCTGATCGAGAGCCTCCTTGACCGACTCACCACCGGCCGCGTCGAGATTGACATGATCCAGTTCCGCGGCATCGAGTTCCGCGGCGTGGACAACAGGCTGATGGCGCTCAAACTCGTCCAGCTCGGGCTCAGCGGCGTGGCGATGTTCGGCCCCGACCGCGAGGTGCTGCAGCCGAGCGAGGTGCTGCGCAAGAAGGCGATCCTGGTGGAGCGGGGCAGCTTCCGGCCGCCGACGCACGTGAACCTCGACATGCTCGAGACGGCCAGGGCCCGGTTCGAAGAGGATCCGGGTGTCGCAGGCAAGCCGGTGCTGGCGCTCACCGAGATCACGATGCGCAACCTGCTCGCCGGCGGAGCCACCGACGTGGACCGGCGGGATTTCCTGGCGCGTGCGGAACTGCTCGCGGCGTGCGGCATGACCGTGCTGATCAGCGATTACTTCGACTACTACCGCCTGGCCGCCTATATCGCTGAGCGGACCACCGAGCGGGTCGGCATCGTCATGGGCGTGCCGAGCCTGATCGACCTATTCGACGAGAAAAACCATGCGCAGCTTCCCGGCGGGATCCTGGAAAGCTTCGGCCGGCTGTTCAAGAACGACCTGAAACTGTATGTCTACCCCGTCCAGCCCTCGCCAGAGGACGAGCTGAAGACCGTGGACGACATCAAGGTCCAGCCCGAGCTGCAGCCGCTGTATGACTACCTCGCCGGACGCGGCAGCTTCGTCCACCTCGACAACTACCGGCCCGAGTTCCTGCCGATCTTCAGCCGCGACGTGCTGCGGAGGATCGCCGCGAACGACGACTCGTGGGAAAACATGGTCCCCTCCGAAGTCGCCGAGCTCATCAAGCGCCGAGCTTTCTTCGGCTACGTCAAGCCAGGCAGGGACTGACAGGCGAATCCCGGCATTGACCGCGCGGGTCAGCGCCTTCGCCGGCCTCGGTAGCGGGCGGACATGGCGGCTGCGCCGTGGCCGGTGGCCAGGCTAGCCGTGGCGGGCGCTTGGCGTGCCGCAGCCGCCGGCGGTGGTAGCGGCGCGGGTGGCTTAGCGGGTTGGCCGGCTATCGAGCGCAGCAGCGCGGAACCGGGCTTGACGGTGGCGGCGAGCGGGACGATGCCCGCCTTGCGCATCAGGGCTCGCACGTCGCTCGCCTGGGCGGGGGTTTGCAGGGTGACCACCACGCCGCTGGCGCCGGCCCGGCCGGTCCGGCCGGACCGGTGCAGGTAGGCCTTGTGCTCGGCGGGCGGGTCGGCGTGGATGACCAGGTCGATGCCGTCCACGTGGATGCCGCGGGCGGCGATGTCGGTGGCGACCAGCACGCGGACGGCCCCGGAGGCGAAGGACGCGAGGTTACGCTCGCGGGCAGTCTGGGCGAGGTTCCCGTGCAGCTCGGCAGCGGGTATGTGCGCCGCGGTCAGCTGGCGGGCGAGCTTGCGCGCGCCGTGCTTGGTCCGGGTGAAGACCAGCGACCGGTTGTCGCCTCGGGCGAGGGCGGCGACAACTGCCGTCCGGTCGGCGGGTGCGACGGTGAGCAGGTGGTGGACGATCGGCACTGGAGCCCCGAGCGGGTCGACGGCATGCTCGGCCGGATGATCGAGGAACCGGCGGACCAGGACGTCGACGGCGTGGTCGAGGGTCGCGGAGAAGAGCATCCGCTGGCCCTCCGGCGGGGTCGCGTCCAGGAGCCTGCGTACGACGGGCAGGAAGCCCAGGTTGGCCATGTGGTCGGCTTCGTCCACCACGCTGACCTCGACGTCGCCGAGATGGCAGTGGCCCTGGCCGACCAGGTCGGCAAGACGGCCTGGGCAGGCGACGATGATGTCCACCCGGTTATGCAGCGCCGCTACCTGCGGCCGTTGTGGCGTGCCGCCGAAAATCGTGGCGGCCCGCAGGCCGACGGCTCGGGTCAGCGGCTGCAGGACAGCCTGGACTTGGCTGGCCAGCTCGCGGGTCGGCACGAGGACAAGCCCGCGGGGACGGCCGGCGCTCGTGTGGCCGTCGGCCAGCCTGGCGACCAGCGGAATGCCGAACGCCAGGGTCTTGCCGGAGCCGGTACGGCCCCGGCCGAGGATGTCGCGACCGGACAGGGCATCGGGCAAAACGGCGGCCTGGATGGGGAAGGGCGCGCCGATGCCCGTTGCGGTCAGTGCATCGGTCAGTCGCACCGGCACGCCGAGCGACGCAAAGGTGAGACTGTGCGCCGCGTCCGCCGGCCTGGCGCGCCAGCTTTCCTGGCGCAGGGCAGGAGTACGTTCGATGGGCTGAGCTGTCATGAAGGTCGTCTTCCGGAACTGAGGTGGCCGTATCTGTCGGGGCCGCCACGTCCGTGGAAACCAGCTCGCTGACTGAGCGATGTACGACCGGCGCGCCCCTGATGGCCGCGCCTCACTAAATGCAGTGCGCCACTGACGTTACCCCACCCGGGGTCATGGTGTGCACGGTAGCGGACTCCTGCGCCCGGGTCGCCGGCCGCTGGGCAGGGAAGGCGCATGATGGAGTTATGAAGGCATCCCGCGCCGCGGCCCGGCGCCACCTGCCCGGCAGCCCGTTCCAGGCCCCGGCTCCAGTGCTCCCGGCCGAGACGTTCGCCGTCCATGATCAGGTGACTCACGACAAGTACGGCCTCGGCGTCATCCTCGCCGTGGAGGACCGCGCGGTGCTCGTGGACTTCCGCCCGGATCAGCGGCGGATCCCGCTCCCGTGCACCAAGCTCACCAAGCTGTAACATCCCTCGCCGGGCGCACGCGCGGCGGCAGGGCGTGAGGATGCCGGCTGCTCACGCGGCCGGGAGCCACAGCCCGCGCCAAGTCGAGGCTGGCTGAAGATCGTGCCGCGGGGAGCGAGGCGGTCCGCAGAACTACCGTTCCCTGGCGGCTGGCCGCCGAATGTGCCGGAAGCCGGCCCATCCTGACTGCTGGCTTGGCGCCCGGAGGATGGCCGTGACCCGGCGGGACCTCGTCCTCCGCTGGCCCGGTCGGCAGGAGCGATGCGCCACCACCAGATTCCGGCCCGGCCGGCGCGTATTTCCGTATTTGCCAACGCTTCCCCCCGGGCCCTAGTAAGTTCCCCCGGACAGGCGTTTCCGTGCCGCCTGGCGCCAGTTGGCGTCAGCCCGCCGGGTAAGCGCGAGGCCACGCGGACAGGAGAGTGATGCCCGCAGCATCCCGTCATGCCAAGCCCAAGACACCCGCCATCAGGTTCGGGGCGCTGGCAGTGGCCGCGGCGGCGCTCGCAGGCGTCGCTGCGGCTTTTGTGTTCTTGCATGGCAGGCCTGCGGCGCCGGGGTCCTCTCGTCACGCGATCGCGGCGACGAGTGCAGAGTCCGGCCTCGCCACCGACCAGATGACCGCCGACCAGTTGAGTACCTCCGTCCGCCGCCACATCGCCACCCTGGAGACCCGGCACTTCCAGCGGGTCAGGGCGGCCGCGCAGCGCAAGCGCCGCGCGGCGCTCGCTGCTGCGCAGCAAGCCCAGCAGCAGGCAGCATCGCAGCCAGCACCGTCGGCGAGCCCGAGCCCGGCACCACCGCCTCCCAGCAGCGGCGGCAACGCCGCCGACTCGCCACTCGGCATCTGCATCCGCAACGCCGAAGAAGGCGGCAGCTACGCATGGGGACCAGGTAACGGCGGCGGTGCCTACCAGTTCCTGCTAGGAACCTGGGAAACCTATGGTGGCGCAGCCAGCGAGTTCGGCGTCGCCGGTCCCGCCTATCAGGACCAGATATTCGACAACGCCATCGCCGCGGGCGACGCATCGGCCTGGACGGCCTACGACGGGTGCTGACGGCACGTAGAGTCCTCGCGACTCTGGCCCTGGGCCGTGGCGTCATCGGGTGGTGAGGGCGTGGATGGCGTCGTTGAGGTAGGCGCGCCGTCCGGCGTTGGTTGCGGGCAGGACGCGGGGGGTTGAGTGCGCGAGCTGGCCGTGCCCGAGGTAGGCGCTGTAGGCCAGGAGCGCGCGGCGGCGGGCGTCGGCTGGGGGGAATCCGAGGCGCCGGAGCACGGTGGCGATCAGGCCGAGCCGGGTGGCGGTGACCTGTTCCAGGGCCGGGGCGACCGCGGGGTGAGTGGCGCTGGCGAGCAGCGCTAGGCCTACCCGGTCCTGCTCAGCGCGCTCGATCACGCTGACCACAAGGCGCCGGAATTGGCTGGCCGGAGCATCGCGGGCGGCGGTGATCTGGGCGGCTACGTCGGTGGTTGTCTCTGTCTCCCAGCGCCTGATCGCGGCTTCGAGCAGCGCATCCCGGTTTGTGAAGTGCCAGTAGAAGCTGCCCTTGGTGGCGCCCAGGCGGGCGGCGAGCGGTTCGACGCCCACCGCGGCCAGGCCGCCGTCCGCGATCGCGGCCAGGTCCCGGGCGTGGCGCTGCTGCAGCGGTGGGGGCTTTTGGGCAAGCTGGTGGCGGCGGGTACGCCGCCGGCCCGCCGGGTGCGGTTCGACGCCGGCGGTGGCCTGGTCCTGGACGGGCAGTTTCCCGCCTGTGAGGGCGTGGACGCCCTGTACAGCCCACGGCGGACCCTGCTTGACCCGATCCTGGTCGAGGCGGCGCGCGCGGCCGGAGCGGAGGTCCGCGAGAACTTCCGGGTGACGCAGCTGATTGCCTCGGGCGGCCGGGTCACCGGGATACGGGGCGCTGCGCGCGGCCGCCCGGAGGTAGCCGAGACCGCCGGCCTGGTGATCGGGGCCGACGGGAAACGGTCGCTGGTGGCCAGCGCGGTCGGCGCGCGGCGGTACCGCGAGCGGCCGGTGCGGTCGTTTGCCAGCTATTCGTACTGGGCCGGGGTCCCGGCCTCCGCTGGTGAGCTGTATCAGCGGCCGGGCCGCGCGGTGGCGGTCTTCCCCACCAATGACGAGCTCACCATGGTGTATGCGGCGGCGCCGATGACCGAGTTCGCGGCGGCGCGCGTAGACCTGGAGGGCCACTACCTGCGCACCCTCGATCTGTGCGGGGACCTGGGCGAGCGGGTCCGCAGCGGCGTCAGGGCGGAGCGGCTGCGCACCACGCCCGACCAGCCCAACACGTTCCGGTGTTCGCACGGGCCCGGGTGGGCGCTGGCCGGGGACGCCGGCGTGGTCATGGACTCGGTCTCGGCGCAGGGAATGACCAACGCGCTACGCGACGCCAGCTACCTGTCCGCCGCCGTCGCCGCGGGGCTGCGCGGCAGCCAGCCGCTGGCCCAGGCGCTACGCGACCATCAGCGCCGCCGCGACCGGGCCATCCGCGGCATGTACGACTTCACCCGCCGCCTCGCCGCCTTCCCGACGGCCACGCCTATCCAGCGCCGCTTCCTCGCCGCCGTCGCCGCCGACTAGCAGCAGACCGACCGGTTCCTTGGCGCCTTCGCCGGCATCGTGCCGCCGGAGGACTACTTCACCCTCGGCACGGTGGCGCGCATCCTCGGCGCGCGGGGCATCCGCAAGCTCACGACGGCCACCGCGACCCAGCTGTTCCCTGGCCTGCGGCAACGTGAACCCGCCCACCAGGCCGACGCCAGCGCCTCTATAGCGCCCGGCCGGTTGCCGGGTGCGGGCCGATGCGAAAGATAACGGCCATCGCTGGCACCGCGGCCTTCCTGTCGATCGCGCCCGGATAGTGGCCGGGCTGGTGCCCTGATGACTGACCGGATGGCCGCCGGGCGCCGCAGGCGCGTGCATCGCCACCGATCTGGACGAGTGTGGCGGTGCGGCCCTGGCTACCAGATACGGACCCGAGCTGCGGGCTCGAGCCACAGCCCGTCGGCGGCGCCGACATCAAATGCGGCGTAGAACTCGTCGAGATTTCGCACGATCTGGTTGCAGCGGAACTCGCCGGGGGAGTGCGGGTCGATGGCGAGCAGCCGGATGGCTTCCTCGTCCCGGGCCTTTTGCTGCCAGACACGTGCCCACGACAGGAAGAAGCGCTGCGCGCCCGTCAAGCCGTCGATGACCGGCGCGTGTCCGCCGTGCAACGACACCAGATAGGCCTTCCATGCGATGCCGAGGCCTCCGAGGTCCCCGATGTTCTCCCCGATGGTCAGCGCTCCGTTCACGTGCTGGTCAGGAGCCTGCTTCGGCGCCAGGGCGTTGTACTGCTCGATCAGCGACCGGGTCCGGGTCTCGAACGCTTGCCGGTCCGCTGCGCTCCACCAGTCGGTGAGCCTGCCGTCACCGTCGACCTTGGAACCTTGGTCGTCGAAGCCGTGGCCGATCTCGTGGCCGATGACCGCGCCGATAGCTCCGTAGTTCGCCGCGTCGTCGCGGCCGGGATTGAAGAACGGATCCTGCAAGATCGCGGCCGGGAACACGATCTCGTTCATGCCCGCGTTGTAGTAGGCGTTGACCGTCTGCGGGGTCATGTGCCACTCGTCGCGGTCGATCGGCTTGCCGATCTTGTTCATCTGGCGGTGGAACTCGAAAGCGTGAGCGGCCCGCACGTTGGCCATGAGATCCGCCGGGTCGATCCTCAGGCTGGCGTAGTCCCGCCATCTAACCGGGTAGCCGATCTTCGGCGTGAACTTCCCCAGCTTGTCCAGGGCCCGCAGGCGGGTGTCTGCCCCCATCCATTCGAGCTTCTCGATGCTCTGGCGGTAGGCCTCGAGGAGGTCGGCCACCAGCGCATCCATCCGCTGCCGGGCCTCGGGAGGGAAGTGCCGGCCGACATAGACCCGGCCGACGGCTTCCCCCATCGCCCGCTCGACCAGCGAGACACCCCGCTTCCAGCGCTCGCGCAGCTGGGGCGTGCCGCTCAGGGTGCGGCCGTAAAAGTCGAAATTCTCCTGGACGAACGCCTCGGATAGGTACCCGGCAGCGCTGTGGATCACCCGCCAGCACAGCCAGTCCCGCCACGCTGGGACGTGTTCCTCGGTGAGCAGCGAGACCAGCCCGGCGCTGAAGCTCGGCTGGCGGATCACGACCTCGTCGAAGGCGCCAGCGGGCCGGTCCAGGGCCGCCAGCCACCCGCGCAGGTCCGGCCCTTGCGAGATGGCTTCGATCCATGTGAAGAGGTTGTAAGTCTTCTCGCGGTCGCGGCTCGCAACTCTGTCCCAGTGGTGCCCAGCCACCGCCGTCTCCAGCGCGAACACTCGCCTGGCTGCCTGGTCGGCGTCGGGCAGCCCGGCCAGCTCGAACATGCGCTGCACATGACCAGCGAACGCGTCACGGATGCCAGCGAACCGCTCCTCGCGGTAGTAGCTCTCGTCCGGCAGCGAGATACCACCCTGCCCGAAAAACACCAGGTAACGCCCCGGGTTGCCAGGGTCGGTGTCAACAAAGAGCCGGTGCAGACCCCCGATTCCCAGCGGCTCCAGCCGCCCGAGCGTCTCCAGCAGCTCCGGAATGGAGCTGACGGCTCGGGCCGCCGCGAGTGTCTGGCTGATGGGCTGCGAGCCGAGCACTTCGGCCCGGCCCGCGTCCATGAAACTGGCATACAGGTCGCCGAACTTCCGCTCCTCGCTGCCTTCTGGTGCCGACGCGGCCTCTTCCACGATCTCGCGCACCGCGTTTTCAGCGTCTTCAGCCAGAACACGGAACGTGCCGTCGCGCGCCCGGTCGGCGGGGATCTCGGTCCGCGCCAGCCACCGGCCGTTGACGTGCCGGAACAGGTCGTCCTGCGGGCGGATGCAAGGATCGAGCTCGTCGAGGGGGATACCGGATGGGAGCGTCATCCGCTCTAGCGTAGGACCACCAGCGGCCATCATCCGCCAGCAGGAGGACCGATGATCTTCAACCCTGAGCCGGTCGGCCAGAGCCCGAGACCTTCCCTTAGCCGAAGCTCAACCCAGCACGATGGCACGTGCCGGGTTCTGCGCCGGTACGGGATCTTCCCCCGGGCGGTGCTGGGGATGAGGATGTTGCCGGAGGGCATGAATCGGCGCCTGTCCGGCCGCCAAGGAAGCTAGGGGTTCCAGATGCCGTGGTTTCCAGATTTCGTCAGTGCGGTGGAGCTTGCGCGCCAGCAGACTCGCGCCGCTGGTCAGGCAGATCCGGTGGGCCAGTACTTCGCCGCGCTGAACCGCGGTGACAGCCGCGTTCTGGAAACCACGTGGCCCGGTGAGGTGGTGGTCTACGATCCCCGCGCGGGCGAGATCCGCGGCCACCGGCAACTGCGGCGGTTCGTCAGCGAGAACAAGTCCTGGCTGGCCCAGCACCGCACTCGGGTCGAGACCGTGGCCGCCACATGCGCGGACGGGCGGGCCGTGGTGGAGTTTCTGGGGCACGTGACCGGCGATGGCGGAGAACTGGCGTGGCCGGTGGCGGTGGTCGCCGAATCTCCGGACGACTTGTCGGTGATATTCCGGACCTACTGCAGCCAGTGGCCGGTTGACGGGCGGCGTCACATCCGGCCGCCCATCCTCAAGCCCGGTGATGCCCACCCTGGGGATATCGTCGGCCGCTACCAGGCCGCGCTCAAGGCTGGTGACGCCGAGGCGGTCGTGAGCACCTTCACGCCAGATGGGTACTACCGTGAGCCCACCGGTTCGCACGCCACCCACCGTGGCGCGGCAGAGCTTCGCTCGTTTTTCACCAGCGAGTTCAGCGCGGGCGGCGGTATCGGTTTGCAGCACTGCACGGTGACCGACGACGGGGTCCGTTGTGCGCTGGAGTACAACTGCCTCAGCTGGGGCAGCCATGACCTGCCGCCCCAAGCGGGACTCGCGGTGTACGAGCGCGACCCGGACGGGCTGCTAGCTGCGGCCCGCCTCTACCACGATGTCGAACCGCCCGCCGGCGCGTATGACGCAACGTAAGGCAATGGATCGTGACGCTAGGTCCGGGGCCCGGCTAGAGCAGGAATGCGCCTGCCTGGCCGCTTGATGCGCGACAATAACGTGGCTTGGACACACGACCGCGGCCCGGCCGGAGGCGGAATGGTCAGCGATCTGCCAGGGGAGGAGAGCCACTTCCGCCCTGGCTCCCGGATCGGCAAGTACGTGCTGGAGCAGCAGATCGGCCACGGCGGAATGGCGGTGGTGTTCAGGGCGCGCGACGATCAGCTTGGCCGGCTGGTGGCACTGAAGATCATGGCCCCGTCCGTCGCCTCGGACGCCGAATTCCGGCAGCGGTTCGTCCGCGAGTCGAAGGCCGCGGCGGTTGTGGACGACCCGCACATCATCCCGGTATTCGAGGCCGGTGATTCGGCCGGCGTGCTGTTTATCGCCATGCGGTACGTCGCCGGCGGCGATGTCCGGTCACTGCTGGCTCGCGAGGGTCCGCTGACTGTTGATCGGGTCTTCGCGATCCTGGTATCGGTGGCGTCCGCACTCGACGCGGCGCACGCCGCTGGGCTGGTGCACCGCGATGTCAAGCCAGGGAACATGCTGATAGACGTCCGCAAGGGCCGGCCGGATCACGTCTACCTGGCGGACTTCGGGCTGACAAAGGCCACATCGGGGGCGGTCACGCTGACCGGCACCGGGAGATTCCTGGGAACGGCCGACTATGCCGCGCCAGAGCAGATCAGGGGGCGGCGTGTCGATGGGCGGGCCGATCAGTACGCGCTGGCGTGCGCGGCCGTCGAGATGCTCACCGGGCAGACGCCCTTTCCCCGCGACGAGGTGATGTCCATCCTCAGCGCGCAAATGTCCGAGCCTCCGCCGCCACTGTCGGCTCGCCGTCACGGGCTGCCTGCGGAGCTGGATGCGGTCCTCGGCCGGGCGCTGGCCAAGTCGCCCAGTGATCGATACCGCAGCTGCGGCGACTTCACGGCAGCGTTCCAGCGCGCAGCCGGCGTCGGCCGCTGCGAGGCTCTCGTCGCGGCCGGAGCATCGCACCACAGAACCGAAGGGGAGGCAGCGGGCCTCGCCCCCAGCGGACCCGGCGTTGTTCGCGCGGCATCCGCCGCCGCCAGGCCCTCGGCGCTGCCGCGCTCGATGGAGCCGCCCGGCCGGATCGACGTCGTCCGGGGCCGCAGGCGCGGCGGGCGCTTGGTGATCGCCGCCGCAGCGGCTGTTGCCGTTGCCGCGGCTGTCGTCGCGTTCCTCACGCTCGCGCAGCCCCAACGTGCACCTGGCGCACATGAGGATGGCGCCGGTCACACGGCGGCCGGGCGAACGGTGTCGGCGCCGCGCTGGCATACCTACGACGACCCCAGTGGGTTTGCTATCGATCTGCCGCCTGGCTGGGCCGTCTCCTCGACGACGCCCGGCGAGGTCCAGTTCACTGGGGCGCCCGGCGGGTTTGTCCTGGCGGTCGCGTGGAGCACGCACCCGCGGGCCGATGCCCTGGCCGACTGGCGGCAGCAGGCAGCCAGGAAGGCTGTAGCCGATTCCTCCTATCGGCAGATCTCGATTCGCCGGGTGAGCTACCGCGGCTACAACGCCGCTGACTGGCAGTTCATCGACATTTACCAGGGCGTCCGCATCCAGGTCATCGACCGGACCTTCATCGTCCGGACCGGCCAGCTTGCCTACACCATTGAGTTGTCTGGCCCGGCCAGCCAGTGGCCCGCGGTGTACGCGAGCATCTGGCGGTCTCTGGTGACCAGCTTCCGGCCCGCATCCTGAGCACCCCCGCCGGCCAGACGCCGCTGCGGGCGCGAATTCGGTCCCCGGCTCAGCCTTGCCCGGCCGGTTAGGCGCCGTCGCGGGCGGTGCGGGCATGGTCGAACTTGCCCAGCATCCGGTTCATTTGGGGGTCGAACAGGCGAGGGCTGGCGCGTTCGATCTGGTCTCGGGTCCACCAGCGTGCGTCGCGGAACTCACCAGGATCAGGGGCCAGGGGCTGGCCCATCCCGCAGGACAAGACGAACCACAAGCTGACGTCGGTATGCCGGCCCGGGCTCCCGGCCGTCTGCGTGACCGTCACGAACATGGGGTCTTCGCCGATGACCGGAGAGAACACCGCCTCGATGCCCAGCTCCTCCCGTGCTTCCCGGCGCACGGTAGCGGCAGGATGCTCCCCAGGCTCGACGTGACCGCCGGTGGGCAGCCACAGCCCGGCTTTGCGATGGTCGACCAGCAGCACATTGCCTCGATCGTGGTCGATCAGCAGGAAGTAGGAGACCAGATGAGGAGAGGGTGTGCGCGGCTTGATCCGGCGGAAGATGTCGCTCGTGCTGTCCAGCCAGGCCAGCGCCTGACGGCGATGCTCATCCTCCGCCGCGTCCACAGGTACCACCCGAGCGACGAGCCTGCGGATCTCCTGGCGCAGCAAGACGGACCTCACCGAGTTGAACCCCATGTCTCTGACCTGACCCTATGGGGGCCGGGCGTGAGGCACCCGCACCGGCCCGGATCGGCGGCAACCGCGCGTGTGACCGCCGGTCGGGTAGCCAGCGCCGGCCGTGGTGGCCGTGGCGACTGCAGGCCGCGCCTGCTACCGAGGGCCGGCGTGATCGTGCTCGTCAGCGGCGGCTAGGGCCAGGCGGCCGCCGCTGGAGCGCTGGTGCCCTTGCCCCGCGTCCAGGCCGTGGGTCACCCGGGCTGGTCGCCGCGGTGGGGTGGCGGGCTGGTCCCGGACCGGCTGGCGGCGGGTGGCCGCCCGCGGGGCCGCATCGGCCCGGCCTGGCCGGGCAGCCGCCCGGTTTGGGCGAGCGCGCGGCGGAGCAGGAATTCGATCTGGGCGTTGGTGCTGCGCAGCTCGTCGCTGGCCCACCTGGCTAGCGCGTCGTGGACGGCCGGGTCGAGCCGCAGCAGGACGCTCTTGCGTTCGGTCACCGCGGTTCCGTGGCAGCCGTCACTGGTACAGGGTGCCGGTGTTGACCACCGGCTGGGTCGCTTGCTCGCTGCACAAGACCACGAGCAGGTTGGAGACCATCGAGGCCTTGCGCTCCTCGTCCAGCTCGACGACGCTCTCGTCCTGGAGCCGCTGCAAGGCCAGCTGGACCATGCCGACCGCGCCTTCCACGATCGTGCGCCGGGCGCCGACCACGGCGCTGGCCTGCTGCTGGCGCAGCATGGCCTGGGCGATCTCCGGGGCGTACGACAGCCGGGTCAGCCGCGATTCGACGATGTGCACCCCGGCCGGTGCGACCCGCGCGGCGATCTCGCCGGAGAGCCTGCTGGTGATCTCGTCGGCGTTATCGCGCAGCGACAGCTCGCCTTCGCGGTGGCTGGTGTAGGGGTAGCTGGAGGCGATGTGCCGGACAGCGGTCTCGGTCTGGATGGTGACGAACTGGGTGTAGTCGTCGACGGAATAGATGGCGGCGGCGGTGTCGGCGACCTGCCAGACGACCACGGCGGCGATCTCGATCGGGTTGCCGTCGGCGTCGTTGACCTTGGCCTGCGCTGATTCCTGGTTGCGGATCCGGGTGGAGACCGCGATCCGGCGGGTGAACGGGTTGACCCACTGCAGGCCGGGGTCGCGGATGGTGCCGCGGTAGCGGCCGAACAGCTGGATGACGCGGGCCTGCCCGGGGACGACCGGGGTCAGGCCCGCCAGCGTCAGGCCGCTGGCGATAAAGACCAGGACGCACAGCACCACCAGCGCCACGGCGGCGCCGTGACTGTGGTGACTTGCCACGACGGCGAGCGCCACCCCGGCCAGCAGCCCGGCGATGCCCGCCGCCAGCACGGGCAGGCCGGGCGAGAACCATGCTTCGCGCTCGGTCACCTGCCGGTCCGGTGAGTCCGGGCTCGCGGGGGCTGGGGTCTGGGTGGTCATCTGGTGCCTCCTCTGCCGGGTGAAATTGATATCATTAGTGGATCTTAACGATATCTTTTTTCCGGGCAAGGCGCCACGCCCGGGCATGGCGGGACAGTGCAGGTGATCGGGCAGGTGGCCACCTGCTTCGATCTGTCCGCCCGACAACCCATGACCCGGGAGGTGCACGGAATGACCCTCGCGACAGGCGCTAGCGCCACGCTGGGGTTCGAGTCCCTCCGGGTGCCCACGAGGGAACCTCAGCATCCGGCGGTCAGAACCGTGGCTGAAGGTCTGAGCAGCAGAGTCCGGCGGCGTCCCATCGCCCTTGGTGTTGTTCAGGCCGTGGCAGCTGTTAGCACGTATGTTGCCTAGCCCACGGGCCGGGGATCCGACAGGGGGTAGTGCCAGCACGAGGTCGCCGCAGTGGCTGACCTCCTTGCCTGTGCCGCGTCGGCGCATGACCCTGGAACGGGCCAGCGAGACTGCTGCGCCGGGAAAGAGACGCACGTGAGTCACCGATTGGCCGGGGACGGGTCGACGATGAGGCCCGTGCTGCGGATTGCCCGGTACCGTTTCCGGGCCACTGTCGGGCATCGCTGGGGTGGCTACCTGGCAGTGGCCCTGTTGGTCGGGCTGGTGGGCGGCGTGGCCATGGCCTCGATTGCCGCCGCCCGGCGCACACAGTCGTCTTTCTCTGCGTTCCTGGCCAGCACCAACCCTTCGGACCTGAGCGTGCCGACCTTCGGCGCCTCTGCCAGCGGGAGCTATTCAGCGAACTTGACGACGGAGATCGCTAAGCTGCCCGAGGTCAAGCACGTAGAGGCCTGGATCAGCGTCAACGCCGCTCCGCTGCGCCCGGACGGGGCTCCCGTCCTTGATCACCTCGCCCAGATCTACTCTGCCGCCAGCGTCGACGGCCTTTACTTCAACCAAGATCGCGTAGCGGTGACACAGGGCCGGATGGCTGACCCCCGTCGGCCCGATGAGTTCGTGATGACCGCGGAGGCAGCCCACCTCCTTGGACTTCACGTCGGCGAGATCGTTCCCTACGGCTTGTTCACCAACGAGCAGACCAGCTTGCCGGGCATGGGCACGCCGAGCGTGCAGCCCCACCGCCGCATCGACGCCAAGCTGGTCGGGCTGGTCGCGCTCAACAGCGAGATCGTCCAGGATCAAGTCGACCAGTTCCCGGCGCTGGTGCTCTTCACGCCAGCGCTCGCCAAACAGGTGCTAGCCGACTCAGGGCGCGGCGCCTCGGGCGTCACCTACTACGGCCTTCAGCTCGACCACGGCAGCCGCGACGTCGCCGGGGTGGAGCGGGCACTGACCCGGCTGCTGCCACGGGGTGCGGAGTACAACTTCCACACGACCGCGCCCGTGGAGGCCAAGGTCGGCCAGGTCGTCCGGCCGGAGGCCATCGCCCTGGGCGTGTTCGGAGCAATCGCAGCCCTCGCGGCCTTGGTCATCGCAGGCCAGGTCATCTCCCGCCAGCTGCGCACCGCCAGCGAGGATCTGACGGTCCTGCGCGCCCTCGGCGCCGACCCGAAGACGATCGCGGCTGACGGACTATTCGGCGTCCTCTTCGCGGTAGTGCTTGGATCGCTACTCGCAGTCGCGGTTGCCATCGCGCTCTCGCCACTGTCACCCCTCGGCCCGGTCCGGCCGGTCTATCCGTCGCCCGGACTGGCCTTCGACTGGCTGGTCCTCGGCATCGGATCGGTGGTGCTGATCGCTGGAATCGGGTCAATCGCCGTGGCCCTCGCTTACCGGGAAGCGCCGCATCGCGTCGCCATCAGGTCCCGGCTTGCTCCGGCCCGCATCTCGAAGGTTGCGCGGATGATCATTTCGACAGGACTACCGGCACCGGGCGCCGTAGGGGTGGGTCTGGCGCTTGAGCCAGGCGAACGGCGAACCGCTGTGCCGGTGCGTTCAGCGATGCTGGGAGCCGTCCTTGCCGTGGCGATGGTAGCGGCGGCTCTCACCTTCGGCAGCGGTCTGCAAACCCTCATTTCCCATCCCGCGCTTTACGGATGGAACTGGACCTACTTGCTCAACGCCAGCAACAACGTCCCCCCGCAGGCCCTCGCGCTCCTCAACCGCGACCGTGACGTCGCCGCGTGGACTGGAGCCGACCATAACGACGTCGAAATCGATGGCCAGCAGGTCCCCGTCTTGTTCGCAGACAGCCATCCCACGCTGACCCCGCCCATCCTGGCCGGTCACGCTGTCATGCAGAAAAATCAGATAGTTCTCGGCGTGGCCACGCTCGCGCAGCTGCACAAGCGCATTGGCGCCACCGTCGTGGTCAGTTACCGACAAGCGCAAGATGCCCCCCTCTACATCCCGCCAACCCGTCTGGTCATCGTGGGAACCGCCACCATGCCCGCTGTCGGCTCTAGCGGCATCTTCGCCGACCACACGTCGATGGGCACCGGAGCCCTGGCCTCCACGGGCATCGAACCCGCCGCCTACCAGCAAGCACAGCGCAACCCCGACCCCACACTCAACGGCCCCAACATGGTCTTCGTGAAACTACGCAGCGGGGTCAGCCTCACGGCCGGACTGGCCGGCTTGCAACGGATCGCTGAAGATGCCAACCGCGCGTTCGCAGCCGTCCCCGACGGCGGCGGCGCAGGCTACAGCGTCGCCGTCCTAGGGGTCCAGCGCCCAGCGGAGATCGTGAACTATCACAGCATGGGCGCTACCCCGGTCATCCTGGCCGGCGGGCTCGCCGCTGGTGCGCTCGCCGCTCTCGTCCTCGCCCTCGCCGCATCAGTCCGGCGCCGCAGGCATGACCTCGCCCTGCTTAAGACCCTCGGGTTCACCCAGCGACAGCTCGCGAGCGCCGTGGCCTGGCAAGCCTCAGTCACCGCCGTCATCGGGGTCGTAATCGGCGTCCCGGCCGGAGTGGCGCTCGGGCGCCAGCTCTGGGACCTGTTCGCCCGCGCGATATACGCCGTCCCTGAGCCCACCGTTCCGGTTCGGCCGGTGATCCTGATTGTGCTCGGCGCGCTGATACTCGCCAACATCGCCGCCGCCATCCCAGGGCGCATCGCTGCCCGCACTCCGGCCGCAGGGCTACTACGAGCACAGTAGGAGAGTCATGCTGCGGTCGGCTAGCAACTCGATCGCTGCCCCGGTCATGCGAGCCGAGACCACGACCGGGCTCTTGTCCGCACCGGGCGCCGCAGTCGCTGGAATGGCCAGCTGCTCCGCTCAGCCGCGGACCGTCGGCCGGTCCGGGATACGCATGCACCGGCAAAGCAATCGCGGCGCAATTCGGTCGCCGGGAGCGGTGGGGACGGCTTGTGAAGCAGGCAGGCTCGCGGGCATCGACGTCAGCGGAGCGTTCCGCGGCAGGTGACCTGTTTACTTGTCGCGGGACCGCGCTAGCGCGCGGATGCCGTCCTTCCCCTCGGAGGGTGAGGCCTGCCCGCATCTGCTCCAGGCGTAAGTACCTGACCGACCACGAGAGGAAAACCGTGATGGACAGCTTGCCGATCGGCGAGTATGCGCTGCTCTCGGACTGCCGCTCCGCGGCGCTAGTCAGCCGGGACGGTTCGGTGGACTGGCTCTGCTTTCCTCGCTTCGACGGGCCGTCGATGTTCTGCCGCCTCCTTGACCCGGCCGGCGGGCATTTCGCGATCCGGCCCGTAGGCGAGTTCCAAGTCAGCCGCTGCTACGTGGACCAGACGCTGGTGCTGGAGACCACCTTCACCACTGCGCACGGCACCGCGGTACTCACCGACGCCCTCGCGGTCGGCCGCAACGAGCGCGGCCACCAGTTGGGTGCACAGTCCCCCGGTACGCTGCTGCGCTCGCTGGCCTGCACTCGCGGCGAGATCCAGGCGGAGGTCAGTTACGCGCCCCGGCCGGAGTACGGACTCATCCACCCCATCTTGGTTCCCGTCCCCGGCGGGCTCGCCGCCCGGGGCGGCGCCAACCGGCTGTTCTTGTCGACGTCGGTCAGCTTCGGTGTGGACGACGCCACCGCGACCGCCAGGGTCCGGCTGGCCGCCGGGCAGGCTGCCGTGTTCGCGCTCGGTCATGGGGATATGGCCGGCCCGCCACTGGCCCCATGGACCGCGGAGGAGATCACCGGTCGGCTGGACGACACATTGGAGGGCTGGCGGTCCTGGTCAGCGATTCACCAGAATTATGAGGGGCCGTGGCGCGAGCTGGTGCGTCATTCCGGGCGCGTGCTGCAGGCCATGACGTTCGCGCCGACGGGCGCCATCGTGGCAGCACCAACCACCTCTCTGCCGGAGACTGTCGGCGGCGCGCGGAACTGGGACTACCGCTACACCTGGGTGCGCGACGCCAGCCTGACCATGGAGGCCCTGTGGGTGGCGGCTTGCCCACACGAGGCGAACAAGTTCTTCGCCTTCCTTGCCAATGCGGCCGCCTCCGGGCTGGAGCGCGGCGCGGACCTGCAGATCATGTTCGGCATCGGCGGCGAGCGGGACCTGTCCGAGCGGGAGCTGCCGCACCTGGCGGGCTGGCAGGGCAGCCGCCCGGTCCGGGTCGGGAACGGCGCGTGGCTCCAGCGGCAGCTCGACGTGTATGGCGAGTTGCTCGGCGCCGCGCAGCGGCTAGTCGACCAGCTCGGCGAGCTGGACCCGGTGACCAGGCGGTTCCTGGCCGCGGCGGCAGATACCGCCGCTGCCCGCTGGCGAGAGAAGGACCAGGGGATCTGGGAGATCCGCGGCGAGCCGCGCCACTTCCTGTATTCGAAGCTGATGTGCTGGGTGGCGGTGGACCGCGCGATCGCCTTGGCCAGCCATCTCGGGGCCGAAGACCGGGTGGCTGACTGGGAGACCGCGCGTGACGAGATCCGGGCGGCCATCCTTGCCCGCGGCTGGAATGAGCGGGCCGGTGCCTTCACGCAGGCGTTCGGCAGCGAGGACCTCGACGCGTCGAGCCTGATGCTGACCATCACTGGGTTCCTGGCGGCGGATGACCCGCGGATGAAGGCAACCATCGACGCCATCGCCCGGCGGCTGACAGACAAGCGCGGGCTGGTGTACCGGTATCTGACCCGTGACGGCCTGGCGGGTGAGGAGGGCACGTTCCTGCTGTGCACGTTCTGGCTGGCGCAGGCGCAAGCACTCGCCAGAGACGTCGAGGCAGCCACCGCGACCTTCGAGCGCGCCGTGGCCGCCATCAACGACGTCGGCCTGCTCGCCGAGGAGGTCGACCCCCGCAACGGCGAGATGATCGGCAACTTCCCGCAGGCATTCAGTCACATAGGCCTGATCAACGCCGCCTGGGCCATCACCCAAGCCCAGCAGCGCACCGGGCGCGCCTGAGCGCCGCTGCCGCGTGTCGGCTCCCGCCGCGTATCAGGTCGCATCAGGCCGGGCTATGTTACATGGTGGCCGAGCAGGCCGGGACGGAGCTGCCGAGATGACCGATTATGACGTGATCGTGTTCGGCGGAGGGGCGCCGGGGGAGCATTGCGCCGCGGCGCTGGCTGCGCGCGGACTGCGCGTCGCCGTCGTTGAGCGCGAGCTCGTCGGCGGTGAATGCTCCTACTGGGCCTGCATTCCGTCAAAGTCGCTGCTGCGTCCGGGCGAGGCAGTGCACGGCGCGCGCGAGGCCGCCGCCAGTGCTCAGGTTGACGTCCAGGCTGCGCTGGCCTGGCGGGACTTCATGGTGTCGAACTATTCCGACGCCGGCCAGCAGCACTGGCTGGAGAGCCGTGGCATTGACCTGCTGCGGGGCGCGGGCAAGCTGGCTGGCACTGGCGTGGTGGAAGTCGACGGCGTCCGCCACACCGCAGAGCACGTTGTCGTGGCGACGGGCGCAGAACCGATCGTGCCGCCGGTACCCGGATTGCGTGACCTTGAGGGCATCTGGGGTACCCGCGAGGCGACCAGCATGAAGGCTGTCCCGCGACGCCTGCTCGTACTAGGCGGCGGGGCGGCCGGCGTTGAGCTTGCGCAGGTCGTGCGGCGCCTGGGCGGCGAGGCGGTGATCATTGAGGGTGCCGAGCGGGTGCTGCCGCGCGAGGCCGCGCCACTGGGTCAGGCGCTCGGCGAGGCCCTGCGCCGGGACGGGATCGAGCTGATACTCGGGAAGCGCGTCACCGCGGCGCGGCGGGAAGGTGACGAGTATGTCCTGGGTTTCGATGACGGTCCTGAGCTACGGGGTGACCGGCTGCTCGTCGCAACCGGTCGGCGCCCGCGCGTTGCCGGGATCGGCCTGGATACCGTCGGCGTAACGGCCGACCCCCACCGCGGCATCCCGGTTGACGAGCATCTGCGCGCGGGCGAGCGGCTCTGGGCCATCGGGGATGTCAACGGCATCTGGCCGCTCACCCATGTCGGCGAGTATGAGGGCGACGTCGTCGCGGCGAACATAGCCGGCGACGCGCGCTCGGCGAACTACGAAGCCGTTCCCCGTGTTGCCTACACCGATCCGCAGGCAGCGGCGGTGGGCGCGGTCGAAGCAAGGTACACGGCCACCACGCCGCTGTCAGAGGAGCCGAAGACCGCCACCTATACGCACGCCTACGCCAAATCCCCCGGCTTCCTGACGCTGCTCAGCGACGGCCAGCGACTCGTCGGCGCTTACGCCCTCGGGCCTGAAGCCGGCGAGTGGCTGCAGCAGGCGACGCTTGCCATCCGCGCGCACGTTCCGATCGAGGTGCTGAGTGACACGATCCAGCCCTTCCCCAGCTTCTCCGGGATCTACAACGCGGCACTCATGGCGCTCCGCATGCAGATAGCGGACATGCCCCCGCCGGCCCGGCCCATGGCCGCTCAGACCGCGAGCCTGTCCCGATGAACATCCAGCGGAGGGAACCATGACGCCCGGTGCCACCGTGCACTTCCCCAAAGCTGCGCCGCCTGCCCGCTGCGCGCCCGGTGCACCACCAGCAGCCACGGGCGCTCCGTCGCCATCCACCGAGTTGAACCCCCGTATCTCTGACCTGCGGTTTCACCGAGACAGGCTCGAGGCCTATGGTAAATTGCCTGGTCAGAGCATGATCATCTGTGTCCGAGGGGGGACTTGAACCCCCATGCCCTTTTGGGGCACTAGCACCTCAAGCTAGCGCGTCTGCCTATTCCGCCACCCGGACGAGTGCGCGCCACGGCTGATGCCGGGCTGGCCGCATCACGATAGCAAATCCGGGCGGCTTCGGCGATGGGGCTTTGGCCGGACGACCTGGGACACCACACGGCAGAGGGGTCCGGGCACCACGGCACGCCCGGGCTACGGCGAGGGAAGCGGGGGCAGGCGCGGGAACGCGCCGCCGAGCACATGGTGCGACGATGTTGGAATGACCCATAACGCACCCAGCGGCCCGGCCGGAGTGACCGCGCAGGATGAGGTCGCCGCCATCGCCAGCGACCTGATCAGGATCGACACCACGAACCCGGGCGATCACTCCGGCCCGGGAGAGCGCGCCGCGGCCGAGCACGTCGCGGGACTGCTCGCCGGGGTCGGCCTGGAGCCGATCGTGCTCGAGTCGCACCCGAAGCGCACCAGTCTCGTGGCCAGGATCGAGGGCGAGGACCCCGCCAGGCCTGCCCTGCTCATCCACGGCCATCTCGACGTGGTTCCCGCGGATCCGGACGACTGGCGGGTGCACCCGTTCTCCGGCGAGACCGAGGACGGATGCGTCTGGGGCCGCGGCGCGGTGGACATGAAGGACATGGACGCGATAATGCTCGCGGTGATCCGGCAGCGCCTGCGGGAGGGCCGTCGGCCGCCGCGCGACGTGGTGCTGGCGTTCCTCGCCGACGAGGAGGCGGGCGGAACCTGGGGGGCCCGCTGGCTGGTGGACAACCACCCGGAACTGTTCGCGGGCGTCACCGAGGCGATCGGCGAGGTGGGCGGGTTCAGCGTCACGATCGGCGACCGCCGCCTCTACCTGATCCAGACGGCGGAGAAGGGCCTGGCCTGGATGCGGCTCACCGCGCGCGGGACCGCCGGGCACGGGTCGATGCTGCAGCCCGACAACGCGGTCACCGAGCTGGCGGAGGCGGTGGCCCGGATCGGGCGGCATGAGTGGCCGGTCCGGCTCACCCCGTCCGTGCGGGCGTTCCTGGACGAGGCCGCCGCGGCGCTCGGCATCGATGCCCAGCAGAACGAGTACCGGGACCTCATCGCCAAGCTGGGCCCGATCTCCCGGATCGTCGGCGCGACCCTCACCAATACCGCCAACCCCACGATGCTGAGCGCGGGGTACAAGGTCAACGTCGTACCCCAGGTAGCGTCGGCCCAGGTGGACGGCAGGTTCCTGCCCGGCCACGAGGAGGAGTTCCTCGCCGAGGTGGACGGCCTGCTCGGCCCGGGGCTGCGGCGCCAGTTCGTGCAGCACGACATCGCGCTGGAGACGACCCTGGACGGCGACCTGGCCGGGGCCATGGCCGCCGCGCTGCTCGACGAGGACCCGGACGGGCGGATCGTCCCCTACTGCATGTCCGGCGGGACGGACGCGAAGTCATTCAGCCGCCTCGGCATCCGGTGCTTCGGGTTCTCCCCGCTGCGGCTGCCCGCCGATCTCGACTTCGCCGGCATGTTCCACGGCGTGGACGAGCGGGTGCCGGTCGACGCGCTCCGGTTCGGCGTCCGGGTCCTGGATAGGTTCCTCGACCTCTGCTAGCTCTGGCCGGGGCCGGGCCAGAAGCCTGCCGCCGACGGGTGCGCGGCCGCGGGGCTGCGGGCCGGGCGGATGATCTGCCGTCGCAACGTAGCCTTCCGGCTGCCGTCCGCGTTCAGCCGCATCCGCGCGAGCTCCCACTGGCCGTACTCGGCATGGTCGGTCAGTATCCGCCGCGCGGCATCCCTGGGCATGTCGCGCGGGAGGTAGACGACCAGGTAGGAGTACTCCTTCATTACCTTCATTGTGCGCGATCGTTAGTGGTTCAATCAGCCTTGCGCTAAACCTACCGCCGCAGTGGGATACACGGGCTGCGGGAACACAAAGGTCTAGTCGGCAGGTTTCAGCATAGAGACGGGGAAGCAGACTGGCCGTACGGACGGCCGCCTGCGGGCCGGCTGCGGTAGCCTCCAGGCGTCCGCGGTAGCCTCACCGGCCCGCGGGATGTGAAGGTGAGAGAGTGGCAGCAAGGACAACAACGGCCGACAGCCGCGCGAAGGTCGGCGACGGCAAGAACGGCGCGGCCGGGAACGGCGCGGGATCCGACGGCGGGACCCGCGGCAGGCGGCTCGTGATCGTCGAGTCGCCTGCCAAGGCGCGCACGATCGCCGGGTACCTCGGCAAGGACTACGTGGTCGAGTCCAGCATCGGCCACATCCGCGACATGCCCGACAAGGCCGCGGAGATACCGGCCAAGTACCGCGGGGAGCCGTGGGCGAGGCTCGGCGTGGACGTCGATCACGACTTCCAGCCGCTCTACGTCGTCAATCCTGACAAGCGACAGCAGGTCTCCAAGCTCAGGCAACTGCTCAAGGACGCCGACGAACTGCTGCTCGCCACCGATGAAGACCGCGAGGGCGAGGCGATCGCCTGGCATCTGCTCGAGGAGCTGAAGCCGAAGGTCCCGGTCCGGCGCATGGTCTTCCACGAGATCACGCCGGAGGCGATCGCCAACGCGGTGGCGCATCCCCGGGAGATGGACGACGGCCTGGTCGAGGCCTACCAGACCCGCCGGGTGCTGGACCGGCTCTACGGCTACGAGGTCTCGCCGGTGCTGTGGAAGAAGGTCATGCCGCAGCTGTCCGCGGGCCGGGTGCAGTCGGTGGCGATCCGGCTGGTGGTGGACCGGGAGCGGGAGCGGATCGCGTTCCGGGCGGCCCGGTACTGGGACCTGGAGGCGGTGTTCGCCAAGGTCGGCGAGCGGGACGCCGACGAGGTGTCCTCGTTCCCGGCGGCCCTGGTGGCGGTCGACGGGCGCCGGGTGGCCCAGGGCCGCGACTTCAGCCCGACCGGGGAGCTGCGGTCCGCCCAGAACGGTGCTCACCCGGACGGGGCCGCGCTGCTGCACCTCGACGGCGAGGCCGCCGCGGCGCTGGCGGACCGGCTCGCCGACACCGACTTCGCGGTTCGCTCGGTCGAGCGCAAGCCGTACCGGCGGTCGCCGTACGCGCCGTTCCGGACCACGACGCTGCAGCAGGAGGCGTCGCGCAAGCTCGGCTTCTCGGCCAAGTACGCGATGCAGGTCGCGCAGCGGCTGTACGAGAACGGCCACATCACCTACATGCGGACCGACTCGATCACGCTGTCACAGACCGCGATCACCGCCGCCCGCGACCCAGGCCAGGGAGCTGTACGGCGCCGAGTACGTGCCGGACGCGCCCCGCGTCTACACCAGCAAGGTGAAGAGCGCGCAGGAGGCGCACGAGGCGATCCGGCCGGCCGGGCGACCGCTTCCGCACCCCGGCCCGGACCGGGCTGTCCGGGGACGAGCTGCGGCTGTACGACCTGGTCTGGAAGCGCACCGTGGCCTCGCAGATGAAGGACGCCACCGGGGAGTCGGTCTCGGTCCGGGTCGACGGGCCGCTCCAGCTCGCGGCGAGGACGCCGAGTTCGCCGCGTCCGGCAAGGTGATCAGCTTCTACGGGTTCCTGAAGGCCTACGTGGAGGGGGCCGACGACCCCGACGCCGAGCTCGACGACCAGGAGCGCCGGCTGCCGCCGCTCGCCGAGGCCGATCCGCTGATCGCGGAGAGCCTCGCCCCGGCCGAGCACGCCACCAGCCCGCCGGCCCGCTACACCGAGGCCTCGCTGATCAAGGAGCTTGAGGACCGGGCGATCGGCCGGCCGTCCACCTACGCCTCGATCATCGGCACGATCCTTGACCGCGGCTACGTGTTCAAGAAGGGCACCGCGCTGGTCCCCTCGTTCGTGGCGTTCGCCGTGGTCACGCTGCTCGAGCAGCATTTCGACGCACCTGGTCGACTACGACTTCACCGCGCGGATGGAGGAGGCGCTCGACGAGATCGCCCGGGGCGAGGCGGAGCCGGGTGCCGTGGCTGCGCCGGTTCTACTTCGGCGCCCCGGGCGAGGAGGGCCTCAAGGAGCTGGTCAGCGACCTGGGCGACATCGACGCCAGGGACGTCAGCTCGTTCCCGCTCGCGGGCACCGACATCGTGGTCAGGGTCGGCCGGTACGGCCCCTACCTGGAGCGCGACGGCCAGCGGGTCAACGTGCCCGACGGCACCGCGCCGGACGAGCTGACCCCGGAGTTCGCCGCCGAGCTGCTGTCGCGGCCGAGCGGCGACAAGATACTCGGCACCGACCCGGCGACCGGGCGGACGATCGTGCGAAGGCGGGCCGGTTCGGCCCGTACGTCACCGAGCAGCTCGGCGGAGGGCGCGCCCGCGTCGGCCAAGCCGCGGACGGCCTCGCTGCTGAAGTCCATGGACCTGGACAGCGTGACGCTGGACGACGCGCTGCGGCTGCTCACCCTGCCGCGGACCCTGGGCGAGACTCGACGGCGAGCCAGTGACCGTGCAGAACGGGCGCTATGGGCCGTATGTCAAGAAGGGCACGGACAGCCGGTCGCTGGAGACCGAGGAGCAGATGTTCACGATCACCCTGGACCAGGCGAGGGAGCTGTTCGCCCAGCCGAAGCCGCGCGGCCGGGCGGCGCGCGGCGGCAGCGGCGCCGCTGCGCGAGCTCGGCAACGACTCCGGCGAGCGGCAAGCCGATCGTGCTCCGCGACGGCCGGTTCGGGCCGTACGTCACCGACGGCGAGACCAACGCGTCGCTGCGCAAGGGCGACACGGCCGAGTCGATCACGCCGCAGCGGGCGGTCGAGCTGCTGGCCGAACGGCGCGCCGCGGCGCCGTCGCCCAAGCGGCAGGCGGGCAGGTCACGGGCCAAGTCCGGCGGTTCCGCGACCCGGTCCGGGTCCGCGGCGTCGCGTCGGGATCCAAGTCGGCTGGAGCTAGCACCAAGAAGAGGTGATGGGCCCGGCAGCAGGAAGTTCTGCCGATACCCTAACGCCGTGAACTTTAGATCCCCTTTGGGCAGCGGCCGGAACGGCGTGCTGTCCATCAGGCCCTTCCGGCGGCTGTGGATCGCGCTGTCGCTGTCCAGCCTGGGGGACTGGCTGAGCCTGCTCGCGCTGACCGCGCTGGCCTGCGACACTGACCGGCGGCGAGGAGACCGCGCAGAGCGCCGCGGTCAGCGGCGTCTGGCTCACCTCGCTGCTGCCCGCGCTGATGCTCGGCCCGCTGGCCGGGGCGGTCGCCGACCGGTTCGACCGGCGGATCAACATGATCGTCGGCGACGTGGTGCGCGCGGTGCTGTACCTGTCCATCCCGCTCAACCTGGTGCTGCGGCTTGGTCAACGAGCTGACCTGGCTGTACATCGTGCAGTTCCTGGCGTCCTGCGCGTCGCTGTTCTGGACGCCGGCCAAGGACGCCACGGTTCCGAACCTGGTGCCGCCGGACCGGCTGGAGCAGGCCAACCAGCTGAGCCTGCTCACCACGTACGGCACCGCGCCGATCGCCGGGCTGCTCTTCGGCCTGCTCGAGCTGATCAGCCGGGCGCTGGGCTCGATCCGGCCGTCTCGCACTACTTCACCAGAGCCGAATCAGGTCAACCTGGCGCTGTACTTCAACGCGGCCACGTTCGTGGTCTCCGCGCTGACCGTCTTCGCGCTCCGGGAGATCCCGCGCCGGCGGACCAGCGGCGAGATCTCCGCACCGTCGGTGGCCAAGACGATCGTGGAGGGCTGGCGGTTCATCGGCCAGAACCCGGGTGGTCCGCGGGATCGTGATCGGGATGGTCGGCGCGTTCGCCGCCGCGGGCGTGGTCGTCGGCCTCGGGCAGGTCTACGTCACCGACACGCTGCACGGCGGTCACGCGGGCTGGGGCGTGGTCTTCGCCGCGATCTTCGTCGGCCTGGCCCTCGGCATGTTCGTCGGCCTGCGCATCCTGCGCGGGTTCACCCGGCGCCGCCTGTTCGGCCTGTCGATCGCGTTCGCGGCCGATCCCGCTGGTCCTGATCGCGCTGATCCCGAACCTGGTGGTGGTCACGATCCTGGTCGTGCTGCTCGGCGCGAGCGCAGGCGTCGCGTACGTCACCGGGTACACGATCGTCGGCAGCGAGGTGGACGACCAGACCCGCGGCCGGACGTTCGCGTTCCTGCAGTCGGCCATGCGGGTCATCATGTTCGCGGTGATCGCCGGGGCCCCGTTCGTCGCGGCGGGGTTCACCGCCGCCGTGCGCGGGCTCACCGGGTCGACCACGGTGCGGATCGGCCACGTCGTCTACGGCGCGGTCGGCAACAACATCGTGCTGCTGCTGGCGGCCGCGGTGGCGGTCGTGCTCGGCGTGGTCTCCTACCGGCAGATGGACGACCGACCGGGGTGCCGCTGCTCGCGGACCTGACGTCGGCGCTGCGCGGCGAGGAGTTCACTCCGGTGCCGCGCACGTCAACGGCCAGCGAGCCGTTGTCCCCGGCCGCCCCGCGGGCTGCTGCTCGCGCTGGAGGGCGGCGAGGGCGCCGGCAAGTCCACCCAGGCCAGGTTGCTCGCGATCTGGCTGCGGGACCAGGGCTATGACGTGGTGTCGACGCACGAGCCCGGCGCGACCAAGGTCGGGATGCGGCTGCGCGCCCTGCTGCTCGACACCGCGCACACGGGCCTGTCCCCCCGCGCGGAGACCCTCATGTACGCCGCGGACCGCGCCGAGCACGTGGCCTCGGTGATCCTGCCCGCGCTGGACCGCGGCGCGATCGTCGTCACCGACCGGTACGTGGATTCTTCCCTCGCCTACCAGGGAGCCGGCCGGCGGCTGCCGCTCAGCGAGGTGACCGAACTGAACAAGTGGGCCACCGGCGGTCTGGTTCCCGACCTCACGATCCTGCTCGACCTGGCCCCGGTCGAGGGCCTCGGCCGCCGGGAGCGGTCGGCGGACCGGCTCGAGGCCGAGCCGCTCGACTTCCACCAGCGAGTGCGCGCCGGGTTCCGGGCTCTCGCCGACGCCGAGCCGCAGCGTTACCTCGTGCTGGACGCGGGCCGGCCGCCCGGGGAGATCAGCCGCGAGATCCAGGCTCGGATCAGGCCCATCCTGCCCGACCCGGTGCCGCTGGCCGCGGAGGAGAACACCGGCGGCATCCCGGTCGTGCGGGAATGACCCCGACCCCCGGGGCCGTCTTCGACGAGCTGGTCGGCCAGGAGCCGGTTGTCGAGCAACTGCGCCTCGCCGTGGCGGCGGCGTCCGGGTCCTCTGCGCCGTCCGCGCCGTCGGCCCTGCCCGCCCGGTCTGCCGCCCTGGCCATGACGCACGCCTGGCTGTTCACCGGCCCGCCCGGCTCGGGGCGGTCGGTGGCCGCGCGAGCCTTCGCGGCCGCGCTGCTCTGCGCCAACCAGGGGTGCGGGCAGTGCCCGTCCTGCCACCAGGTGGCCGTCGGCAGCCACGCTGACCTGCTGCTGGTCCGGCCGGACGGGCTCTCCTACGGAGTACGGCAGACCCGGGATCTCGTGCTGCGGGCCGCGGCCGCGCCGGTCTACGGACGGTGGCGGGTAGTCCTGTTCGAGGACGCGGACCGCGCCACCGAGCAGGCGGCCAACGCGCTGCTCAAGGCCATCGAGGAACCCGCGCCGCGCACCGTCTGGCTGCTTTGCGCGCCGTTCGCGGACGACCTGCCCACAACGATCCGGTCCCGGTGTCGCCTGGTCACGTTGCGTACCCCGCCCACCGCCGCGGTGGCCGAGTTGCTCGTCCGGGACGGAATCGGCGAGGAGCAGGCGCTCGCGGCCGCGCGGGCGGCCCAGGGGCACATCGGCCGGGCCCGCCGGCTGGCCACCGACCCGGCGGCGGCGGCGAGGCGGGCCGAGGTCCTGAAGGTGCCGGCGCAGGTCTCCTCGCTCGGCCACGCGCTCGCCGCGGCGGCGGATCTCGTGAAGGCGGCCGAGGCGGAAGCCGCGGCGGTCACCGAAGAGCTTGACCTGCCAGAACGCGACGCCCTGCGGAAGGCGTTCGGCGAAGGCTCGACCGGGAAAGGGGTGGCGACCGCCGTCCGCGGCGCGGCGGGCGCGCTCAGGGAACTCGAGGACCGGCAGAAGTCCCGCGCGACCCGCCTGAAGCGCGACGCGCTCGACCGTGCGCTGCTCGACCTGGCGAGCTTTTATCGTGACGTGCTCGCGGTCCAGCTTGCCGCGGACGTGGAACTCGCCAACGCGGCGCAGCGCGACGAGCTGAACCAGGTGGCGGTGGCCTCGCCGCCCGCGACCACCGTGCGCAGGATCGAGGCCATCATGAAGTGCCGGGAGCGGCTGGCCGCCAACGTGGCCCCGCTGCTCGCCGTCGAGGAGATGACCCTGGCCCTCGCCGCCCGCTGATCTGCCCCGCCACCGCGCCACTTCCCGGCCAGCCCGCCGGCGGACGGCTGGCCGACGGAGCCTGGTGAGGCTTCCGGGTCGGATGGGGGAGACGGTGCGTTAGGGAAAGTCGATGGGCGGCCCCGCGGGGCATCCAGTGTGATCGCACCGTAGCCTGTGGGGATGGGCATGATGATGGCGGTCAGCTTCGAACGGAGCGGGCGGCTTTACTACCTCGACCCCGGGCCGTACTCGCCGACCGTCGGGGACAAGGTGCTCGTGCCCACCGACGCGGGCCCGGAGGTGGCCGAGTGCATCTGGGCGCCGCAGTACGTGGACGACGAGATCGGCGGGCTGCCGGTGTGCGCCGGGCTGGCCACCGATGAGCACCTGAGCCGGGATGAGGTCAACCGGGCCCGCCGGGCCGAGGCGCGGGTGGCGGCGCGGCGGCTGGTGCGCGAGCATGACCTGCCGATGAAGGTCGTCGCGGTGGACTACGTGGACTCGCCCGACGTGTTCACGATCTACTTCAGCGCGCCGCGCCGGGTCGACTTCCGCGCGCTGGTGCGAGACCTGGCCGGGCGGCTGCACGCGCGGGTCGATCTGCGCCAGATCGGGCCGCGGGACGAGGCCAGGCTGCAGGGCGGGATCGGGCCCTGCGGGCGCGACCTGTGCTGTGCCACGTTCCTGAAGGACTTCGAGCCGGTGTCGGTCCGGATGGCCAAGGACCAGGACCTGCCGGTGAACCCGATGCGGATCGCGGGCGCATGCGGGCGGCTGATGTGCTGCCTGAAGTACGAGCACCCGCTGTACCAGAAGTTCCGCGAGGAGGCGCCGAGGATCGGCGCGTCCGTGGAGTCGCCCGAGGGGCCCGGAGTGGTGGTCGGTCATAACGTGCCCGCCGACCAGGTCGTGGTCAAGCTGACCGAGGACGGGCGGCGTTGCGCTTGCCCGAAAGCCAGCGTGTGCGGGTCGCGGCAGGCCTACGAGGCCAAGTACGGCCAGCGTTGACCTGGGCGGATCAGCCTGCGCCGACGCCGAGCGCGGCCAGCAGGACCAGGAGCATCGTGGTGACGGCGAACGCGCCGTGACCGACGACGATCAGCGGGGACAGGTTGCGCTTGACTGATGCCGCCGGATCTGAGCCACCTGCGACCGCGGTGCTAGCGCTATCGGCCGCGGCAGCGCCCGGGGTGGCAGCGCCCGTGGTGGCCGCGCCCGTGGTGGCAGCGCCTGGGGCGGTACTACCCGCGACGGCCGGGACCGGGCGGTTGGGGAGACCTGCGAGCCTGGGAAGCCCCGGGAGGCCGATGGTCAGCGCAGACATGCCGAGTCCGGCCACCAGGAGCAGCATGCCGACGGCAGTCCACGCCAGCGCGGCCCAGCCGACGATCAGGTAAATGACCCAGATCACCAGCCCGGTCAGGGCCAGGCCGAAGTGTCCGATGATCACCGCCGGCGGGGAGCCTGTGCCGTCGGCGCGCCTTCGCAGCGTCCCGCCGTGGGAGAGCCAGCCGCCCAGCAGATAACCGCCAGCGACCGCCGTGACCAGCCAGGCGACGAGGGCGGCGATGTCCATTCCCAGGTCCTTGTGGCCGAGAGGCTCGCTGGACCCGGAAGCGATGGCGGGCAGCGAGCCGGTCACCGGAGCGGGCGCGGTGAACAGGTGCCTGAGGAACGGGGCCACCTCGGCGGCCCGTTTCCGCCAGATGGCCTTGCGGACGCCTCCGGCCGCCTGGATTATGGCCCGGGCGGCGGCCTGGTTGATCTCGGCCCTGCTGAGACCCTGGCACGCGGCCGGCGTGCTGGTCGCCGTGATGCGATGCTGGATCGCGTACACCCCGTATGCCGTGCAGCCCTGCACGGTAGCCTGAGGCGCGCCCCCACCCGCGTTGCGGGCCGACACGGTGTGCGCGGTCGTGGTACTCATGCGGCCCGCGGTCAGGTGTCCCGCGGGGGTGCCGCATCCGGTCGCGAACAGGGTCAGGAGCATGCTGCCCGCAACCCCCGCGGTCTTGGTGGCGAGTCTCACTGCTTCTCCGGCCCGAGTGCGGGCGAGCGCCGAGTCGGCCCGCGACCCGTGGCGCGGGCTGGACTTCCGGTAAAGGGACCCAGGTGATCAGGCACTGCCCACACTAGAGCAGGGCCAGGCATCCCGAACCGGTAGACTCCTTGGGCCGCCGTCGCACGACGGTGTGCCGCCTTAGCTCAGTCGGCAGAGCGGTTCACTCGTAATGAACAGGTCGTCGGTTCGATTCCGACAGGCGGCTCCGAAAATCCCAGCTAGAGGCCATGATCACCGATCAGGCTGGTGGCGGAAAACGCTCAGGGGAGCCTAACGGGGAGCCAAAGTGGTAGGCTCCCGGTATGGCGCAGGCGAAGCGCCGGGGTCGCGGCGAGGACGCGATCTACTGGGACGAAAGCAAGAGCCGCTGGTATGGCTCTGTCAGCCTCGGCTTCGACTCCGGCGGCAAGCGGGCACGGCGGAAGGTCTCGGGCAAGACCAAGACCGAGGTCAAAGACAAGCTCAAGGAACTGCACTCCGACCTGGAGGCGGGAGTGCAGACCTCCGCCAGCTACACCGTCGATCAGGCCGTAGCCGACTGGATGAGCGAGGGCCGCGACGGCCGGTCGGCGAGCACGCTGCGGCGAGACGAGCGGATCCTCCGTCCGGTCCTGGCCAACATCGGCAGTATCCCGCTGCACGCGTTGCGCACCCACGACGTACGCCGTGCGCTGTCGGAGCTGGCCACGTCGAGATCGAGCGCAACGGTGGCGCTGGCGCAGAATTTGCTGGTGCGCGCTATCCGGCATGCCGAGGCCGGGGATCATGTGCGGCGCAATGTCGCCGCGCTGGTCAAACCACCGCCGGGCCAGGCGGGTCGGCCGTCTCGGGCTATGACCGCAGACCAGGCCGCGGCGCTGCTGTGCGCTGCCAAGGACGACGACTACCTGGGCGCTTACGTCATCGTGTCGCTGACCACCGGGATCAGGACCGAGGAGGCGCGGGCGCTGCGCTGGGATCACGTCGACCTTGACGGTGGTTCTCGTGCCGGGGTGCCGCCGCACATGGCAGTGTGGCGTTCGGTCCGGGCCGGGAGCGATACCAAGACCGAGCGGTCTCGCCGGACCCTGGCTCTGCCGCAGACCGCTGTGGCGGCGCTGCGGGAACAGCGCAAGCGGCAGGCGGCAGCCCAGCTGGCCGCGGGTGAGTTGTGGCAAGGCCACGGCCTGGTCTTCACCAGCAGCACGGGCAAGCCTCTGGACGACGCGAACGTCCGCCGCAGCTTCCGTGCCCTGTGTGAGAAGGCGGGCATTGGCGGCAGCTGGTCGCCTCGGGAGCTGCGGCACACGTTCGTCAGTCTCATGTCTGAGTGCGGGATCGCGGTGGAGGAGATCGCCCGCCTGGCGGGGCACTCCAGTTCCCGCACGACCGAGGTCGTCTACCGGCACGAGCTGCGCCCGGTGATCACCACCGGCGCCGACGCAATGGACAAGATGTTCCGGTAGCCCTTCGCTTGTCCGCCCCGCGCTTCATGCCGCCTTGCGTGCCTCGGCTTCCAGCATGGCGACGTACTCGGTCAGGGCCTTGGCCGTGATGAACCGGGCCCGGCCGTCTTTGACCGAGTGCAGGCGTCCCGAGCGCACCAGGTCGTAGAGCTTGTCCCGGCCGATGCCGAGCATCTGGGCCGTTTCCTTCGGCCGGTACAGCAGCTTGTTCATGGTCTCACCTCCTTCCGTTGGCTTAGATCAGGCGGCACAGGCTTCTTCGTAGCCGATGCGCTGGTGTTCGCGGGCGTTGGCGGCAGCTGACAGGGCGAGCAGAGCATCTCCGCTGGTCCGCCAGCCGCGTCCGGACCAGCGCAGATCGGTGTCGATGATGACGGTCCCGGTCTTGTTGGCGTGATCACGGATGAGTGGATTCTGGCGGCGCCGCCAGTCCCGGCGAGCAGCGCGAAGGGCGCGCATGGTGGTGGAGTAATGGCGGCTCTTGGTGGCGAAGTGGCCCCGGTAACCGAGCATGTGCGCCCAGCGGCGCAGCGCCCGGAAGTCCTCGTGCGGATGGTTGCCGAGCCCGAGGCAGGCGGCGATCAGCCGTCCCTGGTGAGTGCGCGGATCGGCATAGATAGCGGCGTTCTCCGCGGTGACCCGGCCAGGCGGCAGACCGGCCGACTCCGTGCTCTTGGTCGCGTACTTGGCCAGGTAACGGGCGACCGTGGCCGAGGTGACCTCTCCATAACCGGTCAGCCTGATCATGCGCGGGTCGACCTGGGCGCCCCAGGCGATGCCCCAGCCCATCGGCTTCATCGGATGGCCCGCGGTGGCGAACCGGGTCACGCTCGCGGCCTGGCCTATCGCATCGGCCAGGACATCGGCATCGCTAGCTGAGTACAGCGGCAGGGCGTGCTGGGCCAGGTCAGGGATGGCGAAGTCGTCGGGCCTGCTGCCCAGCGCCAGCACCAGCCACCGCCAGCCGATCGGCCCCGCCCTGGTCAGCAGGCGCTTGCCGGCCAGGTCGAACCCGCTGATCTCAGTCTGGACGAAGCGCACCCGGTCGGCTAGCACGTCCTGGAGAGGGATGCGTACCGCGCCGGCATCACGGGTTCCGCCGGCGACCCGCGGGAGCTCGGTGATTACCTGGTGGCAGTCGTGCTGGTCGACCAGGGTCAGCTCCACCACGGGGTTGCGGCGCAGCCTGGACGCCAGGCGCAAGGCGACGTGCAACCCGGCGTAGCCCGCGCCGGCGATCACGATCTGATTAGTGCTCCCGGGGGCGGATGCGCTGACGGCGTTCCCCGTGTCCATATTGGTCCTTTCCTTGATCGGCTGCCTTTCCGCGAGTCCTCACGGCACCGGGGTCGGCACGAAGCTGGCGATGGCGCCGGCGACTGCGGCCGGGTTGTCGACCGGGACCCATGTCTTGGCCCCAGGCACTGAGACCAGCGTGGCGTGGGGGAAGTCGGAGGCGAGTCGCCGCGCGCCTGCCATAGGGAAGAACTCGCACGACTCACCCCAGATCACCAGGACCGGCCGGTCAAACCGCGGGATCGCCGCAGCGGCATCGATGAGGAGCTGAGGTCGTTCGCTAGCAAGGGCCGCGACCAGATCGGCGCCCACCCGATGATCACGTCGGGCTGGCCCGGAAAACGATTCGGCACGCTCGTCGTCCAGCGCGCTCGCGGCGACGGCGGAGATGACCCGGCGCAGGGCGGCTGGTGATCGATGCTGTAGCCGAATCATTGCCCGGCCGAGCCAGGGTGTCATGCGGCAGACGGCCACCGCCTTTTTGAGCTTGTCCGGCGGGAACTGTTCGTAGTTCTCGCAGTTCGTCAGGACGAGGCGCCCGACTCGCCCGAGCGCCGGATGACCAGTAGCCAGCGACATCAGCAGCAGTCCGCCCGCCGTGTCGTTGGCGACGACCGTGGCATCGTCCACGTTGAGCAGTTCGAGGCAGTCGAGCAGCAGCCGGGCCAGTGAGCTGGCCGATCGGTCTGCTCCCGGCGACAGCGGCCAGGGATGCGCTCCAAGCGGGAGGTCGACCGTGATGCAGCGGTAACGGTCCTGGAGTTCGGCGACGACGTCACGCCACAGGTCACCATTCGCGAGCGCGCCCGCGAAGAAGACGAGCGCCGGCCCGCGGCCGGACGACCGCCAGGCCAGCGGCCCGAGCCGGGTTTCCATCCTTTCGGATTCCATCGTCTGGCTTCCTTTCGGTGTCGTTTGCCTGGTGACTATTCGGCGCGCAGCGCGGCGGCGGTGCGGATGCGGGCGGCCCAGCTGGCTGGGCCGAGGGCCCCGGCGGCGGCGATGAGCAGCCCGGATAGGGCGAGCAGGCCTAGTTCCCAGGGCGGGTAGACCGACAGCAGCGCAGCCGGGATGTTTGTCTGCCCGGCGTGTCCCATGACCGGGACGAGGTAGCGGTGCAGGGCGACTCCGGCCGGAATGGCGATCACTCCGGCGGCGATGCCGATGCCGGTGACCGAGCAGATGACCATGGTTACGCTCTGGCCTGGGGTCATTCCGATTGCCTTGTATACGCCGAGGTCGTGGGCGCGCTCGCGGATCTGCAGCACGACGGCGTTGAGCACGCCGAGCCCGGCGACCGCGATCAGCAGCACGGTGAGCGCGACGACCAGGACGAGCATGGCCTTGAGCGCCGGGCTGTCGGCGCTGGTGCTGACGTCGAAGGCCGGGCCGAGCCGGGCGGACAGGGCGTTGGCATAGGACTGGACGCTGGTGCCGGGCTGGACGGCGATGTCGTACTGGTCGGGGGCGAGCCCGGGGGCGAGGGCGGCCAGGGTGGCGGTGGAGGTGAACATGTCGGCGGCGTGGCCGGCGGTGTCGAATACCTCGCCGACGATCCGCACGGTGGTCTGCCGGGGGCCGGCGGTGAGGGTGTAGCTGTCGCCGACGGTGGTGCCGGTGGCGGTCAGGAAGTAGGTGTTGACGTCGGCCTGCCCGGCGCGCGCGTACCAGCGCCCGGTGATCAGGCTCCACCCGGTCCACCGGGCCGGGCCGGGGTAGGCTGGTCAGCGGACGCGGCGTGGCCAGCCCGGGTGCGGTGAGCTGGTCGTCGGTCTCGGCGGTGTAGTGCAGCGTGCCTGGCTGGCGGTGCAGCGCGGAGGTGATCGCCTGCTGCTGCGAGGCGGTCAGGCTGCCCTGCGGTGGGGAGACCTGCACCGGCTCGGGCTGCGCCAGCGACAGGTCGGCCGCCGCCCGGCTCGCCGAGGTGCCAAGCCCGATCCCGAACGTCACGGCATGGCGCCGAAGCCGATCGCGGCCAGGGTCACGGCGTGCGGGTCGGGCGCGCGAACGGCGCGGCGAGCCCGACGTGACGGTCCGGGGCAGCTGGTGCAGCGCGGCCGAGCAGCCGGTGCGCGGCGTATCCGCGGACGGCCGCGGCGCCCGCCCGGTCGCGATCGCCCGCACCGCGCTCATCCTCCCGGCCCGCATCGCGGGCACCGCCGCGACGGCGCAGGTCAGGGCGAGCATCGCCAGCGGAACGGCGACGGCCACCCAGGCTGGCATGAACAGCACGCCGAGCCCGTACACCTGGCCCGTTCAGGCTGAGCAGCGGCTCGGACAGCAGGTCACCGCACACTGCCCCGGCGGCGCAGCCGATCATCGCCGGGATCACCGCCTGCAGCACGTAGGCGGCCACGACCTGGCCGGGGGTGAACCCGATCGACTTCAGCACGCCGATCCGCCGCGTCCCGGCGACCACCGCGCCGCTGATCACGTTGACCACGATCAGCACAGACATGGCCAGCGCGATCACGCCGAACGCCAGGATGAACGGAACGAACGGCGCGATCTGCGCGGCCGCCTGTTGCCGCACGGTCAGGTACGACACCGGGGCGCCGAGCAGAGCTCCGGGTGGCAGGGCGGCGCGGACCTCCGCGATATCGGCGTTAATCTGCGGGACAGACCCGGCGGCAGCGAACCGGTAGAGCATCTGCGCGACGCCGGGTCCGTGCAGCGCGGGGATCTCGGCGGGCACGACCCAGGCCTGCGCGGTGCCGGTGACAGAGGTCGCGATGCCGACGACGGTCAGCTGCCGGGATTCGTACGCTCCGGCCAGGGTGATCTTCTGCCCGACGGCGACGGGCAGGCTGTTACGGCCACGGGACCAGACGACCTGCCCGGTCGCGTCGCGCCCAGCGGCCCGCGTCCAGGACCAGGTCATCGACCGGCCCGCGCGGCGACGCGCGGCCGGTCAGCACCAGCTGCTGGTCCAGCGCCCCGACCGAGCCGGGCAGGCGAATCCGCGCGGTGACCTCAGTTTCGGGGAACGGCCCGGCCGCGGCCTTCACCCCGGGAAGCCGGACAGTGTCGGCCAGCCGTGCAGGCGACGCCCGTGACCGTGTCGACCGTGAGGCCACCTGTGCGCCGTGATCGGTGGCGAAGGCATGGTCGAACGGGGCGTTCGTTTCCACGATCAGGCCGAGCGCCAGGACACGAGGCGAGCGGTGGAGGCCAGCACGACGAGGCCGATGACCCCGCCTGCAGCGGCCGGCCGGTCAGCCGAGTCCATGCGGCCCGCAGCGCCGGGGCGTTCACCGCCGGCCTCCAGTCGGGTCACACGCGAAATCGCGTGCCACCCGGCCGTCCACGATCTCGATGACCCGCCGGGCGTACCGCTGCGCCAGGTCGGGGTTGTGGGTGACCAGGATCAGCGTTTGCCCGACCGGGTTCAGCTCCACCAGCAGCTCGCCGATGGCCTCACCGGACGCGGTGTCCAGCGCACCGGTCGGCTCGTCGGCGAGCAGCAGCGGCGGGCGGTTCACCAGCGCCCGCGCGATTGCGACCCGCTGCCGCTCGCCGCCCGACAGCCGGGCCGGGTAGGTGTCCGCGTACTGGGCGATCCGCAGCGCTGGCCAGCAGCTCGCCGACGCGGGCCCGGGCCTGCGCCCGAGGCTGCCCGCCGAGCTGTGCCGGCAGCAGCACGTTGTCGGCGACGGTCATGTCGTCGACCAGGTTGAAGAACTGGAACATCATCCCGATCTGCCGGCGCCGGAAGCGGGCCATCCGGCTCTCGGCGAGCGTGTCCACGCGCTCACCGCCGACCCGGACCGTTCCGCTCGTCGGCCGGTCCAGCCCGGCGATCAGGTTGAGCAGCGTGGACTTCCCGCTGCCCGACGGGCCCCATGATCGCGACGGCCTCGCCGGCGGCGACGGCCAGGCTGACATCAGCCACCGCAGGCGCCCCGCCCGCGCGCAGGCAGTCATAGTTCTTGGTCACGTGTTCCAGCTGAACCAGGGCTTCCATCTGATTCTCGATCCGGTCACAGTTGAGGGCGCGTGAACAACTTGAAGTAGGCGCTCGAGCTGCTACGCCACAACAGCGCGACCGCGGCCAGGCCGATCAGGCAGACCACGAAACTGATGATCGTCACGGCAGCGGCCCTCGGGCTGACCAGGTCATACACCGCGGCCAGGACGCTGGGGACGAGCAGCACAGTCGCAGTGACCCTCGCCCAGTTCCTGCCGCTTTTGCATGACCGGGCGATCCACGCGAACCCGACCGCGCCGAGCAGGCAGACGACGACCCCGGCGATCACCGTGACGTGCGTCAGCGTGCTGACCGTGCCAGCCGGCATGTGCGGATACCGCCGCTCGATGGCGGTCTTCCCGGCACCCTGCGTCGCGACATAGACGATCGCGTGCAGCACGGACGCGCCCGCGCCCGCGTACATGATCTTGACTGCCGTCAGCACTGATCTCGGCGCGGTCAGCTGGTAATCGGACACCTGCGCGGCATCCGGGTAGGGCTGGAGCATTTCTCCTCCTCGCGTGAATCGGAATGTGGCGAGATAGCGGTGGTCATGGCCGAGCCGCTGCGGTGCCGAATGCGCGGCGTTCCAGCCGCGCGTATCCGAGGCGGGCCGCGGCCAAACTGGTGATGGCGTCCATGCGGCTCCGGGCTGACCGCCTACTCGCTGGCCGGACTGCAGCCGCCCGAGCACCTCAGGCAGCGCAAGCACCGGGGCGCAGGCCGTCACCGATCCGGCCTCGCACGTGGCCGAGCAACGCCCCGTGCCCTGGTGGCGCTAGCGCGGTAGCGCCACCGTGTCCCGTGAGGTCAGTACACCCGTAGCCGCCGCGTCGCGGCCAGCGCCGGCTCGTCGCCCGACGCCTGCACGCCGGTGTCCTCCCAGCCTGCCCGCTGGGTCACCCAGCGGACGAAGGCGGGCCCATCCGAGGTGACGGTGGCCTTGGCCGGGCCCGAGCCGAAGGCGATCACGCGGCCGCCGGCGCCGGTGACCTGGAGCTCCAGCGTGGCCTGCGCGGCGGCCTCGGTGTTCTGCTGGGGCAGGGCAGCCTCGATCCAGTCCAGGGCGGCCCCGACCCGCAGCTCGTCCGAGGGCGGCGGCTCGCCGTCCAGCGGCCCGCGCGGTGCGAACAGGTCGGCCCGGATGTGGGTGTAGTGGTCGAAGGCGAAGGCGGCCGGGATCAGCGCGGCCGGATACGTGCCCGCCTCGCCCAGCGGTACCTGCAGGTCGAGACCCGCGAGCCCGGTGACATGGTCCAGCCCGGTGCTGCTGACCTGCTCGTAGTCGGCCAGGACGGCCTCGGGGCTGAGGCCGCGCCTGGACTCCACCCAGATCTCCTGGCCGCGCTCGAAGGGCTGGCCGGTGATGTCGGGCAGCTTCGACAGGTCCACCACCGCCCAGAACCCGGTGGCCAGGTGCGCGACCACGTCCTGGACGCTCCAGCCGGGGCAGCCTGAGGCCGCCCGCCACTGCGCCGGGGTCAGGCCGCGGCCGATCTCGAGCAGCGCCGCCCGGTCGGCCCGGACCGCTTCTATGGAATCAGACATTCTGTCCCTCCGTTGGATAGCATCGATTTTAAAGATATTGTCACTATGTCACCGTGCGCCGATGTGCGCAAGTGGCCTTGGTGAGCTACACAGTGGAGATGGCTGATAGTCCGGTGCCGAGATCCAGGGATGACACGCCCGCCACGCTGCGCGCCGAGCAGGTGGCACAAACCAGGGCCGCGCTGGTCACCGCGGGCCGCCTGCTGTTCGGAACCAAGGGGTTCGCCGCCACGTCCGTGGAGGACATCGCCCGGGCGGCGCGGGTGACGACTGGTGCCCTGTACCACCACTTCCCGACCAAGGCCGCGGTGTTCGAGGCGGTCTTCGAGCAGATGCACCTCGAGATGCTGGTCGCCTCGGCGGAGGCCTCCGCGGCGGCCGACGGGGCGCTGGAGAAGATGACGGCAGGCCTCGGCGTCTTCCTCGACCGGGTGCTCGAGCCCGAGGTTCAGCGGATCATGGTAACCGACGGCCCGGCCGTGCTCGGGCTGGCGCGGTTCATCGAACTGGACGAGCGGTACGCGCTCGAGCCCGCGGTGGAGGCGCTCGAGGCGGCCAACGCGGCCGGCCTGCTCGCGGTGGAGGATCCGCCGACGCTGATGCGGCTGCTGTTCGGGGCGATGACCAGGGCCGGTCTGCTCATCGCCAGCGCACCGGACCCCAAGGCGACCAGAGACGCGGTGGGCGCCACGTTCCGGCAGATGATCAGCGGGTTCCTGGCCGGGCCCGGCTAGCGGACCATCGCCGTGTGGCGGACGGCGGGCAGGGCCAGCGCGCCGAGCACGCCGGCCAAGGCAATGCCGACCAGGGCCGCCAAGTGCAGGGCGGCGACCGGCCACAGGCTGCGGGCCTGCGTCGTGTACAGGGGCGCGAGCAGCCCGATACCGCGACCGGGCGATCCGCTGCCATGTATTGAACAGCGTGTTGGCGTCGCTGAGTGCCCAGGCTCTGGCCATCGCACGAGTACGGGGTGACCGACCATGAGCTGGTCGGCAGAGTAGAGCAGACGCTGGCCAGGCTAACGCCCGACGACGACGAGCTGCGCTGCCGTCTCCTCACCGCTCTGGCCTTCGAGCATGGCACTGAATCTGAGCGTGGCTACGAAGCTTCCGCGCAAGCCATGGAGCTAGCCCAGCGCCTCGGCGACCCGAGCGCGCTGACGAAGGCCATTAACGGCCGCTACTTCCAGAGCCACCGCCACGACGGGCTGGCTGTGCGCCGGAGGCCGGGCGCCGAGCTGCTCGCGCTGCCGGGCAAGCCGGTGACCGCCGAGGCGATCGCTTACGTCTTCCTCATGGCGGCCAACAGCGGCACTGCCGACTTCGCTGCGGCCGACCTGCACGCCGACCAGGCCGCGCGCATCGCCGACCGCTACGACCTGCCGGTGTTCGCCACCTCGATCAGCATCTACCGCGCGATGCGAACGGCGCTGGACGGCGACCTGACCGCGGCCGGAGAGCTCTACCAGCAGGCAGCCGCGCAGATGGACCGGCTGGGGTTATGGCAACACGGGCGCGGGGGGAGCATCCTGGGCCGGTTCGCCCTGCTAGTCATGCAGGACCGGGTGGCCGAGATCGCCGACGAACTGGAGCCTTTCTACCGCCACCCGCGCGGGTCTTCCGTATTCGCGGAGATGTACGCGCTCGCGCTGGCCGCCTCCGGCCGCGCCGGCGAAGCCCGCGCCGCGGTCGGCCGGTCGCGCCGGATCCGCCGGGACATGTCCTGGCTGTTCATAACTTCCGCCCGCGGCCTGCTCGCCGTAGCTCTCGACGACCATGACCGCGCGGAATCCGCTTACCAGGCGCTCCAGCCCTACGCCGCCCGGCCGGGCGCAGCCGACACCGGCGTGATGAGCCTCTGGCCCGCCGCCAAGATCCTCGGCGACCTCGCCCGCCACCTCGGCCTGCCCAGCACGCAAGCCCACTACGAGCACGCGCTCGCCGGGCTCGCCTCATACGTGACGGCCGCCAGCTCGCCGGTGTTCACCAACGTCCTCCCGGCATTCCACAATCTCCGCTACGGACTTGCTGGCCCCCTTCGCCATGCACGTGCCTCTCGCACGCCCGGACTACTACGAGGCCTCCGCCCCACCCGACGGCCAGCAGCCGGCAACGGACCTGCCCACCACCAGGCCGGCTGCCTGGCGGCCAGGGCGGCCGCGTATGGTTCCCACGTTCACCAGGACATCGATCGGCCAGGCCGGCGCTCAGCTATACCCCGGCAGCATCGCCACGCCTACGCCGTAGACCTCCAACGTGGCCTCCCCACCGTCTGCTGCACACGGCTTCGGAGTTGACCCCCGGCTCACACCGGCGGCCACGCACTGCGCCCCGGCCCCTATCCACCAGATTTGAGCCGGCACTCGTTACGAGGCTTCAACCACTGATTCACTCGCGTTACGCACACTGGCCTTGCCAGCCGGGCCCGCCCCGTCCGGCAGTACCAGCACGTCCCGGCAATGCCGGGGCTGCTTCCCGCCCTCACCGGCGTCCCCCGGATCAGGCCGCCCCCAGCTTCAATCAGACCGCTACGACGGCCCGAAAGGAAGGGCCTCCCACCCCTCTCGACATTCCGGCGCCTCGTGGCGCACACAACACGAAAGTACAGCAACGTCATCGGCTGCGAGCGACTTCGTCCCACTGCGACAAGTCGCTGGCCTGCCCCAGCGACCGCGAACGACCCCGGCGCCGAGAGTTCGCATCGAGGGGCCCGACGGAGGGCTCTGGTGTAGCAACAGTGGAGTAGCCACAGCCCGCAGCATGATCAACAACCCCTGAGAACGCCTCATGCCGTCCTGCGCCCTTCACGACCGCTCCCTTGCACTTGGCCAGGGCGTGCGAGCTTGGCTATTCGCGATCTTCCCGCGGAGGCTTGCTGTCGGGCCGGAGGGCATCCTCCAGTCGCCCGTAGACCCGTACCACCATATCCAGGCCGGTCACCGCCAGGATGCGCACCACTTGCGGCGAACCAGCCACCAGCCGAAGATCAACACCTTCCGTCTCGGCTCGCCGCCAGGTTCGCGTAATGACCTTCACGCCCATCGAATCGCAGAACGTGGTGCGTGTCATATCGATGACCAGGGCCTTAACTCCCAGGTGGATCGCTGTATCCAGCTCAGCGGCCAGGAGGCTGGCATTGGCCACGTCGATCTCGGCGGGCATGGGGACCACGGCCGTGGGCAGCACAGCATCGGCGGCATGCGGATCATCGCTCACAACTGCACCCACCTTCCGTGACTGCGACGGTGATGGAGCCGGAGCGTGTGCGCCACTGCTTCCAACCGGATGACTCGACAACCGCTAATGACATCGATGGGGCGCGCTGGCCGCACACGGACCCGGAGCCGGGCCCGGGGGCAAGCCCAGCCCCAGGTCACAACGGGGGCGACGTAGACGTTACACCTCCTGGACCCGCAAGCCGCCTTAAAATCGGAAGGTCCGGCGGCCGATGATCAAGCCGACATAGTGACCTGGTCACGCTGGCCGCTTTCTGGCTGCGCGGTAACGCTCAACGTTGCCGCCTACTGCGCACCAATGAGCAGCATCCCGACTCCGGGAAACTCAGGGCACACCAGAGCCTCCGGAAACTCCGGGGCGGTTCAAGGTGACCTTTGGCCCTGGGCAGCCGGGCGGGCTGGCGCAGACGATGAAATGTGTTCGTCGGCCAGGACCTGACTATCGATATTGGATACCGTTCGGCGCAGGCCCGGTTCGCGAACCTGCTGCGCGGGAGCTGGCTGACCGAGGTGTCTGAGGCCGCCTACGATGGCGGGCTTAGCGGGCTGCTGAGGGTGGGCCCGGCCATGCCGGTGGCAGCGAAGCTAGTCTGGGTGAGCGTCCTTGACCCGGTCTACCGCGCGGAAGCCATGACCGTGGGGCTGCGCTGGGAGGCGACCGGTCCCGCGGGGAACCTGTTTCCGGTGCTGGACGCCGACATCGCTATTTCCCCCGGAGGGCAGGAAGGCACTCCCGCCGCGGAGGAGTCGGCCCGGCTGGCGCTGACCGGGACCTACCGGCCACCGCTGGGACAGCTAGGGGCAGGGCTCGACCGGGTTGTGCTGCACCGGGTCGCGACAGCGACGATGCGCAGGCTGCTGGGTAGTGTTGCCGAGACGATCTCCAATCCCGCCGCCGACGGGCGTACCGCAGAAGGAACTCTAGCCGTGCGCCCAATCCCAGAATCCGGGATGCTGTGAGGCGGTCAGCGTCGCCAGCTTGTATCCAGCGGCCTGGACCTGCCCGGGTCGTCAGTGACATCCTCTAACACCCCGCTGTCAAGCGGGACCCCCGAACTGGACGGGTTAATGAACGTCAGCCCGGGGGTCCCTAACGCCCCAGGCCGGATACGGGGGCGACCCAGCCCGGGGCTGGCCGAGGAAGCATGCGCGAGGCTACACCCGGGCCTGAACCTTGTACAGTGCCTCAACTGAGCCTTTGCCGACACCGCTCCCAGCCGTGGCATGCGGCGGCCGACCAACCGGGCGCGGCTCATACTTGCTCGCCCATCGCCAGCACGGCGGTGACCAGATCCAGCAGCGGTCCGCGCAGATCGTTCTCGGCCACCAGCACCTGCCTGCCGCCGTCCACGCTGACCTGGTAGAGGCGGCAGCCGGGAACCGGCCGGTACGGCGGCCGGACCGCCAGGGCACGCCAGGCCAGGTCCTCCCACTCGGGCCTGTCGCTCCAGCCGGGAGTACAGGTATCCACCACCCGGCGCTGCATCGCGCCCTACCGCTCGATCCGGATCACCACGACCCTCATCAGGCCATCCTGCCCCCCGGCCGGGCAGCAAGTCGCGGCAGGGATCAGGCACGGTCGTCGCCGCTCGTCGGGCTGGTGAGCGGCGTCTCAGCGTCCCCGCCCGCTACCGAGGCGCATGTTGCCGTCCAGTTCAGCCGCGCTTTGGAACGGCCCCACACTCTTGAGTTATCAAGTTGCTGACGCTTAAGCGCAAGGACAGCGGCAGGAAGATATCGATCATGATCGCCATGTGGGCCTAGACACTCGCATCGAGGAGATCACCTACCGACCGACCCGGATCTGACCACCAAGTCCGACCACAACGACATCCGATCCGAGGCCGTCTGGCCCGACATACGGATTGGCCGATGCCCAGGTCAGCGACAGCATCGGACAGGCTGGTCGTACCTTACAAGCGAAGGGTCACTGCTTCGATCCCAGTCGCGCTCACCTGGGGCAACGCCCCACATGGAAGATCGCGGTGAAATGCGCAGGTAGCGCGTGCGCGTATAGATGTCTACGGACCTGAAGCTTGGGTCTGCTGGATGGGCGTACATAAGTGTGGGGGCCAGGCCTCTCCTGAGCGCCTGGCCCCCACGAGTCTGGGGCTGGCTAGACGCCGATCAGGTGGAAGGTCCCACCGTTCACGACTTTGCCGTTGCCGTTGCCGACAGGGTGGAACACGCCACCGGCGAAGAGGGTCTCGTTGCTGAACAGGTACAGCGGGTGCCCGTCCCAGCTGATCTGGGTACCCTGGGCCGTCGACAATGTAGCTATTTTGCCCTTGCCGAACAGGCTGGCCGAGAAACCAGGGAAACCGTTGGTCAGCACGGCCGGGAACCGGCGGGCGCACGCTCCCTTATCGCACTTGCTGGCCCAGGAGGTGTCCAGCGAGTACTGGTACACCGGGAAGGCGATCAGGCCGGCGCCGGTCGTGTACAGGGCCGCGAGCACCGTCTTGCCGTTGATCACCGTGGTAGTGAGCTGGCCAGGCACGGCCGCCGCGAGGCCATTGGGGTGGATCAGGGACCAGAGCCCGTGCCAGGGCGGCAGGCCGGGCTCGTTGAAGTCCTGGCCGGAGACCAGGCCCGGAGCAGGGTCGAACAGGTACAGCGGGTGACCCGCGTAGGTGACCTGCTCGCCCAGGCCCTTGCGGAAGACCTCCCCCAGCAGTGACGCCTTCACGCCGCGGCCGGCGACCGGCTTGCCCTTGGTGAACACCGCAGGCCATTCAACGTTGGTGTTGCTCGCTGGCCCGGTGCACTGAATCGGCCCGATCACCAGGTGCAGCAGCACCGCAGTACAGCCGAAGTGATGATCGAAATCGCTGGTGATGAAGTACACCGAGAAACCGGCGAACGGGCCATTGCCCACCGCCAGCACCCTGCCGAACTGGGTGTTCGAGCTGATGACAATCCTGGTGGCGCCCGCGGGATCCGCCTTCGCCGGGACGGCACCAGCCGACGCCGGAGCAGCCGCCGCTGCCAAAGTACCCACAGCCAGGGCCGCCGCCGTCGCGAGCGCCCGCAATCGTGGAACGTGCATAGTCTCGTCCCCTCCCGTTTCCTTAGTCCCTGCTCTTTCGCAGTCAAGACGCGCCGAATGCCGCAACGGTGCACACACAGCCGACCGCGCGCCTGCACTTTGCGAATCCTTGACCAGCGCGGAAGCGGTCTCGTGCCGATCCTGCTCAACCCCGGAGCCCGGCGCGGGGCACCACAGCCGCCGCGGTGACATCGGCCTGGATCTCAGATTCACGCTGTTGAGTTACCAAGTTGCTAGGTGGGCTCAGAGCCCGGCTTCCGGCCTGGCTAGCCGTACATCACTCGAATACGGCAACGTCATAGGCTGCGAGCGGCTCTTACCGACTGCCACCGATCCGTGACCTCCCCAACGACCACCAGCGACCGCGGGACGCCAGGAGTTCGCATCGAGGGCCAGAGCAGCAGTAAGTAGGTGCAGCAACAGATGCAGCAACCGCAGCGCCTACTCGCGCCCATTGGAACTGCTCGCAGACCGTTGACCTGCGTCAGCGACCATTAGCGACCGTCGTGCGACGAGTTCACACCGAGAGGATCGCGGTCAGGTCTGCCGACGACGAGCAACAAGTCGTCGCCACCAGAGACGCCTCCACCATAGCGAGTGACCAGAGTGACCACGCTGGCTGACGCTAAGCGAGGCTCCAGCGAGGACGATGCGCACTATTGCAAGAAACCCTCATAGTAGGTCTCCAGCTTGATAACAGGCAGCTCGCGGTCCGTCTTCTGCTGGTACTTCGCAAAGCGGGGTTGCGCGGCGACGATGACCTGCCACGCCATCTCCCTCTCCCTACCCGTGAGCTGCTCGCCGTCACGGGGAGTTTCCCGGCCTGGTTCTCGATCTGGAGTTCGTTGGGGTGCGCGGCGATGTTGTAGTACCAGGCAGGGTTCTGCGCCGACCCGCCCGCTGCTGCCACGATCCACCCGGCCGAAGACCAGGGGTCCTCGAAGTACGCGACCGAGGTGACGCGTTCCTTCCCGGTTCTGCACCCGATGGTGGTCAGGAACACCACGTCCATCCCCATGAACCGCCAGGCTTTGCGGCGATGCCGGTTCATCATCCGCCGCCGCACCCATCGTCCGATCGCGCCAGACGGATTGCGAAGTCTGGCCCCGCGGGTACCCGGCTTCGTGTCGAAACCCATGTGACCTCCTTACAGTTATGCCCGCTAAAGGAATACCCCTCCCAGCGTCGTTCCGCGACCCCGGCGAGATCATCAGTCGCGAGACATCACCTTTCGAGATCAACCGGCGCACCCACTGTCAGATCGGGCCAGACGGATCGCCGACACCGCCGCGGGACATCATGCGCAGTGCAGCAACAACGTGCGGCAACCGCACGGCACGGACCGCATCCGGCCGCAGCAACCAGTGGCCTGCATCAATGACCCTCATCGACCACCCTGCGCCTCGATGGCAACGAGAGGTTCATGTCAAGCCTCTAAGGTCGCCCAAAAACATAGGTATCCCCGCGGACATGGCGCGGCGATCGCGGCGAGCAAGATTCTGTGCGGGTTGCCGGACCGGGCGGGCGCTCTCTAGGACGGTCACTTCGTGCATTGTTGATTGTATGCGCTCTGATCCGCCTGGTTCTGATCCTTATTCAGCGTGCTGACACTATTAGGTTCGAGGGGCAGGAGGTCGATCTCCGCTGATATGAGATCAGCACGAGCGATCTTGCACCCTCTGATCGCTATCTGCTCCGAGGCGTCATTGAGGTAGGACTGAGCGATGCCGTTATCTGCATCCCATTGGGACACATAGCTGCTCTGCGGGAGCCGCTTGAATGCCATCACCGCCTGCATATACTCCTGATGAGCGATGCCGGAGTCCCCAATGCTGTAATGAAGCGACGCATCGGCGCGCCAAGCGTAAGCGACGTCGTCCGGGTCATCCTTGTTCGCGGCACCCACAGCGTCATCCAGATAGGAGATTGCCTGCGCATTGTCCCCACTGTCCTCAGACGCCTTGGCCACCTCAACATACTCGACGGCAGCGATTACCTGGTCTTCCCCGCGCAGCGCCATAATAATCGTCGCTGCTGCCTGGCCGTCCGCGTCTAGCTCGTTCCGAAACTCGCCTTGGGTAGTTACCAGCGCGCCGCCCTTGAGATTCGCGGTCGCCTGACTCGCGGCTACAGGTTCCTGCACGATGTCGGTCACGAGCGTCAGAAGCTGTTGCTGCTGCGCGGCGATGTTCTGCAGCTTCGCCTGTTGTATCTGGCCGTGCGCATACACCGCAGAAGCCACCGCCGCGAGGGCCGCAACTAGAGCGACCAACCCCGACCAAGCCGTTGCCTGCAACATTCTCTTCGGACCTGTCCGATCTTTGCCCGGTTCACGGACCGGAGGCTTCACGCCGGACACCCTGCGAGATCGATTGGTAAACGAGGTTTGGCTCACGGTCCGGAGCCGGACCCGCCTTGGGGTCAGGCCGTACTTCCACCCACCTGGCATCTGCTCGCCCCCCACCCTCGGGCCGCCCGTCAGCCCAGCTACGCGCTAATCCACGATCTGCTCCCCGCGGGTCAGATGTCAATCACGGTCCGGCGCCAAATGATCAAGGCGCTATGACGCCTGCAGGCGCCCGGGATTGGCCCAACGCACTGTTGATTTGTCTAAGTGCTAGCGCTTGGAAACGCGAGGAGATCTGGTAGAAGCATCGTCATGTCCAAATGCGTGCCCGAACGACTGCTGCCCTTAATGTTCGCGCGGTCAGCGCGTTCCGCCGGAAGCCTGTGAAGCCGCACCCGCAGCTCGGACCATCCAAGAGACCGCGGCAGTGAGCCGATCAACGCGTGCAGCATAGAAGTGCAGCAGCCACAGCGCAGCTGACCTTGCCCGCCACCCTGGATGCTGGTGATCAGGATGGCGCGGCTCGCCTCCGGGCGAGGCCAGGGTCCGGAAGGGGCCATAATTACTCGACCCGGCCCACTGGCGCAGTCTCATTTCTAGTCTCATACACGTTCGTGCACGACAGTCCACAGAGGCTACTGCGCTTCGCTGAGCAGTCAGGACGGACGTCGCTGTACCGTCGTGTACGGTGTTCCTTAATCCTGAAAAGCGGAAGGTCGTCGTGCCCTCATCGGCCGAGCTGTGAATCTTCGCCCATAGTGCGAATCCCGAAGACGCGGTGCTCTGGAACGAGCGAGAAGACGGGCGCTCAGGGCACCTTGCGCTCTGCTCGCCTGATCTGCCCACGGAGATCCACAGCATTCGCCGCGCGTACTACGAGCGGCGGGCTGGTACGCAGCCCGGGCGTAGACCAGGCTGCATACGCCCTTCTCCGTTCTGGGGTCAGATCAGACCTTGAAAGTCGGGCGAATCACCGCGCGGGCGAGTACGTGGAAGGTGAGATTGAAGCCGACGACCGCGGGCGAGGAATCCTCGGTTACTTGTAGCCGCTCGACTTCGGACGCATGCACCGCGAAGAGGTACCGATGGGCTCGGTCGCCTGCGGGCGGCGCGGCCCCGCCATATGCGTGCTGGCCGTAGTCGTTTCGGACGTGGAACGCTCCCTGCGGCAGTCCGCTGCCACTGCCTGCGCCCTGCGGCAACTCAGTTACGTTCGGCGGTAGGCCGACGAGGACCCAGTGCCAGAAACCGCTGCCGGTGGGAGCGTCGGGATCGAAGGTGGTGACCACGAAGCTCTTGGTCTCCTCGGGGAAGCCCGACCAGTGCAGCTCCGGTGAGATGTTCTTGCCCCCGACGCTCGGGTGGGCGAACTTGGGATCCATAGGCTCGCCGTCTTCGACATCGCTGCTCGCGAGCGTGAACGCGCCGACCTTCGGCAGGAACTCGTACGGGTCCGGCGGGATGGGACGGTCAAGCGACATGAACGAACCTCCGGTCGAAATGTGGCGTGTTCGCCTGGGGTGGTGCGGCCCGGCACCCCGTTGCAGGGACCGCACGTATGTACCATAAGACGCAGGCCGCGCCGCGGGGGTAGGCGCGTGGCTCTCGTTTTAGGAGCGTCGTGGCCAGCGAGACCGGGAAGCCCAAGCCGATCATATCGGGCCCAAGCCAGGCCGACGGCATAGCGCGATTCGCCTGCCGCACGACCTATGACGACCTAACTCCTGAGCGGCGCGAGCGGCTCAAGGTGAGCGTCCTTGATGCGCTGGCGTGCGCCATCAACGCCCTCGGAGCGTCACCAATCGAAGCGTGCCGGGCCCAGGCTGAGGAGTTTGGCGCTGGCCCGCGCGACTGCACTCTGATCGGCGGTGGACGCGCCAACGTGATCTACGCAGCGTTCTACAACACGGCACTGGTCCGCTACGTCGACTACATGGATAGCTACCTCGCCAGCGGCGGGCTATGTCACCCCTCCGACAACACGGGCGCGATCCTCTCTGTAAGTCAGCACGCCAACCTGTCGGGGAAGGACTTCCTGGGCGCCCTCGCGCTTGCCTACCAGGTCGAGACGCGCCTCACCGCCGCGATCCCGTTCATGGCCGACGGCTTCGACCTGACGACACCACTGTCGTTCTCGCTCGCAGCCGGAGTATCCAAGGCTCTCGGCCTGGATCAGGCACAGACGACTGCCGCGATCGGGATCGATGGCGACTTCATTCCTCTGCTCGTTGCACGGACCACTCCGATCTCGCAGTGGAAGGGCCTGTCGTCATCTCAGGTGGCCTTGGGGTGCGTGCACGGAGTCCTCTTGGCGTCCCGCGGTGTGACCGGTCCCAAGTACGTGTTCGAGGGACCAGATGGCCTCGCGCACGCGGTCGGAGTGCCGATCGACATCGATTGGGACAGTGAAAAACTGGACTGTTTCGATCGGCTGGCATTGAAGAGCTACAACACAGCCGTTCCCGGGCAATCGTCGATCTTCTGCATGCTCGAGCTGCGCAAGGCTCACGCAATTGACCCCTCGCAGGTCGAGAGTATCGAGGACGCTGTCTTCCAGGCCGCTTACGACTTCATGGGGGGCGGGAGCTTCGGGCCGAAGACCGACGTGCACACGAAGGAGGATGCCGATCACAGCCTTCCATACCTGCTCGCCGTGGCGCTTCTCGATGGCGACGTTCAGCCCGCGCAGCTCGTCCCCAGCCGCATCGACGCGGCGGACGTCCAGGACCTGCTGCGAAAGGTCACGGTGAAGCCGGATGGCGCCTTCACCGCCCGCTATCCCGGCGAAGTCCCGAGCCGGGTGACGGTCCGGCTCAAGGATGGCAAGTCCCACAGCCACGAGGTGAAGAACTACCCGGGGTTCCCGAGCTGGCCCTTCACTTGGGATGAGATCGGCGCGAAGTTCGACAAGCTCGTGGCCGGCCGCATAGATGACGCCGTTGCAACAGAGATCAAGGCTGCCGTTCTCTCGCTGGAGACCATCCAGGTGAAAGACCTGATGAGACTGCTCGGAGACGAACAGTGACGACGCGGCACGCGCGGTGGCTTCGAGGACCACGAAGGAACAACCCCGGAAGATCATCGAAGCAGAACTTCCGAGTTGACCAACGCCCGTCCGCTCGGAGCTGCCAGTGCAGGAGCGAGCCGATGATCATGTCTAATACGTGCCCAAATCGCTGTCGGCTCTGACGTTTTCAGGTCACGGCGTTTTCGCCGGAGGTCTGATGTAAAACTGTCGGCTCAGCCGCGGCCGGGCGGTCGCCAGGAATCGAGTCCCGCGCCGCGCCGGAGCGGCCGTCCGTGGCTGTTGTATCAGCCGGCCGGCTGCGGCCTCTGACTATGCGAAGCCGCGGTGCCCTACCGCGCCCGATGCAACGGAGAACCGGCAGCTAGTGCGGTGTCCACATACCTTCGCCGGGTCTGCGCCCTGCTGGTGGCCGCCATCAACCCGGTGGACGTTGGTGGACACCCCACTAGGTGTCAGCAAGCCGACAGCAGCCGCGTCAGCTGCGTGACTGACATCCAGCTGGCGATTGGCCACGCTGGCAGCAGTTGGTCATCGCACAGGCCGGCAACCGGATGGGCGGGCCACTGACCGGTCGGCTGTCGCCGCCGGGCAGAGGGGCGCCGGCGATCGAAGGAGGGGCACGATGTCCTGGTTCTGGATGAATATTCCGCTGGCCGTGGCTTTCTTGGCGGCCTGGTCGGGGATCCCGCTGTGGATGGTTCTCAGGCACCCGAGCTGGGGGCCGGAGCCGGCCGATGGTCACAGCGTCCGGCCTGCCGATCCGGAGCCGGTGCTGGTGTCCGGCCGCGGCGAGTACCTGGTGGGCGCGGTGGCAGTCGGGGCAGGCGCCGGGCGCTAGCTTTGACCGGACGGCGGGGCAGCGAGACCGGCCTGGGGGCAAGGGGCCGGACCGATCATCCCGCAGGCCAGGCCAGCCGGGCTCGGCTCAATGAGTAATGCCTGCCAGCCCTGGAGGGAAGGGACGCGGGCCCGCGCTGGTCACGGCGCGGGCCCGCACCAAGACTCGGCGACGTCGGCGGGCAACGACCCTTCAGGTAATCCTCAGGAACGTGAAGGTCCATTTTCGCGACAGTCCCCGGGAGACGCCGTCAGGTCATCTGGCCTTCTACGCGCCTGATCTGATCTCGCAGGTCCACGGCATCCTCCGCGCGGACCACGACCGGCGGGCTGGTACGAGGGCGCCGGGCGTACATGAGGCCGCTGACGCCGCGCCAGACGTGCCACTGCGGGAACTCAGCCGCATAGGGCCACCAGTCCGGAACGTCCTCCCGGGTGACTTCTGGCCCGGTGGGCGTTTGCTGATCCTCCATGGCGCCCTCCTGTATCAAAGCCAGGAGCCATCTGGCCGCTCGTGATAGGCACCCTAACAGGAACCATATGGTTCCTGCTGGACTCCCTGGGATGAGGAGGGATACAAGAGGAACCTAATGTGATCATGTGGGGATCGATCATGAGTCGTCGACGCCGCTGTATGTACAGCTCGCGGCGCTGCTGCGCTCTCAGATCGAGGACGGGACGATCACCAAGCGGCTACCAAGCGCCAAGACACTCAGCCAGGAGCACGGCGTCTCCCACATCACGGCCGAGCGGGCGCTGGCGATGCTGAAGAACGAAGGACTGATCACCCCCGTGATCGGCAAGGGCTACTACGTGGCTGGGACGTGAGCCCTGTTCCAGTAGATTCGGCCAGCACGCACGGTCGGCGTCAGCCGTCAGCGCGGATCACCCCGACAGGGCAAGAGGCGCCGTCCAGGTTGGCCACGCTGCTAACCATGAACCAGGTGAAGATCGCTAGCCAGGGGAGCCTAACGGGGAGCCAACGGCAACCGATTCCGGGCTACGCCAGCCGACAGCGGATCCGAATATCCGCACCCATGGGGGCCCCAGTTGTCAAGAGGGCGTGCTGGATTGACCCGGTGACCTGCTCACCGACCGCCGGGTTGAGGTGGGACTGTGGTTGTGGCTTTTCCTCGTCGCTGCCGGTTTGTGCCGTCGCGCGGGCGGGGTCAAGCTGCAGCGCCCGCAGCGCCGCGCCGGCAGGCGCGGGCGAGGACGAACGAGCTTGATGCCGGCGAGCGGCGGCCGATGATCAGAAGCGAGGAACAGCCTCCTTGCGAGTTGGCGTGTGTGAAGGTCGCTGGGCCTGGTTTTCCGGTCGCGCGTAGTTGGTCGGAGTGGTCTCGCATGCACCCATCCGGCGCCTGCCTGATGGCGGGTCGCACATGACTGTGGCGTCCGGGGACCGGGTTGCTCAGTCAGGTCATCGAGCGCGGCGTGGCCGGCTGATGCGGAAATGCGAGCGTGCCCGGGGCTTGGCGACCTCCCGGCTAGCTGGGCGCACCGTCGCTGCTGGCGTCGGTGAGCTGGTGGTAGGCGCGGGTGAGGAGCTTGCGGGCGATCGCGGTGGTGGCGATCTTCTTGCCGCGGCGGCGGGCGATGGCCTGATACCGGGCGGCGAACTGGGGTGAGCGCTTGGCGGTCTGCGCGGCCTCGCACAAGATCCACCGTACCCAGACCGAGCCCTGCTTGGAGATGTGCCCGTGACGGACCATGCGGTCCGACCCGCGCACCGTCGGGGTGAGCCCGGCCCAGGCCGCCAGCTTGCGGGCCGAGCCGAACCGGGTGATGTCGCCGATCTCGGCGAGCAGGACCATGGCAGTGAACGGGCCGACGCCGGGCAGGGCGGTGAGGACCTTGACCCGCGGGCCGGACCTGGCGTGGCCGCGGATCTCGCCGTCGAGCCGGTCGATGACCGATTCCAGGGCGTCGATGAGCGCCAGGGCGTCCTGGACCACCTCCGCCGAGACGGCGGGCAGGTCCAGGGAGGCGAGCCAGGACCGGCCGGGCCCGCTCCAGTAGCCGGACGGCCGGTCGTGGCCGTGGTCGGCCAGGACGGCGTGGATCCGGTTGCGCAGCAGAGTCCGCAGCCGGACCAGCTGGATGCGGTGCCGCAGCAGCGCCCGCAGCTGGCGTACCGCGGGCGGCGCGATCCACGCCTCGGGCAGCAGGTCCGCGCGGAGCAGCTGCGCCAGGATTGCCGCGTCGACCTTGTCGTTCTTCAGCCGCGCCGAGGCGATGGCCTTGCACTGCAGCGGGTGCACCAGGTGCGGCTCGAAGCCGTAGTCCTCCAGCAGTTCGACCAGCCATCCCCAGCCGAACGCGGCCTCGAACGCCGCCGGGGTACCCGGCGGCAGGCCGCCGATCACCCGCAGGATCGGCTCCACGCCGTTGGGCACGTTGCGGTTGGCGAGCACCTCGCCGTCCTGATCGATGACCGCCACCTGGGAGCGCTTGCGGTGGACGTCGATTCCGACGTAGACAGACATTGCCGGTCTCCTTTCCGAGCTCGAATGTCACCCGGAGCATCGCGCCACCGGGCTGAGCAGGAAAGGGGTCCGGCCTCACGCCCGGCCCCCATAGAGTCAGGTCAGCGACACATTACCCTACGCTAACCGACACCAATCTACGCATATGCGGTCACTCGTAATGAACAGGTCGTCGGTTCGATTCCGACAGGCGGCGACAGGCGGCTCCCAAAACCCCAGCTAGACGCCATGATCAGCGATCAAGCTAGTGGCGGGGCGTCAGGGCGTTAACCAAGGCGGGCGAGCGGCTGAAAGGCGAGCCCGCAGGTAGTGCCCTTGTACCTCATCACGCGCCGGACGGCGATCTTGATGCTGCCCGGTGCCTGGGCGGTAGCCCGCACCTTCGGCAGCGCGTCCGTGGCGCCTGTGCTTCCACTGTGCAGGCAATACCGCCCGGAGGCAAACACGGCTAGGCCGTCGGCAAGAGGCCGTCAGCAACCGTAGAAGACCACTAGAGTCCGTAGCCGTCCGTTGTAGTCCGCCAGTCCGGACAAGTGTGTGACCTAAATGTGACCTACCTCACCGCTCGAGACAAGGAACGATCGCCAAGGCGGTCGCCGGCATCGGGTCATGCCCTCACAGCTTCCAGGATGCTGTTCGGCGAGGCTGTGGGGATGGTTCTGGTCAGTCGCAGCCCGGCTGCGGTGAAGAGCTGGCGCAACTCGGCTTCGGTGCGGATCCGGCCGCCGGGCTGGTTGAGCAGCATCAGGATGTCGAATGGCTTGGCAGGGCTGGGATCATTCCCAGCTGGCATCAGCATCTCGACGGCGATGACCTTTCCGTCTTTGGCCATCGCGGTGGTGCAGTTGCGCAAGAGTGTCGTTGCGCGATCGTCTCCCCAGTCCATGAGCACGCGCTTGATCAGGTAGGCGTCGGCACCGGCGGGCACGGAGGCGAACATGTCGCCGCCGATGACCTGGCACCGGTCGGTCACCTTCGCCTCGTCCAGCGCGGGCCGGTGGGCGACGACCTGCGGCAGGTCCAGCAGGATGCCGTGAACCAATGGGTGGGCGGCGAGGATGGCAGCCAGTGTCGAGCCCTGGCCGCCGCCGATGTCGGCCACCAGGCGGAAGGGCGAGAAGTCGTAGGCCGCGACCAGGGCAGCGTTGTGCAAGCGTGACTGGCGGGTCATCCAGCCGTTGAACAACCCGCCGAGTTCACGCTGGGTGGTGAGGTATTGCCAAATCGGCGCCCCGTGCACCGCCTCCAACGCCGACTGCCCGGTCATGACGCTGTCACGCAGCCCGGCCCACACCGCCCACATCTCGGGTGCGCCCACGAACAGCGCCCACTCGCGAACCGAATCCGGGCTGTCGCGTTGCAGCGTTGCTCCCAGCGCCGTGACCGCGAGCAGGCCGTCCGGCTCCTCGCAGAACACGCCGGGGCCGGTGAGCATCCGCAGTAGCCGCTGCAGCGATGACTGGTCTGCCCCGGTCGCTGCGGCGAGGTCGGGCAGGCTTTGCGGTCCGCTGGCCAGCAGGTCGGCGATGCCCAGCACCGCGGCCACGTGCAGCGCCTGCACGGTCAGGAACCCATTGAGCATTCCCAGCATCTGGGCTGAGGCCGGTGCAGGCGGGCTGGGCTGGGCAGTCGAGGACATCGGCCCTCCTCCGCGATCGATAGGGTGCCGCTAACCATACGCACGCGGCGCAGACTCAGGTCGTAGTGCAGTTGGTCAGTGTTGGCCGGTATCCACCCGGGTCCACCCCGGGTTCCCCGGCCCACCTGCTCAACGTGGAGCGTCCGTAGCGCGCCAGCGCGCCAGCGCGAGGACGAGCGACGTTGAGACCCGCTACGGTCGGCGTGGGCCAGGCTGGCCTGAGGGCAATCATCGACCGGGTGGCCTGCCCGGCGGCGATGGCGCGGCAAGCCTCCGCGATCACGGATGAACGGCTGCGATTAGATTGCCGGCCATTCGCCGTCTGTATGTCATGGTGTGGACAGCGTGCGCTGCCACGCGACGCGGAGGCGATCATGATTGATGAGTCGTGGAACGAGCGGGGACCAGTAGCCGAGAGTCCCGCGCCGATGCCTGGGGTGACCGACCGGGCCACCTGGCAAGCGCAGCTGGACGAACTGCTGGTGCGGGAGAAGGCACACACCCGGGAAGGTGACGCGATCGCCGTGGCCCGGCGGCGGCTGCCCATGGTCGAGGTCGATCCCTCGATCCCGGTGACCGGCGAGCACGGCCAGGTCCCGCTGGCGGAGGTGTTCGAGGGCCGCCGCCAGCTGATCGTCTACTACCACATGTGGCACACCGGCCAGCCCGCGCAGGACCAGTGCCCAGGATGCACGTTCTGCAACGGCCAGGTCAGCGACCTGTCCTACCTGCACTCGCGCGACGTCACGTTCGCCACCTTCTCCGAGGGACCGTACGAGCAAAGTGCCCGCTACTGCGAGTTCATGGGCTATCCCATGCCCTGGTATTCAGCGGAGCCCTCCAGGGATGCGCTGCTCGCCGGGCGCTGGTTCGGCATGATTGTCTGCTACCTGCGTGACGGCGACAGGGTGTTCGAGACCTACTGGACCACCGGCCGGGCCACGGAGGCCATGGGGTCTGTGTACGGCCTGCTCGACATGACCGTGTACGGCCGTCAGGAGACCTTCGAGGATTCCCCGCCCGGCTGGCCTCAGTTCTGGCGGAACACCGGCGAGCAGTGGCGCATCAACGGGCGCCCCACTCCGCAGTGGGAGCGGCTCGCGGCCGGGCACTCCGACGACCTCGGCGTCAGCGGCTCGTGACGCGCCCGTCGGCTACCTCGATCCGGCGGGTGGTCTTGACGCAGGCCCGCTTCCTGCCGACCGGAGGCGGCTGTTGCCCGGCAGGCGCCCTGCCCCACCTGTGTCGTCTGCCAGGTGATGCTTGACGGGTTCGTGCCAGGAGATGGTTGACACCCTAGAGATCGTCGTTGCCGGCACCGGCCGCGAGCGAGGACCAGAACGGGATCCTTAGCTCCTGATCCTCAGGCGTCGGCGCTAGCGGCCCGACGCCGAACTCGCGCGCAACATAGTCGAGCAGGTTGTCGCCGTACACGATGACGTCGCTCTGATAGGTCGAGAAGACGGGGCTACCGCCTGGGGCGGGTGCGGCAGGCGTGCACCTGTGCGAATAGATCGGTATCAGAACAGGTACTCGTTCCAGGTACTGCCGGGCTACCCGCTCGGCGTCCGCTGGGGCCGTTGGCCTGGAACCCCAGGAACGGGGCCAGAAGCCGTTCTGGTGAACGTGGAAGACAATGCCGTCGATGGGCCACTCCAGACGGCCACGGAGGACATCTGCCACACCGTGCCGCCAGTCCATCCAGCCCTCCCCGATGGGCAGGGCGGCGGCTAGCAACGCGCGGTGGGCTGGATTGAACGAGATGCCGAAGCGAGCTTCGACAGCGTTCAGTTCCTGTGCACTCAGCCCGGGCTCCAAGTTGACCCGAGCGCGTTCGAGACGCCGAACGACCTCAGCGATGTCGACATCCACCCTGCCACCCTGCCAGGCGTCAGAGGCTAAGAGGCTCACTTGCTGTCAAGCATCAGCTGGCGAGTGCCGTGTCAAGCGGGACAGCACACCTTGACGACCTCAGTTGATCTTGGTGCCCTGGGTGAATTCGGCGCCCTTTGATGGAAGCCGCTGGTTGATGATCTTCATCATCCGCGGAGAGCCGGGTAGTCAGCGCATCGCGTCAGTTCGCGAAGGCCACGGGGACTGTACGACCTGCTATCCAATCCGCCGCTCCGCGGGCATCGATCGTTTGCGCACAATCGTCGACAGCAGTACCTGATGGCGGAGGTCAGCCCCCTCTGCATGAGCTGGAGTGGGCATGGCTGGTTGATGGCTCAAGTCCGTCCAGCCCCACCCCCAAGGCCGAGCCGTCTTTACTTGGATTGCGTTCGCAAAGCAGCCTGATAGACGCTGCCGAGCAGATCAATGGGTTCCCATGGGTAGTGGACCCATCCATTAACGGATTCGATGTAAAAGTCCGGCTCGTAGCCGGTGGCATTAGCGTCAGGCTTGTAGTGAATGACGGCCATGAGCACGGCTGCGGCCCCAAGCTCGTTGAGCGCATTGCGGGCCCATTCAGCTGTCCGGCCACTGTCGTGAACCTCGTCGACGAGGAGCACGACCTGGCCGGCCACCTGAGATTCGGCTGGCAATTGGCCTATTTTGAAGTCACCGGCCTGCATCGGATGTTCTCTGTCATACTTGGATATTCCCAAGGAGATCGTTTGGTCGCCCGACAGGCCTAGCATCCGAGAGAGGACGTTGGCCAGATAAAGCCCCCCGCGGGGAACGAAAGCGATCCGCGTAATGTGCTGCCCGCGAGCCAGGGTCTGCTCGATAATCCTGTCACCCAGGGCTGTGGTCTTGAGAAAGACCGATTCCCAGGTTTCCCACACTGAAGAGCTCGCTGGATCTGCCACAGATCAAGTATAGGGCTCTGCTCAGTCAGGTACTAAAGGGCGCGGCTGCGGAATATCGCCGGGCCCTGCGGGGTCAGGGAATCGCAATGGCCGCAAGGAACGGGCAACTGCTCGTGATCCAGAGCGCGGCGATGGGGACAGCCCAAGCGGCGATACTTGGCTGGGAGGTCCTGACATGACCAGTAAGTTCACCGAACTTGCGATCGACTGTGCCGATCCCAACGGTCTTGCCCGGTTCTGGTGCTCGGTCCTTGACTACGAGGTGCAAGACGAAGACGACGGAATTGTCACAATTGGCTCCCCTATGGTGCCTGAAGGCAAGAACCATCTTGGCCCAGTGCCACCGAAGTTGACATTCGGGCAGGTGCCCGACGGCAAGACCGTCAAGAACAGGCTCCACATCGATGTCAACCCAACCGACAGGGAGCAAGACGAAGAGGTCCGTCGCCTGCTCGGCCTGGGTGCCCGACACGCCGACGTCGGCCAGGGCCCCGACGTGAGCTGGGTGGTGATGGCCGACCCAGAGGGGAACGAGTTCTGCGTCCTCGCGGACCGCCGCCCTTGATCTTGAGGACCGTCAGGCGATGCCAGGGACTTGCGTGACGCGGGGCCGACGAGTCAGACCTCCCAGACCGTGTCGACCGTTTCGATTGGCCAGATCTCGAGCGGCGACAACGCGCGGCCAGCGCCTGTAAGCGCGGGCACCAGCCTGTCGTTACGGAAACGTTCGAAATCTGCTTCGCTGTCCCAAAGACTCGCTATGCGCCAGCCGAGGGCCGTCGGCCCGGCCAGGCGGATCCTGAACCCAGCCGGCGGCGAACGGTCCAAGTCCAGCGCCTTCACCAACGCCGCATCCTGCTCGGCGGTCATGCCCGCAACCTCAGACACCACCAAGATCGCCACTTCTGGCCCTCCTTACCCACGTGGGAGCGCATCGAACGTTGTCCACTCCAGTCTGCCGACCCATGACAGGCCGGATAGGCCCAATCCACGTTACCTTTGTAGGTAAGACGTATAGCGATCATGGTGGGTCGAAAGCGTCTGCCGAGAGAACCGGCGGGTCAGATGCGCGAATCTGGTGGAAGCAGCGCAGGGCACAATCGCGAGACAGCAGGCCGAGCAAACGACTACCCCTTCACCAACGGCCGTAGCCCGGTACCGCCGCCGTTGACTGATCACACGGAGGGCCGTAGCCCGGCGCCGCCGCCGTTGACTGATCACATGAAGGGCCGTAGCCCGGCGCCGCCGCCGTTGACTGATCACACGGAGGGCCGTAGCCCGGCGCCGCCGCCGTTGACTGATCACACGGAGGGCCGTAGCCCGGCGCCGCCGCCGTTGACTGATCACACGGAGGGCCGTAGCCCGGCGCCGCCGCCGTTGACTGATCACACGGAGGGCCGTAGCCCGGCGCCGCCGCCGTTGACCGATCACATGAAGGGCCGTAGCCCGGCGCCGCCGCCGTTGACCGACCACATGAAGGGCCGCAGTGCGGTCCTGCCTCACCCTCCGGAGGATGCGGGCTGGTCACTGCCCGTCCCGGATGAGACGATGTGATTGTGAGCGGTGGCGAGGAGAACCCGATACGAGCGCTCGCCGCTGCCTGGGAGGCCGCCACGGACGTCGTGTCCGAGTGGGCGGAACAGACAGCGACGGTAACCAGGGAGGCGCTCAACAAGCTGGCCAGCGATCCGGCGGTCCGCGCGGTGTGGGAGAGCTGGCGCATCGTGCTGGTATGGACCCGGCAGGATTGTGAGTGCGTGTGCGCCAGGTCGCACCCCGACGACGTCGGGATATGTGACAACCGCGCGGTGATCACGCGTCGGGTCGCTGCGGGCACGGGTAGTGCTGTGGACGTGCCGTTGTGCGCACCGTGCGCCGTGGCCCAAGGTGTCACGGAGTTCGGTAAGTCCGCCCACGGCTGACCATCAGCAGCCACGGTGGTTTTCTTGCGGTGAGCTTTCACTCCCCGCCGCTGGTAGCGAAGTGCTCGTTCCGGGTGGTCACCCGACGTCCCACAGGTGGACCCGTTATGTGTGTCACAGGATGAGGGGACGGTCACTGCGTCGTCAACGGTGGGTGGCGCAAAATATGCCGTCACGTCACCTGCAATACGCGCGGGACATCTCCGGCGCAGCTTTCAGCGGGAGCGCTTCCTGGCCCGCCGTTTGGCGATGGCCGCGCGCAGGAGGAACCCAGGCGACGGTGGTATCCAACCGGCCTGCCTGGCCAGACTGAGGTCGTCCCGGTTGGCCCAGCGCTCGATGATCATGCCGTCCCTGATACGGAACCAGTGGGTATGGGTGACACCGAACGCCTTGCCGGTGGGCGGCATGAGGGTATCGATGACGGAGGTGCCCGGCCGGTATTTGATGAATTCTCCGGTGTGCCTGCCGGACATGGTGATGTGCAAGACCGCCAGGTCATCGTGCTCCACCGCCTCATGTATCTCGAAGCGCAGGTCGGAGAAGGCCGCGCGGAGCCACAAGGCGGTGGCATACACTCCGGCCGGCCCGGGCTGGCGGGCGGCGGGCGGCTCGCTGGCTGCCTCGCGGTTGGTTGCCTCCGGGTGGAATACGCGCTCGAAATCGTCGCGGCTTCCCGTAACCATCAGGTCCAGGCTGTGGGCGCACATGGCGGTGGCCTTGGTGTCGATGTCGGTCATGACGTCCTCCCTCGTTGTGAGGCCGTGATCCGCTGATCCCCGGCCCCTCCCCGGGATCCCGGCCTCTCCCGGCTGCCGCCAGCCAACGCGACAAGCCGGGCGGGTAGGTGCAGACGGGATGGAGACGGCGTGAAGCCGCCGGCGTCGCCACCAGAGCCTCCTGGCGGAAAGGTCACGGCCCGGCTCGCCGAGCTGCGCGCGGCGGCCAGCGCCATGACCGAGACGGTCGCCCAGGCCCAGGACGACGACGGCTACGTGCACTCCTGGTTCGGCCTCGATGGTCGCGAGCCGTGGTCCGACCTGACCAACGGGCACGAGATGTACTGCGCCGGTCACCTGATCCAGGCCGGCGTGGCCGCGGCCCGCGGCGGCGACGGCCGGCTCCTGGAGATCGCCCGGCGGTTCGCCGACCTGCTTGTCTCTCGATGACGTGCGGATCGACCTGAGCGCGCCCATTGAGGCGGTAACCGCCGCCGACGGGACCATCGCGCTGACCGGCCTGGGCCGCAGCGGCACGGCCCGGGACTGGGCTGGCGAGCTGTACCGTCCCGCGGCTGGCCAGGTCAGGCCGGCTGCGCCGGCCCGGTGGGTCGCGGTGCCGTGCTACCGATGGGCCAACTGCGGAGAGTCACCCATGCGGGTCTGGCTCCCCGCCAGCGCTGAAGGGAGCTGAGCATGAGCCAGACAGTCCTTCATGACGAGAGGCCGGTCCCGGGGCAGGAACCGGCCTCTTCGCTTGCCTGCCCTTGATTGCGGTCAGAGGCGCGGCAGCGGCCCGCAGAGCGGACGGCAGGACGCACGTTATCAGTGCCACGCTAGTGACGGCAGTGATTTTGGTGTTTCGCGGTGCTTGCGTGTCGCACCGGGCTTGTGAGGTCAGCATGCGAAGCACGGGTGCCCGGGCTGGCGGGCATCAGCCGACCGCCACACCCTGGGTTTAGAGTGGCCCGCATGGACTTTTACGACTCGGTCTCGCCGGAGAAGATTCCGGCGGACACGCACGCGTGCCTGTACTACGACGGCCTCTACGCCGCCAGTCCGGAGCAGGCCAAGCGGTTCGCAGCGGTCCGGTGGATCACCGTCCTGGGCGATTACCGCAATTGCGGCATTGCCGACTATGAGCAGGGAAACGAGGTATACAGCCAGGCGGGGGCATTGCGCGCATTCGTCCAGGGCCGCGTAAATATGGGCCTCCGGGCCCGGGTTTACTGCAACCGGTCGACTTTGCCGACGGTCCGGTCTCACCTGGAGGGCCTGAGCTACCTCGTGTGGATCGGCACCCTGGACGGGAACAAGCTGTCCGCCGACTGGACCTCCGGGCTGTGGGGCGTGCAGTACGCGGGCGGCGAGACCGCCGCCTACGACACGTCGATCCTCTACGGCGTCTGGTGACCTGCCCTCCTCTGGTACCGAACACCTTCGACTTCCCATAACGGGCCGCCCGCCGCCTCACCACGGAAGAATCCGGCCGGAAATACCGTTGCGCTCTCTGGGCGTGGGCTCGTACCCTGAATAACAGGGAAGAAAGGAATCTCACAGTGAAACCGTGGTCAGGCATATGGTGCGGGCGAGGCGAGAGGCATGTCGGCATGCTCTCGTACTTGCAGCCCAATGCTGCCCTGGTCACCGGAGTGGCTTCTGGATAGAGGTGTAAGCACCGACCGGAAGCCGCTCGCAGGGTACACGCCCGGCGGGCGGTTTTCATTTACCCAGGCATATGGACGTAGCTCAACTGGAAGAGCGCTGGTCTCCAAAACCAGTGGTTGCGGGTTCGATTCCTGCCGTCCATGCGGAGCACCATCCTGCGGGATGAACGTGCCTGTGTGTTGACAATTCCACAGCGGGACATCAAAGAACGAGGCAGGCCGATTCGGGGACGTACATGCGTACCGGCGGGGCCTGTCGTGGCTGCCCGTCGTGCCAGGCCGGGCAGCCTCTGGGCTGCTAGCTCCAACTGGTTAGAGCAACTCCCCCGCACGGAGAAGGTTCCCGGTTCGAATCCGGGGCGGTCCACCGGCTGGCCATAGCCGACTCCCGCATGCCGCTCTGCGCCGCGAGCTATACGGGTGAAGCACTGGACTCTTAATCCAGCGATACGGGGTTCGAGCCCCTGGCGGCGCACCACGCGGGAGTGAGGCAACTGGAAGACCTGGCGGGCTCAAAACTCGTCGACTGCGGGTTCGACTCCCGCCTTCCGCACCAATGCCGGATCGTCCAATGGGCAGGATGCGTGGCCCTGAACCACGTGATCAAGGTTCGAATCCTTGTCCGGTAGCCAAGCCTCTGTAGCTCACCTTGGCAGAGCGTCTCTCATAAGGAGAAGGAACCCGTTCGACTCGGGTCAGAGGCTCCATGCGTGCGTGGCGGAACGGTAGACGCGCGTGGTCGAGAGCCACGTGGCGCGCAAGGACCGTAGAGGTTCAACTCCTCTCGAGCGAACCATGCCTTCGTAGCTCACCAGGTAGAGCGGCCGTCTTGTAAACGGCAGGCAGCCCGTTCGAGCCGGGCCGAAGGCTCTCAGTTCATGCCCTCGCGGTCCCGGCGTCGGGTCGCTTCCTCGGTAAGGAAGAGGGTGCCGGTGCGAATCCGGCCGAGGGCTCCACGCGGATGTAGCTCAGCAGGAAGAGCGCCACCTCGCCATGGTGGAGGTCACGGGTTCGAGGCCCGTTATCCGCTCGAGATATATGCCGTCCTAGCCCAACGGGAAGAGGCACCGCGTTCAAGGCGTGGGTAGTCAGGGTTCGAGTCCCTGGGACGGTACATCTAACTTCCAAGGCGCTCTAGGCCAACTGGCAGAGCCATCAGGCCCAGACCGTTAGTGATCTCGGTTCGAATCCGAGGAGCGCTACGCCGCTCTAGTCCAATGGAAGGATCACCGCCTTTTAAGCGGACGGATGGGGGGTTCGACTCCTCCGGGCGGCACTGCGGGCGGCACTTCACTTTCCAGAACCGGGTTCGATCCTGGTGGGGTTCCATGGGGTAGCCAATCTCGGTTAAGGCATCTTGTGCTAAGATAGTGGAATGGGAACGGGACCAACCCCCGAGTGGCAGAAACGACACCGGCTCAAGCGGATGATGGCTGTTCTTAGCTACTTGCGCGAACATCCGTGCGTCGATTGCGGAGAAGCTGACCCGGTGGTTCTCGACTTTGATCACGTTCGCGGGACCAAGCGCATGAACGTCAAGCGAATGCTCGCTGGGACCTACTCGATCAAGGCGGTATTCGATGAGATCGCCAAATGCGACGTTAGGTGCGCAAACTGCCACAGACGGGTCACTGCATCTCGCAATGGGTTTCTTGCCTACCTGAATCTTGACCCAGCTGCCATCCCGGTTCCACCTCGCCGCACGTATAACCGAAGTCCCTGCGGGACACGGGGTGCGTACCAGCGTGGTTGCCGATGCGATGCTTGCCGAGAGGCGCATCGCGTGGCAATAGCAAATTACCGGAAGTACGGCTCCTACAGTGGGCCGGCTGGCGTGGCGACCCCCCCAGCAAAACCCGGGGCAAGCCTCGTAAGTCGGCTATGCGCGGGTTCGAATCCCACCCCCGTTACGAATGGCACGTCGTTCAACGGCAGGACGCCTCCCCGTTAAGGAGGTCATGGGAGTTCGAATCTCTCCGTGCCAGCAATAGCAAGACGAGGCTCTGCCACAATTCACGCTCCTGTGGTGAAACGGAGATCATGCCGGATGACGGATCCGGTGGTCGGGGTTCGAGTCCCTCCGGGAGCGCGCACGGCCTGTAGCTCACCCTGGGCAGACGGTGGCCAGTTCGGGGAGCCTGGCCGGGTCGGCCCTGTGTTCCGTTGCGGACCTCATAAGGAACATCGCATCACTGACGTCACGCCTGACCCATCCGACACGCGAAATCGGGTCCCTGACTGGCTGGAGACCCGATTCCGGTAGCGTCCGGGGACGTGAATTCTGACCAGCCTGAGTCCAGGAAGCTCACGGCAGCCGTCCAGCAGGTCCTGCCATCGGTCCGAGCCGACCTTGAGCGGCTGGTGCGGATCCCATCAGTGTCGGCGGATCCGGCCGCGGCCGGGCACGTGCGGGCCAGCGCCGACGAGGCCGCCGCCCTGCTGGGCCAGGCCGGCCTGCCCGAGGTCGACGTGGTCAGCGTGGCGGGCGGGCAGCCTGCGGTGCTCGGGCGGCGACCCGGCCCGCCCGGCACGCCCACCGTCTTGCTGTATGCGCACCACGATGTGCAGCCCACGGGCGACCGCGCGAGCTGGGACAGCGACCCGTTCGAGCCGTCCGAGCGAGACGGGCGCCTGTACGGGCGCGGCGCGGCCGACGACAAGGCCGGGCTCGCCACGCACCTGGCCGCGCTGCGGGCGCACGGCGACGAGTTGCCTGTCGGGGTGATCGTGCTCGTCGAGGGCGAAGAGGAGATCGGCTCGCCGACGCTGGCCCAGTTCCTGAGCGAGTACCGGGATCGGCTGCGAGCCGACGTGGTGGTGTTCGCCGACGCGTCGAACTGGACGGTGGACGTGCCGTCGCTGACCACCTCGTTGCGTGGGGCCGCCCCCGTCATCGTGGAGGTGCGGGTCCTGCACCATGGCGTGCACAGCGGGCTGTACGGGGGCCCGGTCCCCGACGCGCTGACCGCGCTGTGCCGGCTGCTGGCGACGCTGCACGACGGGCAGGGCAATGTGGCGGTCATGGACCTGGTCCGCGGGACGGCGGATCCGCTCGACCTGACCGAGGCGCAGTTGCGCGCCGACGCCGCGATGCTCGACGGGGTGCGGCTGATCGGCAGCGGCGGGCTCACCGAGCGCCTCTGGGCGCGTCCCGCGCTCACGGTCATCGGCATCGACGCGCCGTCGGTCGCGGAGGCCTCGAACACCCTGCTCCCGGTCGCGCGCGCCAAGGTGAGCCTGCGGGTGGCCCCGGGCGACGACGTGACCAGGGCGAGCGCGGCGCTGGCCGCACACCTTACCTCGCACGCGCCCTGGGGCGCGCAGGTTACCGTGCAGCAGGCCGCCACGGCTGCTCCGTATACGGCACCCACGACAGGTGCGGCCTACCAGGCCGCGCACTGGGCGCTCGCCGAGGCCTGGGGGACACCCGCCGTGGAGATCGGCGGTGGCGGCTCGATCCCGTTCGTCACCGGCTACGCCGAACTCGTCCCCGAAGCCGAGATTCTCATCACCGGCGTGGAAGACCCCGACACGCGGGCGCACGGCGCCAACGAGAGCCTGCACCTGGCCACGTTCGAGCGGGCCTGCCTGGCCGAGGCCCTGCTGCTGCATCGCCTCGCCGACCGCCACTGACGACCAAGCCCACTTCCCATAACGCGATGGTCACCGCCACCACTGCCTCCATGGCGGCTCTGGCCGGGTTCCCCTCGCTTCCAGTTGCTGTTCGAGCTGGATGACCTTGCTATGCATGCGCTCCTGAAGGTAGGACGCCACCGCGGCCTGGCAGGACGCCTTCAAGATCCAGCCCAGGAACAGCCCGGTGGCGAGCGCCGCCGCCGCCGGGATTATGAGGATCATGGGTCAGACTCCGGGCAGGCGTGCCACGAGGAGCGGCTCGGTGGCATTCCCGTGCAGGTGGTCGCGGAGATACAATGCACTGTTTCCACTGGGTTCCTCTCTTGTGGTAGCTTCCGCGAGGGTCTTGCCTGGTAGGCCGGGCCGATGGCGCCATCCATCGGCCCGCCGCTTGCCTACGGACCGGGCGGTGGTGCACGGGCCCGCCACGCGCCGGTGACAAAAAACGGGCCGCAACCAAGTGGCTGCGGCCCGCCCCCGCGGACGATGGCACAGATACATCTCCCCGCGAGGAGTACATCCGGAGGTACGTGCCCGCTGGTCACCATCAGCCCCGCTTTTGAAAAACCTGTGGTGCAAGCTACAGTTTTGGGATTCCCATCATGCAAGATTCTCAAACCATCGATCACATTCGGCCGGGCCGTGATGCGGGCACCGGCCCGCCTCGCCCGTCACGGCCGGTTCGCAGTCTGGAGGCACGCAGTGTGCCCGCTCCGGAGTGTTCCCGTGCAGCATGTTCCTATTGGGAGTACGGTCGCGTTGTGGGATTCCCAGCCAGGAACCATCCACGTCGCAACTTCTTGCCCACCTACGCGACCGTCGCGTCGGCCACCGATAGTGGCTCGGATCAATGGCGGGATCATGTGGCCAAATCAGCCAGCCGTGGGGCACGGTCAGGTGTCAGCGCCTGCTGGTGGGGGATCCGGCCTTGAATAGGGTGACGGGTCCGCTCGGGCCGCGGCGCGGAATCGCGGCCGCCTTGAAGAAGCTGCGGGAGGACTCCGGAAAGAACCTGAACGATGTGGCCGGGGACCTGATGATCTCCACGAGCAAGCTGTCCCGGCTGGAGAACGCCCAGGGCAGACCGCTCCCGCGCGATATCAGGGACCTCATCCGCTACTACGGGATCGAGGGGACCGAGCTAGCCGGGAACCTGCGGCGGTGGGTGGCTGAGGCGGAGCGTCCCGGCTGGTGGAACGACTATGACGACGAGGTCTTGGGGCCAGTCCTGGGCGAGCGGGGGTTGGATGCGCATCTGGCCTATGAGGTGGATGTGACGGTAGAACGGACCTACACGCTGCCGTTCGTGCCGGCCCTGCTGCAGACCCCGGACTACGCACGGGCGATCTTCCGGGACATGGAGCATCGTTCAGGGGACGAGATCCGCCAGCTTCTGGAGGTCCGGACACAGCGCCAGGAGGCCCTGAGCTCTCGGGCAGGCCTGGATCCACTGCGGCTGGTCGCCGTGACACACGAGTCGAGCCTGCGGCAGGCCGTCGGCTCGGCAGAGGTATTGCAGAACCAGCTCGATGCCCTGATCGAACGATCGATGGCTCCGAACGTCAGCCTGCACGTCTTGCCGTTCGCCGCCGAGCCGGTACTCACCATGACTTGCATGTACGCCTATTTCGAATACGGGAACGACCTAGAACAGGACGTGGTGCACATCGAGACGCACGCCGGTTTCGTCGAAATCGAGGATCCGGGCCGTGTAGCGGAGTACCGCAAGGCGCACGACGCTCTGGTGAAGGCCTCGCTGAACGAGGACGACACACGCGCCTTCATACGTTCCGTTCGTGATGACATGAGCAGCGAATCGTAAGCCAATGCAGCCACGACAGGTCACTCTGAGCACTCGCGCAATTGCCGAGCGTTCCCGTGACAAAATCGTCATCTTGCTGCTGCACACCTTTGCAAGATTGCAAGGTCTCACTCAACTACGGGGTGTAGCCTCGTCGTCGTTGTTTTTAGTAGGACACTCCCCGACCGCCACAGGCTCGGACGGCCGAGCCCTCTCCTTGCGAGTGCCCACTGTGAGCGATGACGCAGCCCCCACCCGCCTCGCCGATACCTGGTCCGACCTGACCGACAAGGGCTACGCGATAACCAGCGATGAGGCACTCGGGCTCCCTGAAAAGTTCCGCACGAACTTCGGGCAGACGTACTTCAACGACCAGGTACTTAAAGACGACCCCGGCGGTAAGCCACCAGGCCGCAAGAGGGCACGGGACGTCATCCGGTATCAGTGGCATGACGACGATCTCCGTGTGCAAGAGCACGAGGAGATCACGATCACCAACCGCGACGGCAGACCGGGCAAGCGCAAACACTCGCGCGTCGAGCTTCTCCGGGATCCGCAGGCGGAGGAACTCATCCGGGCCCTCCTCAGTCTCGTGCCGCCCGGCCAGCGGCAACTTGACGGTACATTCGGTGTGAATCTTTTCCGTACCGTTAAAGACGTTGTGACCAGCCCTCATCATGATCGTGAAGAGCTTTGCGTGATTTACGTCCTGGACCGAGCCGGCGGCGGCGCGGAGACCCAGCTTTACCAGCCAGATGACGTCCCGGAGCAGGGCGAGCCGACCGCGGAGCCGGTTCTCAGGCGTCAACTAAATCCGGGCGAGATCATCATCTTCGAGGACAAGCGCTTCAAGCACTCGACAACCCAATTGGAGGCTCCGCCCGGCGGAACCGCCAAGCGCGACGTGGTGGTCTGCACGGTCGATCATCGGGAGACCTACCTGGCCACGAACGCTTGAGGCCAGAGGTATCGATGGTTCCAGCGTGGTGACTGGGGCCTTGGCTCGCCGCCCTCAGACGGGTGGATAGAGCACATCAGCGAACCATGCCCCGTTGATTGGGCTCTCGCATGTCCGTATCGTGCGAGGGGTGGGCGCACCGGGAATCGATTGCATCCCGTGGGCTCGCTTCCTCGGGGGACGTGCGGCATGTCCGGCGCCGCGTGCCGACTATGGCGGAGGGCCAGGACTTGCCAGCTAGCCCAAGTCCGGAGGCCGTCCGGACGATGGTGGACGCTGCCTTCGATGACATCCGTGCCGACCTGGAGCAGCTCGTGCGCATACCGTCGGTCAGCGCGGCCGGATTCGACGCTGGTCAGGTTCTGCGGTCAGCGGAGGCGACCGCCTCCTGGCTGGAGCGTTCCGGGCTCCAGGACGTGAGGCTGCTCGACGAGGTTAAGGGTGCGCACCCGGCCGTGTTCGGCGCCACCCCCGGGCCGTCGGGTTCTCCGACCGTCCTGCTGTACGCCCATCACGACGTCCAGCCGCCCGGCCCGGAGGAGCTCTGGGAATCATCACCGTTCGAGCCCACGGAGCGTAAAGGACGGCTCTTCGGCCGGGGTACGGCTGATGACAAGGCCGGAATCGCCGTTCACGCGGCGGCGCTGCAGGTATGGGGAGGGAAGCCCCCGGTCGGCCTGGCCGTCTTCATCGAGGGCGAAGAGGAGATTGCGTCGGCTCATCTTCCGCAATTCCTCAGCAAGTATGAAGAACTTCTGCGCGCCGACACCATCGTGCTCGCAGACTTCTCGAACTGGTCGGTCGGCCAGCCGACGCTGACCACGTCCGTACGCGGCATCCTTGACTGCCTGGTCGAGGTGCGCACGCTTGATCATGGCGTGCACAGCGGCCGTTACGGCGGCCCCGTGCCAGACGCGCTCACGGCACTGTGCCGGCTTATCGGGACACTGCACAACCGCAAGGGCGCTGTGGCCGTAAGAGGCCTGCGCACCGGCCCTCCGCATGCCCTGCGACTGCATGAATCCGACCTGCGGCGATTCACCGGCCTGCGGCCCAGTGTCCAGCTCCTGGGCCGCGGCTCTCTCACCCGTCGGCTCTGGGGCCGGCCCGCCATTTCCGTCCTGGGCATCGACGCGCCGCCGACGGCCGACGCGGCGCACAAATTAGTGCCGGCGGCCAGTGCCCAGATCAGCATCCGCCTAGCGCCAGGCGACGATACACAGCGGGCTTTCCGAGCGGTAAAACGGCATCTTCGCCGGCGGGCGCCGTGGGGCGCGGAGGTAACGGTCACGATGCGCCGGGAGAGTGCGCCGCATCGCATCGAGGTTTCCGGGCAGGCTTTTGACGCCTTCCGTCGGGCTTGCGAGGACACCTGGGGCCGTGCTCCCGTGGTGTCGGGCAGCGGCGGCTCGATCCCGTTAGTGGCCGCGATGGCCGAGGCGTACCCGGGGACGGCGATGCTGCTGACCGGTGTCGAGGATCCCGAGAGCAATGCGCACTCCGAGAACGAGAGCGTGCACCTCGGCGAACTCCGGCACTGGTGCATGAACGAGGCCATGCTGCTGGGCCACCTGGCAGCGACGGCATAACCAAAGGAGCGCTCGTGAAGATCACCGATTTCGAAGCGATCAGCTTCGATTGCTACGGAACGCTGATCGACTGGGAGGCGGGGCTGGCTGCGGTGCTCGGGCCGTGGGCCCGGTCGCGCGGGGTGGCGCTGGGCGACGAGGCGCTGCTGGCCGCGTACGCCGGGCACGAGGAGCGCGCGGAGGCGGAGGACCCGGGAACGCTGTACCCGGACATCCTGGCGCGCAGCCTGACTGCGCTCGGGCGCGACCTCGGAGCCGAGGTCACCGCGGAGGACGCGGAGCGGCTGGGCCGGTCGGTGCCGGACTGGCCCGCGTTCGCCGATTCGCCCGCGGCGCTGGCCGCCCTCGCTTCCCGATACAAGCTGATCATCCTGTCCAACGTCGACCGGGACTCGTTTGCGGCCAGCCAGCGACGGCTGGGGGTGAACTTCGGCAGCGTGCTGACCGCGCAGGACATCGGCTCGTACAAGCCCTCGCCGCGGAACTTCGAGGCGCTGCTGGCCGAGGCCGGCTGGGCGTGGGCGAGGGCGGGCTGCTGCACGCCGCCCAGAGCCTGTACCACGACCACGTTCCGGCCCAGCGGGCCGGATTGCCGACGGCGTGGATCAACCGGCGGCATGACCGGCCCGGGTGGGGAGCCACGCCGGCGCCGCCGGTCGACGTCACGCCCGACTGGGAGTTCCCGTCCATGGCCGCCTTCGCCGCGGCCGCGGTGCCACCGGCCGCGACCTGAGCCGGTCTGCTAGCGTGCCCCGTTTCGAGCTGGAAGACTCGGCGCGATTCTTCACTCGTCACCTCGGCGGCGCCGGCGCTTCCGCGACCGTCAGTCCCGGCACAGGCAGCACTGCTCGAAGCTGAACTGGGTTTCGCGTGCCTGATCCCAGATGCGGCGGCAGTTCTCGTTCCACTCCGGGTTGATGACGCGGCCGACGACCACGGCGGCCACGGCCGATGCGCCGCGCAGGCGGAGCGCGGAGGCGGCGCTCTGCAGGCGCGCGCCGGTCGTGAACGTGTCGTCTAACAGGAGCACTCGTTCGCCGCCGAGCCGGCGCGGCACGGTGAAGGCGTCGTCGTCGGCCTGGTTGTGATCCGCGTACCCGGGCCCGCGCACGAGCAGTGGCTGGTACAGCGAGGCTAAGCGGCCGGCTCTCATGACCGCGGTCTCCAGCGGGTGCCGGCCGGAGCGCGGCTGCGGGCGAGTGCTCGGCACGCTGGTCACCACGGCCGGATCGCCGCCCGCCGCGGCCGTGACGCACCGAAGGTGCCGCGCGGTAAAGCGGGCGATGATCGCCGCGACCTGCGTGGCCAGGAGTTCCGCGCTCCGCCCCGAGCCGTCCTTGTAATAGCGCAGGACGTGCCAGAGCTGGCTGTTCAGCGCGTACAGCGAGATCGGTACCACGTTCGTCACCGGGTGGCTCACCTGCCGCATGACCTCCTGGCAGCTGAAGCACACGGCGTAACCGGGCCGGGGTCCGGAGCGGCATACGGCGCAGACGCCGGGTCCCGCGGCGGGCACCGCCACGTAGTGGTGCAGGTAGGGGTCGGTGAACTGGGCCGCGCTGGCCATGGCCTAGAAGCTCAGCGTCAGCTGGCGCGGGATCTCGACGATCTTGACCAGCTCATCGAGGATGTCGTCCGGGTCCTTTATCACGGTGACGCCGGGCCGGGTCGCGTACCGGCTCGCCCACTCCTGGGTCGCCACCAGCGGCTCCGGCAGGAACAGGCGCTTGCCGTGCTCCAGGGCCAGCCGGGCCTGCATCTTCGCCCCGCTGGTCGCGGCCGCCTCGACCACCACGGTTCCCGCCGCCATGCCGCTCATCACGATGTTGCGCCGCGGGAAATTGATCTTCCGCGGCGGGGACTGCGGCCAGAACTGCGAGACGATGGCGCCGCCGGCCGTGACGATGCGCTCGGCCAGGTCGCTGTTCTCCGCGGGATACACGGGAGCGAGGATCCCGGTACCGATAACGGCGACGGTCCGGCCGCCCGCCTCGATGGTGGCGGCCTGCGCCGTGGTGTCGATCCCGCGGGCGAGCCCGGACAGGACGGTGACCTTGGCCCGGGCCAGGCCCTGGGCGAGGCGCGCGGCCAGGGCGCTTCCGTCCGGGGTCGCCTGGCGCGTGCCGACCACGGCAATGGCCCGCAGGTTGCGCGACTCGAGCTGCCCCCGGACCCAGATGAACGGCGGGCGGTTGAAGATCAGCCTCAGGTTTTCCGGGTAATCGTCGTCCAGGACGGTGATCAGGCGTACGCCCTGCGAGGTCACGCGCTCGATCAGCGCCTGGGCCTGCGACACGTCGGCCGGGCTGATCCTGGACGCTAGTTCCCTCGCGTGCTCCCGGCGCTCCGCAGACATGATCACCGGCTCGTCGCCGAGGAGCCGTAAGGCGCTTCCGGCCTGGGAGATCATGTCGGCCGTCTGATACCACTCGCCCTTACCGGCCCGGACCAGGGCGAGCACGGCCGCCTGCTCACGCATCGGCTCGTCCATCGCGCTTCCCTACTCGAACATGCGTTCCAGGCCAGGCTACGCCGTCGCCTCCCCCGGACACTAGCGACACGGCGGACCCAGCGCCGCCGTGTCGCTCAATCCGCGGGGACCAGTCCCGCCGTGGGGCGGCGAGCGGCGGCGGTGGTCCGTTATGGGAAAGGGTCCGGAGTACGGCGGGTCAGTCGTCGATCGACGCGTAGGCCGCGGTGAGGAAGTCCTGCACGATGTCGGGTGGGCGGGGCGAGGTGAACGCCGCATTCGTCAGCAGCATGGTGATCATCTGCTCGGACGGGTCGTTGCGCCAGACGGTGCCGAGCCCGCCGTCCCAGCCGTACTGCCCGACGGGCGCGGCCGGGTGCTCGCGGCGGGTGACGACGCTGACGCAGAAGCCCCAGCCACGGGCGTCGAAGTCGTCGGGGAAAAAGCCCGACACCGCCTTCTGCTCGGGGGTCAGCTGGTCGGTGGTCATGATCTCCACGGATGGCCGGGACAGCAGCGGAGCCCCGCCGCGCAGCAGCATCTCGGCGAAGGCCAGGAAGTCGGGCGCCGTCGACACCAGGCCCGCTCCGCCGGACGGGAACGCCGGCGGCGTGCTCCACTGCCCGGCCGGCCCGTCGTAGATCCGGAGCGTCTCGGTCTCGGGATCGGTGACGTAACTGGTGGCGAGCCGGCCGATGTCGGCGGGCGGCACGAAGAAGCCCGTGTCCTTCATGCCCAGCGGCTCGAACACCCGCTGGCGCAAGAACTCCTCGAACGGCTGACCGCTGGCCCGGGCGATGAGCACGCCGAGCACGTCGGCGCCCGTGTGATACAGCCACCGCTCGCCGGGCTGGAACATCAGCGGCAGCGTGGCGAAACGGCGCAGCCACTCGTCGGGTGCGGGCGGCAGGGACGGCTGGGGCGGGCCCACGCTCAGCTGCAGCGGCGCGGCCGCGTCGTTGACCGGGCACGGCCCGAAGTACCCGCCGAAGCCCATGCGGAACGTGAGCAGGTCGCGGACGGTGACCGGCCGGCGGGCGGGCACCGTGTCATCGACCGGCCCGTCGATGCGGCGCACCACGCGCAGGCCGGCCAGCTCGGGCAGGAACCGCTCGACCGGCTCGTCGAGCCGGAGCACGCAATCCTCGAGCAGGATCAGCGTGGCGACCGCGGTGACGGGCTTGGTCATCGACGAGATACGGAAGATCGTGTCCGGCCGCACCGCCTGGCGGCCGCCGAGGGCGGTCACGCCGATGGCGTCGATCTCGGCCTCGCCGCGCCGGCTGACGACCGAGACCAGCCCGGGGGCGTCACCCTGGCGGACATGACGGGCCATGATGTCGTGCAGGCGGACGATACGGTCCTTGGAAAGACTCGAAGTCGTCATGTCCTTGAGACGCTATACCGGGCCGCAACTCATCGGCCGGCTGCCGCCCCTCGCCGTTCGCCGTTCGCCCTTCGCCACCAGCCTTCCGGGCCGACCCGGCGAAGCCCGCCGCGGAATGGCAGGGGCCCTGGCGTGTCACGCTGGTTACCGGTCAGGGGCGGCGGTATCTAGTAACGAGCGACGCGGTTACCGAGATACCTGTGGAGCGGCGCCATGCAGCCGAAGAGGGGGCTCGTCACCCTGCTCGTGGTGGCTGCGTGCGCCCTGCTCCTGCTGCGCGGCCACCAGGCGGCACATACCGCGGTGAATCCTGGCTACCCCGACGGGCCGAGCCCACCGGGTCAGGCGATCGATCCGGCGCTGTTCAGCCGGGGGGCCTGCATGGCCTATGCCCCCGTGAACGGTGACCGGCACGAGACCGTGTTCCTCGACGCTGGGCACGGCGGGATCGACCCTGGCGGGGTCGGCACCGAGGACGGCACGACCGTCACCGAGTCCACCGTGAACCTGCCCATCGAGATGGACACGATGGAGATCCTGCGCGCGCAGGGCTACCGGGTGGTCGTGTCCCGGACCGGGAACACGTCGGTGACCCGGCTCAGCCCGGCCGACGTGGTCGACGGAACGCTCACGTGGCAGGGAGTGTCCGCCGACGTCGCGGCCCGGGACGTGTGCGCGAACATGGCGCGGGCCGACATACTCATCGGCATCTACATGGACGCCGGGGCCCCGGGGGTTGCGGGATGCCTCACCGGCTACGACGCTGACCGGCCGTTCTCCGCCGAGAACCTCAGGCTGGCCACGTTGCTGCAGGGTGACGTCCTCGGAGCCATGAACGCCCAGGGCTGGGGCGTCCCAGACCAGGGAGTGCTCTCGGACACCGGGCTCGGATCGACGCTCACCAGTTCTTCCGGAGGCTACGGGCACCTGCTGCTGCTCGGCCCGGCGGAGGCCGGGTACTTCTCGACGCCGAGCCGGATGCCGGGCGCCCTGATTGAGCCGTTGTACCTCACCGATCCCTCCGAGGCGTCGATCGCCGAGAGCGCACAGGACCAGCAGGTGATCGCGCTCGCGATCGCCAAGGCCGTCGGCCAGTACTTCGCCCCGGTGCATCCGGGGTAGGCGGCGCAGAGGATCGGGGATCGACGGTGAACGAAAAGGGGCTGGGCCCGGGCGTGCGCCCGGGCCCAGCCTGGTTGATCCGGCCTTAGTCGGCCGGGCCGTTGGCGAGGGTGATGGTGGAGGTGTGGGTCTGGCCGGACTGGTCGGTCCAGCCGACGGTGACCTGGTCGCCCGGGTGGTACTGCATGATCGCCGACTGGAGGCCGGACTGTGACGACACGGACTGGCCGTTGATCGAGTCGATCGTGTCGCCCTCGGCCAGGCCCGCCTGGGCGGCAGGCGACCCGGAGACGGTGCCCTGGATGGTCAGCGCGCTGCCACTCTGCTCGCCGCCCGAGATGCCACCGGTCCCGGAGGAATCCGAGGAGGCGAGTTCCACGCCGAGGAAGCCGGTGGCGCCGATGTGCACCGTGCTTGAGGCGTTGCCCGCCTCGATCTGGCCGGCGATGGCCAGGGCCGTGTTGATCGGGATCGAGAAGGCCTGCGTCTGGGACGACCCGGACGAGGACGAGGACGGGGACTGGCTGGACGGGGACTGCTCCGACGGGGACTGGCTGGACCCGCCGTAGGGGTCCTGGCCCGATCCGCCGAACCCGCCGGAGCCGCCGGAGCCGCCGGAGCCGCCGTAGGGGTCCTGGCCCGACCCGCCGAACCCGCCGGAGCCGCCCGACCCGCCGAACGGGTCCTGCCCGGTGCCGCCGGAGCCGCCGAACGGGTCCTGGCCCGATCCGCCGGACGATGACCCGGAGCTGCTCGACGCCGCGGTGTCGATGCCGACGACCTGCCCCGCGCTGTTGACCAGGGGGCCGCCGGAGTCGCCGGGCTGGATGTTGGCGTTGGTCTCGATCATCCCGGTCAGGTTCTCGGACGAGCCGCTGCCCTCGTCGCTGGCGGTGATCGACTGGTTCAGCCCGGTGACCGTTCCGGTAGCGACCGACGGGGTACCGCCCTGGCCGCCCGCGTTGCCCAGGCCGACGACGCCCTGGCCCACCGCGACCTGCGACGAGTCGCCGAACGACACGGTCGTGAGCCCGGACGCGCCCTGGAGCTGGATCACCGCGACGTCCTGGGACTTGTCGTAGCCGACGACCTTCGCCGTGTAAGTCTGGCCGTTGCCGATGTCGGTGGCCTTGATCGACGTGGCGCCGTCGATCACGTGGTTGTTGGTCAGCACCTCGCCCGAGGAGGTCACCACCTGGCCGGTGCCGGCGGCCTCGGCGTCCTGGTCCCCGAGCGTGGACACGATGTCCACGAGACCCGGGTCGACCTTGTTCGCGATCTGGGTGGTGGTGAGGGCCGTGGTGGACGCGGCCGGGGATCCGGCCGATCCGGTGCTGGCGAAGTGGTAGCCGGCCGCGCCGACGACCAGGCCGGCCGCGGCGACGGCGGCCAGCAGGACCTGACGGCGGCGGTGCGGCTTGACCAGGCCCGGGGGCACCGCGCCCGCGTCCGCGTGGCCGCTCGGGTAGCCGGGGTGGCTCCACCCGCTGTCGCTCCACCCGCCGGACTCGGCGTGAGCGCCCTGGCCGGCCGGGTACCAGGGCGGAGGCGGCGGCGGGGGCGCTGGGGTCTGGGGGGTCTCCGAGGTCTGCGGGGCCTGCGGGGCCTGCGGCCGCTCGGCCGGGCCGGACGGGTCGTGTTCCGTGCTCATGGGTGTTACGTCCTCAGCTCGTCTCGTGGTGCCTCGTCAACCGAGGATCGGTCTTCTACCTGCACCGGAGCCTTGGTAGACCTTAGTTACCGCTGAGTACATTCAGAGGTGCACCGGGGGGTCAGCGAGCATTCAGGAAGTAGTCAGCCATCAGTCAGCTAGCTGGTGGTCGGCTCACGCCCAGCGGGCTGGCCGCCTAGAGCGCGCCGGGCGTGCGGCCCAGGCTCCGGCCGGAACGGGTAGATGAGCAGGTTGTGAAATCCGAGCCGGTACACGCAGGCCAGGAACAGGTACAACTCGTTCTCCGCCTCGGCCATTAACCGGCGGGCCAGGCGGGGCGGGTCGTCAACGGGGTACCGGCGCCGGTCCGCGGTGCCCGGGTGATAACGCAGGGCCTCCTCTACCCGCGTCGGGCCCGCCCCCAGGTCGATCAGGCGCACGATGCCGATCTTGTGCCGGATGGAGTCCCGCCAGCCGATGAGCTGGTTATGCACCTGGTCGTCCCGGACCTGGCCGCGGACCTGGTTGTAGTAGTACTCCGCCGCGTCCGACACGTACTGCGGCGCCCTCGACGCCGCCCGGAGCCGAGTGTCGCACCACGCCTGCATGTCCTCGCCCATCGCGTCGTCGAGGTGCCGCAGCGGGAACATGACCAGCGCGATCAGGCCCGCGGGCACCCGGTCGCTGTGCTGGCCGACCGCCCTGCCCAGCCACAAGCCGCTGGGCAGGACGAGGCCGACGCCGGCCGCGACGGCGTGATCGCCCGCCGCGATGACCACCAGGCCGACGCCAGTCGAGACCGCGGCCGTGATCACTATGATGCCGGTCGCCCACCACCTCGCGCGGTGCCCGAACGGGTTTCCGGTTCCCCGGCAGCGAAGTATCAGGAAGCCGTACGCGGAGACCAGGGATATGGCGATGGTTATGGCGGCGACGACCCACGTCGGCATGGCCCAGCCTCTCCTCGCGCCCTGTCTCAGACACGGCTTTCCGAGGACATGGTTTCAGTTCATGCACGATCTATCCAGGCGTCACCGCCCCGCGCCCGCCGTCCCCCGGCCGTCCCCGGCCGCGTGCGCGCCGTCGGCCCGGCCGGGCGGGCGACGGCACCTCCATCCGTTCGGTAACATTTTCATAACGAATCGATCCGCAGAGGTCAGGATGCCGCGGCCTTGACGATCCTTCATTTAGGCATGACTATAGGTTTAGTTGAGGCTAAGCACCCGATGCGACACAGTGGGGAGGCCGTCCATGGGCCTTTCGTTGCGCGGCTCGTCCGCCCATAAGGACATCGAAGCCCAGGTAGACGAGGAGTTGTCCCGCCTGGTTACCCAGCTCACCAACGAGATCACCGTGCTCTTGCGCGAGCAGGGCCTGACCCGCGCGGAGCTGGCCAGCCGCATGGGCGTCTCCCCGGGCCGGATCAGCCAGGTGCTGTCCGGAGGCGAGAATCTCACGCTCCGTACCCTGGCCGCGCTATCGACCGCGCTCGACGCGGAGTTCGACATACAGCTCGTGCCGCGCAAGCCCGCGGACGACGCCAGCTCTGGCCACGTCCCGGGGGACGTTCACCACGCCGCCTGAGCGGACCACGATCGCTTCCGGCCGGGGCCACCAGGCCGGGCGGCGCCACCAGTAACGCGTCCCGGGCTACCAGTACTGCGTCGTGGCCGCCGAGCAGTTGGTCACCTGCCCCACCATCTCGGGGGGCTCGAACACCGACTGGATGGCCACCCGGCCCGGCCCCTGCAACGTCAGCCACACCGACTTGGCCTGCCACCGCGCCGAACTGAACCAGTAGTCCCCGCGCGGGTACTCGAAGTGCAGGAACATCCGGACCGTCGGGTCCTTCCACAGCAGCCCGCTCGGCTGGACGCAGATCCGCTGGCCCGGCGCCAGGTCACGGACGAACGTGTTCCCCGGAGCGTGCAGCAGCATCAGCCCCGGCCCGGCCTGGGCCCAGAACCGGTCCATCGTCCGGCCCAGCGGGTAGTGGTACTCCTGGTCGTCCCCGCTCTGGGTGGTGAACCATATCCCGGAGTTCTCCCACTGGTAGTTGACGTTCCCCGTGGCGACCAGGAACCGGTGCTCGACCACGTCCACGGCCTGGTTGTGCTGCAGCGGCACGGCGATGGTCTCGCCGGGGGCGTCGGCGCTGAACGCGATGTGCCCGGGCCCCTGGGCGGTCATCATGATCAGCGGCATCCCCGCTTTCTGCCGGTTCCACGGGCTGGCCATCCGCATGGCGTCGAGCCGGACCCGGGGGTCGGTGTGCAGCAGCACGTGGTGGGAGAAGTAGACCCAGTCGTCGTCGTGCAGGCTCATCTCGGCCACCGGCACGTACTTGCCGACGATCTGGCGGGTGGACCGGCTGAAGTGGATCCGGGCCATGTCCCGGATCGGGGGCTGCTCGGCCCACCCGGGATCGGACATGCGCTCCCGGATGTCGACGGGCGCGCCGCAGTGCGGGCAGGACCCGGCCCGGCGCTGGTCGGCGCTTCCCGGCCGGCCGCCGAGATCGTCGGCTGGCGTCGGCTCTGGCCACCGGGCGCAGAGAACGGTATAAATCAGGCACAGAGAGTGACATTTCGCGCAAAGAGTGGGACCATTGACGCTACCTGCCCGGGACCAGTAACGGCGGCCGCGCGCACTCCGCGGGACGCCTGAGGCAGCCATTGGGGGAAAGATGACACTCCCGGAGAACGGGGCTATTGCCGCAGGCGAGGCACCGAACGGTGCCCTCGGCCTGGCCAACGGCGCCTCCTACTACTACCGCGAAATAGATTCCGGCCAGCGAAAGGCCATCCACGCCGCAGGCCAGCGATTCGCCGCACTGGCCGGCGGCCATCCCTGCCTGGTATTAATCGGCAAGCTCCTCGGCTACGGCGACCTGGGGGAGTCGACGGAACGCCGGATACAGCTGGCCTGCGAGGAGCGCTTCGGGTTCCCGAAGTCACAGCCCGAAGAAACGATCAACGTCATCCTCGACTCGACCGGCGGCCCGCTCGACAGCGCGTTCCGGACGGTCCTGTTCCTGTCCCGGTACGCCGAGACGCTCAACATCTACGTCCCGCGCAAGGCCAAGAGCGCCAGCACCCTGGTCGCCGTGGGAGCCAGCCAGATCTTCATGTCGCCGTTCGGCGAACTGGGACCGCTCGACACCCAGATCAGGGACCCGCGGAACCCCACCGACTACATATCGGCCCTCGACTGCTACCAGAGCGTCGATTACGTGCGGGAGTTCGGGTTCTCGACGCTGTCGCAGGCCCTCAAGCAGCTGGCCGCGGTGACCCAGGGCAAGCTGCTGCTCACCGACTCGCTCGACGCGGCGGCCCAGTTCGCGATCGGCAGCATCACGCCGATGCTGTCCCAGACCAGGTCGCTCGACTTCGGCGCGTGGGGACGCAGCCTGAAGATGGGCGAGAAATATGCTCAGATACTCCTCAGCCGCGCCGCCCAGATCGACCAGCTGAAAGCGGAGAAGATCGCATACCGGCTGGTCTACGGTTACACCCATCATCTCTTCCCCATTGACATAACGGAAGCCAGGGACATCGGCCTGGATCCGGAAGAGATGTCCAAGGAGCAATACGAGAGCGCGATCGAGGTCGTCAGCATCTGCAACGACAACCAGGTCTGCATCGAGTTTGTCAACGGGCACGAACAGCCAGGAGCACGGGACGGGAGTTCCCAGGCCGGGGCGGTCCCGGAATCTGCAGCACCATCAGGAGCGCAGGAAACGGTATCTGAACCTCTTTCATCTTCCTCATGATTCCCGTATACCCTGGGCGTGGAATCCACGGATGGAAGAGATTCGCAAGCTAGCTCAGACGAGAATTGGAGTTGGAAGTAATGTCGAGGGTGCTGTGTCTCGAGCCCGGCTGCAACGAGAGCGTGGAACTCCCCGGGGATGTGCCCATCGCCCTGACCGAGGAAATCCTGCCGCCGCGGGAACGCGAGATCGTGATCGTGTGCCCCCGCGGGCACCGCAAGATCTACGTACTCCGGGCCTGACGGCGTCCCGCCCAGCCGCGGCGCTCCCACCTCAGTTTCGCTGCAGCACCCGCGCGGCCGCCGCGAACACGGTGGCGGTCAGCACCCAGCCGCAGACCACGAAACCCGCCGCGGCCACCTCACCCAGCCCGTTGGCGGACTGCCATATCTGACGATCGGACAGCGAGCTCGCCGGCAGCAGCAGATCGAGGGTGTAACTCACTGAGTTGTTGAGTGTGAAGATGGGGTGCGCGCTGGTTATCGAAACGGGCTTGGCGCCGTAACGGAATAGAAGAACCCCGAACACGTACAACCCAAGCAGCCACATGAGGGCGCGCATGGGTACGTAGCCGTAGCCGATCGCGATGTCTTGCACGTAATCCCATAGCTTGCTGGGGAAGCGGCGCCAGCTTGTCACGTTGTTACGCTGCTTGTATTTGGCGAGCAGGATGCGGCGCGCGTCGAGATCGTTGCCGGCGCGGCGGTACGCCTCGGCCAGCTGATCGTAGGGCTGGGGCAGGTACCCGTCGTTGTCGCCGCCGGGCTTTCGTTTGCTGGCCTCCATAGCGCGAAGCAGCCATTGCACCCGCTGCTCCACCGTTACATGGGTCATCTGGATCGAGTTATATTCGAATTCGTCGAGGATGATGGCGCCTCTTTCCCGGTGCGCGGGGCCATCCCTGAAGAAATCGGTCTTTGCCTTGGTGAAATCGAGCAGGCCGGTCGGCGGCTCGCCGCCGATCGCGAGCGTGGCGAACCGGCCGTTGGTGAGATCCGCGGCCGTCGGGTATCCCATCAGGTCGGTGGTTACCAGGTTGAACTCGCCGGCCACCGAGAGCCGGGACAGATCGATCACGCCGTGCGCGACGAAGTTCTCCCAGCATCCGAGATCTCCGTCGATCTTCGCGCGCACCAGGCGCAGCGCGACGCCCGTCTCCCGCGGTCCCTCCGCGTCAGAGGCCGGGCTTCTCCGGCCGATTTCCGCCCGGTTGAGATAAACGCTGCCCTTCACGTGGGTGCCGATCGCGGCGATGTCCCCGACGGCCTTGAATCCGTTGTCGCAGTAGAGGCTGCTGGAGATCTCGGCCCGGTCGAGCCGCAACGCGACGCCGTCGTTGTTGACCAGTTCGGCGCCGCGCAGTTCGAGGGTGCTGGCGATGCTGACGTCGACGAGCCGCACCTCGCCCTCGGCCCGGAGTCCCTCGGCGTTGAAGTCGTGGCCGACCGTCATCCCGTCGCCGTCGAATGCGACCTTCTGCTGGCCATCGGTGGTGATCCTGGCCCGGTCCAGCCGGACGGCCCCGTTCACCCGGGCCGCGGCCATCGTGATGGTGCCCACCGCCTCGAACCCGCCGTCGCAGGTCACGCTGCCGTCCACGACCAGGTGGTCCGCGGCCAGCGCCGCCTGCTGGTCCTCTCCGCGGCTCAGGCGGGCCCCGCGCAGCCGGATGTCGCGCTGGAGATGAGCGCCGGTGAGGTTGACCGTCCGGGACGACCGGACCCGGCTGAGCCCGAGATCGCTGTTGACTTCCAGGTTCGGCGCCTCGATACCCGGGAACTCCGAGTCGTCGAGGGTCAGCGCGCCCAGCCGGGCTTCGGCCAGGACGATGGGCTGGTCGAAGGCGCAGTCGCGCAGCGCGATGGCCGGCTCGATCCGCGCGTAGCTCAGGTCCAGCATCCCGGTGATCCGGGCGCCGCGCAGGTCGAGCCGCGCGTGACCCGGGCCGGGATCGGAGCACACGATAGCGGCGATCGTGTCGGCGGGGACCACCGCCCGGCGAGCGGCAGGCCGCCCGTTATGGCCCCCCTTTCCGGACAGGCGCAGGTCGACCTGCCGGCCGCTGCGGAACGCGTCCCGCAGCATTCTCTCGGTCCGCCTGTGCGCGGGCGGCCGCCGCAGGAACTCAGGCTGGCCGTTGACCCGTCGCACCGGAGGATCACGAGTCATGGGCGAGCCCCCTTGACGGTTACCGTGGCCGGCACCCTTGCGTACCGGGCCAGTCTGTCCCGTCACCGGACCGGAGCGGCCTGGCCGGCCGACAGATACCGGGATTCCATGATCCCTCGGCCCGCAGGCGCAGGCAAGGTGGCTAATCTTGGGACATTCGTTTTATTGAATCGTTCGCGTTTACCTCGGTAGGGTGGGCCCGATGACCATGTCCCAGCCCCCGACTATCGCCGACGAGCTGCACGGGGCCGGCCTGCGGGTGACGGCCGCCCGCGTCGCGCTGCTCGAGACCGTCCGCGACGGTGACCACCTCGGCATCGAGGCGATCACCTCCGGGGTGCGCGAGCGCGTGGGCCATGTCTCCCTGCAAGCCGTGTACGACGCCCTCCACGCGCTCACCGCCGCGGGGCTCGTACGCCGCATCGAGCCGGCCGGCAGCCCGCCCCGGTTCGAGGGACGCGTCGGGGACAACCACCACCACATCGTGTGCCGGTCGTGCGGTGTCGTCGCCGACGTCGACTGCGCGGTCGGCGAGGCGCCCTGCCTGACCGCATCCGACGACCACGGCTTCTCGATCGACGAGGCCGATGTCACCTACTGGGGCCTGTGCCCCGATTGTTCCACCGCCCGCAGTTCCTGGGTCCCGTGATCCCCTTAGCCAGGAAGGAATCCCATGTCTGAGAACCATGATCCAGTAGTGACCGAAGGCCCGACTCCGGAAAGCGTGGCGAGTACGGAGGCCGGCGGATGCCCGGTCGTGCACGGCCTCACCGACCCCACCATGGGCGACGCCAACAGCGAATGGTGGCCGAACCGCCTCAACCTGAAGATCCTCGCCAAGAACCCCGCCGTGGCCAACCCAATGGGGGAGGAGTTCAACTACGCCGAGGCGTTCAAGACCCTCGACCTCGCCGCCGTGAAGCGGGACATCGCGGAGGTGCTGACGGACTCCAAGGACTGGTGGCCGGCTGACTTCGGCCACTACGGCCCGCTCATGATCCGCATGGCGTGGCACCTCGCGGGCACCTACCGCATCAACGACGGCCGGGGCGGCGCCGGGGCCGGTCAGCAGCGCTTCGCGCCGATCAACAGCTGGCCGGACAACGTCAGCCTGGACAAGGCCCGTCGGCTGCTGTGGCCGGTCAAGAAGAAGTACGGCCAGAAGATCTCGTGGGGGGACCTGATGGTCCTCACCGGCAACGTGGCCCTGGAGACGATGGGCTTCAAGACCTTCGGCTTCGGCGGCGGCCGCGTGGACGTCTGGGAGCCGGACGACGATGTCTACTGGGGCCCCGAGACCACCTGGCTCGACGACGAGCGTTACAGCGGCGACCGCGAGCTGCAGGAGCCGCTGGCCGCGGTCCAGATGGGGCTCATCTACGTCAACCCGCAGGGCCCGAACGGCAACCCGGACCCGCTCGCCGCGGCGCGTGACATCCGCGAGACGTTCCGCCGGATGGCGATGAACGACGAGGAGACGGTCGCCCTGATCGCGGGCGGTCACACGTTCGGCAAGACCCATGGGGCGGCCCCGGACGACAACGTCGGCCCCGATCCCGAGGCTGCCCCCATGGAGCAGCAGGGCCTCGGCTGGAAGAGCGCCTTCGGCACCGGCGTGGGCAACGACGCGATCACCAGCGGTCTCGAGGTGATCTGGACCGAGACCCCGATCACCTGGGACAACAGTTTCTTCCGGATCCTGTTCGGCTATGAGTGGGAGCTGACCCAGAGCCCCGCGGGCGCGTACCAGTGGCAGCCGAAGGGCGGCGCCGGGGCGGGTACCGTCCCCGACCCCCACGACCCGTCGAAGCGCCGCACCCCGATGATGCTGACGACCGACCTCTCGCTCCGCTTCGACCCGATCTACGAGCCGATCTCGCGGCGCTTCATGGAGGACCAGGAGGCGCTCGCGGACGCCTTCGCCCGCGCGTGGTTCAAGCTGACCCACCGCGACATGGGCCCGGTCGTGCGCTACCTCGGGCCCGAGGTCCCGTCTGAGACGCTGATCTGGCAGGACCCCGTTCCGGCGGTGGACCACGGTCTCATCGACGCCACGGACGTCGCCGCCCTCAAGGACCAGGTCCTCGCCTCAGGCCTGTCGGTCTCGCAACTGGTGTCCACCGCGTGGGCGTCGGCCTCGTCATTCCGCGGCAGCGACAAGCGCGGCGGCGCCAACGGCGCCCGCATCCGCCTCGAGCCGCAGAGCGCATGGGAGGTCAATAACCCCACCGAGCTGGCGACGGTGCTGCGCACCCTGGAGGGGATCCAGGAGTCCTTCAACGCAGGCCAGGCCGGCGGGAAGAAGATCTCGCTCGCCGACCTGATCGTGCTCGCCGGCGGCGCGGCCGTCGAGGAAGCCGCCAGGGACGCGGGCTTCGATGTCGAGGTCCCGTTCACGCCGGGCCGCACCGACGCGTCGCAGGAGCAGACCGACGTGGAGTCGTTCGCCGTGATCGAGCCGGGGGCGGAGGGATTCCGCAACTACGTCGGCAAGGCTAATCGGCTGCCGGCCGAGTACCTGCTGATCGACAGGGCGAACCTGCTCACGCTGAGCGCCCCGGAAATGACGGTCCTCGTCGGCGGCCTCCGTGTCCTGGGCGCGAATTACGACGGGTCGAAGCGCGGCGTCTTCACCGCCTCCCCCGGGCTGCTGACCAACGACTTCTTCGTCAACCTGCTCGACATGGGCACGACGTGGGAGCCGACGTCCGAGGACGCGACCTCGTTTGAGGGCCGCGACGCCGCCACGGGCGAGGTCAAGTGGACCGGCAGCCGGGCCGACCTCGTCTTCGGGGCGAACTCCGAGCTGCGCGCGCTCGCGGAGGTCTACGCGAGCGACGACGCGAAGGAGAAGTTCGTGAACGACTTCGCCGCGGCGTGGGTCAAGGTGATGAACCTGGACCGGTTCGACCTCGCCTGATCATCACGTCCAGGCCGGCCCGCGCTTGTCTCAGCCCAGGGCGCGGGCCGGCAGGTCGGCCTCCAGGATCGCGCTCGACCCGGCCGGGCGGGTGATGACGTTCCCGCAGCGCTCCCGGAGCCGCTGCAGGGATTCACAGTCACCGAGCGGCAGCACCGCCTGCAGGCGGGCGCAGGCTCGCACCCCGGGCAGGTCGAGCACGGCATCGACCAGGGAGGCGCGGCGCCCGGGCGTGATGTGCCCGGACTCGGCGCGCAGCGACGCCCGTGCGGTGCCCCCTGATCCCCCGGAGATCGTCACCTCGGCCGCGGCGACCGGGCGGTCGTCTTCGCTGACCACGACGTGCTGGTGCAGATAGTGTTCGGCCACGGTGTGCCTCCAGCAGCGGGTTCCCGGAGTGGACAGAGGCGAAGCCGTTCGCCGTGTAGCCGCATACCCTCCGTGGCCAGCGCCAAAACCGGCGCCTGCCGCAATCGAGTTGCCAGCCATTACGCGCGGGTTAAAACCCAGGATGTCACGCTGTCTCCGCCGCGGACGGGCCGGGACCCCCGGTGACCCGGGCACCTCGTGGTCGGCGTCCAGTTGCCGGACCACGTCCCGTATGGACTTATGCGCGCGTAGCTGGGTACTAGCTGAACGTGCTGCTCTGCGTGATCCTGGCCTTGTTCACTTCGCTGAGCAACGCGAGCGCCTCGGTGCTGCAGCGGCGGGCGGCCTCCCAGGCGAGCTCGTCCCGGTCGATGCACCTATCGCTGATCGCCGACCTGGCCCGGCGCAAGGTGTGGCTGGCGGGCATCGGCTTGGTCATCGCAGCCGCCCTGTTCCAGGCCAGCGCGCTCGCCGCCGGGCCCGTCGCATTGGTGCAGCCGATCTTCATCATCGAGCTTCCGCTCGCGCTCCTGCTCGCCAGCTTCGTGATGCGCCGCCGGATCCCGCGTCGCGTCTGGATCGCGGTGGCGGCCGTGACCATCGGCCTAGGGACCGGGCTGGCCGTGGCGCAGCCCAGCGGCGGCGCCGACCACGCGGCCCCTGGGCTGTGGGTGCTCGCGCTGATCGCGGTGGGGGCCTTCGAACTCGTCCTGATATCGGCTGCGCTGCGCGTGCGGGGGGAGCCGCGCGCGGCGCTGCTCGGCCTGGCCGCCGCGTGCGGGTACGCGCTGACGGCCGCGCTGCTGAAGGAGGCGGTGGCCGCGCTCGATCGCGGCCCGGCGGCTTTCTTCACCACCTGGCAGCTGTATGGAACCGCCGTGGCCGGAGTCGGGGCGCTGTTCCTTTTGCAGAACGCGCTGCAGGCCGGCACCCTGGTCGCGTCGCAGCCGATGCTGACCGTGGGGGATGCGCTGATCAGCATCAGCCTGGGCGTGGTGCTCTTCGGCGAGCAGGTCAGGACCGGCTGGTGGCTGCCGCTCGAGATCGCCTGCCTGGCCGTGATCGTTGTGGGCTGCGTCGAGATCGCGAAATCGCCGCTGGCCGCCGCGGGCAACGAACCCCAGCCGGGCGCCCAGGTCCCGAGCCCGGCCGCGGACGTGGGCTGAAGCGCCCCGCTAGCGCCCCTTCGTGATCCTGATCAGCAGGTACTCGTCGATCAGCTTCGGCGGCGAGGACCAAGGCCGGCCGAGGACCTCCGGGAGGTCGCCGACCGGGACGGCCAGCCGCCGGGCCAGCCCGTCGAGGGCCGCGGCCGAGAGCCTTAGCATCCGCACGTACGCCGCGCCGCCGCCCGGCTGTCCGAACCCGAGCCGGATGGCCTCGTCCCACGGCGGGAACGCCTGCGGCCGTAGCGCGAACATCAGCTTCGCCGTCGCCGTGTCGCCGAAGGCCACGTCCACTTCGTGGCCTCTAACGGTCCGGCGCGCGGCGGGCATGGTCCGCAGCGCGTCATAGGCCTGCCCGGCCAGGAATAGCTCTGCCTCGCCCAGCCCGGTCAGGGTCTCGTGTTCGCCGGGAAGCCGTGCGCCCCAGTCGGTCCACCAGGTTCTCAGGGCCTCCGAGGTCCGGGTGGTGTCGGCCCGCCGGAGGTGCCGGCAGCCCCAGGCCCGCAGCCAGGTGATGGCCGCGATTCGGTGCGCCTCGATCGCGAGGTCTAGGTGACCCCCGGTGGTTTCGCCCAGCTTCCGGGACGAGGAGTCGGATCCCGCCAGGGAGCCAAACTCCGCCAAGTATCGCGTGATGTCCTCGCGGCTCAGGTTCGCCCGCAGATCATCGAGCAATGAGGCGCCCGGCGACCGATCGCCGCCACCCTCGGCCTCGTCCCGCATGCTCGTCGGGCCCCCCATGCTCGGTTCAAAATGCCAACCAGCTGGTCGAAGACGGACAACTGGTTCGACCCATCCGGATACGCCACACGTTATGACAGGCGGATGAGGAAACCTTGAACGGTCATCGGCGTCGACGGTGGCGGCCCGCCGTGCTGGCAGGCCTCGCCGCCTTTGTCATGGCTGCGCTAGGCGTTGCGACGGCGGTTGGCGCCTCGTTGCTTCCCGCCAGTTGGACCTGGGCTCATGACCGGGTGATCGTATGGATCATTGTCGGGGGGGTGCTGGTCCTGGCCGTCGTGCTCCCCATGATCACCGCGCTGCGTGATTCCGGGCGAACTCCTCGCCCACAGCCTCCCAGGTGCCGCCGTCATCGCCAAGCCCATGCAGCAGTACCAGCGCCGGAGCGTCCGGGACACCACTGACATGGCAGACCAGCCGTATTCCGTCCACCGTGATCTGCAGCCGCTCGCTCACCCCGCGAGACCACGTCACCAGTGGTGAGGCGCCGCACCAACGGGTTTAGGCGAGCTGGTCCAGGGCGACCGGTACTAGCCGCCGGAGCAGGGCCTCGGTGTCCGCTGCCTCGTCGTTGCTGAGGATGACGACGCACGCCTCCTGGGCGGGCAGCCAGGCGACCAGCGACTGGAATCCCGGGTTGTCGCCTGTATGCAGGTAGGTGATATGCCCGGCGATCCGCCCGATGCACTGGGCGTATCCGTAGGCATCGCAGGTCAGCCAGCCGTCGGGCGTGCCCTCGCCGTCCGGGAGGGACGCGTGCGGGGTGACCATCGCCTGCACGGAACCCGGCTTGAGCAGCGATCCAGAGTGCACCGCGGCGGTGAAGCGTGCCATGTCGCCCACGGTGGAGCAGATCTCGCCCGTGCCGGGCATCGCGCTGAGCGGCCAGGACTCCACCGGCTGACCGTTATGGGAACCGCGGGCGGGTGCCGCGCCCGGCGGGACGTCTCCGGAGGTGGTCGCGGTCAGCCCGAGCGGGGCCAGGACGTGCTCGGCGAGGAAGCCCGGGTACGGCTGGCCGCTGGCCCGCGCCACGATCTGCGCGGTCAGCACGTATCCCGGGCTGCTGTATCGCCAGTGGGTCCCCGGCTCGGTGAGCAGCGACGCCTGCAGCATGAGCGCAACGCGCTCGGGGAAATCCATTGGCTGCGACGGGTCGAAGCCCGGGGCGTTGCCCCAGTGCTGGATCCCGGCGGTGTGAGTCAGCAGATGATGGAGCGTGACTCGCTGCCACTGCGGCGGCGTGCCGGGAAACCACCGCGTGACCGGCTCGGCCAGGTCGAGCCGTCCGGATTCGGCCAGCAGCAAGGCGGCGACCGCGGCGAACTGCTTGCTGACCGAGGCGATCTGGAACCGGGTCCGCGGCGTGCACTTCACCCTGGCCTCGGCATCGGCCAGCCCGCCTGCCGCCTCCAGCACGACGCGGCCGCCGCGGGTGACGATCGCCGCCCCGCACAGGCCTTCGACCGAGCGCACACGGTGAGCCTAGCGGCGCCCGGATCCGCGGCCGGCCGGGCTATCCGCCGCGCCCTGCCTTTCGTGGCGAGATGTTGCTGAACTGCGGGAACTATAGGACGATCTCGCCATGAGAAACGCCCGGTGCGCAAGATGCCCACGAGTTCGTCACCGTGCGCACCGTCTGGTCCGGCTCTTCGGGGGCGGCGGTGCCGCGCGAGTGACCAGATGCGCCTCCTGCTGATCGGCGCGCCCGGCGCGGGCAAGGGAACGCAGGCCGAGCTGCTGGCGAAGCGGTTCGGCCTGGTGCACATATCCAGTGGCGACCTGCTGCGCCAGCACGTCAGGGACAAGACGGCGCTCGGCCGGACCATCGAGTCCTACGTCGACAAGGGCGATCTGGTCCCGGACAGCGTCGTGCTGGACATGCTCCGCAAACCCGTCGTGGCCGCGGTCGAGGCGGGTGGCTACGTCCTCGACGGGTTCCCGCGCACCGTCGAGCAAGCGGAGGCGTCCTTCCCGGTGGCTCAGGCACTCGGAGTGGAGGTGCAGGCGGCCATACACCTCGACGTCCCGACCGAGGAGCTGGTACGGCGGCTGCTTTCCCGGCGCCGGGGTTCCGAGGACACCGAGGAGGTCATCGAGCACCGGCTCGAGGTGTATCTGGAAAAGACGGTGCCGCTGCTCGCGTACTATGCGGGCCGGGAACTGATGTTCGCCGTGGACGGGGCCCAGCCGCCCGACGCCGTCCACGAAGAGATCGTCGCGCGGCTCCGGAGGCTGGCGGCCTTCGCCACGTGGGACATCTGAGCTCGGCGACCCGGCTAGCTGGATGCCCGGTCGACGCCTTTGCGCATGCCGTCATGATCACACAACGGTCCGTCCCCGGGGGTGGGTCGCACGTCATGACCACCGCCTCAGGTGCTGATGTCTCGGGCCGGGGCGGGCTCGCTAACGGGACATGGGAGCGCGTTGCCGCTCGGCGCGGTCGGCGGTGAGGCGCCGGACCAGCCGGGAATGGCCGGGTCGCAGCACGATCAGCGTGCCCAGGCACGCGGCGGCCAGCAGGGCGTAAGGGACGAAGTCCGCCGTTGCCTGGGCGATGGCGCCGCCGCCGGCGGCGGCGCCGGCCTGCCCAGCGGCCCAGGACAGGTTGCCCAGGCCGAACGCCAGGCCCTGGTTCAGTCCGAGCCGCTCCGCGCCGGTGCTGAGCAGCGCGGTGGCCGGGGCGAACAGCGTCCCGTAGGCGGGCATGCCGACGATCAGCAGCGCGATCAGCAACGGCGCGGGCGCCAGCACCGGTGCGAGCAGGCTCACGATGACGGCCGCGGCCAGCGACAGCCGCACCGGCACCAGTTCACCACGGCGGTCCGACAGGCGGCCCGCCATCGGTGACAGCCCGGCCTCGATGGCCGCCGACGCCAGGAACGTCGCCCCGATCACCACCGCCGAGACGCCCAGCCGGGACAGCCGTAGCGGCGCCAGGACATCTATCACCCCGAACGCGAGGCCCGCGAGCAAGGTGAGCCACATGCCGGTGGCGACATGGGGGTCTCGGACCGCGGGCCAGGCTGCGCGCAGACCCTGAGGCTCGGCCCGGGCGGGTGCGGGGACCAGGAACGCGATCAGCATGAGCGCGCCGCCGGCCACCGCCGCCGCCGAGAACGCCGGGCCCGTCCCGACCTGGCTGGCGACCGCCCCGACCACGGGGCCGAACAGCGCGCCGCCCACGGCCGCGCCGATCGCCAGGCCCATCATCTCCCCGCGTCGCTCCGGCGGGGCCGCCGTGGCCAGCCAGGTCAGGCCCGCGGCCCAGGTGCACGCCCCGCCCACGCCCTGCACGAACCGCGCGGCGTCGAGCACGACCGCCGACGACGACCAGCCGAAGACCAGCGTGGAGACGCTCATCAGGGCCAGGCCGAGCAGCGCCACCCGCCGGGCTCCGAACTGAGAGGTCAGCAGGCCGCCCGGGAGCGCCCCGACCAGGGTCCCGGCCGGGTAGGCCGCGACCAGGATCCCAGCGCCCGCCTTGGTCAGGCCCGCGACGTGCACGTAATGGGGGAGCAGCGGGGTCAGCGCGGTGAAGAAGATGGTGTCGACCAGCACCAGCGCGCACGCGAACCCGAGCAGCGCCCGCACCCCGCGCGGCAGCCGCTCCTGCTGCCGCGCCATGCCACCACCCATCCTGCTGCGATCTGACCTGCTGCCAGGTCAGCCCACAGAACCTACCTCACGGAACGGGCCGAGTCACGCTCAATATGCGACCCCCGCAGCCGGCGGGCGCGGCGAAGCGGGTGCGAGCTGCTGAGCCTGTCCGCCTCGGCGGCGCCAGCGCCCTCGTGGTGATCCCCTCGCCGTAACCGGCTACGCGCGCGCCAGGATGATGGTCTCAAACGGAAGGCTCTCTCCGCAGACGCGCTGCTCCAGCACGGTCACGCCAGCGGCGAGTTCCCAGCAGATGTCGCTCAGCCCGTTCTGCTTATGAGCGTACGTTTCGGCGGCCAGGGATAGTGAGGTCAGCCGCAAGATGCTCGCTGTCTGCCGGTCAAGACGCCAGGTCCGGTTGAAGATCGGTATTGCGGTCTGCGCGAACCGTTCGGCCACCGAGCCGCACCACAGGCCGGGAAAGCCAGACGGCTCGGTATCGCGCCGGACCAGAGCCATCCTGAGCGCCTGGATTCTTTTCGGCATACGCTCCAGTGAGATCTCGAAATCCGTCAACCTGGTGTTCAGGCTGCGCACAAGTGCCTCATTAAAGCTCGCTCTGAGCTGGCCGACCGCCCCGCGCTCGAATTCGATGGAGTGCAGGCCGGCGGTCAGGCAAGTGCCGAGCGTCACTCCCATGACATCCACGCTGACCCGGTTGAGCGCTTTGTCCAGCCCGGCAGCGCTGATCGTGCTGTCGGCGCCGAAGATCTTCATGATGCGCTGACTGTCGAATGAGCGGTAGGACGTCGTACCGGGGTCCAGCGCGAGGAGATGAACGATTCTCTGATCCAGCGCCGCCATATGGGTCAGGGCGCGGTCGAGCACCTGGCCCAGGTCATCCATGAGCTCCAGGACGCGATCAATATCGTCGTCGAGGGTACGGCCGCGGTCAGCGCGAGCGCGGTCAAACTCCAGGTGATGTTTCAGGTGGTAAGCGAGATCGCGCGCCTGGGTGGTCTCAAGTTCCATTCCCAGATACGTCGCGCCGGTGTGCCTGCTGGTCATGTCGAGGCTGAACTCGACTTCGCGCGCGAGCTCACGGGCGATGCTGCCGGCCAGCGACCCGCTGCGGCCGGACCGGAGGATCAGGTCGACCAGGGAAAGCAAGATGACGGCTCTCCTGAGCAGAAGTGTCGGCAGCAAGGTATTCAGGTGGCTGATGTCCTCCATGAACCTGCGGGTTACCGCTGATGCATCGATCCGGTACGGCTGGTCGCTGCCGTTGGCCGACCATCGCTCCGGTAGGCCGGTCCTGGAATGAAGCCAGACAGGAGATGGTGGCTCGCCGAAGGCCCGGTTCCGGCTGGCGCTCTCTATTTCCCCGCGGGTAGGAAGCCGGTACGCCCGTTCACCGAGCAGGTCATTGACCCACTCCGCGAAGGCAACGGCATCTTCGCCTCGCACCCCGGCAACGACGTCTTCGGCATTCCTGGATCGCGGCCCGTCGGACTTCCGGCTCACGCCCAGGGCGTCGATGTCATTCAGGAACCGCTGATAGATGCCCACGGTTACCGGCTGAGCGCACAGCTGCCCTCCGTCGGCGGGCACCATGTGCCGGAGCAGCCGAATGATCATCACCCGCGCCACGAGGCGGCTGTGCTCCGCGCTGGACTGCGAGTCGGGTACGCCGGCGAGAAGTTCGTCAAGACGTTTCTGGAGTTCCGGCGCGAGATCGGGCTTCTCTTCCGCGCAATCGAAAGCGAGGGTAAGCGCTGCGACGCTGCCTGAGTCAAGGCACGCCTGGATGACCGGGTCGGCATCCGCGCGCGCCACGTACAGCAAGGTGAGCTCACGCCACCAGGTGTCGTTGACGGCCCCGGCCAGCACGGCCACGAGGCCCTTGTCCCGGATGTACGTGGCCGCCAGGTACTCCTGGAACGTCTGGTGAGCGAAGGCGTAGACACCAGGTTCCCTTTCGATGAAGAGCCCGTTGGAACCGACGTCGGACAGGAATTCCGCTGCCCTGTAGCTGCTGGACATCCGGGAAAGCTGGGATCCGATCACGGCGATGATCTCGTCGGCCGCCAGGTCGCTGACCTTCCGCTGCATCATCTCGAACGCAAGGCGCCGCAGCAGGGTCTCCTTGCGCTCTCCGGGGAGTCCCGAAGCAAGCTTCTTGGCCTCATGCCGCCGCCAGAGCATCACTTCGCAGATGTCCCGGTACAGCTCCGACCGGCTTCCCGGCAGCGCGCCCTGGAACTTATGCACGTTAGCGATCATCGTGAGCAGCAGCGGATTCACCGTCAGCTCGTAAAGCGCCGGTGACGCCCGGAGTCGATCCAGCAAGTCCCGGGCCTGGGACTGAGCCAGCCTGCGCACGTCTACGCCATCGGTGCCGGTGCTATGGCGTTCCACGGCGAGATACCAGACGTGAACGAACCGGTTAACCTGCTCGTCCGTGAAGCGGCACACCTGTAGTACGTCCGCCCCCTGGATGGGCGCGGCGAGGTAGCCGTGCGGCCTCGACGTGATCACGTAATCGTTGTCCGGGTACAGGGCGATCTGGTGCTCGACCCAGGCAGAGACGATCCGGCGGTCCTTGTCGCTGGCCACCTCGTCGAGGCCGTCCAGCATGACGACGCATTTCCCGTCGCGCAGTCGCTGATCGAACCACCCTTCGGGCTCGGGCGCGTACTGCCCGAGCGTGTTGCGCACCACGTCGGGTAGTCCCTCGTGCCCATGCACAATCGCGTGTACGTGGTCACGAAGGCACAGCAATATCGGGACTCCGCGGCGGCGATGGTGGGAGTTGCAGATGTTTCGCGCCGTGTGCCGCAGCAGCGTGGTCTTGCCCGTACCTGGTGCTCCTGTGACGGCGAGGACACTCGGCTTTACGCCGTCGAGAAGGCTGTCAATAGACAGCCGCCCGCGCACGTCAGGCGGCAGCGGGGCGAGCGGATCGGTCGGCACCTGATGCGGGGCGCGCCGGACCAGGCTCACGTGAACGAAAACGTCGTCAAGGTCCGGAGTGTAGAAGCCGACCGTCGGCAGCCCTCTCTGATCAATGAACCGGACGCTGCCCAGGACATAGCTGTTGTATCGCTGGCTGAAGTTGCTAAACCGCCGCGCCCAGGCCTGATCGACATGCTCGGCGACCTGGTCGCTCCAAATGTCGGACAGCTTGGCCCAGACGGTGCCAGCAAATCGGACCGCGATAAGTAATGTCCAATAAGTCAACAGTAAGAGCGCCGCAAGTACGGGATGCCGCACTACCAGGTGCCGGCCCGTTGCCGCTACGACGGACGGAAGGCTGAGGGCGGCAAGCAGCCACCCGATTCGCGGTAGCCAAGCGCTCTCAGGGGTATGGCCCGCATGCATCGATGTCGCGCCTCTGACGTTGAGGAACCCTGAAGACAGGACAAGTTGTAACGAAGTGCGAACTCTGCGGTTGGCTACGGTACACGAGCACGACGAAGTTGAGGCACAAATACTCTAGGCTCTCGCTGAACAAACCTTTGCAGAAACGCTGGTGATGCAGGGCAGGACGTCCCAGCAGGCACGATTTCGCGCAGGCTCAAGAACCGCCCGGGACGACCAGATGTCTAGAAGAGACGGCTGACCGGGTTCGCCAATAAGGTCAATGGACTGACGAGCGGTCCATGGTCAGTTTGCCGGCCCGATTGCTCCGGCATGGAGCTCGGCCAGGCTGATAGCTCCCTCCTGTCGGTCGGATCAGGATTTCAGCACCGAATACGAGAAGCCGCCGCTCTGGTCCATGACCATGCACGCCACGGTCCGCCGTCCGTTGAGCCAGGCCGTCTGGTCGGGGAAGAAGAAATGCACGGTCATGGCGTTGGTCACCTTCGACCTGTCCACGTTTGCGGTGCGAGCGGTGCACCCGGTGCTGGCCAGTTGCGTGACGGTGGCCGTTCCCGGGTAGCTGAAGTTGGAGCCGGTGAGGTCGAACTTGGCGTAGATCTGCGCACTGTGCGACTGGTTACAGGGTTCAGCGGTGACTGTGGACACATCCTGCGCAGTGGCCGGGTTGTTGAGGCAGTCCCCGACGGCCAGCGAGAACACGCTCAGGTTCCCGCCGTGGGTGATCGTCCCGGTAGATGATGAGCGGGTGGCGTTGCCCAGGCTCCCCACGATGATCAGAAGGATTATCAGGAGGACCCAGAGGCCGGACAGGACGAGCCCGGCGATCGCAAGTCCCCGGCCCTGCTGTCCGAGCCGCTTGATCCTGCTCAGCGCGACGAAGCCGAAGATCACGCTGAGGACGACCACGCCCAGCAAGCCGAGGACGAACGAGGCGATGGCCCACCCGCTGGTCTTGGGGCTGTACGGCCGACCGGGCGGGTAAGGGCTGCCGTAGCCGCCGTACGGGGTGCCATAGGGGCCGCCCGGTGCCCCGTACTGGCCGCCAGGCGCCCCGTACTGGCCACCTGGCGTACCGTACTGGCCACCCGGCGCCGCGTAGGGGCCGCCTGGTCCGGCGTACTGGCCGCCCGGCGCGGCATAGGGGCTGGCCGACGGCCCGGCGTACGGATTCGTCGCGTCGGCGGAGGGGCTGCCTCCCGCGCTGGGATAAGGGCCGCCCGGGCCCGCGTACTGGCCCCCGCCGCCGCCTGGACCGGCGCCCGGTCCGCCATGTGGGCTACCTGCGGCGTTACCTAGCAGAGGCGGGTTCGCCTGCGTCGGCCGCGTTGAGGCCTGCGTCGGCATCTGGTTATCGTCGACTACCAACTGCCATCCCGGCGGCGCTGGTGGCCACGAAGGATCCGGCTGCCAACCGGGCGGGGGGATAAAGCCCTCCGGAGCGGGCGGCCATCCAGGCGGCGGGTTGTAGCGCAAGCCCACGGTGACCACTCCTTCACGCGGGGGATTCGTAACAGCTACATGACGCTAGGTCCGGCTAAGGCGCCAAACCCTAGCACTTCTCCCCATGCGCCCAGTAACAACGCTAATGTCAATTCCATAACGTTGCTCCCCGTGACCAACCGTAAAACGTGTTCGCCTAGCAACGACCGGCCGATCACGTGTAGAGAGCACGATACTGCGACTAGGTCACGAGTCCAGAGGCTGCCCGAACGGCCCCCACTTCTCCCGGAAATACTCAAGGATCTCGCTAGCCTGCTCGTGGCTGACCTCGACCAGCTCGTAAGCGAAGTCGCTCCGTTCCCATTCAATAATCAGTGGCGTGAAATCCCAGCTGAAGTCACGACGAAGGCCCTCGTCGGTGAACCCGTCACCGTCGAATTCCAGTCGTCTCAGCAGCCCACTTGGTCTATCGACAGTCGCCTCGTCGTCAACGATGGCATAAAAAGTGATCTTGTCTGGCATCTAACCGCGGCCCTTCCGATAGTGGTCCGGGATGGCCGTTGCATCCTCAGGAACAGGAATCCAAGAGCATACTTCTCGCTGGAACGACCGCAGTTCCTGTCGCTCCTCATCTTGCGTCAGCGGGTTGCGCAGCCGCTCATAGGATTTGTGAGTGACGTGCTGTTTAGCATAATAGCTCTCCCGCGTGTGGAACTGAACCTCGAACCGCTGGCCCTCGTCCGTGACCCAGCGGGTATTGATACCTTTGTACTCTGGATCATCGCGCCAGTGGTTCTTGCTGTAGATCATACTGTATCCTTTTCCCTCCATTCGACTCTTGATGTCCCAGTAGCCGACTGCATAATTCTCCGATTCAAAGCAGAATGTATAGCGAATTACGTCAGGAAGCGTCCCGACAACACCTTCGACTGTTTGGTCAGGCATTCGTTTCAGCAGTTCAGCAATCTTTTCCTTTATCCTATCGTCCTCCTTGCGACGGTACTCAAGACCTTCAAGCCAGCCACCGCAGGATTGTCGTGCTCGGTTTCTGCCATGCGGCCGGTCAGTCTCTTTTCCGTTTGTTGCACCTTGTCGATCTCCTCCTCGGCCTGCTCATGCAGCTCGGGGTTTAGATACTGGCCGCCGTCTCCTCGCCAGGATCCTGCGGGATCTCGTGAACGGTCTACGGCAACGGTCGCCTGATCACTCGGCCACCTGTGGAATAGATCCTCGGACGCCTGGTGGAACCTGGGCTCCTCGCTCCAGAAGCTCCGCTCGGGCGCGTCGGCTTGACGGTCTGTGTTTTCCCTGGGCGATGAGAGGTCTCGGTCGTCGGCTTGCGGGGAGCTCGGGTGGCCCGGCGGGAGGCGTTCCAGGCGCTGCCGCAGGTCATCTCGCGACCAGCGCGCTGGGTGATCATCGGCCGCTAAGCGGTCGGCCGGTCTTGCCTCGTCGGAACGTCCCGGGAGTGAATCGGGTCTCGGCGACTCCGAACGTAACTGTCTCGCCGTGTCGGGCGCGTCCGGCTGGCCCGGCCAGTCACGCGATCCCGGCACGGCCAGCCCCTTTCACTGCGCCCCTTCAACGTCGCCGTCATCGTAGCCGCATCAGCGTGAGCAGGCCGTCGATGCAGCGCGTGGTCATCGTCCAGGCACTGGTCAAGAACGCTGTCGCTGCTGGTTGCCGACGAGCTGAGCGGCAACCTGGACTCGCGCAACGCCGCCGAGATTCTCAGCCTGCTGAACCGACATGATCCGCCGCGCGGGCCAGCTGGGCTGACGGTTCACGGCCGGGCGACGAGCACCCGGTAGCCGAGGTCGAGTTCGTCCAGGGCCAGCAGGTGGCCCCAGCGCCGGTCCCACTCGCCGTGGTCGAGGTCGGCCCGCAGACGGCGCATGCCGTCCGCGCGGTCCGCGTCCGGGATCAGCGCCAGCGCGGACATGGGCCGCCACACCCGCGGGTCGAGGTAGGCCCGGGGGCGGCGCCAGTACGCGGCGTTGAACCCGTCGGCGCAGTCGGCCGGGATCGGTACCGGCATCACGTCGAGTCGGCCGCCCAGTTCCTGCGCTAGCTGTTCGAGCGGAGTCTCCCGGCTCGCCTCCAGCCGCGCGGTGGCCGGGAAGTAGTGGTGCAGCCACCACCAGGGCACCGCGCGGGGGTCCCGGACGAACAGCACCACCGGCCCGCGGGACACCCGGCGCATCTCCGCCAGCCCCCGGGCCCGGTCCCGCCAGTGGTGCACGGTGAGCACGCCCATCGCGGCCCCGAACGTGCCGTCACCGAACGGGAGGGCCTCGGCTACCGCGCGCACGGCCGGCGCTGCGCCGGCGGGCCGCTGCGACAGCATCACCATGGACGGCTCGGCGGCCGCCACCGGCCGGTCCCGGGGTTCGTAGGAGCCGCTGCCGCCGCCCACGTTCACCACCGGTGACGCGTCTTCGAGAGCGGAGTAGATCGGGGCGGCTATCCGCGGGTCTTCCCGCCGTCCGCGGCGGTACTGCGTGCCGATGCGGTCATAGACGGGCAGCGGGGAGGCGGCCACGGCGTCAAGCTATCACCCGGGTCGTAAGTGGGTGACGGCCATCGCTCCCACCACCACCGCTGCGGCAAACAGGATCCCGAGCACCATGCTGGCTCCCTGCCAGGCGAGGAGCCGGCGTGGCCGGGCAGCAGGCGGGTGCGCCATGTCGCCGAGTCGGCGCCGCCGGTGACGGCGCAAGCCGCGGGCGGCCCACCCCGCTCTCGCCCGGGTCTTCTCCCGCACGGGCATGTCCTCGCCCGCGGTCAGCCGGGTGAAGGTGGTCAGCAGCGAGGCTAGTTCCGGGTCAGATACGGAGAGCTTGTGTCCGATGGAGTCCAGTGCGTGCTGTTCCTGCGCGCTGAGGCTCATCACCGCCACCTCCATCGCCGTGCTGTGGCTCCGAGTCCTCTGGTGGCTGGCCGTCGTCCAGGCGCCCGCGACCCGGCAATCCCGGGCATCCTGGGCACGGCCGCTCCCAAGACGCGTTTATCGTAGCACGATATAAATCTGGCCCAAGCCTTCGCTAGCATCTTGTTCCCCGCCATCCCGCCATGCTGGGAATACCCTAACCGGGCCTCGCCTACCTGGCCGCGAGCGCCCCGGCGTGCACAGGCAGCTGCCCGGCGCGAGTGGTCCCCGGCCAGGGGCCTCCTCGCCCGCGGTCTCCGTCGGCGAGGCTACTGCTCCGGCCAGCAGTGCATCGGCCTGTGTCCTCGCCAGCGGCCGGCGGGGTCGCCGCAGTTTATCGTGGAACGATATAACCTGATGGCAGGCTGCTCCCGGTCACCCGGTACTGCGGGCCGACCTGGGAGGGTCGGCCAGGCCCGGGTCGGTCAGCGGCCAAGAGGCCTTGAGCGGAGGAACAGACCGTGCCCCAGCAGGTGGCCCCGGCCGGCCCTCGGGCCGGCAGCTCCTGAGAGGGCGGCCAGGCGGCTGCCGGTCCAGATCGTTAGGGAGAACATCATGCGAACCACCAGGCATCCGTCCCCGCTGCCGCCCAACCTCGTGGCGGTCCCCAGCGGATCCCCGTTGCCACCCGGCCCGTCCGGGACCCGCACGCTCGGATCCCCCCTGCCACCCGACCCGCCCGCGGCCCCGCGCGGATCCGCGCGGCTGCCAGCCGGCACCTAGCCAGCCGGATACTGGTCGCCCGGGATCCGGCGGCGCTCCACGAACGCCTCATATGGGTCGTCCGCGATCTGCTTGATGACGTCACGGCCCTCGAGCTCGCCGAGCAGGTCCGCGTCGATGGCGTCCTCCCCGAACGCGGCACCGACGGCGCCGCCGAGCAGGCAGCCGCGGAACCGGCTGCGCATCGTCGGGGCCAGGGTCATGGTGCTGGCTGGTCGTCCCGGCCTGGCGTCGTGCCCGCGCCCGGTTCGGGCGGGAAGCGGCGCTCGGAGTCGTCCATCTTCGCGTGTGCGGCGATCCCCAGGTCGATATTCAGGATGTCCGCCAGCCGGATCAGGTACAGCAGCACGTCGGCTATCTCCTCGCCGACCCGGGTCTTCAGCGGCTCGTGCTGGGCGAGGCGCCGGGCATCCGGCGCCGGCAGCCACTGGAACAACTCGGCCAGCTCGCCGACCTCGCCGACCAGGGCGAGGATCAGCGATTTGGGGTCGTGGAACCGCCCCCAGTCCCGGTCATTGGTGAATTGCTGCATCCGTTCGCGCAGTGCCTCAAGTTCCGCCACGCGTGCAGCATCGCACGCCGCCGGGCGAGCGTGGCCGCCCGGCCACGACAACCCCGTCGCGGAGCCGGTTTCCTCACGCAAATCATTGCTTTTCCGGAACGCGATGCCGGTATCCGGGCCGGGCCGCCTCGCGCCGGTTAGGGTTTCGTGCGTGGCCTGGAACGAGGTGGCCGCGGGAGTGTTCCAGCGGAGGTACGACCCGCAGGACGTGAGCGTGTGCGTGGTCCGCGGGTCGGACGGGCTTGTCGTCGTGGACACCCGGTCGTCGCCCCGGCAGGCCGACGAGATCCGCGCTGACCTGTGCGAGCTCGGCAGCCTGCCGGTTCGCTGGGTGGTCAACACCCACGCCCACTTCGACCACTGCTTCGGCAACCAGCGGTTCGGCCCGGGCTCGGACCTGAATGTGCCGATCTACGGTCACGTCCGGATGTCGGCCCACCTCGACGAGGTCGAGCGGCCGCTGCTCGCGGGGTGGATCGCTCGCGGCGAGGAACCCGCCGACGAGTGGCGCGAGGTGGTCATCACCCCGCCTACCGACCTGGTCGGCCACGTGGTCGGTGACCCGCACGCCCTCGATCTCGGCGACCGGGCCGTCGACCTGATCCACCTCGGCCGCGCCCACACCGACAACGACCTCCTGGTGCACGTGCCCGACGCGGGAGCGTGGCTGGTCGGCGACATCGTGGAGGAGTCCGGCCCGCCGATGTACGGGCCGGACAGCTTCCCGCTCGACTGGCCGGTGACCGCGGCCCGGCTGCTGGCCCTGCTCGGTGGCGGCGACGTGCTGGTGCCCGGGCACGGCCGCCCGGTCGGTCTACGGTTCGCGCGGGGCCAGCAGGCCCAGCTAGCCGGGGTGGCCGACCTGATCCGGGAACTGCACGGCGCCGGAGTGCCAGCCAGCCGGGCCGCCGCGGCGGGCGCGCCCCGGTGGCCGCTGCCCGCCGACTGGCTGGGCCGCGCCATCCAGGCCGGCGACGAGCAGCTCAGCCGCGGCGACGTGCACTAGCCGGGCCCGCCGCGACGGGATAACGGCTCCATGAGCGCAGTCGCACGGTACGGGAAGGCGGTCGCGCGCCCCGGGCAGGGTGAGGAGCTGGCCGGGATCCTGCTCGCCGCGGCCGACGGCCTGGCCGACAGCCCGGGCTGCGAGCTGTACCTGGTGAGCCGGCAGAAAGGCCAGCCCGACGTCATCTGGGTCACCGAGCTGTGGCGCAGCCAGGCCGACCTCGACGCATCCCTCGCGCAGGTCCGCAACAGCGACTCGGCAGGCCGGGCCATGTCGCTGGTCGAGAGCTGGGAGATGATCGAGCTCGACCTGCTGGGCGGCAAGGGCCCGCGCGTCACCTCTTAGCCTTGGCCCGCAGCCGGGATGAAGCGCCGGGCTGGGCCCAGCGCCTGGACGTCGGCCGGTCGCGCGCGGGTGAACGGCGCTACAGGCCCATGACCGCTTGCACGCGGCCGTTGGCCACGGCGTCGGCCAGGCGCTGGTAGTCCTTCTCGTTCTGCTCGGCGTAGGCGAGCGCGAAATCCGCGATCGCGTCGTCGAAGTCCTCGTCCCCGCCGAGGTAGCCGAAGATCATCGAGGCCCGGCCGGTGCGGGCGTGCCCGCGGGCGAGAGCCCAGCCGCACAGCCGCCCGTAGTAGCTGAGCTGCTCGGAGTCCATGGCCGGAACGTCCATGCTGCCTTTCATGTCGCGCATCTGGCGCACGTAGTAATCCCGGCTGCGCTGCCCGTCGATCGCGATGCCCTTGGTCCAGCCGAGGAATACGTCGGCGGTGGCCTGGATCATCCGCTGCCCCCGGACCACCCGCTCGCCCTGGTGCTCGTACTCGCTCGGCCCGGCGAACGGCGCGAGGACCGACTCCTGCGCCTCCTTGAGCTGGAGGAACAGCGGCTCGTCATCGCGGTCGCCGTTCAGCAGCAGCACGAAACACTCGGTGCCGACCGAGCCGACGCCGACCACCTTGCGCGCGAAGTCGCCGAAGTAGTACCGGCGCAGCACCTCCCGCCGGTCGGCCTGCAGGGTCTCCCGGTACTGCGCGATCGCGCTGCGCAGCTCGTCGAGCATCCCGGGGTTCCGCTCGATCGGGAACCGGACGATCACCGGGTGGTCCGGGCGGATCAGGTACTCCCCCTGGACCCGGTCGCAGAACTTCATCAGCGCCTTCAGGCTGGTGCGCTTCCGGGCCTTCTTGATGTCCCGGTGACGGCGCTTCACCGCCTCCTTGGTCTGCATCGCGTCGAACAGCCGGGTCACCTGGTCGACGTCGATCCTGGAGTACCAGACGTTCAGGAACCGCATGGTGGCGTAGCGGGCCATCTCGGTGCGGTAGCTGCGGGCGCAGGCCCGCGCCGCGGCGCGGGCCTCGTCGTCGGCGAACCCGTTGTCGCGGGCGGCCACGGCGAAGCTGGCCGCCAGGCGCTTGACGTCCCACTCGAACGGGGCAGGCAGCGTCTCGTCGAAGTCGTTGATGTCAAAGACCAGCCGCCGGTCCGGCGCGGCGAACATGCCGAAGTTCAGCAGGTGCGCGTCGCCGCAGGCTTGTACCTGGATGCCGGAAGTGGGCGTGTGCGCGAGGTCCCACGCCATCGGCGCCGCCGCGCCCCGGAAATAAGCAAACGACGAGGTGAGCATGCGGCCGTGGCGGATCGGCACCAGGTCCGGCACGCGCGTGGCGCCCTGCTCCTCAAGGATCGCGACCGGGTCAGGCCGGTCCGGCGGCGGCTCCCACCGCGCGTGGTCGGCGCGGGGCACCTCCTCGCGCAGGGCACGGCCCCGGGCCTGCCACTCGTCTGGGGTGAGGATCTCGTGCGGTGGGGCGAGAACACCCGGAGACATCTTCATTACTGGCTACCCCCAACGCTGCGGCCCGTGAATGGCTACTGCCGCCTTCGGCGGCACCGTGGCCGCTCAACGCCTAGCTATACCCAGTTCAGTGGCAGTTCAGGCTGGATCCGGCTCGGGTGGCGGGGTCGGCTCGGGGGCGGGTCGCGGGGTCGGCTCGGGGCGGCGGCCCCCCGCAGCCGGGGCCGGCTCCGGGTGACGGGAGGCCGGCTCCGGGTGCCCAGGGTCGGCCCGGCGCGGCCGGACTCCCGCGACGGGATTGCCCGGCCGGCCGCCGGGCGCGACAATCGAGACCAGATCTGCCCACTGAGCCTGGCGTGATGGTGATGCCGCGCATGCCCCCCTACGCAGCGGCCGGGGACGGCAGCTATATCGTGCGCCTTCCCCGGGTGCCGTTCTACTTCTGGATCGTCGGCTGCGTCATGGTGATCGGCCCGGGCTCGCTGGTGGCCCTGGCCGCCGGGTCCGGGCCGGACCCGGTCAAGGCCGTGCTGTTGCTCGGGGGCTTCTCCCTGTTGCTGCTGTCGCCGCTCGCGGGTCTGTTCTGGATCCGCGACCATGACCGCGCGCGCATCACCGGCCGCGTGGTGCTGGCAGTCGACGACGCCGGCATCTACCTCAACGGGCCGTCCCGGCGGATCGGCTGGCCGGAGGTCGCGGAGGTCGTGCTGTTCAGCAGGCTCCCGCCGCACAGCGGCGAGGACGGAACCTGGGACCACCGGGTCGTGGTCCTGAAGCGAGAGCCGGACGGAGGCCTGCCGGAGCCGATCGCGCGGCGGCCGCTCGACCCGTCCGGCTGGGGCGAGATGGTCGCGTTGTGTGACGCCCGGCTGAGGCTGGCCGACCTCGCCGCCGCGGTACACGCGTACGCGCCGAACGTGCCGGTCTGGGACGCGGGCGGAGTCAGAGGGTGAGGCCGCCGCAGGGCTCGCGGCGGGGACCGAAAGGAATCAGAACATGAATGTGCAGTACCGGCAGGGTGATGTCCTCCTGATCGCCGTCGACGCCATCCCGGCCCGCGCGGTGCCGGTGCCCCGGGACCAGGGTGAGGTCGTGCTGGCCTACGGCGAAGTGACCGGGCACCGCCACGCGATCGCCGAGCCGCACGCCGAGCTGCTGACCCTGCCCGACGAGGAGATCGAGCGCCGGTTCCTGCGGATCGTCGGCGAGCAGGCTCAGCTGACGCACGAGGAGCACGACTCGATCACCCTGCCGCCCGGTTCCTACCAGGTGGTCCGGCAGCGGGAGTACGTCCCGCCGGCGTCCTCCCGGTCGTCCCGCAGGTACCGCCCGGTCCGGGACTGATGGTGCCAAGGCGCCGGGTCCGGCTGACCCGGCGGCGGCGGGAGCAGGCGCAGCACATCCGCGACGAATGGCTGCGGCACGCGCTGACCACGGCGCCCGCCGACCGCGCCGTGGCCGAGCAGGCGGCGCGCCGGCTGTACCAGATCGACGGGCGCCCGGCGCCCCGGTTCGTGTGGGCGGACTCCCCGTTCGGCGCGCTGCGCGAGGCCTGCCGCCGGGTTGGCGGTCATCCCGGCGCGGAAGGGGACGGGCTGCTGGCTCACCTCCTGCGCCGGTCGTCGCTGCCGTCGGCCGCGTTCCGTTACGAGCAGGCCCTGGCCCGGCACGGCCGGCTACGGTGGCGCCTGGACCCGCGCGGCGACCTGGGCCCGGTTCTGTCGTCGCCCCCGGCCCGGATCGGCCCGCGGACCCGGGAGCGGCTGCTGCTGCCGGGCGAGGACTGGGGACTGCTGCCGCTCGGGCCGGTGCTGCTGGGCGCGCTGCGGGGCGCCGCCCCGGAACACGGGTCCGCCGGCCTGCTGCCCGCGTTCGCGGACCAGTGCCTGACCGGCCAGTTCGACGCGGCCGGGATCGGCTCGGACCTGGTCTACCGGGAGCTCGGCATCGCCGCCGTGCGCCGCGGCTACGGTGAGCGGCTGGACCTGCTGGCGGCCCTGGCCCGGTCCGCCGGGCCGTGGTGGCCGTACCCGGACGTGTGCGTGATGACCGAGCGCCCGGTCCGGTTCGAGGTCCGGCCCTGGTCCCCGGGAGGCGGGCGCAGCTGGATGGTCCTGCACAGCCTCGACGGCCCGGCGCTCGCCTGGCGGGACGGCTTCGCCATCCACGCCTGGCACGGCGCCGAGGTCCCGGAGCGGTTCGCCGTAGGGAAGGCCACCGCCGAGGACTGGCTCAGCGAGCCGAACGCCGAGTTCCGGCGGCTGATCGCCGAGCGCATGGGCTACGCGTGGCTGCTCGACGAGATGGCCGCGCACCAGGTCGCCTCGGACGAGTACGGGACGTTGTGGCGGATCGCCGGCCGCAGCCCCGCCGAGGACGTGGTCGTAGTCGACGTGGCGAACTCGACCCTCGAGCCGGACGGGTCGCGGCGCCGGTACGTGCTGCGGGTGCCGCCCGACCACCGGATCCCGCGGGACGCGATCGGCTGGACGTTCGGCCTGCCGCCGGGGACCTACGAGCCCACCGTGATGACCTGACCGCTTGTCGCCCGCGCGGGGCTCGGGATGGCCGGCTGGGCGGTCAAGAGGGCTGAAGATCAGGTACGGGAGAGGCCAGCGTTCCCTGAGAGATCCCCGAGCATCAGGAGCCGTAACGGACCGGCCCAAAGATGCGTTTCCGCAGGCAGACGGGTGCCAGGCTCGTTATGGTCGTTAGCTATGCGAAGGGACCGCGCCGCGTTATTGGCGGCGCTGGGGATCGACAACTTCGGATCCGGCCTGTTCCTGCCGGTCGCGTTGCTGTACGTGACCCGGGTCGTGGGGCTGCCGCTCGCGGTGGCCGGTCCCGTGGTCGCGGTGGGCACCGCAGCGGGGCTGGGCGTGCCGCCGGTGGCGGGCCGGCTGGTGGACCGGGTGGGGCCGCTGCGCGTCGTGGTCGGCGCTGAGGTGCTGCAGGCGCTGGGCGCGGTTACCTACCTGGCCGCCCGCGGCGCGGTGGTGGTGGCCGTGGCGGCCGTGCTGCTGGCCGCGGGCCAGCAGTTGTTCTACAGCTCGCTGTTCGCGCTGATCTCCGACGTGGCCGGGGACGGCCCGAAGGACCGGCCGTTCGCGGTAGCGGCCATGGTCCGGGCGGCGTGCTTCAGCCTGGGCGCCCTGGCCGCGGGAGCGCTGCTCAGCGCGACCGGGCCGGCCGGCTACCGGATCGCCGTGGTGGCGGACGCGGTCAGCTTCGCGGCCTGCGCGCTGGTGCTCGCCCTGCTGGTGCGGGTCCCGCGCCCGCATCGCCAGGGCGCGCGGGCGGCCGTGAGCGGTTCCGCCGGGCTCTGGTCCGACTGGCCGTTCCTGGCCGTGATCGTCGCCACCGGCCTGGCCGCGCTGTCGGTCGACTTCTTCCTCAGCGGCATGTCCGTCTACATGCTCGGGGACCTGCACACCTGGCCGTGGCTGCCGGGCGCGGCCCTGGCCCTGGTGGCCGCGCTGAGCAGCGCGGGGGCCACGGCCGCGCTGCGGGTCACCCGCCGCCTGTGCCGCACCACGGCGATGGTGCTCGGCGCCGCGCTGTTCGCCGTCTGGTGCGCGGCCTGCGCCGCGGCGCTGGCCCTTCCGCCGCGATGGCGGCCGGCCGAGCTGCTGGGAGCCACGGTGGTGATGGCCCTGGCGGCGCTGCTGTTCCAGCGGGCCAGCGCGCTGGCCGAGGCGATCGCGCCCGCCGCGGTGCGGGGCCGGTACCTGGCCGCGTTCCAGTACTCGTTCACCGTGCCGGGCGTGATCGCGCCCGCGGTGGTCGCGCTGTACTCGGTCGCGGTGTGGCTGCCGTGGCTGCTCGTCGGGGCCAGCGCCTGGCCTGGCCGTCCTGGTGTTGCGCTGGCTGGCCTGCTGCCTGCCGGCGCGAGCGTTGCGCCCGATGCCGTCGGTGCCGCAGCCGACCGGGGCGGCCAGCGAGGCGGTGGCGGCCCGCTAGGCCGCGGTGATTCGCTAGGCCGAGAACGGGGTGGCATCCTCCCTGCCCAGAGTTGAAGGGCAGGGATTCCCGGTCGGCTCACGCCGCTACCCGGGGGGGGTCCCGCTGCTGCTATCGCAAGCTGATGCGGGCGTGGCGCCGCGTGCCCCGCGGCGGGCGCAGGGACCGGCTCGCTGGTGGCGAGCAGCAGTCCTTGGGCCAGGATATTGAGCGCAGCATTGCGGTCCGCGTGATCTTCATGGCCGCACGAGACGCAGGCGAAGACCGCTTGGCTATCGCGGTTCGCCGCGTTCGTATGGCCGCAGGCACGGCACTGCTGCGAGGTGAACCGAGGATCGACGAAGACAACCCGGACGCCGGAAGCTTCGCCCTTCTCCTTGATCCGCTGGCTGAGCGTTCCCCAGGCCGAGGCGAGGATCCTGCGGCTCAGACCGGCCTTGGCGCGGGCTCGGTTGGGCAGGAAGGCACCAGATTGATCAGGGTCGGGATTCAGCCGCACTTGGGGACGTGGACCTCACCCCAGCGTCGGCTGATGCGTCTGACCCTGGTGTCGCGGATCGCGAAGCCCTGGGTATTGCCGCTGCCGCGGTAGCCCGGCTTGCGGGCCGGATTGGCCGGGTCGACGAACGCGGCCATGGCCCGGTCGAAGTCGCGCAGGGCCTGCTGCTGGACCGATGATGATCCAGCGCCGAGCCACGGCTCGGCCTGGCGGGCCTGAGCGAGCTGGCGGTACCGCTCCGCAGCCGACGGCGCGCTTCCGCGGCCCGGCCACCACCAGGACTGCTGCTCTCCGGCCAGGTTCCACACCCGGCGGGCATGAGCACAGTGTTCACGCAGCGTCGGCTCTTGTCCTGGTGCCGGGCAAGCCGGTTCCGGATCGCCATAGTATGTTGAGGCTAGCCATGGCCTCTGACAAACCGGAGTGATCGCCGCCATGGCAGGCGCGCGGCTTCCGCTCAGCGCGCCCGCCTAGTCTTCATGACCACTCTTCGTGACCACCTGTCAACGGGGCGCGCGCCCGGCCACGCGATGTGCGCCCGCTGTCGATACAGTTCTTTGCTCGCGTAGGGCCCAGCGACGCCTGATCTGGGCCTGCGGCAGGATATTGCCGTGGCTACTCACGTCGCCCTGCTGCGGGGCATCAACGTCGGCGGTAACAAGAAGGTCCCCATGGCCGAGCTGCGCGAAGTCGTGGCCTCCCTGGGGCACGCCGACGTGGCCACGTACATCCAGAGCGGCAACGTGGTGTTCAGCACCGACCAGTCCGACACCGAGGCGCTGGCCGCGGCCCTGGAGCAGGCCATCGCCGAGACCATCGGCGTCCGGGCCCGGGTCGTGGTGCTGTCCCGCGAGCAACTGGCCCGGGTGGTGCGCGACAACCCGTACTCCGACGAGCCGAACCCGAAGGCCGTGCACGCGGTGTTCCTCAGCGGCCAGCCCGGGCTGGAGGTGGCCGAGCGCGTGGCCGGCGCCCAGCAGCAGGTGGCGCAGCGGGGCAGCCGCGACACGGCCCAGGTCATCGGCCGCACCATCTTCCTGCACACCCCCGACGGCTACGGGCGCAGCGACCTAGCCGCCGAGATCGTCAAGCTCGGCCAGCGGAAGACGGACAACGTGGCCGGCACGGCCCGCAACTGGGCGACGGTCACCAAGCTGGCCGCGATGTGCGGCGCCTGATCGGAGTGATCGTCGTGACCGACAACCGAGCGGACGCGCTGGCCCGTCTCGGCGTCTTCATCGGTGACTGGTTCATCGAGGCCCGGTTCCCCGGCCATCAGCCGGAACCGTCCGGCGCGGCCGGGGACGGCCCGATGGTCCGCAGCCGGTTCGAGTGGGCTCTGGGCGGGCAGTTCCTGCTGCAGCACACTGAGATGCCGATCCCCGAAGCGCCGGACAGCTTGGCCATCGTCGCCACCGACCTGCAGACCGGCGGTTACACCCAGCATTACTTCGACTCCCGCGGGGTGGTGCGCCTGTACGCGATGAGCTTCGCCGACGGGGTCTGGACGCTCACGAGGGAATCGCCCGACTTCTCGTCCCTGGACTTCCGGCAGCGTTTCACCGGCACCTTCAGCGAAGACGAGAACGTCATCACCGGCGCCTGGGAGAAATGCCTCGACGGCGGCGAGTGGGAGCACGACTTCGCCCTCACGTACCGCAGGGCCCGCTGAGCGAGGGCTGGCCGAGTACGACGCAGACCGGGACCTGGTGGCCCAGGGCTTCCTGATGCCCGTGCTAGCCGGTCAGCTCGCACCCGAGGCTGCCCGCGCCACCTGGGAACAGCCATCCTGGGCCTGGCAGCGGCAACTAGAGCAGGCCGGTTACACCGACGTGACTATCCGGCCGCTTTACGACTACTGGTCCTCACCAGTGTTCCTGCTCACCGCGCGCGGAACCGCTCCATCCGGGGCGAGGTCCCGAGCCTAGGAGGGTAAGGGGCCGCTGGCATCATGCCCGGCGGGAGCGTACGCCATAGATGGTGGTGGGATTCACCCGGATGAAGTGCGCAGGTACCTCCTCGACCCACGGCTCGAGCCCGGCATCGATGAACGGCGCGCGCTCGGCCTCGGTATCCAGGTGATGTGCCGCCCCCCGCACGAGGACGATCCACCCCTCGCGTGCCTCCGGGTTGATCTGGTCGGCCTCCACGGCGACGTGGTAGTCGGCGTGCTCGATGCCGGTGCGCAAGTCCTCGTCAAAGACGGGGTCCCACGTGCCCAGGACAAGCGACCCTTCGTCGATCTTGTAGGCCACCGGCAGCGCTGTAGGTCCGTACCGGCTGTTGAAGACCAGCCGCCCCATGCCCCCGCCGGCGAGCAGCTCCATGCATTCGGCCTCATCCAAGCGCTCCAGCACGCGCCGGGCACCCCCGCCCGGGCCGGGCGAAGCAGAACCGCTGGCGGGACCGAGGTCGGCTTCATCATCTGGCATAGCTCCAAACCCTAGTCAACGTCACCGGGTCAAGGCGGCGGCTCGGGAGTCTGGCCGATCGGGGCTGGCACTGAAGCGTCACTCAGGTGATCAGGTTCGTGCCCACCAAGCCCTGGAAGACCGATACATCGCCGATGGCCTGCGGCGGTCAGCCCTCGGCGTGCAGCCTCAAATCGCGGAACGCCTCTATGAGCTTAGGTAGAGGCCACAGCGCGTTGAGGCCGCTCGGGTTGGGCAGCACCCACAGCCGGGTGTCCGCCACGGTGAGTTCCTGCGGCCCCACGGCCGCACCCGCCTGGCCGAACGCCGTCCGGTAGGCGGTCACGCCGACCACCGCCAGCCACCGCGGGCGCAGCCGCCCGGCCTTGGCCAGCAGCGCCGCGCCGCCGTCGCGCAGCTCCTGCGCGGTGAGCTCGTCGGCGCGGGCCGTGGCGCGGTCGACGATGTTGGTGATGCCCAGGCCCAGGCCGAGCAGCTGCATCTGCTCGTCAGGCCGGAACTGGCGCGGGGTGAAGCCGGACTGGTGCAGGGCCGGCCAGAACCGGTTCCCCGGCCGGGCGAAGTGGTACCCGGTGGCGGCGGAGTACAGGCCGGGGTTGATCCCGGAGAACAGGACGCGCAGGCCGGGCGCGGCGACATCGGGGATGGTCAGCTGCCGGGCCGCCGCCAGATCGGCGGGCGTCGGGCGGGCCGGGCGGCTGGTACCGGTCACCGGCGGGGACTCAGCCACGCCCCCACCCTAGAGGCGGAGTCCGAGCGGGGGCGCGCAAGCCTCGTGCTAGCCCAGCTTCAACGGCACGGTCATGAACGGGTCGATGTTATAGGCCAGGCTGACGCGATGGTATCCATCGGCTATGTCCGAGCCCGGTTTCTGATCGCACACGAGCACGGGTGATAGCTTCTCACCGTTCAGCAGCTTGACCATGTCTCGCTGGACACCAGGATCAGTGAGGGGCAGCGCGGTCAGGCCGGTGGCGCGCAGAATGTCATTAGCGCGGCGCTCGGTGACCTTGGCCTTCTTCATGCGATCTACCATCTCACCGGCGCGCTTCTCATTGAATTTCAGCGACAGGTAGTTTTGTGCCGCCTCATAGTCATGGTCTGCCACGTCTTTGAGCCAGGCAATCGGTGACTTGCTCATAGAAGGTGACTTGCTCATAGAACCTCACAAAGCTTGGATGTAGCCAGGTTCTGCTCACGACGATGCAGCTTGCCGTCACCTACGGCTTGGCTGCCGGTTCCCGCAGGCCGTGCTCCACGACGATCCAGCCCGGATCGTCAAGCTGGCAGCCGGCCAAGGGACGATTTCATCAGCATAGAGCGCAGGTGGCCCGTCCAGTTCCAGCCCCGTCGGCAACACCAGCCCCGCACCGGTCCCGTCGATCCCCGTTAGTCCCAGCGTCGTGCGTTGCTATCGTCGAGCGAGCCGGCTGGCTCAGGGACGACACAAAACAACATGCCGGCGGGATCGCGCATGATCCACCACGAGTGCACTAGCTGCACTCGTTCGGCGCCAAGTTCTTCCAGCCTGGCGACTTCGGCGGCCAGGTCATCGGTGTGGATGTCCAGGTGCACCCGGTCCGGTCCGTGGCCGAGCCGCTGGATGAGCAGCCCGAATTCCCCGCCGTGGAGCGCGGCGCCATGGTATTCGGGGTACTTGACGCCCCGGGTCAGCGGCTGGCCGACGGCCGCGCTCCAGAACGCCAGCTCGCGGTCGTGCTCGGCAGGCGAGACATCAATCACGATCTTGGACAGCCTGCTGTAGTGGGCCATCCCGCCAACCTACGCGGCCCGCCCGCGGCCCGCCGCCCGGTCAGCCCCGGCCGAACGCCGCGAGGTCGCGGGCGGTGTCCCGGCTTATCTCGGGGCAGGCGATCGTGAAGATTTCGGTACCGTGGCTCGTGCCCATCACCTGCCGGCACCGGGCCGGAACACCGGCGCGCAAAAGGAGCCGGTAGAAGTTGATGCCCTCATCACGTAGCGGATCGCACTCGTTGACGCTGATGACCGTGGGCGGGAATCCCTGAACGTCCTGCTCGGTCGCGAAGGATGGCCAGGCCAGCGGGTTGCGCTCGTTGAAGGCCTCGATCCCGTATCCCGTGGCGCCGCGGTTGTCGTGCAGGTCGAGCAGGATCCCGTTGTTTTCCGTGGAGGAGGGGCACTCTGGCGTCGGCCACTGGCCGGCGATATACGGGCACATCGCGTACAGGCCGCTGATCAGGCCCAGCTCACCGTCCTGTTTGAGCTTGAGGCCGGTAGCGAGCGTCAAATTGCCGCCGCCGCTCTCGCCCGCGACGATGACGCGGCCCGGGTCGATGTTGAGGTGCGCGGCGTTGGCCACGACCCACTTCAGCCCCGACACGCAGTCGTTGAGGCCGGCCGGGAACGGGGCGACCTCAGGCACCGACGAGGGCACCACCGCGTTGCGGAATTCGACCATCACGACGGCCACGCCGTTGGCTGCGATGATCTTGCCCCAGCCGCGGTACATGCCGTCGTAGCAGGACAGCGCCGCCATGCCGCCGCCGTGGATGTAATAGACGCAGGCGACCGTCTCGTCACTGTCGGGCCTGATGACCTGCAGGTTAATCGAGTTGCCGTCCGGCTCGGAGACGACCTTCTCGTTGTGGATTCGCAACCCGGCGGAGGGAGCGGCCTCCTCGGTGTCGCACAGTTCCATGTACGAGCGGAACAACTCCGCCTGCTGTCGCGCGGTCTCGGAGTTGGCTTGGGCCAGCAACGTCTCGCGGCTGTCGACGTCGCCTGCGGACTCCACCGTGATGCTGGCCAGTATCGCCTTGAGCCTCGGGTCCAGCCGGATGTCAGCGGCAACGTCGTACGGCATGAGCGGTTCTCCTCGGCCTTCGTCGCAACGGTCGGCCTGCTGCCGCGCAACGTCGGAACGTGCTGCGCACCGGCCGTCATTTGCTCTGGACAGTAGACGCTAACCGGCTCGAAGTCATCAGGCGGGCGCCGGTGACGGCCGGATCAACTGCCGGAGGCAAGGTCTCCGGGCAGCAGGCTGTACATGTACATGTCTCGCCGCTCGCTTCCCACCTGCTGCCAGCTGCGGAGCAGGCCCTCGCGGACGTAGCCCGCGCGCTCGGCCGCCCGCCAGGATCCCTCATTCCACGGCTCGACGCACAGCTCGATGCGGTGAATGCCCGCCAGGGACAACCCCCAGCGCGAGATCGCGGCCAGGGCCGCGGTGACGTATCCGCGGCGGCGGTACGGCCGGGCCACCCAGTAGCCCGTGCTAGCCCTGCCCTGGCCCAGGTCCCTCAGCCACAGGCCGATCTGCCCGACGGCATCGCCGGTGGCCTCCTCGGCGATGGCAAAGGAGTAGCCCTCACCAGATTCGAGACGGGCATGCTGGCGCGCGATGTAGGCGCGGGCGTCCGCTAGGTCGCCGCTGGCCGGGACCGTCGTGATGAGGGGAATCAGCGTGTCGCTGGCGGCCGATTGCACCAGGGCGGCATCCTCGTCACAGAATGCCCGCAGAACAACGGGCGGGTGCGTGATCACGGGCAGTTCCCTGGACAGCATGCCTCCCATACTTCCGCGGGGCCCGGCGGTGGCATCGGCGCGTACCGGGCCTGGGATGCTTGGTGCGGGGTGAGGGTGTGGACGAGCTGCGCTACGACCTGGAAAGGGACGCGGTACGCGTGGTGCTTGCCGACGCCGGCGGGCGGGTGCTGCTGTTTCACGTGCTGACCCCGGACGAGGCTCCGGACGGATGGTGGGAGCTGCCCGGCGGGGGGATCGGCCCCGGCGAGTCCTACCTGGAGGCGGCGGTCCGGGAGATCAGCGAGGAGACCGGCCTGGTTCTCGACCCGGCCCAGGTCGGGGCGCCGTCCTGGCGGCGCGACTCCACGTGGCGCTCTCGCGGCAGGCGGCGGCTCCAGCACGAGGTGGTGGTGCTGGCGAGGGTGGCGGCAGATCAGCCTGCGATCGTGGATGGCGGCCGGACACCGGAGGAGATCGAGGACTACGTGACCGCCCGGTGGTGGCAGGTGCCCGAGATAACCCGCAGCCGCGAGCGGTTCTATCCCGGCCGCCTGCCCGAGCTGCTGCCGCGGTTCCTGGCCGGGGAAGACATCGACGAGCCCTTCGAGCGCTGGAATTAGGCGGAACGAAGAGTCGATCTTGAGGTGAGTGACAGCCAGGAGGTACCGCTGCCGGGCGGCAACGTGGGCGGGGCGGTCCGCGTCGGCGGCACCGTGCGCCGCAGCACCGGGCCGTGGACCCCGGCCGTGCACGCGCTGCTGGGCTACCTTGCGTCGCGGGTCCCGAACATCCCGCGGGTCCTCGGGTTCGACGATCAGGGCCGTGAGATCCTGTCCTACCTTCCCGGGCGTGTGGTCGACATCGACACCGAGCTGCTCAGCCCGGGGCAGATCGTCTCGGTGGTCGGGTGGACCCGGCGCTTTCACGACGCCGTGGCCGGCTTTCACCACCCTGGGCCGTGGCGGTTCTTCCCGGTCGCCGGAGCCACCTTGATCGGGCACAACGACATCGCGCCCTACAACGTGTGCTTTGACGGCGAGGAGCTCGCGGGCGTCTTCGACTGGGATTTTGCCGGGCCTTCCAACCCGGTGCTCGAGCTGGCCTTCATCGCCTGGAACTGCGTCCCGCTCTGGCGCGACATCGGCCCGCGCAACGCCGCCGGAAGGCTGGCCACCATCGCTGCCGCCTACGGCGCGATCCCCGCGCGCACGATCTTGCACGCCGTCCCGTACCGGATCCAGGCCATGCTCGACGGCATCCCGGTCGCGGCGGCGGCCGGCGACGCTGGCATGCAGAACCTCATGGCGGCCGGAGAGCCAGCCCGGTCCGCTAGCTCCCTGGCCGGCCTGATCGAACGCATTCCCGCCATCGACCGTCATCTCTCATGAGATCACCGCCCGCCCGGCCAGCGGCGCATGATTACCGCTCTTCGGCGGTGATCCACTTCTGCGGCTCGGCCGGCCGGGCGGCCGCGACGACGTCGAGCGCTTCTTCGGCGGACCGGGTCCGCTGGATGAGGTCCCGGCTGTCTGGCTTCAGGAACCCGGTGCCGACCATCCGGTCCAGCTGGGCGATCAGCGGTCCCCAGAACCCGTCGACGTCGAGCAGGACAACCGGCTTGCTGTGCAGCCCGAGCTGGGACCAGGTGGTGACCTCAGCGAGCTCCTCCAGCGTGCCCAGCCCGCCGGGCAGGGCGATGAAGGCATCGGACAGGTCGTACATGAGCTGCTTGCGCTCGTGCATCGACGCGACCTCGTGGAGCTCGGTCAGGCCCGCGTGGCCGACTTCCCGGGCGAACAGGCCGGTCGGGATGACCCCGATGACCCGGCCGCCGTGGCCGAGAGCGGCGTCGGCCAGCTCGCCCATGAGGCCCACGCTGCCCGCCCCGTAGACGAGATCGACGCCCCGGCGGGCGATCAGCGCCCCCAGGGCGCGGGCAGCATCCCCGTAACGGACATCACCGGGCGTCGAAGACCCGCAGAAGACGCAGACCGCGCGGACAGCCACCAGCGCAACCTACCCGATCGGCACCAGCGTCCCGGACCGCCCGCCCGGCCTATCCCGATCGCCGGGGCACGACCACCGCATCGTCCCGGTCTGCGATCGCCATAACGGGCCGGCCGGGGCCTGACATGGCGGTCCGGATGTCGGTGGCCGGGGGTAACGTGCGCAGCGTGAACCGGACCGATCGGCTCTACGCGCTGGTAGAGGAGTTGCGGGCGGTGGCGCCGCGCCCGCGGTCGGCGCGGCAGCTGGCCGGGCGGTATGAGGTCAGCACGCGCACGATCGAACGGGACATCCTGGCGCTGCAGGAGTCCGGCGTCCCGATCTACGCGGAGACCGGCCGGCGTGGCGGCTACGTCATCGATAAGACGCGCACGCTCCCGCCGGTGAATTTCACCGCGGCCGAGATGGTCGCGATAGCGGTGTCGCTGGCCAGCGCCGGGGCGACGCCGTTCGCCTCCGCGATGCGCAGCGCGCTGCGCAAGGTGCTCGCCGTCGCCCCGCCCGCGCAGGCCACGCAGGCGGCGCAGCTGATGGACCGGGTCCGGCTGATCGGGGCCGGCAGCGCGCCGCGGCCCCCAGACGCGCCGCGGGCGATCCAGGAGGCGATCACCGCCCGCCACGTCCTGCTGCTCAGCTACCGGGACCGGCACGACGTCCTGACCTGCCGCGAGGTGGAGCCGGTGGCGTTCGTCGGGACGCAGGCGCACTGGTACCTGGTGGCCTGGTGCCGGCTGCGGAACGGGACCCGGGCCTTCCGCCTGGACCGGATCCACGCCGCGGTGGAGACCGGGGAGCCCGCCCCCCACCGCTCGTACGGCGACCTGGACGTGAGCATCCCCGACGCCCTCGTCCGCCGCGTCGACCTCGCGGGCTGACCCGAACATCCCGCCCCGTACGCGGTCTTCGTGGTCCGGGTGGCCGACGTCGCCGCGACCGCCGCCCAGGCCGAACGGCTCGGCGGCAAGGTCGTGGTCGCGCCGAACAAGCTGGAGGACGGCATGGTCGTGGCCTACCTCACCGACCCGAACGGCAGCCTGTTCGCCTTGTTCAGCCCGACGCCGGAGGGCTAAGCGGCGGCACGGGCCGGGCCTGTGTCGGCCCGGCCCGCCCTTCCCCTGGCCCGCCGGCAGCGGCAGAATCACCACCGGATGAGGCGACAGCCAGGAGGGGAGGGCCCGATGGCGTCCACGCTGGAGCAGGTCGGCAGCCTGCTGCGGGAAGCGGGCGAGATCCACCATCGCGTGTACCGGATCGTGGAAGGAGCCGACGACGACTGGGCGTCCTGGTACGCCTGGTGGCTCATCGAGCTTTCCGAGCTGCCGGCCCTGCTCGGCGACAAGCCGGTCCGCAGCGAGCTGGTCTACCTGCTGGTCAGGCTGGACAAACAGTACACCGCGGACGCCCCGGACGAGCCCTGGGAGCGTTACTACGCGCGCCAGATCGTCGATCACTTCCGGCCGCGCCAGGCCTGAGGGCGCTACGCCACGGGCTCGGCGTCCGCGGCCAGGACGGAGTCGATCAGGGCGGGGAAGCGCCGGTCCAGGCCGGCCTGGCGCAGGCACATGTAGCCCTTGGCGTCGGCTCTGCGCGAGGCGGCTCCCGAGGCACGGCCCGTGCCCGCGGCCACCGACGCCGTCGGCTGACGGCCGGTTACCGGCCGCGGAATTGCGGCTCGCGCTTGTCCACGAAGGCCCGGGCGGCCTCGCGGTGGTCGTCGGTGAGCCCGGTGTGCACGTGGTGGGTCACCTCGAGGTCCATGCACTCGCCCAGCTCGCCGGTCACGGCCCGGTTCAGGTTCTCCTTCATGTAGCGGTAGGCGATCGACGGCCCCGCGGCCAGCCGTCGGGCCCGCGCCATGACCTCCTGCTCGAAGTCGGCCGCCGGGAAGATGTCGTTGACGATCCCGAGCTCCCGGGCCTCTTCGGCGCTCAGCCGCTCCGAGAAGTAGTAGAGTTCCTTGGCCTTGCCGCTGCCCACCAGCCGGGTGAGGAACCAGGTCCCGCCGTAGTCCCCGGAGAACGCGACCCGGGCGAACGCGGTGGTCAGCACGGCGCCCGGTACCGCGTAACGCAGATCGCAGGCCAGCGCCAGCGACAGGCCGGCCCGGCGGCCGGCCCGGGGATGGCCGCGATGGTCGGCTTGGGCATGTTCCACAGCCGGCCGCTGGTGGCCCGCTGGTTCAGCCGCTGCCGATGGATGGCGGCGTCGAGTGACGCCCCGTCGCGGTCCGGCGGCGGGGCGGCCATGTTCTTGACGTCGCCTCCGGCGCAGAAGGCGCCGCCTGCCCCGGTGAGCACCACGCAGCCCACCGCCTCGTCGGCCTCCACCCGGGCCAGGACATCCCCCATCGCGGAGATCATGGCCCGCGAGAGGGCGTTCCGCCGGTCGGGGCGGTTCATGGTGATCACCGCGACGCCGTCGTCGATCTCGGCGCGCAGGTCCTCGGTCCCGGTATCCAGCGTGCTCATGTCGTGCTCTCCGCTCCTTCCGGCTCGCTCCTGTCGTCCTTCCCGGCGGCGAAGCGGACCCCGCCGATCACCCCGTGGCCCGCCGGTCAGCCCGGCGATGGTCACCGCGGTGATGCCTTCGCCGTGACCGGCCCGGGCCGGCACGAACCGCAGCCGCTGGCCCGAGCCCGGCAGCTCCACCACCGCGTCGTTCCCGCCGCCGGCGCGGGGCAGCCCGAGTACCGCCGCCCAGCGCCGGGCGGCGGCGGGCGGGTCGTTGACCTCGATCGTCAGTCCCCTCACGCCGCCGGGACCGGGCCCGGGCGCCCGCCCGGTCCACGCCGGGCCCGCCCAGCGCCACGACCGCGGCGGGGAGGCCCAGTCGAGCGACACGATCGCGCCGGGGACGTCCCCGGGATGCAGGTGGGTGGCGGCGATGTCGGGCAGGTCGGCCGTCCAGACCACCCGCACCCCCAGGCCGGCCAGCCTGCGGCGGGCCGCCGCCAGGTCCGGGACCTGGAAGATCGCCATGTACCCGCCGTCACCGCCGCGCCGCTCGAGGTACCGGCCGGCGGCGGTATCCGGCTGTGCGGGCGCCACCACCTCCAGGAACTCCCCGCCCACCGCGAACACCGCGTTGGTCAGGCCGAACTGGCTCACTCCCGGGTCGTGATACGGCGGCCCCAGGCCGAGGGCGTGACGGAGCTGGCCGGCGACCGCTCCGCAGTCGCGCGCGACCAGGGCCACCTGGCGCAGCCGAGTGAGCACAGTCCAACCATAGAGATCCGCTCCGGTCCGGCCGCGGGCCAGGCCGGCCCGGCCCCCGGTCCGGCCGCGGGCCAGGCCCGCCCGGCCCCCGGTCCGGCCGACGGGCCAGGCCCCGGCCCGGCCAGGGTGCGACACGCGGCGCGTTTTCGTGTCCTGCGGGACTGGTGATCACCGAAGCTGCAATGATTACCCACCTGGCCCCGCTCCGGCACCGGGCTTGCGCGATGCTTCCCCGCGACCCGCAAGCAACGCACCCCAGCCCAGTTCCGCCCTGACGCGTGGCTACCACCGACTGACGACGCAGAGGAACTGGCCGGTTCACCAGCGGGGAGCGATCTTGAGCAAGGGATCTATCGCCTGCGTGCGCGTTCAGCAGCACAGCAGCCCGGACGTCCAGAAGTACGTGGCGGTGCGCATCAGCGAGCTAGCCGCGTTCATCGCCCAGTCCGACGACAAGCACACGATCGAGGCCTTCAACCTCGACCTGCCGCCGCAGGAGACGGCCCGGCTCGCGGGCAAGCTCGCCGCCATCCGCAAGCGGCCGCTGATCGGCACGGTCATCGGCACCGTCACCGGCGATGTCTGGCTCACCGGGCCGTTCGCGGGCCAGCCCGGCCCCCGGTACAACCTGGCCGGCCGCAAGCAGTGCTCGTCCCGGACCGGGGGCGGTGACCGGTGCGTGATGGCCGTCAAGCCCGGGCTGGCGACCTGCGCGATGCACGCGCCGTGCGACGACCCGGACCAGCCCACCACGCTCTGGAACATCTGGGACTGACCGGCGGCGGCTCGCCCCGCGGCGGCGAACCGGCGAAGATGGGCACATGACCCTGGTCATTGCCCACCGTGACCGCGCCGCGGAGGGTGCCCTCTGATCAGCGTGGCGCCCGAGCGGTTCGAGGACATGGTCGCCGACGCGCTGGACTCGCTGCCCGACGACCTCGGCCGGCTCATGCGCAACGTGGCCGTGACCGTCGAGCACGGCCCGGGGCCGCCCGGCCTGCTCGGGCTGTACCAGGGCATCCCGCTCACCAGCCGCACCGCCACCGGGTACGCCGGGGTGCTGCCGGACCGGATCACCATCTACCGCCGGGCGATCTGCGCGATCTGCGCGACCGAACAGGACGTGGTGGAGCAGGTACGCCGGACCGTGATCCACGAGGTCGCCCACCACTTCGGCATCGGCGACGAGCGGCTGCAGCAGCTCGGCTGGTGAGGGGCTAGTGCACCGCGCCGTCCGGGAGCCGCCAGTTCTTCCAGCCGGGGTGCACGGTGAAGTAGCGCGACGGCCCGGGCGAGATGGCGGTCAGGCGCTCCCGCGGAATCAGCGGCATCCCGCCGGGCACCGGCTCCCACCAGGGCTTGCGGGCGAACAGCCGGCTGAACAGCTCACGCTGGCCGCCCGGGCCCATCACGAGCTGGGCCGGCGCGGCTGGTCGGCGCGCTGCCAGCGGAAGTCCCCGGACAGCCGCAGCGATTCCGTACGGTTGGGCAGCGCCGCGTGCGAGGTCAGGCAGTGGAAGACCAGCGCGTCGCCGGCCCGGTAGTGCGTCGTGGACCAGCCGCGCTCTTCCGGCCAGAGCACGTGCGGGCGCCGCGGCGGGCCGAGATGACTCCCGGGCCGCACCGCCAGGCCGCCGAGCCGGACCGGGATGTCGCTCAGCGGCACCCAGGTGGTGAGCATGTCCTGCACGCCGGAGACGGCGTAGTCCTGGTGGACGTAGCGGCCGCGGGCTACCCCGGGCGGCCGCTCGGGGTAGACGGCGCGCAGGACCTTCGCCGGGTAGCTGAACGCCTGCGGCCCGAGGATCGCCCGGATCGCCTGGCGCAACTCGGCGAGGTAGGGCAGCCGGTTGAACGCCGGGCTGACGAGGGCGGCGCGGAACGCCGGGTCACCGAGCGCGTCCCGGGAGTTGAGCGCGCGCCGGTCGGCCGAGGCGCGGCCGCGGTCGTCGATCCACCCGCCCCGGCGCAGCGCGGCGCGCACGTCGTCCGCGGCCGCGCGGGTCTCGGCGGCGGGCAGCAGCCCCCGGAAGAACAGGTACCCGTCGCGGGCCAGTCGGCGGCGCAGCGCCTCTGGGTCACCGAGCAGGGCGTTGGCCGGTGACAGCTCGTCCACGCCGACGAGGGTAGTCCCGGCGCGCCGGCCGCGGGGTCAAAGAACGCGGGGTTAACGCCGGGAGAATGCTGAGCGGCACCTGGGAACGCTCACGAGTCCAGCCGGTCCCGCCGGGCGGGCGGCTGATCCGGCCGTCGTCCCCGGGGTGTTGGCTGGAAGCAGGACTGGCCGTAGCCGGCCCAGGGCGGGCGCAGCGGACCGTTGAGGCGACTGAGGAAGGCCGACGTCGCGGACCGCATCCCGCCGAGCAGCCCGTCGCGCCGCACGACGAACGCGTCGGTGTCCACCAGGGCGCGGTCGGAGCGCCGGTGCAGCAGCGCCAGCTCGGTGGCGGAGAGCTGGAACTCGCTCATGTCCCGCAGGCCGCCCAGCCCGCAGTGCAGCCGCGCCCACTGCCGGGCCATGCGGCGGGCGTGCAGGCTGCTCAGCATCGAGATGTCGGACTCGGTGACGATCCCGGTCGGCTCGTACCCGGGCAGGTAGCGGCGGATGAGCGTGATGATGCGCCGCCGGTCCATGATCACGGCGGCGAGCAGGATGACGAGGACGGCGGCCAGGATCGCGTAGGTGAGGGCGAGCCTGGCCACGCCCGCGGAAAGCGAGGCGTTCCACAGCGCGTGCAGCGCGACCGCGGCGAGCCAGCCGGCGACGACCGCCCACAGGCCCCGGCGCAGGCTGGTCAAAGCCGCGTAGGCCACGCCCGCGCCGATCAGCGAGGCGAACAGGGCCTGGCACACCGGGGAGACCACGCCGCGCAGGATGAACGTGGTGGCGACGCCGCTGAAGCCGTAGTGCGAGGCCTGCGTGTAGTAGTAGATGTTGTCGATCAGCGCGAAGCCGAGGCCGACCATGCTGCCGTAGACCACGCCGTCGCTGACGCCGTCGATCTCCTGCGGGCGCAGCAGCAGCAGCCCGACCAGGACGACGCCCATGAGCGTCTCCTCGAGCGCGGCCACGCCGACGACGGCCGCGGGGGACGCGGCGGCGAACCCGCCCGGCCGCAGCTGCGGCGTGGTGATCAGGTGGCTGCCCGCGGCGGTGCCGATCAGCCCGATCAGCGCGGCGGAGCCCGCTCCCCACAAGAACACGAACACCAGGCTGCTCCGCGGCTCGGGTTCCAGCCGGTCCAGGTAGAGCACCCCGGCGAGCAGGGCGGGGATGGGGAGCAGGGCCAGCGTTAACCCGATGCCGGCGGGCAGGGCCCCGCCCGCGGCGACCACGGCGAGCGCGCCGAGGGCGATGAGGCTGCAGGCCGCGACGCCGACGATGAAGCCGATCGGCATGTGGCCGGCGCGGGTATTAGCCACGGCGGCCTGCGGATCAATCGGCCCCACCCACGCAGCATAGCGCCCGGGACTACGGCGCGGGCCGGCGCGGAGACTGGCCTGCCCGATCCGGGCTGGCTACATTCGTGTGCATGTTCGAAGCGGGCGCGGGTGGCGAACTGAACGACGAGCAGCGCCGGGCCGTGACGCACGCCGGCGGCCCGCTGCTGGTGCTGGCGGGCGCCGGAACGGGCAAGACCCGGACGCTGGTGTCCCGGGCCGCCTGGCTCCGGGCGCAGGGCATCCCGGCCAGCCGGATCCTGCTGCTGACGTTCACCCGCCGGGCCGCCGACGACATGCTCGCCCGCGTGGCGTCGGTGCTGGCCCGGGAAGAGGCACAGGCCCGGGAGGCAGCGCTGGCCGAGGAGGCGGGGGCATCGGGCGCGCCGCAGGCGGCGGGCCGGCCCGGGAGCGCGGACGAGCGGATCTGCGGCGGCACCTTCCACGCGATCGCGCACCGGATCATCCGGGAGCACGCGGAGTCGTTCTCACTGCCGCCCGCGTTCAGCGTGATCGACCCGGCCGACATGACGGACGTGCTGGACGTGCTGCGCGCCGATCACGGCCTGGTGGGCACCCAGCGGCGGGCCCCCCGGGCCGCGGTGTGCGCCGACATCTACACCCGCTGCGTGAACACCCAGACCACGATCGCGGACGTGGTGGCCAGCGGCTTCCCCTGGTGCCGCGACTACACCGGGCAGCTGGCCGGCCTGTTCCGGGCCTACGTGGCGCACAAGCGCTGCCACGCGCTGGTCGACTTCGACGACCTGCTGCTGCTGTGGCGGGCCGCGCTGGCCGACCCGGCGGCCGGGCCGGCCCTGCGCGGCCTGTTCGACGCCGTGCTGGTCGACGAGTACCAGGACGTCAACGCGGTGCAGGCGGAGATCGTGCGGCTGCTGCGGCCGGACGGGACCGGCCTGACCTGCGTCGGCGACGACGCCCAGGCCGTGTACGGGTTCCGCGGCGCCGACCCGGAGCACCTGCGGGCGCTGGCCGGCGCTTACCCGGGCCTGGCGGTGATCCGCCTGGTCCGTAACTACCGGTCCCGGGACTCGGTGCTGCGGCTAGCCAACACGGTCCGGCCGCAGTCCGAGGGCCTGGAGCTCGAGCTGACCGGGCTGCGCGGCGCCGGGCCAGGCCCCGCAGCTGGTGCGCTGCCACGACGAGGCGACACAGGCGCGCGAGATCGCCGCGCGGGTGCTCGAGGCGCACGAGGCAGGCCGGGCGCTGCAGGAGCAGGCCGTGCTGGTCCGGGCCGCGCACCACAGCGACGTCCTCGAGGTGGAGCTGACCGCGCGGGGGATCCCGTTCGTGAAGTTCGGCGGGCTGCGGTTCACCGAGGCTGCCCACGTCAAGGACTTCCTGGCCGCGGCGCGGGTGGTGGCCAACCCGGCGGACGACATCGCCTGGTTCCGGCTGCTGCGGCTGCACGAGGGCATCGGGCCGGCGCACGCCCGCCGGATGATCGAGGCCCTGCGGCTCGCCGATCCCGGTCCTCTGCAACGCTGCGCCTGCGCGGTGGACGTGGCCCCGTCCCGGCACCGGGCCGCGGTCGCCGCCACGCTGTCCGCCCTGGTCGCCGCGGCGGACCTGGACCGCGTCGCGGACCGGGCCGGAGCCATCCTGGCCGCGTTGGCCGCCCCGCTGCGGGCCCGCTACCCGGACGCCGGGGTCCGCCTGGCCGACCTGGAACGGCTGGCCGACGCGGCGGCCAGCCGGCCCTCGCTGCACGAGGCCCTGGTCGAGCTGGCGCTGGATCCGCCGGTCTCCGCCTCCGATCTGGCCGGGCGGCCCCGGCTGGACGACGACTTCGTGATCATCTCCACCGTGCATTCCGCCAAGGGGCTGGAGTGGCCGGTGGTGCACCTGCCGCACCTGGTCGACGGCGCGGTGCCCAGCGACATGGCGCTGACCACCGCCGAGGGCCTGGCCGAGGAGCGGCGGCTGTTCTACGTCGCGGTGACCAGGGCCCGCGACGAGCTCTACCTGTACGCCCCGCTGCGGCTGCACTACCACCGCAACGGCCGCGACGACCGGCACGGCTACGCCCAGCTGAGCCGGTTCCTGGACGCGGCGGCGCGGGCCCGGTGCGAGATCGTGGACGCCGGCCCGCGCGAGCCCGTGGTGCCCCGCATGACGCAGCTCGCGTCGACGGTCGACGCGGCGCTCGAATCGCTGTGGGGTTAGCCGCGCTCGATGAGGCCGCGCAGGTAGGCGGCCTGCCCGGCGTGCTGCAGGTCGTCGGAGATCACGCTCACCAGGCGGACCGCGAGGGTGACCGGCGGATCCCAGGCCTTGTCCACGATGCGGTCGAGGTCGGCGTCGGACAGCCCCCGGACGTACCTGATCGTCTGCTCGTGCACCGCGTCGTAGTACGCGGTCAGCATCTCCCCGGACTGGACCTGGACCGCGGCGACCGCCTCCGTGCCGTGCCCGTACCCGGTGGCCGAGGCCGCGAACGGCAGCCCGAACCGGTCCGCCCAGCTGACCCCGTCGCGGGTCGACGTCCAGACCTGGCCGGTGCCGGCGACGTCGGCGATGTGGTCGTCCTGGATCCGGGTCAGGTGCCAGACCAGCCAGGCGATCGAGTTAGACCCGCTGTCCGGCCGGAACGCCAGCTGCCCGGGCGTCAGCCCGTCGACCGCCCAGTGCACGACGTCCCGGACCCGGCCGAACGCGTCGGTCAGCAGGTCAGCGGTGGTCGCCATCGGCATTCTCCCGTCTCGCCCCGCCTGGCCCGGTCTACCAGGGCATGGACGTGCTGGTGTAGTGCGTGAGCGTGTCAAGGTCACTCATCTGGTGGACGTGGCGCGGCGGGGTCTCGAACGTCGCGTAGGGCGTGACCCTGATCACCACCCGTTGCTCGTCGTCCGCCATCTGCCCGATCTGCGGGCGTCGGCTCTCCGGCACCTCCTCGCCCGCCATGATGCCGATCACCCGGGTGAGGACGGCCGCGGCCAGGTCGCGATCGCGGGACACCACGGCGGTGCCGTAGACCTGGAGGTAGCTGAGCGGCCACTGCTCGTCGAGGATGCACAGGCTGACCCGGCCGTCGCGGTCCACCGCCCTGGGCTTGTTCCGGCCGGCCATGGTGGAGATCAGCAGGTCGTCACCGTCCATCACGTAGTAGACGACGGTCATGGCCGGGCCGTGCTCTTTGCGGTTGTACCCGAAGATGCAGATCCTGTGATCGCGCACGAACTGGCGTCGCTGCTCCTGATCCACGATGGCACCTTAGCCCGTGCGCGCGGGCCCGCGGCATCAACCCGCGCTTCCGCGCCCGCCGGGGGACGCCGCGCGCGAGCCGTCACTGGCGGCGGATGGTGATCACGGTCCAGGCGCCGATGCTGATGCGGTCCCCGTCGCGCAGCGGGACCTCCACCCCGGTGGTGATCTCCTTGTCGTTGACCAGCGTCCCGTTTTCCGACCCGGGATCCACTACGGCCCAGCCGCTCTCCGGCCGCCCGATCAGCACCGCGTGCATGCGGGAGATGCCCGGGTCGGCCGGCGGGCCGGTCAGGTCGATTTCCGGATTGATGCCCCGGGACGCGCTATACCGGCCGATCAGCTTCTCCTCCCCGGCGCGGGGCCGCCCCAGCGCGAACCGGCGCTCCGGGCAGTGATCCGGGAACGGGATCTCGGCCGCGGGCCCGCCGGAGGCGGTCACCCGGTCGAAGTAAGCCCGGTCGGCGGTGACCACCGCGGACCAGGCCGGGCCGGGTGTCGCGGTATCGCCGCCGGGCGGCCCCTCCGGCGCCGCCGTCGTCGACGCCCCGGCGGCGAAGTCGAATCGGCAGACCTCGCAGAACCGCCCCGACCTGGGCGTGTGGCAGACCGGGCAGGAGGGCGCGGGCTCGTTCCACGTGGGCTGGCCGCCGGCCGCGGGCGCCGCGGGCGCCGCGGGCGCCGCCGGGCACGCCCATCCGCCGCCCGCACGCGTCGCAGTAGTCGCCGGCCGCTGACTCGTCGGCCGGCCGGGCACAGCGGCATCGCGGCCCTCCCTGGTTCTCGTAGCGGACAGCGTACCCACGCGCACAGCGCGTCGGCAGTCCTCAAATCGCACCTTCAGGCAAGTACCACCAGGCCTGCACGACGCGGTCTGCACCTCCGGGATTCCAGGTAGCGGCCCTGGTCCGCGCCCCGGCGAAGTCGGGCGAAGGGCTAGCAAGGTTATCGAATTTATGTTCTAGTATCTGGATGAGCGACGCGTCTCTGCCGGAGTGGTGGACCTACCCGAAGTACTGCGGGAACGGGCATCCCTGGGGGCCCGGCAGGGTGATCGTCTCCTGGCTGCCGTGCCAGTGCGGGCCGGCCCGCGTGGCCCAGCCGCGCGGCAGCGGCCACCGGACCATCGCCTGCCGCGCGCCCGGGTGCCGGTACGTCTGCTACGAGCCGCCGCACGAGCCGGAGCCCGGCGGGGCCTCCCGCGACCGCGCGGACAGCTGGTTAATCGGCCGCGTCCGGAATCACGTGCGTGGTCGCGCAGCCGACGTTCAATGTCGTCGTCGAATACCCGGAGGTGCCACAGGACACGAAGTTGGCCAGCGACCCGGGTCGTGCCGACGTCGATCGACGACGCGGCCGGCCGGTGCGCGCCCAGCCCCGGGCCTGGACATTTTTCGTGTCGTGCCATCACCTCCCGTGTGACGGCCGGAACCATACTGATTTCGCCGGACCTGTGTCTAGCCGCGGGGCCTGGCTTTTACGTCCTTTTCCCCCCGGGGTTCCCGGGCCGGTAATCTGCGGACCGGGGAGTGATGATGGCGTCACGGCCACCAGGCGGGCCTTACCGTTAAGTCCCTTTTGACAGGCCTGTCGCCCGGGCTCTTGACTGAGACCGAGCCGAACGATAGTGAGGTGGCCGACGATGG
>CAWIDQ010000036.1:0-42663 GCA_963834695.1 uncultured Actinomycetota bacterium
AGCCCGACGTTCAAAGTGGCCTACTGACCAGGAATCCCTGCCTTGGTTGCTGCGCGTGGCTTGGGACGCACCTTGCGCTTCATCAGCTTCGCGGTGAACTATCGGCGACCGTCACCGGTACGCCGGGGCGCCATTCCGCTTGGTGGCGCGGGCCTGTTCCTGGTCGAGGAAGCCGAGTGGCAGCGCCAGCGAAAGTTGCTTGCTCCAACCTTCAGGCATCCAGCATCAACGTTCTGGCTCCGCATTTCCACGCCGCGACAGGAGCACCAAGTCGGCCGCTTCCTCGGCATCTCTGAGGAGCGTCTTGCGCGGCGCGCCAATCTGCGCACGCATGGTCAGGCCACGAACAAAGTCAAGGAGCTGGCTCGCGCGCACGGCTGCGGGAAAGTCGGACGGGATTTCGCCCGCGCTGATCGCGTCCCGGAACCGACCTTCCACCAGCGCTGCCGCGCCGGCGGCCGCGTTTTGCAGGAACCGCCGGACCTCAGGGTCGTCCACAAGCGGCGCGACGCACACGAGAAGGCATCCCCGCGCGCGTCCTCTCTCGGTCGCAGTCTCGACGGCGTGCTTCAGGAAGCCGGCGAGCGAGTCGCGAAGCGTCTGCGGCGACAGCAGCGCCTTCGCGGCGAGAGCGCCTTTCTTCTCCGCATAATCCTTGAGGACGCGCAAGAACAACGTCCGCTTGTCGCCGAAGATGGCATACAGGCTCGGCCGGCCCACACCCATCCCGGCGACTAGATCGTCGATCGTCACGCCGTCGTAGCCTTTCGACCAGTACACTTGGGTCGCCCTTTCCAGCGCGTCCGTCTCGTCGAAGCTGCGCGGCCGTCCACGCGGCTTAGCGGCATTCTGAACCATTCAGTTAAAAACTCCTTGCAATGCATCTTTGATTGCGCCAATATATAACCAAATAGTTCGAAATTAGCAAGCCGGCCCTGGCCTCGCGGGGCCTCACGACTCGACCTTCCCCCTTCACCACGGAGACGCCCATGGAACATTCGATCGCGCTCGTCACCGGCGCCACCTCCGGGCTCGGTTATGCGGCAGCCCGCACTCTTGCCGGAGAGGGCTGGCGCGAGATCATCGTAACCGGGCGCAGCCTGGCTCGGGTCCAGGAAACGGCCGCTCAGCTCGCGGCTGAGACCAAAAGACAGGTCTTCACGCCGCTGGAGCTGGATTTGAACACGCCGGCCAGCGTTCAGTCCGCCCTCGCCGAGCTCGTCAAGCGAGGTCGGCCGATCGATTTCCTACTGCTCAATGCCGGGATGGTCCCTAGCAAGGCGCGCGTGATCACTGCGGCGGGCGTCGAGGCTTCTCAGGCCCCGCTGATCGGCCATCATCAACTGACTGTCGGTTTGCTCCGCGCCAACCTGCTGAGCCCCAACGCGCGGATCGTTATCGCCGGTGCGGAGCCAGCCCGAGGGGGCGTCCCCATGTTCAAGTACACCGACGTGCCAGCCTTCGCGGCCAAATACCACCAGGGTGACCGAACCGCCGCTGTGGAAGCCCTAGGCCGAAATCGATGCGTCTCGCTCAGCCGTTCACCGGAGTATCTTGATCTCGTCCGTGAAATTCGAAGTTCTGTTCAACAGGCAGGAGTCGGATTCCTGGGGCGGTGCTGAGTGGGAGCCAAAGTGGGAGCCAACGTGCACCGTCGTCAGGCGACGCTGAGCGACGTCCAGCCACGATCACCCCAGGTGAACGCCACGTCAGGCGACACAGGGCTACGTCAGGCCACTGGGCGGAGCTAATTTGGGAGCAGGAGGTCGCGGGTTCGAATCCCGCCATCCCGACCATTTTTCGAATATGTTATCTATTGGTGGAAGCCATTCTGGTAGCCGGTTACTGTCGCCCCATGTCGGCCGGTGTGGCTCAGCGTCTGCGCACGTTGGCTCCCACCAGCCCGCCGGATCGACCCGCCATCCTGTCGCTCGAACCTGTGTTCCACTGGCCACGAACACCGTGCCAATGCGAGGTGGCGCGATCCCGCTTCTTACGGCCAGTTGCCGAATACGCGCTGCCCGTCGATGACGAGCTCGAAGCCGCGGAGCGGAACAGAACTGCCAATTCTGCACCAGGCACTCCGGGCCGTAAAACGCGCTGATACACGGGTGATCATTACTCGGCTGCCAGGACGAAAAGTGGCAATGATCACCCGTGTATCACGTTGTTCCATGCTCCCTGACCGGCACGACGAGGGCCGAGTGGAGGTCGTCATGCTGCCAGTGAATCCGCCTCAAGCTGGCAAGTGATCATGCGAACGACCGCATGATCATGCGCTCATTGAATCCGCTGCTGTGCGGCAGGTCGCGGCACTCGTCCGGGCCGAGGGCGCGACCGAGTGCCAGGGCAGGCGATGCCGTCGGCACGGACGCACCGCGTAGTGGCCGCGCGCCGATGGCTAGGGTTTGGCTGGGTGCAGATATCGATGTCGACCGCGGCCGTCCGGCCGGCTGACTCGGGTCCTGCACGGAAACGGCCCGTTATTGAGGCAGGCTAGGCGGCATACGTCCGGCCGGCACCGGGCAGGCCGCCGCGGCCGGCGAGGAAGGACGGGTGTTGGCGAGCGAAGACGATCTGTGGCGGCTGGTAGCGGGCGGGCGGCAGGGTGTGCTTGCCACCGTCGCGCGGGACGGCCGCCCGCAGCTTTCTAACGTCCTTTACCTGGCCGATGCCGCCAGCCGAGTGATCCGGATCTCCACCACTGCGAGACGGGTGAAAGCGCGTAACCTAGCCCGCGATCCGCGGGCTGCGCTGCACGTCAGCGGGGGTGACTTCTGGCAGTACGCCGTGGCGGAGGGAACGGTCACGGTGTCCGCGGTGGCCTCCGTCCCCGATGACGATGCCTGCCGTGAGCTGCTGGCAGTGCATTCGGCCTTCTACGGCGAACAGGAGCCCGGCGCCTTCTGCGGGGAGATGATCGCCAACAGCCGGCTGGTCGTACGTGTCCAGGTCACCCATCTTTATGGCGTGATCACCGGCGGCGGGCGGCGGCCGGTGCCACAAGTGACTGCTCCTGCCGGCTGAGTTGCCCGGCCAGGCAGAACACGGTGAGAACTGACCCGGTGGCGTGACGCTGCTGGCTGAGAGGGAGACGGATGACTAGCGAGGCAGGCGGGGCCGCGGGGCCCGGTAGCGGGATCAAAGAACTAGCGCGAGACGGCGCGCTTGTCGGGCAGTGGAAACTCGATCCGCAGGCATCTCATGTGGAGTTCGGGGTCAGGCACTTCTGGAGCACGATCACCGTGCGGGGCAGGTTCGAGCGGGTCGAAGGTGAGGGCACCGTGTCACCCGACGGCACAGTGACCGGGCAGATCGTCATTGATGCCACATCCCTGAACACCAGGAACAAGCAGCGGGACAAACACCTGCGGTCGGATGACTTCTTCGCGGTCGAGAAGCATCCCCGGGTCGTGCTTTCGGTGAGCCGGGCGTCACTCACCAGCGACGGGCGGCTGGCCGCCGAGGGCACGCTGGAGGCAGCCGATCACCGGGAGCCGGTCAGCTTCACCGCAGATATCACCGAGGCCCGGCCCGACACAATCACCCTGCGCGCCGATCTCACCGTCGACCGCAGCCGGTTCGGCATGACCTGGAGCCCCATGCGGATCTCATCCATGCAGGCGACCGGCTCCATAACCGCCCGATTCACCCGGGCAGCCAGCGGCTAGCGCGAGCCCTGATGGCTGTCGGCGACCGGGTGGCGGGCCTAGGCCAGTGCGACGACAAAGCGCCAGCCGGGGACATCGACCGGCTCGCCCCGTCCCGGCGCGAGCAGAGCAGGGAGGGCAGGCGAGCAAGTCCCCGCAGGATGCCAACAGCTCCGTCTGCTCCGCGGACAACATGTCGTCAGCGTGCCGTCCTCGCGGACCGGAGCCAGGCGGTCGTAGCTGGCCAGCCACCCCGCCGCGGTGCGGAGATTCGGCAAATACCGGACGGCCTGGTCTAGCGCCAACCCGATCGCGTGTCCGCCGTACAGCAGACGGCTGCCTGAGGTGGACGCGTCGTGGTGGACCCCGGGCGACGTTGCCGGTGAGACGGGGCCAGTTCGTGAGCGCACGATACGAGGTCCCCAGCGGCCACCGCGTATATGTCGCTCGCATGCAGTTCGGTGAAGTGCGGCCCCGGCCGCGCTGCTCGGTACGCGGCGAGGACCATGGCCGTGCTTTCCCCCGCTGGCCACATCTTCGTGCTGAAAGAAGCTGAGCGCCCGCTACCTCAGGCCAGAGCTAAGCGGCCGCATCCGTGCGCGCTCGTCAGGGTTGGGTGGCGTGGGGTTGGGTGTTGGCATCCGGTGCGGTGTCCGGGGCAGCGTCAGGCGCGGATTCCGCGGGGGGGCTGGCTGGGCTGCGCCGGCGCTGTCGCGGGCTGCGGTGAGCATCTTGGCGAGCGAGGCTGCGGCCAGCACCGCGCCGCCTGCCACGGCCGCCGTGGTCAGGCGCCGGCGAGCGGCGGGCCGATCCGGAACCGGCCTGGTCCGGCCGCAGCCAGCGCGGCGGCGGCGGCCAGGTTGGTCAGCGGCAGCTCGAATCCGCGGTTGGCCGCGAGCGGCCCGCTGGCGCGGTGGGTTGCGGACGCCACCGTCATGGCACCTATGATCGCCAGCGGGCCAGCCGGGTCGGCGACGCCGGCAACGGTCAGCAGGCCCCCGCCGAGCTCGGTGGCGCCGGCAAGTGCGGCCATCGGCTTGCCAGGGGTCAGCCCGATCCGCTCGAACCCGGCCCCGGCACGTTCTAGTCCTGGGCCGCCGAAAGCCCCGAACAGCTTCTGCGCCCCGTGCACGGCCAGGTAGGAGCCGAGCACAAGCCTGGTGCCGAGCAGCATCACATCACGCATGTCGTTTTCCCCTTCGTGTCAAAGTCATGGCCGATGCCAGCTTTGTGCGTCAGGCGGCGCGCAGGGCGGGCGCGATGTCGGTGGCGTAGCGGGCGATGGATTCCTCGACCAGGCCGGACGGCAGGCCGCCCCAGTCGACCTGGGCGAAGACGCGGTCGAGGCTGAGGGTCTTGACGGCGTCGAGGAGCTTGTCGGTGATCTCGCCGGCCGATCCGATCATGATGGCGCCCTGGCGGCTGGTGCCGGCGTCGAACGCGGGCTGGCTCACCACGAAGCCGCGTCCGCCGGGCCTTTTGGGGCGCAGGTACTCGTGGTAGTAGGGGTATACCGCGCGCGCCTTGGCCGGGTCGGCGCCGGCGTGAAAGTGCGTCGAGATCGCGGCCTTGAGCGCGCCGGGATGCCCGGCCTTGTCCCCGGCCTTGCGGTAAGCGTCCACTAGCGGCCGCAGGTGTGCCAGCGTGCCGCCGATGTAGCCCAGCACCATCGGCAGACCCAGCCGCCCGGCGCGTTCGGCGCTGTCGGGCGACCCGCCGACGCCAACCCAGACCGGCAGCCGATCCTGCACCGCCCGGGGCACCACCGTGGCGGCGTCTAGCGGCGGGCGGAACCGGCCCGACCAGGTCACGGCCTGCGCGGCGCGGATGTCCAGCAGCAGGCCGAGCTTTTCGGCGAACAGCGCGTCATAGTCAGCGGTGTCGTAGCCGAACAGCGCGAACGGCTCAGCAAACGCGCTGCGGCCGACGATCACCTCGGCCCGCCCCCGGCTGATCACGTCCAGGCTGGCGAAGTCCTCATACACCCGGACCGGGTCAGCGACCCCCAGCAGTGTCGTCGCGCTGGTCAGCCGGATCCGGGCCGTCCCCGCGGCGGCGGCGGCCAGCACTACCGCCGGGGAGGAGGTGAAGAACTGCTCGCTGTGATGCTCGCCGACCGCGAACACCTCCAGGCCCAGCTGGTCGGCCAGCACGGCGTAGCCCAGGATCTCCGCCATCCGGTCCACTGGCCGGTGCCGCCGGCCGGTGCGGTGGTCACGCTGCAGGTCACCTAGAGACAGGATGCCCAGTTCCACCAAGACTCCCGCACTCCTTTACCGGCGCAGCACAGCCGCCCGGGCACCCGGATCGGGCCCGCCAGCAACTCTTGATCCGAGATGAGAATATCCGGTCCAAGAAAATATTGAAAGCGCAGGTACCCTTAGAGCATGCACGCCGAGCCGCCCGCCCAGGCCGGCACGACCACCCAGCCCGCCGACCTGACCTGGCTGCTGCACCGCGCCGCCCAGCGGATGCGCGCCGCCCTCGACCAGGTAGCCACGGCGCAAGGACTCGCCGGCGTGCGCGACTGGATCGTGCTGTCCGCACTGATCGCCGGGCCGGGCCGGACCCAGCTGGCGCTCGGTCACGCGCTGGGGCTGGACAAGACCACCCTGACCTCCCTGCTGGACAGGCTGGAAACGGCCGGGCTGATCATCCGCGGCCTCGACCCGCACGATCGCCGAGCCCGCATCCCCGAAGTGACCACAGCCGGCCGGCGCGTCCAGGCCCGCGTGACCCGTGCCCGCGACCACGCCGAAGCCGAACTGCTCAAGACATTCAGCCCCCAAGAGCAACACCTGCTGCGCGACCTGCTCACCCGCCTTGCGGCCGACCAGCCAGGCGACTGCCTGCACGCCAGCGGCTCCTGCATCTAACAGGCCAGCCGCCCGGCCCCTGCAGGCGAAAGAAAGGGCCGCCTACTCGGCAACCTCGCCCGCCCGGCGAGCGGAAAGGCTTACAACGTCCATCGAGGGCCTGCGGCGCTCAGCGGGGATCGGGATGCGCGCTCCGGTGCGCCGCCGTACGGCCCGCCCCGTCGGCCCTGGCGCATACCAGGCATCGGATGTCGCGATTTTCCGGTGCCGGCGGCCGGGCCTACGACGCTCATTTCCAGAAAGCGATCAGCCTCCAGGAACGGCCGGCGCACGCCTTCCAGCACGCCCGCACCCTGCTGTGCTACGGCGAGCGGCTGCGCCGGGCCCGACGGCGCCGCGACGCGCGCGTCCAGCTCCAGGCCGCGATCGAGATCTTCGACCGCCTCGACGCACGGCCTTGGGCCTCGGCGAGTCAGGGGAGAGGGTGGCTAGCTTCGGACAGCTAACCCGATGCCCGGGGCGGCCCCTACGACGATGCGACGGGAATCACCCTGGACACGGTCCCCGGCGCCAGGTCCGGCCGGTAGGCACCGGGCTTTAGTGCCACGGCGCCCGTGATGATCGCCTACCGTGACCGCTGCTCCCGCGCCTCAGCGCGTGGCGCGTCGCCGACCGGCAATGCAACGTGACCTGCGAAGGAGAGGATGAGTCCATGTCCACCAACAGCACTCCCGCCACTGGCCCAGCGCGGAGATCGGCGCGGGGGAGATCGATGACGGCGCATGCCGGTGCGGGGGGCGACGTCCCTTGAGGGAGGACGTACGCCAGATCCATGCCTCCTCGACGATCGAGGACCGCACGATCGATATCGCCACCGCGGGCCGACGTTCCGGCGAGCCGCGGCGGATCGAGATCGCCTTCTACCGGCTGGGCGACGACATCTACCTGAGCGGGATCCCCGGGCCCAAGACCCGCAACTGGCTGGCCAACCTCGCCCCCCGGCCGCAGTTCACCTTCCACCTCAAGCGCGGCCTCGTCGCCGACCTGCCGCCGATGGCCACGGTCATCGTCGACCCGGTGGAGCGCCGGCGCATCCTCGCCGTCTTCGTCGAGGAGTTCAACCGCCGCCACGGCCCGGACGGCCCCGGGGCCGGAGGCCGTCCTCGATGAGTGGGTGGGAGCACAGCCCGCTGGCCAAGGTCACCTTCGTGGAGACCAGTGACGGGGCGCGGCCGGCATCCCGCCCCGGGACCGGGCGGCACGGGCGGCAGCATCCGCTAGTGGCCGACCCCGCCGAGCTGCTCCACCGGCTGCCCGCGCAGATCATCCAGATCCGTATCGCGAGGAACCAAGCCGTCAGACCCACACCGCTCATAGCGGTTCGTGATCGTAATTCGGGTCACGATCGGTTACGGCGTCGGGGGAGCCCGCTGCCTGGGCTCCGCCTGGCCGCCGCATCCGGCCAGGCGGAGCACTGCTTGTGGGCAGTCAGGTGCTTACCGGGCGGCTCCGGCGAGGTAGGCGGCGACGATGTAGGTGGCATGCCGGTCGAGACTGCCACGGGCACGACCGCATCGTGGTACGCGGGTCGGGGTGGGACGCAGCTTCCTGCAGGCGACGAGGTGGTCGTTGCGCTCTCCGGTCATCAGACCCTCATCCAAAAGGTTGATGGCGAGCAACACCGAATCGAGCTGCATGCGGGCCAGGCTGTGATCAATCCTCGTGGGGTCTGGCATACGGCGGATGTCCACGAGCTCGGCTCAGTCCTGTTCATCACTCCCGGGCGGGGCACTGAGCACCGCCCACGGTAGGTGAGCACGGATCGAACGTGCGGTCCTGGGCACGCCCGAACGGGCTATCTGTGCGCCCACGAGCGGTGGCGCGCGGGGATCACTGGCCTGCCTGCGAGGAAATGCTCATGCCTGCTCAGGCGGGGTCGCTGCTTGCCCTGCGGTTGTACGACCCGCGGAGCCGGCGCCCTGCTGGGCGAAGTCCTTGCTGCGGATGGCGGCCAGGGAGACCACGCCCGACACCAGCGCGATTATTGCCGCGACCAGCAGGATGCGGTTCAGGCCGGTGGTGAAGGCGGCCCGGGTGATTGCTCCCACGGCCTGCCTGGCGTGGCCGGGTAGCTTGCCGATCACGTGGGCGATCTCCCCGGACTGTACTGCGGTGGCGATCTGCGGGCCCCGGCCGGATAGCCCGGGCACCGCGGCCACCCGGGCCAGTACCTGGTCCCGCACGTTGTTGGAGAACAGCGTCCCCAGCAAGGCGATGCCGGTGGCGATCCCGACCTGGCGGAAGGTGGAGTTGATGCCCGAGGCCATGCCGGCCTGCTGCGGCGGCACCACGCCGACAGCGGTGGAGGCCAGCGGCGGGTTCACCAGGCCGACTCCGAGGCCGCTCACGATCATTCCGGGGATGAGGTGGGTCCAGGACGAGCCCGCGTCGAGCCCGCGCATGAGCAGCAGGCCCACGCCGACCATGATCAGGCCGGGCCCGATCAGCAGCCGGACCGGCACGCGCGAGGAAAGCCTGCCGGACACCGTGGCGGCCACCAGGATGCCTCCGGACAGGAACATCACCCGCACGCCGGTGGCCAGCGGGGAGTAGCCCAGAATGTCCTGCAGGTACAACACGAGATAGAGAATCATCGAGAAGATCGAGGCGCTGAGCCCGAACGCCGCGACCGACCCGCCGCTGAAGGTTGGCAGCCTGAACAGCGTCAGGTCGAACATCGGGTGCGCCCGTCTCCGCTCCACGACGACGAAGGCAACCAGCAGCACTGCCGCCGCGGCGAAACAGCCGAGCACCAGGCCGTCGGTGAACGACCGCTGGTTCGATTCGATCAGGCCGTAGACCAGGCTCGACAGCGCCACCGAAAAAAGCACGAAGCCTGGCCAGTCGGGCCCGCTGGCCTGCGGCGCGCGCGACTCGGCCACCATTCTCATCGTGATAATGACGGCCGCGATCCCGATCGGCACGTTCACGAAGAAGATCCACCGCCAGGACAGGCCGGAGGTCAGTATGCCGCCGGCCAGCGGGCCGACAGCGACCGCCAGCCCGGTTACCGCCCCCCAGACCCCGAACGCGGTGCCGCGGTCCTTGCCGCGGAAGGCATCAGCCAGCAGCGCCAGCGATACCGCGAACATGATCGCCCCGCCGACTCCCTGCACGGCGCGAGATAGCTGGAGCATCAGCGTGCTGACCGCAAAGCCGCACAGCGCCGACGCGCCGGTGAACACCACCAGCCCGATCAGCCACAGCAGGCGGCGGCCGTACATGTCCGCCAGGCTGCCCGCGGTCAGCAGGAACGCCGCCAGCGTCAGCGCGTAGGCGTCAACGATCCACTGCAGGTCGGAGAAGCTTGAGTGCAGCGCCTTCTGGATATCAGGCAAGGCGACATTCACGATCGTGATGTCCAGCAGCAGCATGAACGTGCCCAGGCACACCGCGGCCAGCGTCCACCACTTGTTCCCGCGCTGACCCAGATCCCCGCCGCCGTCCCTGGCCTGCTGGCCGCGGCCGCGCTGATCCTGCCCGGACAGATCGGCATGGGCTTCGGTCACGAAGGCCCCCTTTGCTCAGGAACAGATTGACCCGGACAGGACCCGCCGGCAACACGGTCAGCGCGAGCGCCAGGCCCGCCAGCTCATCCCCGCTGACTCACGGCAGACCCACCTATGCAAGGCCGGGACCGCCCAGTGAATTCCCGAAGTCCCGTCCTGCCAGGTGGCCCGGCCAGGCGGCACAATCGTGGCCCATGCCCGGAATACCAGCAGCCCGGGAGTGGAAGACGGCCGTGTACAGCGGAATGTCGTGCTACGGCCGATGACGTCCAAGGGGCTTGGCCGCGCAGCCGCTCCTTGGCAGCAAATGCGGGCAGCGGCACTAAGAAAATCTTGGTGTCTGATGGGCGGAAAGGTCTCGCGGTACGCGTCAACCCGAAGATATCGGTGATTAGACAGTCCCTGTCGATTATTCTCTGCTTGCTCCTGGGTTGATGCAGATGGGTTGGGTAGGTTGTGGCGGCGGGCAGGTGGAGGGATCAGGCGCGCTATGCGCGGCCCGCGGCACGGGAATGCAGGGACTGGTCGTGGCGGGCGCTTGCGGCACCGTGCGCTGAGGTGTCGGCCGCATCATGGTCCGGTCGGGCTTGGATGATCGCGATGATCAGGAGCGGGTAGCACCAGGTGAGGTAGCTGTAGAACCAGTAGCCCAGGAGTAGCTGCGCGCCGATGAGGAGCGCGGCGGCGAGCGCGGCGTGCTCCCGCACGTCCTGTACGGGAGGACGCAACATGGGTGAGAGCGCGAGCAGCACTAGCGCGGCGGCGAGTGTCGGCCTGGCCGCGATTGCCACGTGCGGCACGTAGGTCCAGATGCTGAACTGCACGCCGCCGCCGCGCTGTATCAGCTGGTAGCCCAGGGTCGAGTCGAGGAATTCGGCCGGCCCGGAGGTGATGAGCGGCCAGGCGAGCATCGCGGCGAGCGAGACCACGAGCGCCAGGGCGTAGCGCCGGCGTCCCCGTCTCACGCCGAGGAACTGCAGTGCGAGCAGCGCGGGGAGGAATTTGGTCAGGGCGGCGGCGGCCATGAGCAGCCCGCGAGCGACCGGGCGCTCTGTGGCCACGACGATTGTCCATACGCAGAGGGCGGCGATCAGCGCATCGTTGGTTTGCGCCATCAGCGAGAGGTCGGGAAACGGGTAGAGCAGGTACGCAAACACGAACGCTTGGGCGAGTGGCCGCCCGCCGAGCCGCCGGCCGAGGGTGTGTAGTCCGGCGAGGGTCAGCGCGTCGAAGCACACGGCCGGCAGCAGCGTCGCGAGCTGCGCTGGCGCCGGCGGGAAAGTGACCGCGAACGGGAGGTACGCGTAGTAGGCGAACGGGCCGTAGGAGTCTGGGCGGTAGATCCGGAGCCCGGCGGGGCCCGGCCAGGACCCGGCCCCGTAGAGGTGCAGACCGTGCAGGAGGCGCCAGGCGCCGAGCGAGCTCGCCTGCCCGACATCCAGGATGTTCCCCTCGGCGACGCTTCCGATCCGGACGAGCAGCAGGATCAGTATCGCCAGGCCCAGCCACCGGGAGCTGATCGACGGGCGCAATTCCGGCATCCGCCATGCCCCGAAGGTCGCTCCCAGCATGCGGGCGAACAGCCAGCCGAGGCAGACCGCTGCCAGCCACAGGCCGGCCGGGGAGAGATCGTCGCTGAGCAGCATCGCCACAGGGAAGAACCCAGCGAGCGCGAGCACGTCCAGGTGCTCGACGCGCCACGGGCGACGCCAGTCGAGCAGCCCGAGGACAAAGCAGGCCGCCCACGGGACGGCGACGAGCAGCGGATGCAACGTGAACGCGCCGCCGGCCACCGCCGGGGTGAACCAGCCGCCGCCCTTCGGCACGAACCCGTGACCAACGGGCACGAGCGCGGCCAGCAGCCCCAGTCCGCAGATGAACGCCAACACCAGCAGACCGAAGACCGTCCGTTCGCTTGCTCTGACCGCAGGCCGTCTGCGTCCTGCGTACGGCTGGGCGCAGCCCTGGTCCATCCGCACAGCCTTACCGGATGCCGGCTGACGCTCAGCCCGGCCGGCCAGAACCGCCGTCCGTCGGCGTTCTTGGACACGCCGGTCACCATCCCGGCCCCCACAACCGCCGCCGTAATGATGATGTTCATCCAGAGTGTTCCCTGGTCCCGCGCGGTGCTGCCCTTCCCGCGGACCCGGTCCCGGATCAGCAGCCCGGCTTCCAGCGCCGGCCACGCCACTATGGTCAGCCGCACTACCACGTTGATCACCCGCTCAAGCGCGAAGGTCTCCCGGTGCTGGTTCTCGTGCTCCCAGCGTCGCGCTGACCAGCGGCCAGGACGTCAGCCCGCGGTCTGATTTCGGGTATGAACTGGTAATACCTCAGAGGGATCCACGGCATGGGCGGCGGCTCCATCCTCGCGCCGATCCTGGCTGGCACCGGGGGCGGTCGCTGCGGCGGGTGAGCGCGGCGTCGTCGCCGCCACGGGCCCGCGCCAGCTCGGCCTGCTCGGCGCCGTCTGCGGCCGCCTCCGCGAACTGCTCCGAAAGACCTCGCCCGCGAGCGACGATTCTGCCCCGGCGACCGCAGTCTCAGTGGTGAGCAACCACCATTGGCTTACCAAGGAGGCCGCTGATGAGCCCGACTGGCCCGCGCGGGCCCGAGCGCCCCGGACACAGGAGATTCGCCACAATGACTACACCAGAACCGACAGCCGACCTGCATCACGCGAGCGGCATCTGGTCGCTGGTGCACGCCGAGCGAGCCGCCCTGGCCGCTGACCTCGCGGACCTGACCGGCCAGCAGTGGGCGACACTGTCGCTGTGTACCGGGTTCACCGTGCGCCAGGTGCTGGCCCACCTCACCGCCGGAGCAAGCCTCAACCCAGTGCGGTGGCTGGCCGGGGTGATCCGCTGCCGGTTCGACTTCGACAAACAGGTCGCCATGCGACTGGCCGAGCAACTCGGCGCCACCCCGGCCGAGACGCTCGCACGGTTCCGCTGCGTCGTTACCAGCACCACCAAACCACCGCTGCCGACCGTGGCGATGCTTGGCGAAACGATCGTGCACGCCGAGGACATCCGCCGGCCGCTGGGCATCCACCGCGACTACCCGATCACCACACTCACCCGGCTGGCCGACTACTACCAGGGCTCTGACCTCGTCGTCCTCGCCAAAGGGCGGATCGCCGGCCTACGACTGCAAGCCAGCGACGGTCCCTTCGCCACCGGCTCCGGGCCGTTGGTGTCCGGCAGCACCCTGGCCCTGATCATGGCCATGACCGGCCGCGTGACCTGCTGCGACGAACTCGACGGCGACGGCGCCGCCACCCTCCGCGCCCGCAGCACGACACCGTGACCGCGACGCTCGCTCATGCCCGATGAGCGCCGCTGGCCTATGGGCTCATCGGTTGCCCAGCACGCCGGCGATCTGTCCTGCGGCCTCGGCAGGGGTTCGGCCTCCGGTGTCCACCACGAGGTCGGCTTCGGGGATCAGCCACGAACGCGACTGCTGGTAGGCGGGCAGATGCGCCAGCCGCCACTGCTGCGTCTGCGGGGCGATCAGGTGCTGCCCGGTGAACCGGGCCAGTTCGCTGGCGGTGGCTACGACCAGGCGGCGCCAGGGCGGCCAGTGCTGGAAGTCGGTCACCGGGTGGTCGGCGAGGTTGGGCTGCAACATGTAGCCGACCGTTTCCGGGTCGAACACGCGGCTGGACGGAATCAGGCAGCGCAATTCGGCCGCCGTGGTGGTCTTGCCGCAGCCAAACGTCCCGTTCAGCCAGACGATCACCCGGCCATGTTACGAGCGCACCCTCTTGTGCCGCGCTGGGGTGATCGGGTGCAGGGGCATCCGCGCGTCGTCGGTTCCGCTGCGTGAAAACCAGCGGCTGCGCCGTCGATCGAGCGTGGATACTGGTGTGAGGCTAGGCGGCGCTGTACTGGACAGGGACGGTGCGGCTTCGTCAATAGCTGATGATGCAATATCGCGCAGGGAGCCGCCGTGATTACGGGCCCGGATGACGTGACGGCGGCGGTGCTGGCCGAGGTGGAACGCGCGAAGGAGCCTCGCACGAGGGAACTGCTCGCCGCGGCCGTCAGGCACCTGCACGCGTTCGTCCGGGAGACGCACCTGACCGAGGCGGAGTTTCAGCACATTGCGCGGATCATCGCCAGGCTCGGCCAGCTCACCAGCGAGTCGCATAACGAGGTCGTGCTGATCGCGGGCTCGCTTGGCGTGTCGTCGCTGGTATGCCTGCAGAGCAACGGTGGGGGCGGGGTGCGCGAGACGACGGCGAACCTCATGGGACCGTTCTGGCGGGTCGGCTCGCCGCGGGAGGACAACGGTGCGTCAATCGTGCGGTCGCCGACCCCTGGTGACCCGATCTTCGTCACGGGCTGCGTGGTCGACCTGGATGGGCGCCCGGTCGCGGACGCGGAGGTCGACGTCTGGAATACATCGGGCGAGGGTCTGTACGAGAACCAGGATCCACGTCAGGCGGATATGAACCTGCGGGGCAAGTTCGTTACCGACCAGGACGGGCGGTTCAGCTTCCGCACCGTTAAGCCGGCCGGTTACCCGATCCCGGTCAACGGTCCAGTGGGCGACCTTTTGCGAGCGCAGGGGCGCCGCAACATGCGCCCTGCGCACATCCATTTCCTGATCAACAAGCCGGGCTACAAGACGCAGTTCTCGCAGGTGTACTCGAACGATGATCCCAACTTGGAGACCGATGCCCAGTTCGGAGTGACCGCCGCGCTCGTCGGCCACTACCTGGAGCATGACACCGCCAGCGAACCAGCGCCCGATCGGAGCGTGGCGGGCACGTGGTATTCGCTCGAGCACAGGTTCGTCATCGAACCCGGTGACAATTCGCTGCCGAAACCACCGATCACCGGCAAGGCCACGGGCGGCGTCCCGGTCCCGGAGATCCTGGAACGCACGCCAGGGCACCGTAAGTCAGGTGCTACGAACGCACCTGCCGGTGAGGATGAGGAGCGTGATCGAGCGACGAACCGCCCATACGGCTGACCTTGACGACGATGCCAAGACAGCCATCCGTGCCCTGATGGACGCCGCGTTCGACGGCGTCTCGGACGACACCTTCGACAACGTTCTGGGCGGTATGCACGTGCTCGTCTTCGAGGACGGGCAGCTGATCGGGCACGCGAGCGTCGTCCAGCGGCGGCTGCTGCACGGCGGCCGGCCGCTGCGGACCGGATACATCGAAGGCGTCGCGGTACGCCCGGACCGCCGCCGCCGCGGGCACGGCGACGCGATGATGGCGGTGCTGGAGCGCATCGTCAGGTCGGGCTACCACCTCGGTGCACTCGGCGCCAGCGAGGACGGGGCCCGTCTGTACAGCTCGCGAGGCTGGCAGCTGTGGCGCGGGCCGTCGTCGGTGCTGTCGCCTGACGGGATCCGCCCTACGCCGGACAAAGACGGCGCGCTCTACGTACTGCCGGTGCTCACTGCGGTCGACGCGACCGGCGAGCTGACCTGCGACTGGCGGCCCGGCTCCGTGTGGTAGCGGGCGTTGAGGTCGTCGGCGGATCGCCACGTCGCCTGTCCTGCCCCCGGCCACGGTGCGGCCCGGCGAGACCATCCTGCGCGTCCAGCTCCCGAGCCGCCTTGACGGCCACCCGTAACGCGGCGCCGGGTTCAGTAGTACCAGGGGAAGCGCGCCCAGTCCGGGGCGCGCTTGTCTAGGAACGCATCCCGGCCCTCGGCCGCCTCGTCGGTCATGTAGGCCAGCCGGGTCGCCTCGGCCGCGAATACCTGCTGGCCCACTAGCCCGTCGTCGACGAGGTTGAACGCGTATTTCAGCATCCGCTGCGAGGTGGGGCTCTTGGCGTTGATCTTGGCGGCCCACTCCAGCGCGGTGCGCTCCAGGTCGGCGTGCGACACTACCGCGTTGACCATGCCCATCCGGTGGGCCGCCTCGGCGTCGTAGGTCTCGCCGAGGAAGAAGACCTCCCGCGCGAACTTCTGGCCCACCTGGCGGGCCAGGTAGGCCGAGCCGAAGCCGCCGTCGAAACTGCCCACGTCGGCGTCGGTCTGCTTGAACCGGGCGTGCTCGCGGCTGGCCAGCGTGAGGTCGCAGACCACGTGCAGGCTGTGCCCGCCGCCCGCCGCCCAGCCGGGCACGACGCAGATGACCACTTTGGGCATGAACCGGATCAGCCGGTGTACCTCCATGACGTGCAGGCGGCCGCTGCGAGCGGGGTCAATCGTCTCGGCCGTCTCGCCGGACGCATACTGATAGCCGTCGCGGCCGCGGATGCGCTGATCACCGCCGGAGCAGAAGGCCCAGCCGCCGTCTTTCGGCGACGGCCCGTTGCCGGTCAGCAGCACACAGCCCACGTCGCTGGTCATCCGCGCGTGATCGAGCGCCCGGTACAGTTCATCGACCGTGTGCGGGCGGAACGCGTTGCGAACCTCGGGCCGGTTGAACGCAACGCGGACCGTGCCGCCGTCCACGGCGCGGTGGTAGGTGATGTCGGTGAAGGAAAATCCCGCTACCTCGCGCCACAGGGCGGCTTCGAAGATCTCAGAGACCATGGCCCCATTCTGGTAGACCGGTGTGGTGACTGCTTCAACCAGCACGGACATGAACACGGAGAGCATCTTCACCTGGGGGCGCCGCCGCTGAAGTTCGGTCCCGGGGGCGTGGACGAGATTGGCTTCGATATGGCTCAGTACGGGGCCAGGCGGGTCCTCATTCTCACTGATCCCAGGGTCAACGAGCTCGGCGTTCCGGCGCGTATCGCCGACTCACTGGCCCGGCGCGGGATCAGTTCGGAGATCTTCGACGGCTGTCACGTCGAGCCCACGGACGACAGCATGGACAAGGCCGCCGGTTACGCCCGTGAACAGGGCCCGTGGGACGGGTTTATCGCGGTGGGCGGAGGGTCGTCCATCGATACCGCCAAGGCCGTGAACCTGCTGACCGCCGGCGAAGGCAGCCTGATGGATTACGTCAACAAGCCGATCGGCCAGGGCCGTGCTCCCCGGCGCCAGCTCAAGCCCCTGATCGCGGTGCCGACCACGGCCGGGACCGGCTCCGAGAGCACGGCGATGTGCGTGCTCGACGTGCTGTCGATGAGGGTCAAGACCGGCTTCGGCCACTGGCGGATCCGTCCCACGCTGGCCGCGATCGATCCGATGGTGTCGCTGACGCTGCCGCCGGAGGTCACCGCTTCGGCCGGCATGGACATCGTGTGCCACGCCCTGGAGTCGTACACCGCCCGCTACTACACCGGCTTCGAGCGCAAGCAGCCCGAGCAGCGCGTCACCTACTGCGGGTCCAACCCGGTGTCGGACCTATGGTGCGAGAAGGCGCTGTCGCTGATCGCCTCCTCGTTCCGCACGGCGGTCCGCGACGGGTCCGACCTGGAGGCGCGCAGCAACATGATGATGGCGGCGACCTTCGCCGGGATGGGCTTCGGCAACGCCGGCGTGCACATCCCGCACGCCAACGGCTACCCCATCGCGGGCATGGTGAAGGACTACCGGCCGCGGGGCTACCCGCAGCAGGAGCCGATGGTGCCGCACGGGCAGTCGGTCTCGCTGACCGCGCCGGAGGCGTTCCGGTTCACCTTCCCCAGCGCCCCCGAGCGTCATCTCCGGTGCGCGGCCATGCTGGCCCCCGGACAGGAGACGCTGAGCACGCCGGCCGAGCAGCTTCCGTCCGCGCTCATCGACCTGATGCGGGACATCGGCATCGCCAACGGCATCGGCGCCGTCGGCTACGCCGAGGCGGACATCCCGGACCTCGTGCCCGGGACGATGAAGCAGCAGCGCCTGCTGGCCACGTGCGCGCGACCGGTTACCGACGAGGACATCGCCGGGATCTTCGCCCGGTCGATCCAGAACTGGTGAAACCGCTAGCCGACGAGCGCCACGGCCCGGGTCGGGCCGCCGTGCGCGCCCCGGAGCTTGAGCGGGAACCCGGCGAAGGTGAACCTGGTGTTGACCACCTGATCCAGGTTGGCGAGGTTCTCGTAGTGCGTGATGTGCTCCCGGCGGCACATCATGTGGCACGGATAGCTGGTACTGGCCGGGTTGTCCGGCGTCGGGCTGTCCACGCCGAACGTCTTCACCTGCCGCCGGACGATCCACTCGCTGCCGGACTCGCCCAGGCCGGGGAACTCGCTGAGATAGCGCTTGTCCCCCGCGAAGCGGTTCCAGGTCCCGGTGTGGAACAAGACGATGTCCCCGGGCCGCACGTCGACGGGCGAGGAGGCCTCCACGCGGTCGAGGTCCTCGGCCGTGATGTCGGTTCGCGGCGGGAAACCGGTGACGTCCAGGCACACCGCGGTCCCGTAGAACAGGTCCAGCGGCATCTGCTCGATGGTCTGCGCCGACGGGTCGGGATCCAGGTGGGAGAACGAGTCGACATGGGTGGGGCCGTTGTCGTTGAGGATGAATCCGGTGGTCTGGAACGAGAAGCCGCTGTCGAACCGCGGCTCCGTCTCCTCGTGCGTCGAGTGCTCGAACTGCACGGTCTTCAGATGGCCGGGGTACACCTTCATTCCCTCGTAGATGTCCTGCGAGAGGTCGACGATCTGCATCGGTCTCCTTCCCGGGCGATCAGTACATAACGACGCCAGCCGCGACGTTCAGGTCCTCGCCGGTGACCGCGGCGGAGTCATCCGACGCGAGGAACACGCACGCCGCCGCCACCTCACCGGCTTCCACCAGCCGGCCCAGCGGCGAGGCCCCGGTGAACGCGGCCCGGGCCTGTTCCTCGGTGATCCCGCGCGCGGCCGCCTGCTTGCGGATCACCTCGTCTATCCGCGGGCCGGCCACGGGGCCCGGGCAGACCGCGTTGACCCGGATGTTGTACGGCCCGAGTTCGGTGGCGAGCGTGCGGACCAGCCCGATCACGCCCATCTTGGCCGCGGCGTAGGGAGTGCGGCCGTATAGCGGGCGCTTGCCGGTCATGGACGAGATCGCGATCAGGCTGCCGTCCCGGCGCTCGATCATCGCGGGGATGAACGCGCGGAATGTGAGGAAGACGCCGTCCAGGTCGGTGCCGACGGTGTCCCGCCAGTCCTCCAGTGTGAGCTCGTGCAGCGGCCGGGTGGGCCCGGCCACGCCGGCGTTGGCCACCACCGCCTGCACGGGCCCGAGCGCCTCGGCCTGCGCCGCCATCGCCGCCACCGAGGCCTCGTACCGCACGTCGCACGCGAGCGGTACCACCGTGCCGCCCGCCTTCCCGGCCTCCGCGACCGTGTCGGCCAGGCTGGCCGGGTCCCGGGCGCTGGCCGCGACCGTGAATCCGCCGGCGGCCAGGGCGACGGCGATCGCGCGCCCGATGCCCCGGTTGGCCCCGGTGACGGCGGCGACCTGTGCGCTCAACCCGCCTGCCCGGCGTCGCGCAGGGCCGACAGGATCCGCTCGGGGGTCATCGGCAGCTCGGTGAGGCGGATGCCGAGCGGGGCCAGGGCGTCGTTGACGGCAGCGTTGATCGCCGCCGGCGCCATCATCCGGCCGCCCTCCCCGCCCCCCTTGACGCCGTGCGGCGTGTACGGCGACGGCGTCTCGACGTGCCCGATCGTCAGCTCGGGGACCTCCATCGCCGTCGGGATCAGGTAGTCCAGGTAGCTCGCCGAGAGCAGCTGACCGTCGTCGTCATAGACGTATTCCTCGTACAGGGCCGTCCCGATGCCCTGCGCCGTCCCGCCGACGATGTGGCCCGCGAGCGAGCGCGGGTTCACCAGCGTCCCGCAGTCGTGCACTGCCGCGTAGTGCAGGAACGTGACCGCGCCGGTCTCGATGTCGACCTCGACGACCGGAATGTGGCAGGCGTGGCCCATGAACGGGTAGAACACGCCGAGATCCTTGCGGTCCGCGGACGGCATCGTGGTGTAGGGGTGGTCGAAGACCTTCGACGCTTCCAGGCCGCTTTCCATCTCCTCGGGGAAGGTGTGCTTGAACAGGTGCAGCATGACTGCGATCTCGCCCAGCGCCTTGCGCTGCTGCGGGTCGCCCCGGACCTGGAAGCCGCCGTCGGCCCATTCCAGGTCGCTGGGGGCGATCTCGAGCAGGTGCGCCGCGGCCGCGCGGGCCTTCTCCTTGATCTTCAGGGCCGCGCCCTCGACCGCGCCAGCCAGCATCACGGTGGTCCGAGAGCCGCCGGGCCCGGTGGCGGGGAGTCCGCCGCGGCTGCCGTGGTAGGTGACCGAGACGTCGTAGGGGTCGCAGTCGAACTCCTCCGCGACGAACTGCGAGACCATCGTCTCCGGGCTGTTGCCCCAGAACGCGCAGGAATACATGGTGGCGGTGATCCCGCCGGTGGCATCGACCGAGAGCGTCACCGACTCCGGCGTTGACGTCACGGGCGCGCCCGGCTCGTCGAACCAGAACCAGAACTCGGTCGCGGAGAACACGCTCCGCTCCTGGGCCGAGATCACCCCGATGCCGATGTAGCGGCCCTCCTCCTCGCGGAGCCGCTTCTGCTCGGCCCGCCATCGGCCGTAGTCGCCCAGTTCCAGGGCCTTGTCGAGCACCTTGTCGTAGTCGCCGGAGTCGTAGACGTTCCCGGTCGGGATGAAGTGCGGGAACTCCCGGATGAAGTTCTTGCGGCGGACGGCGACCGGGTCGAGGCCGAGTTCGCGCGCGGCCTTGTCCACCATCTGCTCCAGCATCCAGTTGTTCACCTCGGAGCCGAACCCCCGGTAGGCCCCCTGCTGGTTCTTGTTGGTCAGCGCGGCCCGCACCCGGTAGCGCACGCTGGGAATCGTGTACGGGCCGGTGACCTGGGCCAGCGCGTTGCCGTGATGGCCCACGCCGAACTGGATGTAGGCGCCGTAGTCGTCGACGACATCGATGCTGATGCCGCGCATGGTGCCGTCGCGCATCATCGCGAGCTGGACCTCGTAGACGCGGTCGGAGCCGTGGTGGTCGCAGTTGGAGATGTTGTCGGTCCGGTCCTCCAGGTAGGCCACCTTCTTGCCGGTTTCCCGCGCGCACATGGCGGCGATCACTCCCGGCTTGTTGGCGAAGAGCTTGGAGCCGAAGCTGCCGCCGGCCGGCACCGGCCTGATGTCGAGCTTGTTGGCGGGCACCTTGAGCGTGTTCGCCGCCATGAACAGGTAGCTGGTGAAGCTCAGCGTGTTGGTGTCGATGGTGAAGCTGCCGGTGGCCGGGTCGTACTCGGCGATGGCCCCGACGGTCTCCAGCGGCTGGCCGCCGGAGCGGTGCCAGCGGAGGCGGTCGGTGACGATCACGTCGGCCTCGGCGAAGTCGCGCTCGACCTCGCCGAAGTCGAACGAGCGCTCGTAGGCGCAGTTGGACTCCAGGGCCTCGTGCACCAGCGGGGCGCCGTCGGCCAGCGCGCGCTCCGGGTCGACCACGGCCGGCAGCGGCTCGTAGTCGACCTCGATCAGCTCCAGCGCGTCCTCGGCCAGGTACCGGCTGTCCGCGACGACGACCGCGACGCCCTCGCCCACGTACCGCACCTTGTCCGCGGCCAGGCAGCGCCAGGTGTGCCGGGCCGGGTCGGGGCCGAAATCGGGCATCGGGTCGCACAGCTCCGCAGCCTGCTTCCCGGTGATGACCGCGTGCACGCCGGGCGCGGCCTGGGCCTGGGACACATCCATGCGCAGGATCCGGGCGTGCGCGTGCGGGCTGCGCAGCACGGCGGCGTGCAGCGTGCCGGGGGTGATCCGGTCGGCGATGTAACCGCCCTGGCCGCGCAGGAACTTCGGGTCCTCGACGCGGCGGATCGACCGGCCAATCCAGCGCCGTTCGGCGCTGTGGTCCCGGACCGGGGGGGCGGCCGCCGCGCGGCTGGCGGTGGTCACGACGCGACCTCCTTGGGCTCGCGCATCCGCGCGGCCGCGGCCAGCACGGCCTCCGCGATGAACTGATATCCGGTGCAGCGGCACAGGTTGCTGGCGATGGCCTCGCGCACCTGCGCCGCCGTGGGATCCGGGTTCTGGGCGAGGATCTCGCACGCCCGCATGAGCATCCCGGGAGTGCAGTACCCGCATTGCAGGCCCTGCTTCTCCGAGAACTCATCCTGAAGCGGGTGCAGCTCGCCGCCGCTGGCCAGGCCCTCAACGGTGTTCACCTCGGCGCCGTCGGCCTGCACGGCGAAGGTGATGCAGGAGCGGATGCTGGCCCCGTTCAGCAGGACCGTGCAGGTGCCGCAGACGCCCTGCTCACAGCCGATATGGGCGCCAACCAGCCCGAGATCCTCGCGCAGGAAGTCAACGAGCAGCTTGCGCGGCTCGACGTCGGCGGTCACCGGGCGGCCGTTGACCGTCAGGGTGATGGGCCACGTCCGCGATGCCACCGTTCCTCACCTCTCGTTCTGCGCTCGGGAGATCGCAAGCGAAATCGCCCGCCGGAGGTAGGTACGGGCCAGCGCGAGCCGAGTCGCCGGGCTGGCGTGCAGATCACCGGCGGGCGCCAGTCCTTCGACCGCGGCGTCGGCGGCTGCGGCGACCGCCGCGGCGCCGCCGGTGGCGCCGACCAGCACCCGCTCGGCGGCCCGGGCGCGGATCGCTGTCGGGGCCACCCCGGTGAGCGCTACCGCGGCGCGCTGGATCTGGCCGCCGTCCAGCGTGACGAGCGCGGCCACCGCGACGACAGCGAAGTTGGCGTGGATCCGGGCGTACTCGACGAACGCGTGCCCGCCGTACCACACCGGCAGCCGGATCTCGGTCAGGATCTCGTCGGCCTGCAGCGCGGTGCTGAACGGCCCCTGCAGGAACTCCGCCGCGGTGATCGTGCGGGTCCCCGCCGGTCCCACAGCGACCAGTTCGGCGTCGAGCGCCAGCGCCGCGGCGGGCAGCTCGGCCGCGGGGTCGGCGTGGGCCAGGCTGCCGCCGATGGTTCCGCGGTTACGGATCGGAGTGTGCGCCACCAGCCCGACGGCCTCGGCCACCAGGGGAGCGGCCATAGCCACCTCGGTGGAGCGCTCCAGCTCGGCCAGCCGGGTCATGGCCCCCACGATCAGGACGTCGCCTTCCCGCCGGATGCCGCTCAGCCCGGCAACCTTGCGCAGGTCGATGAGATAGCCCGGCTTGGCCAGCCGGAAGTTCATCAGCGGTATCAGGCTCTGCCCGCCGGCGAGCACCCGCGGCTCGGCGTCGGCGTGCTCGGTTAGCAGCCGGATGGCCTCGGTCACCGTGCCGGGTACGGCGTAAGAGAAAGGTGGCGGTTTCACTTTTCGATGCTGCCGCCGCCGGGCCAGGTCACGCCATGTGCACCGGCCCAGCAAACGCCCGAATGCCCTGTTCGCTCGCACAAGCCCGGGCCGCCTGGGTGCCGCGGTCAGCGGCGCGGTTCGGCCGCGTCGGCCCGGACGATGTCGCGGATCATCAGAGCCAGCTGGAGCTCCAGGCGTACCCCGTTGTCGCGCAGGCTGCGCCGGGTCAGCTGCTCGATGCGCCCGAGCCGGTAGCTGACGGTGTTGCGGTGCACCACAAGGGCTTCCGCGGTGGCGGCCGTGGAGCAGCCGGCCGCCAGCCAGGCCTGCAGCGTCCTGAGCAGGTCCCCGCCGTGATGTTCTTCGTGAGCCTCAACACGTCGCAGCACGGTGGCGGCGAAGCGCCGCAGCGCGTCCGGCGCGCCGGTTTCGAGCAACAGCGCCGACAGGCCAAGCCTGCGGACGTCGACGTATCCGCCGGGACTATTGGCCCGGCGCAGCGCCGCCGCGCCCCTGGCCACCCGGAACGCCGTGGCGTAGTCGGCGAGGTCGCGGGCCACCGGCCCGGCGACCACCGTTACGGCGCTGCGCGGGCCTACCGCCCGCGAGGCCTTGGCGAGGATGCGGCGCAGCGCGTGGCCGGGATCGGGCTCGGCGGGCAAGAGCAGCACCAGGAGCCCTTCATAGGGGGCGGCCAGCGGGCGGGGGCCGGATGCGAGGGCGGTCCGGGCCAGGTCGGGCAGTCGCACCGCAGGGGATAGCGGCCCGTCCACGGCTAGGACCGCCACCACGTGCGGCCGGGACAGATCGTGCCCGATCGTCGCGGCCCGCTCGAGGACCGCCTTGGGGGCGGACAGGGCCCCCTTCCCGCAGGAGATCGCCCAGCAGATCGCCGGAGAGCTGGCTCTGCACGTTGAGCAGGTGCCGCTGCTGTAGCAGCACGAGCGCGACAACGAGGGAGAACCGTTCGATCACCCGCAGCTGCACGGGTTCGGGATCGGCGGGCGGCGCGGTGACCCACAACCGGCCGGCCAGCTCACCGTCCAGCACCACAGGCGCCGCCCAAGCGGCCGTCCCGGACCCGGCCGGCCCGTCGCTGCCCCCATGACCATTGGCCTCCGGCACCGGAACCCTGGCTACCGTATAGCGGCGGCCGGATGATTCCTGGGCCGCCAGCGCGGCACGCACCGGGCGCCTCCGCCTCGCCCCCGGCCCCGGCGGGGGGCAGTACCCCGCCACGGGCGCGCTGGCCAGCACCCGGCCCTCGGCGTCCTCCACGGTGACCGACGCCTGCAACGTCGCGGCGAGCGCGCTGACCAGACCCGGCAGTTCCACATCGTCGAGCACGAGCTGCATCAGCTGGTGGTGCTGCTGTTCGGCCCACTCCAGGACAGCCCTCCCGCGTCGCAGCTCGCGGTTGGCCCGGGACAGCTCGTGGATGACCTCCTGCTGCTCGGCCCGCAGCCGCGCCGTCTCCAGGGCGAGGGCCGCCTGGCCGCCGAGCAGCTCGATGAGCTCAAGCTCGGGCTCGCTGAACTCACGGGCCCTGACCGAGTAGGCGACGATCACCCCGGCGAGCTCGCCCGAGCCCCGCAGGGGTGAGGCCAGCAGCGCCTGGTAGCCCTGGGTCGGCGCGAGGTGGCGCAGCCGGCCGTAGTCGGGGGCATCCCGCACGTCGGGGACGACGATCGTGCGGCCTTCGCGATAGGCGCGGGCGGCCGGCGTGTCCAGGCCGGGCCCGGGCGGATGGATCATCAGGGACCGGCTCGCGCTGACCTGGGCCAAGTAGTTAGCGGTCAGGCCGCTGCAGCCGGCGATATTCAGGCGCTCATGCCGTTCGTCGGCCAGCATCACCGCGCAGAACTCGAATCCGATGAGCTCGCAGGCCCGGACCGCTACGCGGGTAAGGACGCCCTCCAGGGGCTCAGCGGCGTTCACGGCACGGACTATCTCGCTCACCGCGGACATCCACGGCCGCAGCGACGCGGGCACTTCCAGCAGGCCCATACCGTCCACCCTTCATAGCCGGGCCGGCCTGCGCAAGGGCGAGGTTGCCCAAGACGCTGTCTCGGTAAGAGAAGTGCATCTGGTCGTTGTACGCGAAGGGAACGTCATGCCCGATGAAGGCTTTACCGAGCTGGCCGGGCCGCGCGTGGCCTTGCGCCGGTTTCATCCGGACGATGTGGCCGGGTTCGTGGCGTACCGCTCGTCTGAGCAGGTAGCCCGCTTCCAGAGCTGGGACGCACCGTACCCGCGGGAAGAGGGCGAACGCTTTATCCGGGAAATCGCGAAGCAGCATCCCGATACGACCGGGGAATGGTTCCAGTTCGCGGTGGTGCTGCGTTCGACCGGGCACCTGATCGGCGACTGCGCGGCCATGCCGCACGCCGATGACCCCCGCCAGTGCGACGTAGGAGTCACGATGTCCACTGAGTATCAGGGCCACGGCTACGCCACCGAGGCCGTGCGCCTGCTACTGACCTACCTGTTCACCGCGCGGGCCAAGCACCGGATCACGGCCTACTGCGACCCCCGGAACGCGGCATCGGTCGCGCTGCTGGAGCGGCTGGGCATGCGGCGAGAAGGTCACCTGCGCGAGAGCACCTGGGCCAAGGGCGAATGGACCGACGACCTGGTGTATGCCCTGCTGCGGGATGAGTGGCGGTCCAGGTAACGGGCGGCCTCGTTCCCCGCGGCCCGCCTGGCGAAGCTGAGCAGGGGCCGGCGCCCAGCAGTTGCCCGACCGCCTCGGTAGCTGGCTCCGGCTGGCGGGCGGAGCCGGCCGGGGAGACGACAGCCTGTCGGGAGTACCACGCCCCCAAGGCCATCAAGTTGCGTTTGCGCTGCTCTTGACGTCGTGGTCGGTCTGGTTCACCATGCTCGTTTATGCTCAGCTCCGGGCTGGAGGACCGCACGATCTCGATCGGGCTGGACGACCTGCGACGGACCCCGTGCCGCATCGGAGTGGCCAGCGGCTGGCGCAAATGCCGGGCTGTGCGCGCCGCAGCTGCTTCCGGCCTGGTCAATCTCCTGGTTACGGACAGCCAGATTGCCTCCGCGATCCTCGCCGGGGAGTAGTAGATGCTGCACTTCTACGACACGTCCACCGAGCCGACTCCGGCGATGATCGAGGCCATGGCGCACGCCGAGCTCGGCGACGATGTCTACCACTCCGATCCGACGGTGAACGAGCTCGAGCGGCTGGGAGCCTCCCTGCTCGGTCACGCCGGCGCCGTCTACATGCCGACCGGCACCATGTCCAACCTGCTCGGGCCGGTGCCGGACGCCCGAGCTGTGAACAACTACTAGCAGCCGTCCGGGTCACCGGGCCGGCGGCGGAGCCGGAAAGGTGGAGACACATGGAGCAGGCCGTCGCCATCGTGACAGGAGGCGCGTCCGGGATCGGGCGAGGCATCGCCGAGTACCTGGCCGGGCGCGGCGTCTCGGTCGTTGTGGCCGACGTCCGGGACGACGACGGGGAAGGCGTGGCACAGCACCTGGCCAAGCTGGGCCCGGGCGCCATGTTCGTGCACGCCGACGTGTCCGCCAAGGCCCAGGTGGAGGCGCTCGTCGCCGCCGCGGCCGAGCGGTTCGGCCGCCTGGATTACCTGGTCAACAACGCTGGCATCGTCACCATGACGCCGTTTCTGGAACTACCGGAAGAGGAGTGGGACCGTGTCGTCGACATCGACCTGAAGGGCCAGTTCCTCTGCGCGCAGGCGTTCGCCCGGGAAGTGATCCGCCAGCAGCACGGGGGGGCCATCGTCAACATCGGCACGGTGGAGAGCGAGGTCGTCTCGGCCAGCGGCGAGCACTGCCAGGTGCACTACAGCGCGGCCAAGGGCGGCGTCAAGATGCTCACCAAGGGCATCGCCTTCGAGCTGGCGCCCCACAACATCAGGGTGAACGGCATCAACCCCGGCACCATCGAGACCGGCTTCGCCGGCGACATCGCCGGCTCGCCCCAGGTCGTCGAGCATCTCATGAGGCGGGCGCTGATCAAGCGCTTGGGGCAGCCGGCCGACATCGCCCGGGTCGCGTGGTTCCTGCTGAGCGATGACGCCGCCTACTTGACCGGGACCATGGTGAACGTCGACGGAGGCTGGCTGACTCAATGACCAGCCCCCCGCGGACGCGCGACGAGCTGTTGGAACGGATGGGGGAAGACGGCGTTGGTCGCCTGCAACTGGAGTTGCTCGTGCCTTTCTCCTCCCTTGGAGGTGCTCGCCCACATGGCCAGGCACCGGCTTGCGCCGACGCGTGACACCGTCACCGATGTGTTCTGCCGCGAGCGTCCGCCGGTGCTCACGGTCAGCCCGGGGGACACGGTTGTGATCCGATCACTCGACGCCTCTGGCTATCTGGCCCGCCAGCAACATCCGGGTGACCAGCCGCCGAGAATGCTCAGCGCATCGCGGGGACACTGCCTGACCGGTCCGATCGCCGTGACGGGCGCCCGGCCCGGCATGGTCCTCTCGGTACGGTTCGTATCGCTACGGCCCGGCCCTTGGGGCTGGACGGTCGTTGCGCCCTCGGACGACCGGCTGAAGCACCGGCTAGGCGTGGCCGAGGGGCCACGGTCGTGGCTGCTGTGGGATCTCGACATCGACGAGGGCACCGGGACCAACGACCTCGGCCACACGGTGCCGCTCGCCCCGTTCCTCGGAGTGGTAGGGATGCCGCCGGATGAGCCTGGCGAGCACTCGACAAGGCCCCCGCGCACGCGGGGCGGCGGCAACATCGACTGTCGCGAACTAGTGGCAGGCGCCATCCTCTACCTGCCGGTCACTGTTCCCGACGCGCTTCTGTGCCTGGGCGACGGGCACGCCGCCCAAGGTGACGGGGAAGTCGCAGGAACCGCGATCGAGTGCTCGATGACGACCGAGGCAGTCCTGGACCTGGTCACGGACCCTCCGGTGCCGGGGATCCACGCCGTCGCCCCGGCCGGCCGGATCACGTTCGGCTTCAGCAAAGACCTCAACGAGGCCATGGGAGATGCACTGGACGCGATGATCACCTGGATGCAGTCGCTCTACGGCCTGAGCAAGGCCGCGGCGCTCGCCGTAGCGAGCCCCACCGTGGATCTGCGCGTCACGCAGGTCGCGAACGACGTGTGGGGCGTCCACGCCCTGCTACGGCACGAAGTGCTGCGGCGCGCCGTCTGAGGGTGTACGGGTCCGGGCCGGACGACGTGCTTGGGCACGTTGGAACCGTGACAACGAAATCCGGGTCAGCCCCTGGCGTGCCGGTCGCCTGGGCGAGATGCTTCCAGCATGCCTGCCGGCCGCGATGCGTGAGGAGGCGCAGTAGGTGAGCGCTAACGGGACAGGAGGCCAGACGTCCAGGGCGCCGCAACGGCCACCGACCCCGTGGCAGGCCGCGCGGCGCAAGATCTGGGGTTGGGGCCTGGAGGGCGAGGGCCTCACGGCGGGCGAGATCGAGCGGCTCGCAGGTACCTTGGCCGGGCGCTTCCAGATCGATGCCGAGGGCATCCTCGAGCCGCCGCACGTGGATGAGCTGGAACTGCGTGCGCCGCGGCTGGCACCGCCGGCGTCGCTCCGGGTCGCCTTCAGTACCGATCCCTACGAGCGGGCGGCCCACACGTACGGCCGGTCGTTTCGCGACGTCGTACGTGCGTTCCGCCGCGATTACGGGCACGCGCCCGATCTGGTGGCGTTCCCGCGCGATGAGGATGAGCTGGTATCGGCCCTGGACTGGTGCAGCGACGCGGGCGCGGCGGCGATTCCGTTCGGCGGGGGCTCCAGCGTGGTCGGCGGTGTCGAGCCCGACGTGGGAGAGGGTTACCGCGGCACGGTCAGCGTCGACCTTCGCCACCTTCAGGGCGTGCTGGAGATCGACCCGGCCTCGCGCGCGGCGCGGATCGCGGGCGGCACGCTGGGACCGGCGCTGGAGGCGCAGCTGAAACCGCACGGCCTGACGTTGCGTCATTTCCCGCAGTCCTTTGAGTGGTCGACGCTGGGCGGGTGGATTGCCACGCGCTCGGGCGGCCATTTCGCGACCCTGCATACCCATATCGATGAGTTCGTCGAGGCCGTCCGGGTGGTGACGCCCCGCGGAGTGCTGCAGACACGCCGGCTGCCGGGCTCGGGCGCGGGTCCCTCGGCGGAGCGGCTGTTTTGCGGCTCGGAAGGCACGCTGGGCGTGATCACCGAGGCATGGATGCGGGTTCAGCCGCGGCCGCGGTTCCGGGCCGGCGCTTCGGTGCGCTTCGCTGGTTTCGATGACGCCGTGGAAGCAGCCCGGGAACTAGCGCAGTCCGGGCTTCATCCGGCCAACTGCCGCCTGCTTGGCCACGAGGAGGCGGTGGCGTCGGGAAGTGGCGACGGGTCGCACGCGATTCTCGTGCTGGGCTTTGAGTCCGCCGATCACGAGCTCGAGCCGTGGCTGGCTCGGGCGCTGGAGATCTGCGCCGGCCATCGCGGCGAAGTGCGGAAAGAGGAGACGAGGGACCCGGGCGCGGTCTGGCGGGCGGCGTTCTTGCGCGGCCCGCACTTGCGCGACGCGCTCGTCCGGCTCGGCCTGGTGGCCGAGACGTTCGAGACGGCCATCACCTGGGATCGCTTCGCAGAGTTCCACGAGGGGGTCCTGGCGGCCGTACGGCAGGCCATGGACCGGGCGTGCGGCGGCGGCGTGGTCACGTGCCGGTTCACGTACGTCTATCCCGACGGCCCCGCGCCGTATTACTCGGTGTACGCGCCCGGCCGCCCCGGGCAGGAACTCGAGCAATGGGATGAGATCAAGCTCGCGGCGTCGGAGGCGATCCTCGCGCTCGGCGGCACGATCACCCATCACCACGCGGTCGGGCGCGATCACCGCCGCTGGTATCGGCGGGAGGTGCCGCCGCTGTTCACCGACGCGCTGCGCAGCACGAAGGCAGAACTGGACCCCGCCGGAATCATGAACCCGGGAGTCCTGATGCCGCCGGCGCGGAGCGCGGCCACGCCATAGCCAGCCACGGCGCCTGGCGGCTGGAGCTGTGCTCCGCCGGCGGTTACGGTGGTGCTCGTGCGTGTGCCGTGGTGGAGCGTGGTCTCGTCGGCCGCGGCTCCCGTGCTGATGGTCGCAGGGTGGACGGTCGCCGCGGGGTTGCAGCATTCCTTTGATCCGGTGGCCGATACGGTCAGCGCGCTCGCGGCACCGGGCGCTGCCGACCGGTGGGTGATGACGCTGACGTTCGTCGTGGTGGGCGCCTGTTATTTCGTGACCGGGCTCGGGCTACGGCCGGCCCGCATGCCGGGACGGCTGATGCTGATGGCCGCGGCCGTGGCGGGCGTGCTGGTGGCGGCGAACCCCTTGCACGCCGGGACCAGCCTCCCGGTGCCGCACATGATCTTCGGGGCGGCCGGGTGCGCCGCGCTGGTGGCCTGGCCGGCGGCGGCTTCGCGGCGCGGGCCTGAAGTGCCGTGGGCCCTGCGGCCGGCGGTGTCGGCCGGTGTCGTGGTGGTGCTGCTGGCCCTGCTGGCCTGGTTCGGGGCGGAGCTGGTCACCGGGGGCGGGCAGGCCGGCCTGGCGGAACGCGTCTTCGGCGCCGCGCAGGCGCTGTGGCCGTTCACGGTGGTGGTGTCCTGCTGCTATGCCGCCCGGGCGGCTACCGAGCTGGCCGTGCGCCCGGCCTGAGCCAGCCACGCGCGCGCCGGGCAGCTAAATGGTGGCTAGCCTTCCGAGTGTGCCGTCCCGGCGGCCGGCTGGCCGCAGCCGTGCGCCGCGGCGAGTCGGCCCATGACGCGCGTCATCTGGGCCGTCGTGGGAGGCCGCGGCAGGCTCGTGTCCGGGTGCGGCTGGAAGGCGTCCAGCATCAGGGCCACAAACCGGGACAGGGCCTGGGGGGCGTCGCATCCCGCCGCGGCGGCCACGGCGTTGTTGCCGATCAGCATCAGCAGGAGATCCTCGCCGACCATGTCGGCGCGCAGCCGGCGGCCGCCTTGGCCTTGTCGATCAGAGCGATCACGCTGCGGTTGGCCCGCGCGCGGATGGCCTCGAGTTGGTCGCCCGGCGCCAGGGTGATCAGCAGCAGGTCGGCCAGGCCGCGGTCGCCGGCCTGCAGGGCGCAGATCCGCCGCACGAACCCGGTGAACCCGGCCCACGGGTCGGGCTCGGCCAGCGCCTGCTCGGCGGCATCGGCGTAAGCCGTGATCTTGTCGATGAGCGCGGCCGAGACCAGTTGCTCGCGGCAGGGAAACCTCCGGTACACGGTGCCGATCCCGACCCCGGCGCGGCGGGCGATCTCTTCCAGCGGCGCGTCCAGGCCGGATTCGGCGAACACTTCCCGGGCCGCGCACACCACGGCCTCGCGGTTGCGGGCCGCGTCGGCGCGAAGGCGTCGCGCCTGGCCCGGCCCGGCCGCTCGCTCATCCTGGCTCATGTACGTTCCCCGGTGTCGCCCCCAACGAGCAGGGTAACCCGCTCCCCTGATAGGGGTACCCCGATCCGGAGGCCCTACTCCGGATCGGATAGCATGCCGGCACAGGCAGTAAGGGGGGGAGCAATTCGGTGCGGCACGCCGGAGCCGTACCGCTCGCGACGCGAGGAGGCTTCCATGGGCACCTGGCAGCTCGACCCGTACCACACGCAAGTCGAGTTCTCCGCCAAGCACCTGGGGATGATGACGGTACGCGGCCAGTTTGACGAGGTCAGCACCACCGCCGACATCGACCCCGACCACCCGGAGAACGCATCGGTCGAAGCGACGATCTCGACCGCCAGCATCCGCACCAACAACGCCATCAGGGACAACGACATCCGCTCGTCCAACTTCCTCGAGGTGGACAAGTACCCGACGATGACGTTCAAGAGCACCAGCATCAAGCCGGCCTGGCCCCGACCACTACACGCTCACCGGTGACCTGACCATCAAGGGCACCACCCACCCGGTGACGCTCGACGTCACCAGGTACGGGGAGTTCAACGACGCCGGGATGATGGGCCACCGGATCGCCTACGGCGCCACCACCAAGATCAACCGGAAAGACTTCGGCCTGAGCTTCAACGCGGTGCTGGACGGCAGGTTCGTGGTCAGCGAGGAGATCCAGATCTCGATCGAGGGTGAGCTCGTCGAGCAGCCGGCGGCGGCCGAGACCAGCGGCTGAAGCCCGGCCCGCTTAAGACGCGGCCATCACCGGGCGCCGCCCGGCCATCGGGCGCCGGCCGGGCGCCGGGCGCCGGGGCGGCGTCCGGGCGCGATCGACCGGAGCGGACCGGCGCGATCGACGGAGACGCGACCGGCGCGGAATGCGGCATGGTTCTCGTCGGCTTCGGTATGAATAGGACCGGACCGTCAGAGGATCCCGCCGCGGAATCCCCGGAAACGGAGTGGATCATGACCGAAGACCCCGCACAGCAGCCCGCTCCGCAGCCACGACCCGCCCCGCCCACGGCCGCTGACGTCATGCAGCCGGCGCTGTCCACGGTCGAGCCGGAGGACCACGCGGCCGCGGCCGCGTACCTGATGCGGCACGCGCACGCGACCGCCCTGGTGGTGGTGGGCGACGAGGAGAGCAGGCGGCCGCTCGGCCTGATCACCGAGGCGGACATCGTCCGGGCGGTGGCCGACAAGAGGGACCTGGAACAGGTCCATATCCGGGACCTGATGACCCGGGACCTGACCGTCGTCACCGCAGACACGAGCGTCCGCGAGGCGGCCGAGGCGATGCTGATCGGGCACTTCCGGCACCTGCCGGTGGTCAACGAAGTCGGCCTGATCGGGATCGTCGACATCGGCGACGTCTGCCGCGCGCTGCTGGACCTGCCCGGCGTATGACCCGGGACGGCTGACCCAGGGCCGTGGCTAGCGCGGCACCGGCGATTCGGAGTGGTAGCCGCGGCCCGGGTAGTCGAAGCCGTCGAGTTCCAGGCGCTGCCGCGACGGGTCCTGCGGGGACGCGTAGTACGCGCGGATCTCCGCGATCAGCCCGGTCTCCGGGTCGAACAGGTACCACTCGTCGCCGCGCAGCACGGTGCCATCCCCGGTCTTGTAGTGCGTCCACTCGATCACCGCCTGGTCGGACTCGGGCTCGCACACCATCCGGTCCACGGTCCACGCCGAGCCCCGGGTCGCCACCGAGTCCGCCCAGCGCTCGCCGATCAGGCGGGCGCCGCGCCAGGCGCCGCCGTACATGCCGGGCGGGAAGTAATGCACGGCGTCCGCCAAAAAGCACCGGGCGATGCCGCCGGAGTCCGCGGCGTTGCAGGCGTCGAAGTACCGGGTGATCAGCTCTCGCATGTGGGCCCGCTTCGCGTCGTGGCCCAGGCTCGCGTACGTCATCTGCCTACTCCGCTCACTCGATGCCGCTCAGCCCGCCACCGTCGAGGTGCAGCACGCCCCCGTGCATCACCCCGGCCTCGGGCTCGAGCAGCAGGGTCACCGCCCAGGCGATCTCGTCGGCGGTCGGCAGCCGGCCGAGCGAGTTGCGTTGCGAGTACTCCGCCCAGACCTGTTCGAACGTCGTGCCGCGCTCCGCGGCCACGGCCTCGGCGATCAGGCGCAGCCGCGGCGTGTCCGCCGGTCCCGGGCAGATCGTGTGCACCGTGACCCCCCGCGGCCCGTAGAGCAGGCTGATCTGGCGCATCAGGTTGAGCACCCCGGCGTTGACCGCGCCGGGGCCGGCCTCGTGCGCCCGCGGCTCGATCCCGAGCGTGCCGGCGAACGCCACGAACCGTGAGCCCGGGCCCAGCCGGTCGCGCACCGCGTGCAGCAGCCGCACGGTCCCGCCGATCTTGATGTCCGCGCCCGTGGCGAGCAGGTCCGGGTCGATGGTGTCGGCCGAGCCGCGCACCGGCAGCCCGGCCGCCATGACCGCCAGGGACACCGGGCCCGTCAGGCACGAGGAGATCGCCTCGATGCACGCGTTCTGGCTGATGTCCGCGGCGCACGGGGTGATCCCGTACCCGGCCTCGGCCAGCTCGTGCAGCGCGTCGTGGCCCCGGGCCACCGCGAGCACGGGCACGCCCCGGGCGGTGAGCCGGCGGACGACGGCCGAGCCTATGGTTCCGGTCGCGCCGACCACAACCGCCGTACCAGCCGTAACGGGCCCGGCGGGGGAGGTCACCGGGGCTCCCGGCCCGCCGGGCCGGGCTGCGCCGGAGGCACGACCCGGGCGCCGAGCGCGCGGGAGATGGTCAGGGCGGCGGGCGCACGGCCGGACCGGCCCGGTCCGGTTTCAGCCGCGCGGACCAGCCGGAGACCGACAGCGCGCCCGCCACGGCGCCGCCCGCGCCGTGCACCGGGCTCGCCACGCAGACCAGGCCCGGCCGTGACTCCTCGAAGTCGTAGCCAAGGCCCGACGCGCGCACCCGCTCGAGCTCGCCGCGCAACAGCTCCGGCGACGTGATCGTGCGCTCGCTGATCCGGCTCAGCCCGGCGTCGAGCACGGCCTGGACGGTCCCGGGGTCGGAGAAGGCCAGGATCGCCTTGCCGATCGCGGTGGCGTGCGCGGGCCACCGGCCGCCGACCCGGGTCGGCAGCCGGGGCGAGTCCGGGCCGGCCAGGATGTCCACGTAGACCACGTCGGCGCCCTCCAGGATGCCGAGGTTCACCGAATGCCGCGTGGCCTCCCTCAGGTCGGCCATGACCGGCCGGGCGGCGTCGCGGAGGCTGCGCTGCTGCGGCACCAGCTGGCCGAGCTCGAACAGCTTGAGCCCGAGGCGGAGCTCGCCGTCCGCGCGCTCGAGCAGCCCGCAGCGGACCAGCTCGCCGGTGAGCCGGTGCGTGGTGGTCTTGGGCAGCGCGGCGCGCCGGGCCAGCTCAGACAGGGTCAGCGCGTCCCGGTCGTCGCGGAACGCGTCGAGCACCGAGGCGATCCGGCAGGCGGCCGAGGTCGCGCCGTGGCGGCCATGGGCGGGGCACATGAGTCGATGATGGTGGCCGGCCCGGTGTCCGTCCACGGCGTGTTCCGTTCACCGGAACGCGTCCCTTGCCGTGCCGCGCGCCGCGCGGCACGGTGCTCAAGGAGACGGCGGGAGGCAGCCATGAACGATCCGATGCCCGGAACGCGACCGTGACCCCGACCCTGGCCGCCATCGTCGGCCCCGGCAACATCGGCACCGACCTGCTGGCCAAGCTGCGGCGGCTCGACGGGCTCGACGTGGCCTACATGGTCGGCGTGGTGGAGTCCGAGGGACTGGACCGGGCCAGGGAACTCGGCGTGGCCGCCTCGGCCGGCGGGGTCGACTGGTTGCTGCGGCAGGACCCGCTGCCCGCGATCGTGTTCGAGGCGACCTCGGCGCGGGCGCACCAGGCCCACGCGCCGCGCTACGCCGAGGCGGGGATCACCGCGGTCGACCTGACCCCGGCGCACGTCGGGCCGATGGTCTGCCCACCGGTCAACCTGCGCGAGCACCTGGACACGCCGAACGTCAGCATGATCAGCTGCGGGGGCCAGGCCACCATCCCCATCGTGCACGCGGTGTCCTGGGTGGTCCCGGTCCCGTACGCCGAGATCGTGGCGTCGGTGGCCTCCCGGTCGGCGGGCCCGGGGACGCGCGCGAACATCGACGAGTTCACCCACACCACCGCGGCGTCGCTGGAGTCGGTGGGCGGCGCGGCGCGGGGCAAGGCGATCGTGGTCCTCAACCCGGTCGAGCCGCCGATGATCATGCGGGACACGGTGTTCTGCGCGATACCCGCGGACGCGGACACCGACGCGATCGCCGCCTCGGTGCACGCGATGGTCGAGGAGGTGCAGCAGTACGTGCCGGGCTACGCGCTGCGGGCCGACCCGCAATTCGACCCCCCGGCCGCGGGCTGGGACGGCCACGGCCGGGTGGCGGTGTTCCTGGAGATACGCGGGAACGGGGACTACCTGCCCGAGTACGCGGGCAACCTGGACATCATGACCGCGGCCGCGGCGCGGGTCGGCGAACTGCTCGCCCTCCAGATGGCGGTGGGAGCATGACCCGGCAGATCCGGATCACCGACACCACGCTGCGGGACGGCAGCCACGCCATGTCCCACCGGTTCACCGAGGAGCAGGTGCGCTCCACGGTGCACGCGCTCGACGCCGCGGGCGTCGAGGTCATCGAGGTCACCCACGGCGACGGGCTGGGCGGGTCGTCGTTCAACTACGGGTTCTCGCTGACCGACGACATCACGCTGATCGGCGCCGCGGTGCAGGAGGCCGCCCGGGCCAAGATCGCGGTGCTCCTGGTGCCCGGCATCGGGACCATGGCGGACCTGCAGCGCTCGCGGGAGGCCGGCGCCTCGGTCGCGCGGATCGCGACCCACTGCACCGAGGCCGACGTGTCCGTGCAGCACTTCGGCATCGCCCGGGAGCTGGGCATGGAAACGGTCGGCTTCCTGATGATGGCGCACCGGACCGGCGCCGCGGAGCTGGCCCGGCAGGCCCGGATCATGGTCGACGCCGGGGCGCAGTGCGTGTACTGCGTGGATTCCGCCGGGGCGCTGCTGCTCGGCGACGCACAGGAGCGAATCCAGGCCCTGATCGGACAGATCGGCGGCGAGGCGCAGGTCGGCTTCCACGGCCACCAGAACCTCGCCCTGGGCGTGGCCAACTCGGTGCTGGCCTACCAGAACGGGGCGCTGCAGATCGACGGGTCGCTGTGCGGGCTCGGCGCCGGGGCGGGCAATTCCCCCACCGAGGTGCTGGCCGCGACGTTCGACCGGCTCGGCATCGAGACCGGTATCGACGTACACGCCACGCTGGCCGCCGCGGACGAGATCGTCCGGCCGTTCCTGCCCCGGCTGCCGTGGACCGACCGCGCGTCGATCGTGCAGGGTTACGCCGGCGTGTACTCCAGCTTCCTGCTGCACGCCGAGCACGCCGCGGATCGTTACGGAGTCCCGGTCCAGGACATCCTCGAACGCGTAGCCCAGCACGGGTACGTGGGCGGGCAGGAGGACATGCTCATCGACGTGGCGCTGCAACTGGCCCGCGAGCGCGAGGCGGCGGCCGCGGCCGCGCCCGCATGATGCCGGGCTACCCGTCCGGCATCCCGGTCGCGGTCACGACGAACGCAAGGACTTCGGCCTCGTAGCGGAGCTTGTCATACCGGCCGGTCGGCCCCATGTGCGCCTCGGTGCCGAGTTCCGCGCGGAACAGCAGCCGGCTGGCCGCGCGGGAGTCCGCGCTGGCCGCCGCGGTGGCCCGGAGCCGGGCCACCCACCGGGCCGGCTCCTTGATCAGCACCCGCGTGTCGTGCACGTTCCCGGTGACCAGGAGGTCCGGCCAGGGCAGCGGCGGCATGTTGTCGTACGGGCTGTAGGAGCGCATGTAGGCCCGCATGGCCTGGTCGTCCCGGGGGTCGCCCCACTCGTCCCACTCGTTGATGGTGAGCGGGATCGTCGGGTCCGACATCGTGGTCACGACGTCCACGAACGGGACCTCGGCTACCACCGCCCGCCAGCGCCGCGGCGCCATCGTGAACACCGCGCCCTGCAGCAGGCCGCCGGCCGACCGCCCGCGGGAGACGATCCGGTCCGGCGCGGCCCAGCCCTGGTCGGCCAGCGCATCGGCGGCCGCGATGAAGTCGGTGAACGTGTTGCGCTTGCGGTCCAGCCGGCCCTGCAGCCACCAGCGCCGGCCGCCCTCGCCGCCGCCGCGGATGTGCGCGACCGCGTACACCGCGCCGCGGTCCGCCACGCTGGGCGTGGCCACGCTGAACTCCGGCCAGTAGCAGTCCTCGTAGGCGCCGTAGCCGTCCAGCAGGCAGGGCGCCGTGCCGTCCTGGCGCAGCCCGCGGCGGTAGGCGATGGTCACCGGGACCACCGCGCCGTCCGCGGCCGTCGCGGCCACCCGCTGCGTGACGTACCCGGCCGGGTCGTAGCCCGGCACGTCCTTGCGCTTGCGCAGCCGCCAGCGGCCGGTGGCCAGGTCCACGTCGTGCCATGATGGCGGGTCGATGAGCGACTCGGTGCGCACCGTGACCGCGGTGGCCGCGTAGTCCTCGTTGATCCCGAGGGCGAGCGAGTACGGCGGCCCGTCGGCCTCGATGAGCCGCTGCTCACCCGACGCGCGGTGCAGGACGCGCAGCTGGGGCGCGGTCGCGTGCCGCTGCTCCACGACCAGGTAGGGCCCGAACACGTCGCACGACACCAGGCGGGTGTCCGGCGACCCGGCGATGACCTCGGTCCAGTTGGCCCGGCCTGGCGCCCGCGCGGGCGCCCGGACTAGCCGGAACTCCTCCGCGCCATCGTTGGTGACCAGGTAGAACTCGCCTCCGTCCGGCCCGTCCGCGTGGTCGGCGCGGTACTCGGTGCCCCGGGTCCTCGGGGCCAGGACGGCGGGCGGCGTGCGCGGGGCGTCCGCGGGGATGAGGAGGGTTTCCGTGGTGTCCCGGGCCTCGGTCTCGATCAGCACGTACCCGCCGCTGCGGGTGGCCCGGACCGTCAGCGCGTAGCGCTCGTCGTCGTCGCGGTAGACCCGGACGTCATCGGCCGGGTCGGTCCCGAGCTCGTGCCGCCAGACCTCGTGCGGCCGGTACATCTCGTCGGTGAGCACGTAGAACAGCGACCGGGAGTCCGCGGCCCAGCCCAGGCCGTAGTACGTGCGGTCGATGCGGTCCGGCAGGTCCGTATCCGTGGCCAGGTCACGGACGCGGAGCTGGAACAGCTCGTCGCCGGTGAAGTCCACCGGGTACGCCAGCAGCCGCCCGTCCGGGCTGACCTCGCGCACCGCGACGTCCACGTAGCCGCCGGTGCAGGCCGGATCGGCCAGCAGCAGGTTCTGGTCGAGGAGGACCTGGACGGGCGCGCCGGGACCGGCCACCCGGCAGAACTGCTCGAGTTCCTGTCCCGGGGTTACCCGGGTGAAGTACTCGAACCCGCCGCGGCGCCAGGTCACCGAGTCCTCCGCGGGAGCCACGCGTGCGGTCATCTCGCCCAGCAGCCGGTCCTGCAGGCCGTGGGTCGGTGCCATCTGGCGGTCGTAGTACGCGCGTTCGGCCGTCAGGTAGTCGTGCAGGGCAGGCAGGTCGGGGTCGCGCATCCACGCGTACGGATCCGGCGACGCGCCGTCCGGGGTCGGCGGGACCGCGATGTTCAGGTCGGCCGCGACGGGTGCTACCGGCGGCGCTGGCTCCCGTGCTTCATCGGCCACGATCGGCTCCTCGCTGGGCATCCGCTGGGTATCCGGTCACGAGCCGGCGCACCGCGTCGGCGGGGATCTGGGCCTCGGTGTTCCCGTCCCGGCCGGTGACGGTCACCGCCTGCAGCAGGCTGTTGATGACGGCTTCCTCGGTGGCTTCCGTCATCGCGGCGAAGTAGTCGTCCAGCGCCGGACCCGTGACCGGGACCCCGGGCGGCGGGTCGCCGCGCGGCGCGCGCAGCCCGGTGGCCAGCGCCAGGAAGATCTCGCCGCTGGCGTGATGGGCGGTGCTGCCGGTCCGGGCCAGGCCCAGGCCGGCCCGGCGGGCCACCCGCTCGCAGGCGGCGGCGTCCAGCGGGCCGTCGGTGATCGCGACGACGATGCACGAGCCGGCCGGGGCCGGCCGGGCCGGGCGGCCCGGCTCGGGCCGCGGCAGCAACTGGCCGACGGGCACCCCGGCCACGGTGAGCCGGCCCGCGTCGCCGAAGTTCGTTAACGTCAGGACCCCGACGGTGGCCCCGCCGGGCAGGACCCGCGACGCGGTGCCGATGCCGCCCTTGTAGCCCAGGCAGCTCATCCCGGTCCCGGCGCCGACCGCGCCCTCCTCGGCGGCCGGCGCGCCGACGGACGCCCGGGCGGCCGCCAGCGCCCGCCGCACGTCGTCGCGGTCCACCTGCATGCGGCGGGTGTCGTTGAGGAAGCTGTCGTCGCATTCCGCAACGATCGGGATGATCACGTCGTCGCAGCCGATCGCGGGCTGCTCGGCGATCAGCAGCTCGCAGGCGGCGTCGTAGACCCGCCCCAGCTGCATGGTCGAGGTGAGGAACACGGGGGTCTCGGCCAGGCCCCATTCCCGCGCGCCGAGCAGGCCGGTGCACTCGCCGGCCCCGTTGAGCACCGCGGCCCCGGCCGGGACCGGGCAGGCGAACAGGTCGCCGCCCGGGTCGAGCACGGTGACCCCGGTCCGCGCGATCCCCCGCCCCTCCGGCGGGGGCGCCTCGTCCCGCCACACCGTGGCGTGACCCAGGCCCACGCCGGGAACGTCGAGCACCGACCCGGTCGGGCCCGGCGGCAGCAGGCCGATGGTGATGCCAAGATCGGTGACGCGGGGCATTCCGTGATCGTAACGTGACGGACATGAGCTTGCCGGTCCCGGTGGTCTGGAGCGAGGACTGCGTGCGGCACGAGCCCGCGGGCGAGGTGTGGCTCGGCGTCCGGGATCCGGGCACGGAGGTGCCGGCCCGGGCGCTGGTGCTGCGCGACGCGCTGTCGGCGGCGGGCGCGCCGGTGGTCGCCGCGCGCGAGCACGACGACGCGGTCCTGCGCGCGGTGCACGACCCGCGGCTGGTTGACCATCTGGCCGGGATCTGGGCGGACTGGTCGGCGGCCGGGCTGCCCGCCGAGTATGGCCGTGACCGCGTCGTCCCGTACGTGTTCCCGACCCCGGGGATGCTGGGCGGCCTGCCGCTGCGCACGCCTCCCGCGGTGCACGCGCGGGCCGGGCTGTTCTGCTACGACACGATGACGCTGGTCGGGCCGGGCAGCTGGGCGGCCATCCGGGGAGCGGTGGACGCCGCGCTGACCACCGCCGGCCTGGTCAGCTCCGGTACCCGGCTGGCGTACGCGCTGTGCCGGCCGCCCGGTCATCACGCGACCCGCGACGCCTACGGCGGGTCCTGCTACCTGAACAACGCCGCGGTCGCCGCGGAGGCGCTCCGGGCGGCCGGGGCGGGACGGGTGGCCGTGCTGGACATCGACGCGCACCACGGCAACGGCACGCAGATGATCTTCTACGACCGGGCCGACGTGTGGTACGGCTCGCTGCACGTCGACCCGGGGGCGGGCTGGTTTCCGCACTACGCCGGGTATGCGGACGAGCGGGGGAGCGGCCCCGGTGACGGCGCTAACCGCAACCTGCCGCTGGCGCCGGGAACCGGGGACGACGGCTGGCTCGGCGCCGTGGACGCGCTGTGCGGCGAGGTGCGGGCCCGGGGCGCCGACGCGCTGGTGATCTCGCTGGGCCTGGACGCCGCGGCCAGCGACCCGGAGAGCCCGCTGCGGGTCACCGAGGACGGCTACCGGGAGGCGGGCCGCCGGATCGCCGCCCTGGGCCCGGCGGTCCTGATCCAGGAAGGCGGGTACGACCTGGCGTCACTCGGCCTGGCTCGCCGTCGCTGCCCTGGAGGGCGCCGCGGCCGGCGCGTACGGGTGACGCGGTCTGCGGCTCCGCGGCCTGCAGCGGGAAGTGGCAGGCGGCCACGTGCCCGGGCCCGAACGGGCGCAGCGGCGGCTCCTCCTGGCCGCAGACGTCCTGCACGTACGGGCAGCGGGTGCGGAACCGGCAGCCCGACGGCGGGTGGACCGGGCTGGGCAGCTCGCCCTTGATCTCCGCGCCGCGATTCGCCCGCGCGATCTCGGGATCCGGGACCGGGATGGTGGCGATCAGTCCCGCCGTGTAGGGGTGGGCCGCGCGCTGGTAGATGTCGTCGGCCGAGCCCATCTCGACCATCTTGCCCAGGTACATGACGCCGATCCGGTCGGCCATGTACTTGACGACCGCGAGGTCGTGGGAGATGACGATGTAGGTCAGGCCGTGGCTGGCCTGCAGCCGTTTCATCAGGTTCAGCACCTGCGCCCGGATGGACACGTCCAGCGCGCTGACCGGCTCGTCCGCGACGATGACCTTCGGGTTCAGGGTGAGCGCGCGGGCCAGCCCGATCCGCTGCCGCTGCCCGCCGGAGAACTCGTGCGGGTAGCGCTCGACCGCGTTGCGCGGCAGGCCGACCTCGTCGAGCAGTTCGAATACGCGCTGCTGCTGTTGCTGGTGGCTCCCGGCGTGCTGGATCGCGAGGGGCTCGCGGATGATCGAGCCCACCCGCATCCGCGGGTCGAGCGAGGAGTACGGATCCTGGAACATCAGCTGCAGGTCCCGGCGCTGCCTGCGCAGCTCGCCGCGGCTCAGCGCGGAGACGTCCCGGCCGTTCAGCAGCACCGAGCCCGAGTCCGGGCGCTCGAGCGCCACCACCACCCGCCCGATCGTGGTCTTGCCGCAGCCCGACTCGCCCACCAGGCCGAACGTCTCACCGCCTCGCACGGTGAACGAGACGTTGGACACCGCGTGCACGCTGGCCACCCGGCGCTGCAGGATCGCCCCGGCCGTGACCGGGAACTCCTTGACCAGGTCGCGCACCTCGAGCAGGGGCGTGCCCGGCAGCACCGCCCGTTCCCGTCGCCGGGCTCGCCCGGCCGGCCACGGCCTGCGCGGGCGGACCCGTCGGCCGCCGCCCCCACGTCGGCCCGGGCCGTCGACCGGATGCCAGCACGCGTACAGGTGCTCGAGGGTCTCGCCGATCAGCGGCGGCTCGTCGGCGCGGCATTTGTCGGTGGCCCGGGTGCACCGCGGCGCGAACCGGCAGCCGGGCGGGGGGTTCGCCAGGTCCGGCGGCAGGCCGGGGATGC
>CAWIDQ010000037.1:0-99233 GCA_963834695.1 uncultured Actinomycetota bacterium
ACCGGATGATTCCCACCATGGTGCCCAAATTTCAGCTTGAAGGTTTTTCCGCCGAGCGCAATGCCGGTAAGCTGATGTCCCAGGCAGATGCCGAAAATCGGCTGCCGCCCCATCAGCCGTCGAATATTGTCCACCGCATACGTGCACGGCTCGGGATCGCCGGGACCATTCGACAGAAACACTCCATCCGGTTTCAGCGCCAACACATTTTCTGCCGGAGTCTGCGCCGGCACAACCGTTACCCGGCAACCCTCACCCCGCAATTTGCGCAAGATGTTTTGCTTAATTCCAAAGTCGTAAGCCACCACATGAAACCGCTCGGGCTCATCCTTTACTCCAACCTGAGCCACCGGCTCGTGCGACCGCTCGCCCACTTCCCACACGTAAGGACGTTTCGTGCTCACTTCTTTCGCGAGATCAGTCCCATCCATCTTTGGAATTGAATTCGCTTTCGCCACCAGCTTTTCCGTATCGCTTTCAATCGTCGAAATCACTCCCCGCATGACGCCGTGGTCCCGCAAATGCCGCACCAGTGCGCGCGTGTCGATATCGGACAGCACCGGCACTTTGAACTGCTCAAGATATTCTTCCGCGACTTGTTGCGAACGCCAGTTCGAGCTCACCTTCGAAAACTCGCGTACGATCAGCCCTTCAATCCAGGGACGCGTGGCCTCGTTGTCTTCCTGATTTGTGCCGTAGTTGCCGATTTCGGGGTTGGTCAGGACAACAATCTGTCCCGAATAAGAGGGGTCGGTGAAAATTTCCTGGTAGCCGGTGATGGAAGTATTAAAAACGACTTCGCCGTAACATTCGCCTTTGGCGCCGTAACCTTTGCCTCGGAAGACTCGCCCGTCTTCCAGCGCAAGGATAGCCTGCATTCTCGCTCCAATGTCTGGATTTTAAAAATTTTATCAGGGAAAAGGCTCCGGACCAAGCGTTGAGCGAGCTCCGCGTGTGGAAATCTCGCCCCTTCAACAAGTCGCGCCTAAAACACGAACGGAACAAACCGCTTCGTCCGGCGCATGTACTCTTGATAGCGCCCACCGAGATGCTCCTGCAACGCGGTCTCCTCAACCCGTACGCGATAAACATACGCTGCCGCGCCCGTCACAGAAATAGTCAACGCGCTCAGCCAATTCGTCAGGGCGATCCCAGTTCCCAAATACATCAACATACCGCCAGTATAGGAAGGATGCCGCACCCAGCGGTAAGCGCCACGTTCAACCACCGGCTGATCCTGCGAGGCTTTCACGTCACCAGTAAAATGTTGCCCTAACATGCGCCAGCAGTGGCGCCGCAATAAGCTGCCGCAAAGCAGGATCGCCAAGCCAGCCGCAAACCAGAACAGCCGTCCATGCGTAATCGCAAAGGCTTTAACTCCGGCGACCATGAACGCCCCAATCATCCCAATCCAACTAGCCAACATGATGAATTTCATCGATCCGCGGTCGGTAGTTTCATGTTTCGCCGGGCGGGAGCGCGCCACTAGAGCAAACTCTGGCGCATATGCAAACAGGAATACGGCCCAGAACAACCAAACATAAGGCGAGGTGTAGGCCAGAGGTTTCATTGCGCGGACCTCCCAGCTTTCACTGCGTCTTCTTGCAAGCAATTGCCTTTGCAAGAAGCGATGCCGCGAAATTGGAAAAGCTGAGCTCGGGAACGGGCTCGGAATATTGTCCTTTGGGGCCGTCCGAACTATTGGACATCAAGAAGCAGGTAGCATCGTAAAGCCGTTCACGAACCAGTTTGGTCAGGAGAATTTCGTAGCGGCGCGCATAGGAGGCCTCTTTAAATTCCCCAAAAACGCTGAAGTGCGGTTCCTGCGCTCTTACAGGTCGCGTTGACGCGAGTGCGTCCTCCAGCAGCATCATGTACCCCAGCCACGGGCGAGCTGAAGGCTTGAAAGCACCTTCACGATAGGCGGCCCACAAATCGGTCGCGCTGCCAACCGCCTCCTCCGTACGGTTGTTGAAGTTATTTCCGAACGAACCCACCTGAGATTTGAATTCGATGGCAGCGATGAGGCATCCGTTCACGACTACTAGCAGGTCCCACTTCTTTTCCGGTCGAAACCATCCGGGCAACTCAACGTATCTCTCGCAATAAACCAACGGCTTGTCGACGCCTGACTCTTCGAGGAGATCGCGAACAAGGCCGACAAAACCATCCATTTGACTTCCGCCTGTAACAGCAGCGCGTGCGCCCGCGTCACGAATGCCGGTTTTCGCACCCTGTTTTTGGGCCTGCGTCTCGCGGCTCGACCAAAACTGCGAGACAGCACTCTTCAGTTTTAAGTCGAGCTCGGCGTTCACGCTTTATTCCTGCTCGGTTATCAGGGCTGGATTCGCAAAGAGCGACGACAACTCTCGCTCAAGCCTCTTCGCCGCAAGATCAAAATAGACGGCATCGACCTCGAAGCTCACGCTGTTTCTACCCCACTTCGATGCGGCCAGGGTCGTTGTACCTGTGCCCATAAAAGGGTCGAGCACTGTGTCGCCGACAAAGCTGAACATCCTGATCAGCCTTTCCGCCAATTCCGCCGGGTAGGGCGCAGGATGATCCTTGGTTGAGGCTCCCGTCAGTCCGCTCCAGATCTGCTGAAACCACCTTTGGTGATCCTTGGCTGAAATAACGCTGAGAACTCTGGCGCTGTAGCTTGGAGTACGGTAACCGCCCGGTTTTCGCTGCATCAGGATGAACTCAATGTCGTTCTTCACGACGGCATTCGGCTCGTATGGCTTTCCCAAGAAACCGCCCCCGTTGTCAACCTCGTATGCGGCGTTCGCAATCTTATGCCAGATGATCGGCGAGAGGTTGTCGAATCCGATTTCGCGGCAGTGCTCTTGAATTGTGGCGTGCAAGGGCATCACCATGTGACGGCCCTCATTTTTGCGGCGCGACAGGCAGACATCTCCCACCACACAAACCAATCGGCCCCCAGGGACGAGCAGATCGAGGCACCGTTCCCAAACCCGATCCAACTCCCTTATGAAATCGTCATAGCCTGCAATGTGCCCAAGTTGACCAGGCGAATCACGATATTTCTTAAGGGTCCAATATGGTGGGGAGGTGATCACCAAATGCGCACTGCCGACTCTTTCTCTCGACATCCGCCTGGCGTCGCCGCGAATGAGGAGATGCCTAGTAGGAATCTGCTGAACCGATCTGCTAATGGCGGCTAAGAGCGACTCATTTTTCGCGATCTCAGGAATAGCCGTCTGAAGGTCAGCGAGTCCGCTTAGCCCATCCGGGATGTAATCCCGCAAATCAACTTGCTCAGAAACGTCGATCTTTGAAAGCGCCGGAGTGGTCACTATTCCTTCTCTTGCCTCCATTTGCTCGGGCACCCCAAAGGCCAATCTACCTTACCCTGCCCAGCTTATCCACCGGCCAATAACCAAACACTGCCTTGCCGTAAATATAGCTCTGATTCACCGGACCAAAATCGCGGCTGTCATTCGACATCGACCGGTGATCTCCGAGCACAAAATAGCAATTCGGCGGCACAACCATCTCCGGGTACGATCGCGAGTCGGCATAAGCTGGTGGAACGTAATCTTCATCCAGTTCTTCGCCGTTGACGTACACCTGCCCGCCATCGATCCGAATCCGATCTCCGGCCATTCCGATGACGCGCTTGATATAGCTCTTCGAGGGGTCGCGCGGATAACGAAAAACCACAATATCTCCTCGCGAAATCGGCTCCAGCCGATACACAAACTTATTCACGAAGATTCGCTCCTGATCTTCGAGCGAAGGCATCATGCTGGTGCCTTCGACCTTCACCGGCTGGTAAATGAAAACGATGATGAACGCCGAAATAGCAAGAGAAACGATCAGGTCGCGCAGCCAAACCCCAAGCGATGGCCGGATGCGCGATCCGGCGGCTTCGACCCGTTCCGTGCCAGGAACCATGGGCTCCTGCTTATTTTCTGACCCCAGAGGAGAACTATCAGGCATGCGACTCTATTGTATACAGGTCGCCCGGACGAAACAGAAGATGAAACAGAACTTGTATCGGCTGCGCCCGCCAGGCATACTCGATCCAAAAAATTGCGCCCCCTCAGGCACGATCGGAAGGCGCGCCTCTTCGTGCCCTCCTCAGCAGCAAAACAGTTTAGAATATCTCGATCAGGAGAGCTCATGACCACAAGCAACCTGCGTAAGTACGCCTATCGTGCTTTCACTGTCATCTTTCTTTTCGCGGTGACCCTAAGCGTCTCCGCCCAGTGGCCCGCCCAGCAGGAAGAAGGGGGCATTCCAGCCTATAACGCCGGTCCGCCTCCGAAGGGCGCCAAGCTCCCAGCCATCATGAGCAAGGGAGATTTGTGGGGAGCCGACGCCGAGCATCGCTATCAGACTCATGCCTACGAACTGGCTGCGAAAATTCCAGTCGTGCTGCATCAGCAACCCTGCTACTGCTACTGCGACCGCATGGGACATAACAGTCTGCATAGCTGCTTCGAAGGCACACACGGGGCCCGGTGCTCCACCTGCCTGAAGGAGCTTTATTACTCCTATCAGGAACATAAGAAAGGCAAAACCGCCTCGCAGATTCGAGCCGGTATCATCAAGGGAGATTGGAAGACCATCGATTTAGAGTCGGCCGCAACCATGAACTAGGCGCGTCAATACCGGTATAACTTCTTAACGGGCGCACAATCCTCGCCAATTGCCTATCCCTGCTGTTTCGGCGATACTTGTGTTTCGGCTCAGCCATTGGTTGAGCCAGGGAGTTTGATTACGACGGGTACAGGAAAAATTCTTCACATGGCTCAGAAGGTTAACCAAAAGAAGCAATCGGTTGCGGAAGACCCACGCTACACTCAGGCGCTGCAAAGCTACGAAGCTGGGCTGCGGTCTTTGCAGGAGCGTAAGTTCGAAAAAGCCAAGCCTCTCTTTCAGAAGGTGCTCGCCGGCCCCAGCAAGGAACTGTGCGACCGCGCTTCTGTCCATCTCAATACCTGCAACCAGCATCTCGAGCGTTCCAGCGCCACCCAATTCAAAAGCGTGGAAGAGCATTATGACTACGCCGTTTCCCTCATGAACGTGGGAGACTACGTAACTGCCCGGGAACACATCGAGAAACTGCTCAAGCAGTCGCCGAAGTCCGATTTCGTCATTTACGGCCTGGCCGCGCTCGATTGTCTTACCGGACACGTGGAAGATTCGCTCAAGCATCTCGACGAAGCTCTTCATCTCAACGCCAGCCTGCGTTACCAGGCCCGCAACGATTCCGACTTTCACAATCTCGCGGAAGACCCTCGCTTTACTGAGCTGTTGTACCCAGATCCGGCTGCCGACCTTGCCTCCCCGGAGAACTCTTTCCGGGAAGACGATTCCTATTAGGCCGTCTGCGCAGTTGTTGTTGTGATGAAAACCAGAGTCGCCGATTTGCCGTTGGAAAAATCCACTCGTGACGTGGCCCTTCGCGTTGTGGCCATTGGCGGGGGCACCGGCCTTTCCACGCTGTTGAAAGGGCTCAAAGCTTTCACTCTCACTCCGGGGGTGCTTCCCTCTGCGCAGGCCGCTTCGCCAACCATTCGTGATCTCTGCGCCGTGGTCACGGTAAGTGACGATGGCGGATCCAGCGGGCGCCTCCGCAAAGAACTGAACATGCTCCCGCCCGGCGACATTCGCAATTGCATCGTCGCCCTCAGCGAAGACGAAGCTCTGCTCTCTCAGTTGTTTCGTCACCGCTTCGACAAAGGCTCCGGCCTCGAGGGTCACAGCTTCGGCAATCTTTTTCTGGCTGCCTTAACCTCCATTACCCACGACTTTTCCGAGGCAGTGCGCCTGTCCTCGGAAATTCTCGTAACTCGCGGCCATATTTACCCCTCCACAACTTCCAACATTGAATTGGAAGCGCTGATGGAAGATGGAACTCGGGTTCGCGGAGAAACAAAGATCACGGCCAGCAAAGGGCGTATCAAGGAACTGTTCCTCGTTCCTCCAAATGTCGAGCCCATGGCGCAAACCCTCGACGCCATCGCTCACGCCGATATCATCACCATGGGCCCCGGTTCTCTGTTCACCAGCCTCGTTCCCAATCTTCTGGTCCATGGCATCTCAGATGCAATCGTCCACTCGCGGGCCACAAAGGTTTATATCTGCAATCTGATGACGCAGGCCAACGAGAGTCTGGGCCTCACCGCAGCCGATCACATTCGCGCCCTGAATCGCCACGCAGGCCAACAATTGTTCGATTTTGCGCTTATCAATCGCACACCGGTTTCCCAGGAACTCAAAGCTAAATACACGCTGGAAGGTGCATCGCAGATTGTCGCCGATCTCGATGCCATCGAAGCTCTCGGAGTAATTCCGGTTCTCGGCGATTACCTGGAAGAGGCAGGCGTCGCCCGCCACAACACGACTCGACTAGCCTGCGATCTAATGCAACTTGCGGCTAGCAAGGAACCCAGGACGAAGCTTCGCTCAGCTCGGAAATAATTCCTTCCCTCTGCTCGGTTCTATTGTTTCCGCGGCTCAAGCTGCGATTAAAATACAGGCATGAAAACGGTACTCAAGATTTCCCGGCTCTGGATGGGCCTGATCTCTTGCTTCATCCTCTTGGGAGTAGCAACCGCGCAGAAAAATAATAGTGATAAAGATGACGACGAGGGGCCCACAGCCAACCTCAACGTCTTGATCCTGAAACAGGATAATGGCAAGCCCGTGCGCAATGCAGCAGTCATCATGCACTCGGTCAACACGCACGGTAAGCAAGGCAAAGGTGATCTCGAACTTAAAACCGACCTGGACGGCAAAGCCAGCTTCGATGGCGTTCCTTATGGGAAATTGCGGGTTCAGGTAATCGCCCCCGGCTTCCAAACATTCGGCCAGGATTATGATGTGGATGAGGCCAATCTAAACCTCACGATCAAATTGAATCGTCCGGAGAGCCAGTATACGATTTATGGAAATCAATCTTCCGACAAGAAGAACGACAAGGCGCCTGATCCGAATGCCAAACCGCAATGAACAATAACGAGGGGCCAAGGGACCTAACGCCTAAGCCCTGATCCCTGATTTAGAATTCTCCCCATGCCTTACCTCCTCAAGACCGAGCCTTCTGTTTATTCCTTCACCGATCTCCAGCGCGAACGAACCACCATCTGGGACGGAGTCACCAATCCGGTCGCGCTCAAAAACCTCCGTGGCATGAAAGCTGGAGATCGCTTAATCATCTATCACACCGGCGATGAGAAGAGCGCGGCGGGCGCCGCGTCGGTCGTCTCAGTCGATGCCGGTGATCCCAAAAATCCGCAAGTGAAGATCAAAGTAGATCATCCACTGTCCCGCCCGGTTACGCTGGCAGAGATCAAATCGAACAAACTCTTCGCCGATTCCCCGTTGGTTCGGCAAGGGAGATTGAGCGTTGTTCCACTAAACGATGCTCAATACAGATTTCTTCTCGGCGAATGATCGAATTCCGCTGCTGTTCATAGCGTGTCGTTCGCGCGAACCGAACCTCGGAATTCTGCTCAATCGTCATATTCACCTTCCTGGCCCTGCGAAGGGCCACCGGAACAGACTGCCGGCTCGGTCCTCTGTCCTTTCCCGTTTCAGGCGAGCTTACGCTTTAGAGCCGGACCCGGTTTGCTAGGGCTCGTTCCCATTCGCCAGAGCCAGCGCGCGCTCGAACACCGGGTCACGCCCTTGGCGCCAGTCAGCGAAAGTCATCGTGATGGTTTCATCCGGCTGAAGCGTGTTTACACGTAGCGGAAGCAACCAGTTCAACCAAAAGCAGGTGTCTACATTGATGCAGGAACGCCCGTAATCATGCTTGCCAGTCTGGTAGTGCAAGCACAAAGGATAGTTCGGCAGGCAGCCTCGCCCTCCTTCAGCAAAGAATGCGAGTCTGTCGCCCACCGGCTCGCCCAGAATGGTGACGCGGTCACCGCCGGAATGCTTGATAAGCGCGGTGGTAGTGATTCCTGCAGAGAAGGTCATACCGGACGTTAAAAGATAGATATGGCCGGCCGGCGAGATGAGCTTCGGAAGATCTTCTGAAAAAAATATCGTCTTAGTGAGATTGCCGCCGGCGTTGAGCCGGTTGTCGAAGATGAGCTGGCAGGGCTTGTTTGCTTGCATATCAGCCTTCGTCGCCTCTTCGAAATCCATAATACGGTTGTTGCCTACGTCATCATTAGACCTGAACTGGATCAGCATGACGCAGGAGTTCGGCAAGCGAACACGGCGGAATGTCGTATCGAAGTCGGAAACTGTGATCGGCAAGGGGCGGTCCGGCTGATAGGCGACCCAACCCGCCCCCAACTCCTTGAGGGGTTCGGCCGAATAGATGCGGTTCACGAATATGTCGGGTTCGTCCTCGCTTGGCGTGTAAGGCGTCAGGGTGCGAGTAACGGTCGTGCCGGATGGTGATGTTACTGTCCATGTTGAGTGCCCCATGTCAGGCGCGATGCCTGCGCCAACCAGCACGTCCTGCCAGCTTATGTACACTTGCGCGTATACCTTGCGCCACTGCGCAGTGCCGCCGCGGAGCTGCTCGAGCCGTGCCATCACCTCATCGATAGAATGGCCGTCAATGGAGACGATCTTGCCGCCCAGAAGATCGGAGTATGCCTCGGTCGCATGCAACACATAGATGCCGTCGGAGAAGGCCGCCACGCGCACTGGCAATTCCATCGGGTCGGCGCCGGAATCGTTATCCAGGCGCGTGTGACCGTTATCGGCGAGGGCGGCAATCTCCATGAGTGCCACGCGGAAATTCGGCCGTGGAACGACCGTCTTCAAATCCGCGAGTTCCGCTATGCGCCGCTGCGCCTGGGCGCGAGCCACGGTCGAATACGATCGATCCATCGCCATCAACTTGGCAAAATAATCGAGATCTTGCCGCTGCGCTTCGAGCGGATCTTTCGGTTTGGCATAGTTGGCTTGTGGCGGAGGAGGATAGAAGTGGCGCATCATCGCATAGAGCAAACCCCCGCCGATAGCGGCGAACAATAGAACGACACCGATGACGATCCCACCAATCTTCAGGAATTTTCGCAAGACTCCTCCGGTTCGGACTTCCGAGACCGGCTCGCTGGCATACCTTTTTACCCGGCTCAGTTCAGCCTGACACGCGCGCATCGCGCCGGATCAGCGCGTGATCCACAAAGAATCCTATTCCGATGGCTAGGGGAATGATCCCGAAACTCGCCGCAATCATCGCGTCCGGTTCGACCCGCCCGATCAAAATCAAAGTCGCCATGTAGCCGAGCGCGCCCGCCACTAGAAGAATTCCCCATCGCCGGGAACGTGCCGCCTCCGAAAGCTCCGGCACCATCGGGACATCCACCCCACGCGCCAATGCAGCCAGCCGCTCATCCGTGCGCAGCTTCCGTATCCGGTAGCAGGTATACATCAGCGCCATTGGCATGCCGAAAATTAACACGATCGCCACCAGGCCCAGAAAACTGTTGTCCATAGCCTCTCCTCTTCACGAGTTACCTCGGAATTCTGCTTAATTCCCTCTCCCATTCCGTGATACGAATATCGCTTCGGAAAGTTCCATTTCTCGTTTTCGCCCGCTTACAAATCTTTGCAAAATTCGCGCCTCCGGCTAGCAACCACTCGCGTACTCTAGAGTTCATACGCGAATAACAGGCCTGCTGTCGGTCTGGTAAAGTCACCTCATCCTTTATAAGGATTCGCCGCAATGAACCATAGCCTGCGCATTGCATCGTCTCGCCCCCTTGGGCATCTGGCTTTCATAGTCGGCATCTGTATCGCTGCACTCGTGTTTTGTTCCTTTTCGCGGGCGCAGGAAACCCAGGAAAAAATTGACGTCGATAACGTCACCCGGAATTTCGTAGTACATCTGCCCGCAGGTTATAGCCAGCAGCAGCATTATCCGGTCGTGATCGTTCTGCACGCACAAAATCAGGACGCCGATGACATGGCGCGCCTGACGCACTTCAGTCTGTTCGCGGATAAGAACGGCATCATTGCCATCTATCCCATCTCGCTGCGCGGACGCTGGAACATCGGAGTGAGGTCAGAAGAGCAACCAGCCTACATGCCTCGCCGCGGCATGGGCCGTCGCGGAGGCTATGGCGGCGGTGGCTACCCGGGCGGAGGATACCCCGGCGGAGGATACCCCGGTGGTGGCGGTTATCCCGGCGGTGGCCAGAGAGGTGAGAATCCCAACGAATCGAGCAAATCCCAACCCGCCGACGATGTCACTTTTCTCAACCAGATGCTCGACCAGCTTCCCCTCAAATACTCGGTCGACACTCGCCGCATCTACGCCACCGGTTTAGGCGATGGCGGTTTCATGGCTGAGCGGATCGGTTGCAACATGGCCGATCGCATTGCCGCAATTGCACCGGTCGGAGCCGCATTTCCGAAAACCATGATCTGCCTGCCCTCGCGTCCGGTCTCCGCACTATTTATAAGCGGCACAGACGATCCCATCGTTCCCGACAACGGCGGCACTTACAAGCCCGGCCACTTCCACGTGCTTTCCGCCGAGGACACCGCAAAATCCTGGGCGAAGTTCGATCACTGTGCAGAGAAGCCGGCGCAGAGCAAAATTCCGCCCGCCGAAAAGGGAGCCAAAGAAACCAAGGTCTACACCTTCAGCGGCTGCCAGGAGAATTCGCAAGTCGTGCTCTACAGCATTAAGAATGGCGGCAATACCTGGCCCGGCGGCGAGCAATACACGTCGCAGGAAGAAGTCGGAAAAACCAGCAATGCTATCCATGCCAACGAAACCATTTGGTCTTTTTTCAGCAGCAAGAAACTGCCCGATACGACCACAGCAAAGTGAACCCCGGTTCAAGCGAGATTGGCGTGCGAATCGGGATAAAACTTCGCGATCATCCTTCCGGTCATTAATCCGCCTTCATATTCCGGAATGATTACTTCGTCCGCTCCCGAATTACGCATGGCCTGGGCGTAGCGCGAGTGTCCAGCCCGCGTGATAATGCGAGCCTTCGGATTCAGCGCCTTCGCCGTCACCGTGATGTAAAGATTGTCGGCATCGTTATCGATCACGATGCACACGCCGCGCGCACGATCAATTCCTGCCGACTGCAAAATATCGTGCCGCTTGGCGTCACCCTGAATGGCCAGCACTCTTTCTTTCAGCAACTCGCGGCACAAACCTTCGTTGGTTTCGATGAGCACGAAAGGAATTTTCAGCCGGTTTAGTTGATCCACAACGGTGCGGCCCACTTGACCGTAACCGCAAATGATGAAGTGATCGTGCAGCTTGTCAATGTTGACATCGTTCGCCATGGCTCGCCAGGCCTCCACTCCCTGCCGTTTAAAAATCGTGACGGCCACTCGCTCGGCCACCCAGATTTGAAATCCAAAGACTCCTGCATACACAAAGATCGAAAACAGCTTGGTCGCATTGTGCACGCGCTTCACTTCGATCGCGTGCGGATGAATCATCCAGAAGAGCGCATCCTGCCAGCTCAGCCCCTCCAGGTGCTGGTACACCAGCACACACATCACGCTGAACCCGGCAAACACCACCAGGGGAAACCATAACCGCCTCATAAACAGCAGCAGGATTCGAAACATGAGGCAGAGATACTACCGTAAGTTCACGGCTATCACAATTAGAATGCAGCGGCCTCAACCTGGACATGCGCGAAAACGAATGGCGTGCATCGTTTTCTTGCATTGCCGCAACCGGCAACAGGCAATGAAATTAGCTATCTCACCCTTGCCACGTCAGCCAATAAGTTGCCGCAACTCGCGCCGCAGAATTTTTCCGGATGCTGTCTTGGGTACAACATCGACGAAATGCACTTCTCTTGGCCGCTTGTAATTGGTGAGCCGCTCGCCCACGAAGGCGCACAACTCCTCCTGCATCTTTGAGGAACCTGCAAACCCATCGCGCAGCGCAATGAATGCCACGGGAATCTCGCCCGCAGTTGCATCCGGACGCCCGACCACTCCGCACTCCCGCACCGCAGGATGCTCCAGCAGCACTGCTTCAACCTCGGCTGGCGCAACCGGAAAGCCTTTATACTTGATCATCTCTTTGCGGCGATCGACAACACGGTAAAATCCCTCCTCGTCGCGCGTTACAATATCGCCCGACCGGTACCATCCATCGCGCATCGCGGCTGCCGTCGCTTCCGGTTCGTTCCAGTACCCTTTCATGAATTGCGGGCCCCGCATCACCAGTTCGCCGGGTTCGCCCGCTGCAACCTCCGAAGCAACCGATGAGCCAACCGCACTTTCCACCGAAATCACACGGCAAGCGGTCTGCGCCACAGGGTGCCCGATCGAATCCGGGCGATAAAGCTCTGGCTCTAAAAAACCGACATGCGTCACCGGTGAAGCTTCGGTCATGCCATACCCCTGGCGAACCAGGATTCCGCTAAGCGCAGTGAACCTGCGCGGCAACTCTGGCGCCAGCGGCGCCGCACCAGACTTTACCCAGCGCACCTTGTGATCTTTCGGAAACTGTCCCGCTTCCGCAGCTTGACACAACGCATTCATTGCTGGAGGTACCAGTGGCATCATCGAAATCGATTCCGCAACCAGTAACGACGCCAGCTCCGCAACATTGAATCGCGGCATCAGCACCAGCGTCGCTCCTACCAGCAGCGCCGGGTTGAGCATCACATTCAATCCATAGATGTGATACAGGGGCAGAAAGCAAAGGATGTTATCGGCGGCGCTAAGGCTTACCGCATTCGGCCCCAGCAGCTGATAAACATTCGCAACCAGGTTGGAATGCGAAAGCATTACGCCTTTCGGCATTCCGGTCGTGCCGCTCGAATAGGGCAGCGCGGCCAACGTCACATCTGAACCTTGCTCTGGTGCCGGCAGGCTCGCGCTCACCGGCTTGAGCAGATCAGAAAAAGCTTCGCTGCCGCTCTTCTGTTCTCGCGTGCAATAAACTCGCCGCAGATTCGGCAATCCCCCAAGATTGATCCCATGAATGTTCACTCCATCGGTAATCAACAACACCGCGCCGGAATTGCCCAGCTGGTGCCTGACTTCCCGCTCGCGGTAAGTCGGATTCAGCAAAGTCGGAACAGCGCCCGCCAAAGTCACCGCATGATACGCAGTGCAAAATTCCCAGGAGTTAGCCAGAAAAATCGCGACCACCTCTCCGGGCTTAATTCCGGCTCCAACCAGGCCGCGGGCCAGAGTTTCCACCGTCTCGCCATATTCCGCAAAGCTAAGCCGCCGCCCGCACGAAGTATCCACCAGTGCGATTTTTTTCGCATGGCGCGCGCATGATGCCAGGATCGCATCGTGCAAAAACACATTCGTAGGGTCCGCGTAGAGTCCGGTACGCAACATCGTGGAAAGTGGCATTCCAGCAGTGATTGTAAGCGACTCCAGAGTGACCGGCGGAAAAGCTTGCCATCCGAGCAAATCGTTGATTGTCCCGAGCCAACCCTTGTCATCCCGAGCGAAGCGCGGGATCTTGGTTCTCGTTTGCGCTGTCCCGAAGGGAGACTACAGCCAGAAAGCCTGATCTTTCGCTCCGCGAAAAATGATACGAGAATTTCAGATCTTCACATCCGGACGTTTTGTGCGGAAAGCTCAGCCGGCGAGCCTCCGCAGAAATTCTTGCTCATCCATGCGGTATTTAAACGCCTTGCGCCCATCGATAAACACCACCGGAACCTCGTCGTTAAACTGCCGCCGCAGGTCGCCATTGCTATCGACGTCCACTTCCTGCCACGTGAATCCCCCACGCCGGGAAAGCTTGGTAAGGCTCTCCTTCACGACCTCACAAAGGTGGCATCCTTTGCGGGAATACACAACGACCTTTCGGGGCTCCGGCACGACGAGATTGTACCGTTGCCCGCATCCATTGTGACAACTAAAAAGAAGCGGCAAGCGCCCCTACCCGCACAAAGTCTCTGCCCTACCGCCTGCCAAATCACGGGAGTAGAATCCCGGAATGCTCGATGCCCAACACAAACCATTGCAGGGCAAAACCTGCCTCATCACCGGCGGTGCCAGGCGGCTCGGCCGCGCTTCAGCCTTAGCCCTTGCGCAGGCGGGCGCCGATGTCGCGATTACTTTCCTTAACTCGCGCCGGGAGGCTCAACACGCCGTCGTTGACCTCGCCAGCCTCGGCGTCCGCGCCTTGGCTCTCCATTGCGATGTAACCGACGAATCGAGCGTCAAGTCGATGATGAAAGAAGCCGGCCGTGAACTGGGCCGCATCGACATCCTCATTAACAACGCGGCCGACTATGGCACCGTGGACTTCGAGCGGCTCACGGCACGCCAGTGGGATCACATGTTCGCCACCAACACGCGCGGACCATTCCTCATCTCCCGCGAAGCCTTGCCGTGGATGCGCCGAAAGCGGCCTGGGTTGAAGCAAAAGCAATCGAAGGGAGCTCGATCAAAAAGTTCGGAAAGGGTTGAGGCCAATCCCGAGGCCAAGATCATTAACATGGGTTCCCTCGGCGGCTTGCGCCCCTGGGCTACCCATGCGCACTACTGCTCGTCCAAAGCCGCGCTCCACATGCTGACCAAAGTCATGGCAAAGGCCTTAGCACCAGAAATTGCCGTAAATGCCGTCGCGCCTGGCATGATCGATCTCGGCGAAAAATCCGCCGCCGCCTTCATGAAGCGCATGGCGACTCAGACTCCCATGCAGCGCAACGGCCGCGCCGAAGACGTCGCGGCCGCCGTCCTTTTCTTCGCCACCGCGCCACAATTTATTACGGGCCAGATTCTCACCGTGGACGGAGGCCTCGGTCTGTAGAGGACAGACCGTGAACAGGACGGACAGGCCGGAAAAAGTTTTGAAGGGGCATGGCTTTAGCCATGCCGTCTAGGAGCACCAAAGGCGAGGGCTTCAGCCCCCGAGGAAGCCCGCTGGGCGCCCCTTCGACGCGTGGGCGAGATCGCTTGCCGGTCGTGACAATCCCTCACCCCTCCGCCGTGGTCGGATCAATGATGCGCTTCACTTCCGAAATCCGGTTCGCCGGAAATCCTCCCTGTTTCGCGTGTTCCCGGACCATGGCTTCATTCGGCGCAATGTAAATACAATAAATCTTATCCTGCGTTACGTAGCTTTCGAGCCATTGAACTTGCGGGCCAAGGTTCTTCAACACACTGCAGGATTTTTGTGCAACGCCCAACATCTGCTCCTGGGTCAGATCTCCAACATTCGGGATATCGCGCTCGATCACGTATCTGGGCATTTCGCCTCCGTTCGTAACTTGCATCTCGAAACCGTTCTCAACCGCCGGAGGATTCTAATACCAACCAACTCGATTTGCGAAACCCTCTTTGAACCTCCCTCGCCACCGTTCCGCTTTTTTACCGTTCTGCCGCAAGGTATATTGAGGCGAATGACCAAATCTGCCAACGAACGCACGCCAAAAATTGCGCCCGATTCTCCTGCCCGGGTCGCGGTCGCCATCATGGCGGCCGGCAAAGGCACGCGCCTGAAATCGCAGCTTCCCAAAGTTCTGCATGAAGTCGGCGGCAAGCCTCTTCTCGCTCATGTCATCGCCGCTGCCAAACAAGTGGTACCGCCGGAGGATATCTTCGCCATCATCGGCCACGAAGCCGATCGCGTTCGCGCCGCCGTCGCCGAAGCTGGCGTGAACTTCGTCCTGCAATCCGAGCAGCACGGCACCGGTCACGCCTTAATGGTCGCGCGTGAACCGCTCTCGCAATACGATCACGTAATCGTTCTCTCCGGTGACGCTCCGCAGATCACCCCTCAAACCATCGCCAGCCTGCTCAATTTTCATCTTGACCAGCGTGCCGCCATGACCTTGCTCAGTGCCGATCTCGGCGATCCCACCGGCTACGGCCGCGTAATTCGAAAAACTCCGCGCAGTTCCGAAGTGAAAGCCATTGTCGAAGAAAAGTCAGCCAGCCCAACACAGAAACAAAGTCATGAAATCAATGCCGGCTTTTATGTCTTCTCGGTGCCGCAACTGTTCGCACACATCGAAAAACTTTCGACAGCGAATCCCCATGCTGAGTACTACCTCACAGACATGGCTTCCGTTCTACGGAAAGCCGGGCAGCGCGTTGCTGTCTGGAAAACCGAGAACTCCGCCGAAGTCCTCGGCGCCAATACCCGCGCAGAACTGGCACTCATCGACCATCAAATGCGCATGCGCAAGTGCCAGCAACTGATGGCGGACGGTGTGACGATTTTCTATCCCGCAACTTGCGTAATCGATAACGACGTCGAGATCGCCGCCGATACCGTGATCGAACCTTTCGTCCAAATCCTTGGCCATTCGCGCGTAGGCTCGAGCTGCCGCATCCGCTCCTATTCAGTCATTCGCGATTGTGAAATTGCCAATCATGTTCTCATTCAGCCGGGATGCGTTTTCGACGAGAGCCGCATTGCTCCGCACGCCATCCTCGGCCCTTATTCTCATCTGCGCCCAGGCAGCGATATCGGAGAAGGTGCGCACGTCGGCAATTTTGTCGAGACCAAGAAAATCAAGCTGGGCAAGGGATCGAAGGCCAACCACCTAACCTATCTCGGCGACGCCGAAATTGGAGACGGTGTCAACATCGGCGCCGGAACTATCACCTGCAATTATGACGGAGCGAAGAAGCACAAAACGGTAATCGAAGATGGAGCCTTCATCGGCAGCGACTCAACTCTAGTTGCACCCGTGCGAATCGGCAAAGGCGCGTACATCGCCGCAGCCTCGTGTATCACTGAAGACGTGCCAGAGGATTCCCTGGGCCTGAGCCGGGCGCAACAGATTGTGAAACCAGGCTGGGCACGCGAGAAACGTGCCGCCGCCCGCAAGTAATTTCACCGCGGAGCCAAAGAGGCACGGAGAAAGAGAAAGTGGGTGGAGAAACGGGAAGGGCACGGCTTCAGTTCTAAGCCTGCCCTGAGGAAGCGCAGCGCGCCGAAGGGTGCCGCCGAACGCCAATAAAACGTGGGCTTTAGCCCCTGAGGGAGCCGGCAGTCAAGATGCCCTAGTGCGAAACCGCCGCAAACAACTCCGAGTGCATCAGCGACTGGAATTGCTGATCGTTCGACTTAAAATGGAAATTCACGTCGTTGCCGTCGGAGTCCACAGTGGTACTATCCAAGGCAATCTTCTCGGCCGTGGTGGCGCTCATTTTCTTGTAAAGCAATCCAGCTTTCACCAGCGAAGAAAGCGTCGCCGCGCTCATTGAATCGGAAGTGACCACGGTAAGATCGAAGTTCACGCCGCTCGCGAAGCTCAACGTATATTGCGACCCCAGGAAGCGCTTCTTGATGGTTTCATAATCGGCAACCCTCGAGGCATCGCCCAGCGCCGAGCGCATCACGTTCTGCGTTCCCTGCTGGTCTAGGATGCTCCACACCGGCCCGGAATCCACATTCGCCATCATTTCCGACATGGTCGTGTTCGTGTCCAGGCTCAAGATTTGACCATCGCGCGTGTCCAGCCCCATCTTCACCGCCGACATTTCGCCGAACAACAGCGTACTGTCATCCAGGAACACCATCACCATGCCGCCATCCATGGGATAAATATTCGCCAGGTGATACTTCGTCGGCCTCACCTTTGCCAGCGTCAGCTTCTTGATGACGACCTTCATGCTGAACGCTCCGGCCGCCACCCCGATCGACTTGACCCCCATCTTCTCGGTGCGGAACGCAGCGAAGGCCAGGGAATCTATATCTTTGCTCGGGTCGATGCCCACGCCCTTCAATGCCGCTTCAAACTGCTTCAGATTGTCGGGCAGCACCTGCTGCTTCAACTGCATCGCGGTAGGCGAGTCTTTCAGTGCCCGATAGTCCACCGAGATCAACTGCTGCAGATCCGCCGGAACGACGGCGCGCGCCGAAGAATTGAGCGGCATCGCACTCGCTACACCCGCGCAGAAAACAGCCAGCATTAAGGCAGAGAAGCCAGCTCCAACAGTTTTCATGACAGCCTTGGTCCTCATAAGTTTTCGTAAACCTTTTTCTGAATTTTTTCCTACAACGCCGAACTTAGAACGAAAGGCAAGCCGATTCTTGCCGTTAGATGCTGCTTTTCATTTTCCCGTTAACCGTGGTGACCCTATTCTAAGCCAGCCGCCGAGGCCAATGCCAAATCCGAAGGTACTAGCTAGTCACTAACCAATTTGGCATCGCGTTTCTCGCGGGCGAAGCCATTTCTCCCGCACATGCCGCGAAACAGGAGTATGATTCGTCCTAAGTTCTTTGTACTTTACCGTACCTTGGCGACAGCTGCCCGGCGTTTACGAAATAGGGGACTATTGAAAATCTTACTGTATAACCCCGACAACGGGGTTACGCGCAACTTCATGCCGCACCTTTGGATGTTCCTCCTGCAGTCTCTCACCCCTCCCGGACATGAAGTGGTCCTCATCGATGGCAACGCCCAGCCCATGAACGAGGCTGGGATCGCTCGCTACGTTCGCGAACGAAACATCGATTTGGTCGGCATCGGCGCCATGACCCGCATGATCGCCAAAGCCTATCGTATGGCCGACGCTATACGTGCCGCGGGTGTTCCAGTGGTCATGGGCGGACCTCACGTCACCGAGATGCCCAACGAAGCCCTTGGCCGCAATGGCGGCCCGCGCCATGCCAATGCCGTAGCTCTCGGAGAAGCCGACAACACTTGGCCGCAAATTGTGAAGGACGCTGCCAACGGCCAACTTAAGGAAATCTACGCGCCTGTCGATGCCACCGGTAAAGAGCTTAAGCCCTCTCTGAAATCCTATCCCGTCATTCCCTGGGACAAAATCGATCTTCAGCAATTCAATCTGGTCCCCAAAGCCGCCAAGCCCTGGCTGCAGAAAATCGGCGAAGGCTGGGGAACCTTTCGCATTATTCCCGTCGAATCCGGACGCGGCTGTCCCTACGGCTGCGAATTCTGCACCGTCACCGGATTCTTCGGCGACTCCATCCGCTTCCGCACCAACGAAAGTGTGGTCAACGAACTCCTGCTGCTGAAAGCCTGCGCTAGAAAAGAGCGCGGCCAGTTCGCCGTCTTTTTCATCGACGACAATTTCGCCATCAACCTCAAGCGCACCAAGTCTCTGCTGCGCGACATCATCGCCGCCGGCGCTGAGGTCAACTGGGTGGCCCAGATCAGCGCCAATTTGCTGCGCGATCAGGAACTCGTCGATCTCATCTCAGCCTCCGGTGGCAAATGGATTTTCATCGGCATGGAATCCGTCGATCCCGCGAACTTAAAAGACGTGAACAAGGGCTTCAACAAACCAGAAGAGTATGCCGCGGTTCTGCAGCGTCTCGCCCAACGCAACGTCTATGCGATCACTTCATTCATTTTCGGCATGGATAACGACACTGTGGGCGCCGCTGAGCGCACGCTCGCTCAAGTAAGAACCTGGCCGCCCGGCCTGCCGATTTTCGGTCTGCTCACGCCGTTGCCCGGAACTCCGCTTTACAAGCGACTCGATCTAGCCGGCCGTCTGACTCGCCCCCAGCACTGGCAGGACTTCCTCCCCTTCACAATGGCGCACACTCCCCTGAAGATGACCATCGACCAAGCCCACTCCGAAGTGAACTACGGCTGGTCTCACTCCTACAACGCGGCAGCAATCGCTCAAGCCGTGGATTCTCTCGACGACCAGCCCCTCGGCTATCGCGTCAACATCTTTCTGGCCCGCCTCTGCTTCCGCGGGATCTATTTCCCCATGCTCGGCCGCTTCGCCTGGTGGAAAGTGATCTCGGAAAATCGCGGCACGATCTTCAAACTGATGCGCCAGGGATTTCAAGCCTGGTGGGATTCTCGTTTAAGGCAGGCGCCTGAGACGGCTACCAGCGCGGGAGACTAGCTTCTCGACATTCGCTCACTGCATACAATGCTTCACACATACGGCGTACTGAGGGGGCTGCTGCGGCTCCCGAAAAGATGCTCAGCCCTTCACCGCTTGTGCCCTTCTTCGCACTTCCGCCGCAAAACTCTGGTCCTTAACCGAAGCTAAATTAATTTCCACATTCGCCAGCGCGCCGGTAATCGCTGCCTGTGCCAATGCCTGCGCCGTAGTCAAATCCGATTTCATATTCGGATTCGTGATCGCAAACAAACTTTGCGTAATCCGCGCCACTTCGTTCGCCTTCTCGGCAACACCGAGCGGCACGTCCGTCGCCAGTTTCAAACCAGCATCGATCAGAGCCTCGGCATTTTCCGGCTCAGCCTTCGCCTGCTTATACGCCTTCATCACGGAATCGTAAGCCGCGGCATCCGCATCCACTGCCGCCTTCAGCTCTTCGCGCAAAGCACCCAGTCTCGCAATCGCCCCACTCAACTCCGGCTCATATTGCAAGTAAGCCTTTTTTCCGCGCGACATCGATGCGACCATCGTCGCCAATCCGGCCGCCATCGCTCCTGCCGCCGCCGCCGCGCTTCCTCCTCCAGGCGTGGGGGTCGGCGCAGCCAGTTGCTCAACAAACGGCTCAACTCCCGCGCGCAACCCGCCCACCGCCATCTCCCCACCCATTACTGTAGCCAGGCGATTTTCCAGAATCAAAGACGAGTCGAAATTTTCTACCTGCAAGAACCACTCCGCCGCCTGCTCCAGAGCTTTCTTCGGAATCAATCCCACAATCTCGCTCGATACCGGCATCACCCCGTAGCGCGCAGCCTCGCGCTTCACCATCTCAAACACGCGATGCACCGGCGTCTGCTCGAAATCCGTCAGGTTCATCGAGACCTGTGCCAGCCCCCGCACCAGAAATCCTGCGCCCTTAACGAATCGCATGCCCCCGCTCGAAAATCTCACCGCCTTGGCAATCTTCTTCGCAATCTCCACATCCGGCGTGTTCAAGAAAACGTTGTAAGCAATCAGAAACTTCCGCGCTCCCACGACGGTTGCTCCCGCTGTCGGATGCACCCTGCACTCCCCAAAATCCGGCTTGCGCGCTGGATTCGTCGCGATCTCCGCCCGTATGCCCTCAAACTGTCCGCGCCGAATGTTCTCCAGATTCTGCCGCTCCGGCGTCGCTGCCGCCGCTTCGTACAAATAAACCGGAATCTCATACCGCTTCCAGATCTCCGCTCCCACATGCTTGGCCATCGCGACACAATCTTCAATCGTCACGCCATCGATCGGAATGAACGGCACCACATCGGCCGCGCCCATTCGTGGATGCGCGCCTTTATGCACGCAGAGATCGATCAACTCGGCAGCTTTTCCCACTCCGCGAATCGCCGCCTCCTGGATCGCCTCCCGTTCACCCGCCAGCGTAATCACGCAGCGATTGTGGTCCGCGTCCATCTCCCGATCGAGCACATACACGCCATCGATCTTCATTGCAGCAACAATGGCGTCGACCTTGGCGCGATCGCAGCCTTCCGAAAAATTAGGCACACATTCCACAAGCGTAGACATAGCTCAGCAGAATAGCTGGCCCAGACTCCGCGAAGCAACTCGATCCCATTTTCGAATCTCGTCCGATTCTTCCTTGCTTGGGATCTTCTTCCCGTCCTTCGCGGCACTTCTTCGCGTGCTTCGCGGTTAAGAGCGGTCGACCTTCGCTAAGAGTTTCTACCCTCGGCTTAACGCTGCCAGGAGCGCGCTGCAAGCGCAATCGGCCGTCGACGTTATGTCGCTATTTCTTCCAGAATCTTCCCACCCCCAGCCGCACCTGCACCGTATTGAGCCCCGGATTGTAGTTTCCTAACCCGGCGTTCGAAATGTGCAGATAGCGCACCTCCACGCTCCAGTTGTATTTCGCACCGAGGATATGCGTGCCAAACGCCGCGCTGGGCGTAAAGTTCACATCGTTCGTATAAGTAGGAACGTTGTGATTAGTGAACACCGTTCCACCGTCCAACTCCAGGTATGGGGACAATCGCCCATGCCGCTGGAAATCCCACTTAAGCCCCAGCGGATTGAATCCCCATCCGTAAGCCGTATTCGCCGGCTGAAAAATCAGATACACCGGCACGAACTCGACCGTGTACTCAAAGCGCCCGCGCAAAAATAATGGCAAATGAAGGTCCGAGATAACTCGTCCGTAACGCAGGCCGGCGTTGAAGACTACCGTCTGGGAAGTCCCGCCAGCTACCGAATGTCCACCCGCAGCCCACACCTGAAGCTCGTTGCTCCCCTGCACCGGCCCAACCTGCGCACGCCCAATCGTGGAATTTGCGACCAGAAACATTGCCAGAAGAAATATCGGAAGACCCAACCTGTTCTTTCGCGCCATTCTATTCAGGTTGCCCGACCAACCCCGATTTTGCAAGGCTGCGTTCGGAATAGCGACCAGGAAACATTCCGCACCAGACGTGATTCGTATTAGGGCACGCCTTCAGGCGTGCCGCACCAGCACGTTGGATGAATCGGCTTTAGCCGCTGGCCTTCGCAATTGCCAACTTTCCGTTATCATTCGCAAGAACAAAGAATAACAATGAGCAAAGTTCTAGTCACCGGCGGTTCAGGCTTCATCGGGAGTCACTGCATCCTCCAACTTCTCGCCGCGGGACACGAAGTAAAAACCACTGTCCGAAACCTGAAACGCGAGCCTGAAGTCAGAGCCATGCTGAAACAAGGCGGAGTCGATCCCGGCAACCGTCTGTCTTTCTTCGCTGCCGATCTAGAACGCGACGCGGGCTGGCCGGAAGCCGTCGCCGGCTGCGAATACGTGTTGCACGTTGCGTCGCCCTTTCCGGCGACGGTCCCCAAGAACGAAGACGAGCTGATCGTGCCCGCGCGCGCAGGCGCGATCCGCGTGCTCCGTGCCGCGCGTGACGCCGGAGTCAAGCGCGTGGTCCTGACTTCTTCCTTCGCAGCGATCGGCTACGGCCACAAACCACAGGCAGAGCCCTTTGACGAAACCGACTGGACCGATGTGAATGGCGAAGGCGTGACTGCCTACGTGAAATCGAAAACCCTGGCCGAACGCGCGGCCTGGGATTTCGTCAAGCGGGAAGGTCAAAATAAGGATGGTGGAAGGCTCGGGCTCTCCGTGGTGAATCCGGTGGGGGTTTTCGGTCCAGTGTTAGGCCCAGACTATTCCACCTCGATTCTAATAGTGCAGCGCCTCCTGGATGGAGCCGTACCCGGCCTTCCCAAGCTGTATTTCGGCGTAGTCGATGTGCGCGACGTCGCTGCCCTGCACCTCCGCGCCATGACCCACCCCGCAGCCAACGGCGAGCGCTTCCTGGCCATCGCCGGACATTTCCTCTCAACGCTCGAAATCGCAAAAATCCTGAAAGCCCGCCTGGGCCCAGCCGCAAAAAGAGTCCCCACGCGGCAACTGCCAAATTTCGTAATCCGCCTCGCCGCCCTGCGCGACCGCGCCGTAAAACAGATCGTCCCCGAACTCGGCAAGAAAAAGAACGCCACCTCCGAAAAAGCCAAAAGCATGCTCGGCTGGTCGCCGCGATCAAGAGAGGAATCAATCATCGCCGCAGCTGAAAGCCTCCTGCGCCTGGGATTGCTGAAAGACAGCGCAAAGAGAGCTGCGTAATGAACCTCCGCGCTCGTCTACCTGCAAGCGACGATTCGTGTCAGCGCAAGCCACCATTCGCGTGAGCGCAAGCCACGATTCGTGTCAGCGCGAGCATGGATGCGTGCCGCGAGTGCAGCTTCTAACGCTGCACGCCTTCTGGCGCTGAGGCGCCCCTGGCCGACGGCAGCGCCGCGTAAGCGGCAACAATGGTTCTTAGAATCGCGCTTCGGCGCCTGAGGGAAACCGTTTTGAGAGGGCGCGCCTTTCAGGCGCGCCAAACCCCGCACATTCGTGGAAGAGCGGCCCTTCAGGGCCGCGTAAGCCAACTCCCCGATGTCTGACGCTTCAGCGCCTCCGCAGTCGCCCCCTTGACAACTCCCCACTCACATCCCTATAATTAGCACTCAGTAGGCGAGACTGCTAATAGTCGCGCCTATCCCACTACAATTAATAGGCTTACGCTGTATCAACCTTCTACCAACTTTGAAAGGAGTTGCAACTATGGCTAAGTTCGCACCGCTACACGATCGCATCCTGGTCCGTCGCGTGGAAGAAGCTTCAACCACCCGTGGCGGCATCATCATTCCAGACAGCGCCAAAGACAAGCCCCAGGAGGGCGAAGTCATTTCCACCGGCAAAGGCAAAGTCAACGAAGACGGCAAAGTATTCCCTCTCGCCGTCAAGGAAGGCGACCGCATTCTGTTCGGCAAGTATTCTGGCACCGAGATCAAGATTGATGGTGAAGAATTCATCATCATGAAAGAAGACGAAGTTCTCGGCATTCTGACTGGCACTTCGAGCCCCGCAAAGAAAGAGCTGGCCGGGTCTCGGAAGTAAGCAGCCATCATCAGAACGAGCATCACTTGTGCGCAAGCTTTAGCTAGGAGCTAGAAGTTAGTAGCTGAAGGCCGATAGCTAAAGCACCAAACGAATTCCCGCAGGTCAACCCTGCAAACAAACTCATCAGGAGAGAAAAGCAATGGCAAAACAAATCGTACACGGAGAAGAGTCGCGGCAGGCAATTCTGCGCGGCGTCAATCTTCTTGCCGACGCAGTCAAAGTAACCCTCGGCCCCAAAGGCCGCAATGTCGTGATCGAGAAAAAATTCGGTTCGCCCACCATCACCAAAGACGGCGTTACCGTTGCCAAAGAAATCGAATTGAAAGATGGCCTCGAAAACATGGGCGCCCAGATGGTGCGCGAAGTGGCGTCAAAGACCTCAGATGTAGCCGGCGACGGCACCACCACAGCTACCGTTCTCGCCCAGGCAATCTACCGCGAAGGCGTAAAGACCGTAGCCGCCGGAGCCAATCCAATGGCGATGAAGCGCGGCATCGAGCGCGCCGTCACTATCCTCTGCGGCAAGCTCGACAAGGAAGGCAATCGCGAGAAAGGCGAACTCGACAAATTCTCCAAACCCGTCTCCGGCGACATGATTGGGCAGGTGGGGACTATTTCGGCTAATAACGACGAGACGATTGGGCACATCATTGCCGAAGCGATGAAGAAGGTCGGCAAGGATGGCGTTATCACAGTCGAAGAGTCGAAGACGCTCGAAACCCAGTTGGAAGTGGTCGAGGGCATGCAGTTCGACCGGGGCTATCTGTCTCCGTACTTTGTGACGGATCCGGAGCGGATGGAGGTGGTACTGGACAATGCCTACATCCTGATCTACGAAAAGAAGATCAGCTCGATGAAAGATCTGCTTCCGTTGCTCGAGCAGATTGCCAAGAGCGGCAAGCCGCTGTTGATCGTGGCAGAGGATGTTGAAGGCGAGGCGCTGGCTACGCTCGTGGTCAACAAACTGCGCGGAACGCTGCAGGTGGCGGCCGTGAAGGCTCCCGGATTCGGCGATCGTCGCAAGGCGATGCTGCAGGATATCGCGATCCTGACCGGCGGCAAGGCCATCACCGAAGATCTCGGCATCAAGCTGGAGAACGTTCAGGTGCAGGATCTCGGGCAGGCCAAGAAGATCACCATCGACAAGGACAACACGACGGTTGTCGAGGGCAAAGGCAAACATGCCGAAATCGAAGGCCGCGTAAAGGAAATCCGCAGCCAGATCGAGAAGACCACCAGCGACTATGACCGCGAGAAGCTGCAGGAGCGGTTGGCGAAGCTGGTCGGTGGCGTGGCCGTGATCAAAGTCGGCGCCGCGACTGAAACCGAGATGAAGGAAAAGAAAGCCCGCGTGGAAGACGCGATGCACGCGACCCGCGCAGCCGTGGAAGAAGGTATTGTCCCCGGCGGCGGAGTGGCGCTGGCTCGCTGCGCGAGCGCGCTCGAGAAGCTGAAGACCGAAGGCGATGAGCAGATCGGTATCAACATCGTGAAGCGCGCCATCACCGAACCCCTGCGCATGATCGCCGAGAACGCCGGCGAAGAAGGCGCGGTAGTGCTCGGAAAGGTGCTGGAATCGAAGGATCCGAACTTCGGCTACAACGCTTTCAGCGGCGATTTCGAGGACCTGGTCAAGGCGGGCGTGCTCGATCCGACGAAGGTGGTGCGCACCGCACTCACCAACGCCGGCTCGATCGCGGCCCTGATGCTGACCACCGAGGCGCTGGTCGCGGAGATTCCAGAAAAGAAGGAAGCTCCGATGCCGGCGGCGGACACGGCGGCGGCATGGGGGACATGTACTAAGAGCAGCTATTAGCTTTTGGCTCTTAGCTGTTGGCTAAAGCTGTGTAGCGCGGGCGCCCTCGCCCGCGTGCTGTCAGCGATCAGCTGTCAGCGGTCAGTGAAATCAAAAGCCCCGCTTGCAAGAGCGGGGCTTCTTATTGCTGGAATTGGGTTCCATTTAGCGGGGCAGCTCGCGAGCCGGATTTTTCGGAGCGAATTCGGGAATGTCGAGCCGGATCGCCTCATATCGCCTCCTGAGAAGCGAAATGAGATTGTTTCTCCAGGACCATCTTCACCGCGCGCTCGCGCAGCTCCTCGGGGTATTTCCGCTGTGCAGGCATGACTCTGCATCCTCCCAGGGATCAGAGCCTCCAAGATCCCCGGGGCGATCCGACCCCCGAGCCCCCGGCGACTATCCCGTACTACGGCTCCTGGGGTGATGACGTCGGCACCATCTGGGCGACCGCCTGGGGGGCCAGCGGCCCGGTGCGCGTTTCCGGCCCGATGGAACAGCTCCCGCCGATCTTGCTGCCGGACCCGAACATGCTGCAGATCATCGCGCTGCAGAACCGGGTCGCCGAGCTCCAGCAGTCCCGCGACGACACGGAGGGCTGAGAGCCATGCCTGATCTGCTGGCCAGCCTGGACGCCCCGCCGTCGGGACGGGCCACGGCCATCTGGTTCGACTCGCTGGCCTACTGCCGGGAGAAGCTGCTGTCCGGCGCGCCAGTCCCGTGGGGCTCGCCGGGGGAGCTGACGGCGCTGGTGGGCAAGGCACAGGGAATGTTCCGCTCCGACGCGCTGCTGGTTGACCTGGCCGACCTGTACGCGCAGCGGGCGGCGGCCGGCAATGAGCTGCGGGCGGCCATGGCCGCCCGCAGCCGGCCCGGGTACGCGCTGCGCATCCTGCTCGCCGACGAGCGGGCCCGCGCCGTCGCGGGCGAGGCAGTGACCGCGATCGCCGCGGGCGCCGGCGCGACCCCGGTCGTGCTGTGCATCCCCTCCCCGGCCCGCTGGCTACTGCTGACGGCCGAGCAGGCCGGCCAGGAGGCCGTGCCGCCAGATCCGGACCACGCCGATACCGCCGCGATGTACATCGCCGACTTTCTGCGGATCTTCGCCGGCGACGGCGTCGACGGACTGCTCCTCGACGAGGGGCCCGCACCGGCCGGCGACCTGATCGACCCCGAGGCGTACCGCCCGGTCCTCAATATCGCGGGTCACTACGAATGGCCTGTGCTGATCTGCAGCGGCACCGTCCCGGCCTGGCCGCACGGCCCAGTCACCGGCGTGGCCGGGTGGATCGGATCATCGGCTCCCAGCCAGGCCGCCGGCCGCAGCGGCATCCTTGCGGGCGCGGATTTCTGGGCAGGCGCCGAGCCAGCCAGCGGTGCGGACCTGTTGCTCGCAGTCGTCCCGGCGAGCGCCGATCCGGGGGCAGTGATGCAGTGTGTCCGCGCCGTGACCTGACGGCCCGGGCAGGTCCCGCTGGTCGCCCCGATCACATGGTCTCTGACCCCGATTCCCTCAAAGCAGCCCCGGTCGTACGCTCAGAAGATGCGCACGGGCCAAGACTCGGTGGCCAGCCAGGAAACTCAGGTTGCACAGCTGGTCGCATCGGTTGGCGCCGTACTGAACGCAGACCTCGCCGGTCTCACCCTCCTGATACACCGCCGCCTGTCCACTGAGATCGAGGAACTCAAAGGCGATGAGCGGATCCTTCAGTTGCTGGCGTCGAGCATCGAGGGAAACGTGGACACCATCCTGCACATGTTCCAGCACGGCATCGGCATCGAGCGGGTCGAGCCGCCCTCCGCGGCCCTTGAGTATTCCCGGCGGCTGGCCGAGCGGGGCGTCCCCGTCAACGCCCTGGTCCGGGCCTACCGCCTCGGGCAGGACACGCTGCTGCAGCGCAGCCTAGGCGAGGTACGACGGCAGGGCGGCGCCCCGGACGTAGCCTCCCTGGCGGTGCAGCGCATCGTGGAAATCACCTTCATGTACATCGACTGGATGTCCCAGCGCGTCGTGACCGCCTACGAGAGCGAGCGCGAGCGGTGGCTGCAGAACCGCAGCGCCGTGCGGGCAGCAAGAACCCGGGACCTGCTCGCCGGGAAAAGCGTCGATATGGCCGCCGCCGAGGCAGCACTGGGCTACCGCCTCGAACAGTCCCACCTTGGCATCGTGGCATGGGCGCGCACGGGGGCACCCGGCAAGGACGAGGACCAGCTATCCCCCCTCGAGAGATTCGTTCTCAGGCTCGGGGAACGAATCTCGTGCCCGGCCCGCCCCCTCTTCGTTCCCTGCGACAACTCCAGCGCCTGGGCATGGCTACCGATCGGCCGGCGTGTCGCTATCGACCCGGGGGTTATCCGGCACGCTGCGGGCAGCGGCGGTCGTGTCATGGTCGCCGTGGGCGAGCCCGCCCACGGCGTCGACGGATTCCGGATAACTCACACGCAAGCACTGCAGACCCAGGCCGTCGCGCTGCTCGGCGAAGCCGACGCACCGCAGGTAACGATGTTCCGGCAGGTCGGCGTGGCCGCATTGCTGTCGGCTGACGTCGAGGCCGCGCGGGCCTGGGTGAGCCAGATCCTGGGCCGGCTAGCGACCGACGACGACCACTGCGCCCGGCTGCGGGAAACTCTGCGGGTGTTTCTTGCCACGGGAGGCAGCTACACGGCCAGCGCCGCCCAACTCGCGATGCATAAGAACTCCGTCAAATACCGCGTCGAGAAGGCCGAGCAGGAACGCGGCCGCCCAATCCGCGGCGACCGCCTCGACGTCGAACTCGCCCTTCACGCCTGCCATTGGCTCGGCCACGCAGTGCTAAACCGGCCGGCATAGTCCCGCGAACCCCACGCCATCGTCGATCACACAGGACGCCCAGAACCTCGGAGATCTGCGCGCGGCCCACCCACAGGCCGCCACCGCCCTTAGCCGCTCCGATTCGGCAGTCTTTCCGTCTGCCGACTCTGAAGATCCTTCAGAGTCACCGAAAGTAGCGAGGCACCGCTGCGCCGAAAAGATCGCTAGCACTCGGACAGGAGCCGCTCGGATCACCGAATGGCGGCCAGTTTGGCTGTCCGAGAGCGAAGCCGGTGACACAGCCGCATGCCTGGCCGTGCAGCCGCCTCCTGACCTGCACCGGCTCCAAGCCACACGAGGAGCTCGAGCTTCAGTCAGGTTGCTGGGTTGCAAGCGCTCAAAGGTCAGTTCTGAAGATCACAACATGCGCTTAAGCTGCGGAAACGTGGAGCTAAGGGGACTCGAACCCCTGGCCTCTTGCATGCCATGCAAGCGCTCTACCAACTGAGCTATAGCCCCTCGGCGCGAGCCTGCCAGCAGGCTCCGGCGCCACGCCAGTGTATAGGAAACCAGTCAGCGGTCGCTTCCGGGCGCCGACCCCCGCGCTGACTCCGCCGGTGTCTCTTGTTCCGGGCCTGCGGCCAGCACCGGTACCTGCTCGAGGTCCAGGTCCGGCAGCTGGCCGACGTTGTGCTCAAGCAGGCGCCAGTGACCGGACCGCCTGCCCAGGACCGACCAGGAGCAGTTGCCGAGCGGCCCGAGGAGCCGCGCGCGCGGCGGCACGCCGAGGAGTCGGGATATCCCGAAGTTGATCGCTGCTCCGTGACTGACCAGCACCGCAAGCGTTCCGTCCAGGCCGTCGGCGATACGCGTCAGCGCCGCCGCGGCCCGGTCAGCGACCGTATCGGTGGACTCCCCGTCGGGCGGAATCCACGTCGCGTACGCCTCCGGGTAGCCGGCCCGGATCTCCGCGTCGGTCAGGCCCTCCCAGGCACCGCCGCCGCGTTCTCTCAGGTCCTTGTCGAGCTGTACGGGCAGCCCGGTGAGCTCAGCCAGGTACGAAGCGGTTTCGGCCGCGCGGACCAGGTCGGAGGAGAAGATCGCGTCCGGGTGCATGGCGGCGAGGTAGCGGGCCGCACCGCGCACCTGCTCGTGCCCGGTCGCGTCCAGCGGGACGTCGCTGTGGCCCTGGAACCGCCGCTCGGCATTCCAGGCCGTCTGCCCGTGCCGCCAGAGCACTAGCCGCACCGCGTGATCCGCGGCGCGGTCCGGCCCGACGCCCGTGGCGCCGGGCTGGGTGCCAGCCACGATCAGCGCGGCCCGCGGCCCGCGCCGCCGGGAGAACCCGGCGATCCCGGACGCGCCGCGCCGGCGATGGCGGGTTCAGGCAGCGGTATCCGCGGGCAGTCCTTCCAGAGCCGCTCGAGCGCGTAGAAGACGCGTTCGTCAGCGTGCTGCACGTGGATCACCACGTCGATGTAGTCGAGCAGCACCCAGCGCCCTTCCCGCTCCCCCTCGCGGCGGACCGGCCTGGCGCCGACCTGGCGCAGCTTTTCCTCTATCTCGTCGACGATCGCCTTGACCTGGCGGTCGTTCGACGCCGAGCAGAGCAGAAACGCGTCGGTGATGACGAGCTGCTCGCTCACGTCGTAGGCGATGATGTCTGTAGCCAGCTTGTCTGCCGCTGCCCCCGCGGCGATCTCCACGAGCTCGACGGCCCTTTCGGTGGCGGTCACGTGTGTTGCTCGTCCTCCTCAACTACAGCCTGGGTTCTACCATCGCACATCGTGCGGGACGTGGCACGGCGCAGTTCAGGGTATCCGCGGATGCCGCGTACGCCGACCCGCCACGCAGGCGGGCCGGGCCTTCAGCCGCGGTCCGGTGCGTTGTCGGCTTTACGATAAAGCTTCCGCTTGGAGATGTATTGCACGATACCGTCCGGTACCAGGTACCAGATGGGCTCCCCCGCCTCGACCCGTTGCCGGCAGTTAGTCGAGGAGATGGCCAGCGCCGGGATCTCGATCAGGCTGACCCGGTGGTCGGGCAGCCCGGCGCCGGTCAGGCGATGACCGGGTCTGGTGCAGCCGACGAAATGGGCGAGCTTGAACAGCTCGTCGGCATCCTGCCAGGTCATCATCTGCTCCAGGGCGTCGGCGCCGGTGATGAAGAAGAGCTCGGCGTCCGGCCCGCGCTCCGCGCGCAGGTCCCGGAGGGTGTCGATGGTGTAGGTCGGCCCGGGCCGGTCGATGTCCACCCGGCTGACCGAGAACCGCGGGTTGGAGGCGGTCGCGATCACGGTCATCAGGTAGCGATCCTCGGACGGTGAGACCCTCCGGCCCTCCTTTTGCCAGGGCTGGCCGGTCGGCACGAAGATCACCTCGTCCAGCGAGAAGAAGTGGCCGACCTCGCTCGCGGCCACCAGGTGCCCGTGATGGATCGGATCGAACGTGCCACCCATGACCCCGATCCGCGTTGCGGTTCGCCCGGTGTTCATGAAGTGACTCTAAAGTGAACCCTTTTCATCAGTCGATCTCGGCTTTGGGTGCGTGGGCAGTCGTGGAGAGGATGAAAAGGGCTCATAGACGCGTGCTCAAACTGGGAAGCGAACGCCAGTCAGCTTCTCTGACTCCTCCCACAGACGCTCCATAACGGGAACGTCGCGGGACCGGCTGCTCGACTCAACGGGAACCGGATAGCCGGTGAACCCGAACGCCCCGTCAGGCCCGTAGTACTGCCCGCCGGTCGCGGCTGGATCGGTGGCGGCGCGCAGGGTGGGCAGGGCGCCCATCTCGGCGCTCTGCGCGAACCAGGAGGTGAGCGGTCCAAGCTGGGCGTTAGTCACGGAACGGGCCGGGCCGCTCAAATGCCGGACCAGGTCCGTGCGGGAGGTGCCGGGATGCGCGGCCAGGGCGATAGTCGGCGCGCCGGCCGCGGCCAGCCTGCGCTGCAACTCGTACGTGAACATCAGGTTGGCGAGCTTGCTCTGGCCGTAGGCGCGCATCTTCCGGTAGTGGCGCTCGGACTGCAGGTCATCGACGTTGATCCGCCCGGCCCGGTGCCCGTTGCTGCTGACCGTCACCACGCGCGAGCCGCTCGTGGTGAGCAGCCGGCCGAGCACCAGCCCGGTCAGCGCGAAGTGGCCGAGATGGTTGGTACCGAACTGCAACTCGAAGCCGTCCTCGGTGCGCCCGTACGGCGCCATCATCACGCCTGCGTTGTTGATCAGCAGGTCCAGGCGCTGGTAACGGGAGCACAGCTCCTCGGCGGCCTCCCGGACCGACGCGAGCGAGGCCAGGTCGAGGCGCAGCGTCCGCACCCGGGCGCTGCGCTCGTCCCGTGTGCCCTCCGCGTCCGGGCCGGTCCCGGCGGCGATCAGGCCCGCGGCGCGGGCCGCCTGGCCGGGATCCCGGCAGGCCAAGACCACCGTGGCGCCGCGGGAGGCCAGGACCCGGGCCGTCTCGAAGCCGAGGCCTGAGTTCGCGCCGGTGACGACCGCCGTGCGTCCCCGCTGGTCGGGAACGTCAGTGGCGGTCCAGTGCGCAGCGCCCGCGTCCGGCCGGCCCATCGCCCTCGCCTCCTCTAATCGGGACCACCATCCCGGTTAGTCTCGGACTATACGGGATGGCTGTCCCGCTTGTCCAGGACGGGGATCAGAGGCCGGGCAGCGGCGGGTCGCCGTCGGCCCATCGCCTGATCCGTACCGCCTTGCCCACCTCGGTGCGCGGGACGGTCCCGTAGTCCAGTACCCGCACCATGACGCTGACGCCCAGCTCCTCCCGAAGCCGCGACTCGAGCTGCCCAGCCGCCGGGAGCGGCCCGGGGCTGCCCGTTCGGTACTCGACGCAGGCCAGCAAGCGCAACGGGGATTCGCGCTCGTCCACGACGAGCAGGTAATCGGACGCGAGGGCCGGGTAAGCGAGCAGCACCCGCTCCACCTCGCTCGGGTAGACGTTCACGCCCCGGATCACCAGCATGTCGTCCCGCCGCCCGGTGACCTTGCTCATCTTCACCAGGGTCCGGCCGCAGGCGCAGGTGCCGCGGCGCAGCGCGGCGATGTCGCCGGTCCGGTACCGCAGCAGCGGCAGCGCCTCCTTGGTGACCGTGCTGAACACCAGCTCCCCCGGCGTGCCGTCCGGCACCGGCTGGCCGGCCTGCGGGTCGACCGCCTCGACGATGAAGTGGTCCTCGTTCACGTGCAGCCCGTCGGCGGCCACCGCGCACTCCGCCGCGACGCCGGGGCCGATAACCTCGGACAGCCCGTAGATGTCCAGCGCGCGCAGGCCGAGCAGCTCCTCGATCCGGGAGCGCATGGCGTCGGTCCACGGCTCGGCGCCGAACAGGCCCGCGGACAGCCGCAGCCCGGAACCTGGCCGCACGCCTGCCTCGGCCAGCGCCTCGCCCAGCCGGATCGCGTATGACGGCGTGCAGGTCAGGATGTCGGGCCGCAGGTCCCGCAGCAGCGTCACCTGCCGCGCGGTCATCCCGCCGGAGACCGGGACCACGGTGGCGCCGAGCTCCACGGCTCCCTGGTGGATGCCGAGCCCGCCGGTGAACAGGCCATAGCCGTAGGCGTTGTGCACGATGCTGCCGGGCCCGGCGCCGGCCGCGGCCAGGGCCCGTGCGCACATCCGCGCCCACAGCCGCAGGTCGCCACGGGTATACCCGACCAGCGTGGGCCGTCCGCCGGTACCGCTGGAACCGTGCAGGGCGACGATGTCCTCGGTCTTGACCGCGAACATCCCGAACGGGTAGCCGCGCCACATGTCGTCCTTGGCGGTCATCGGCAGGCGGGGCAGGTCGGCCAGCGCGACGTCGGCGCCGCTGCTCACGCCCGCGTCCTTGAGCCGCCCGGCCTGGACCCCGCCCGCGGCGAGCAGCCGGTCGACCAGCCCGCGCAGCCGCTCCTGCTGGAGCCCGGTGAGCTGCTCCTGTGGCATCGACTCGGCGTCCGGCTCGAACATGGGCGCCGCCCGCTCGTCAGTCATGCCGCCTCCTGTCCCGCCGGCGCCGGCTTCCTGCCATGATCGTCGCACGCGGGAACGAGATATTGCGCGTTGGGCATAGCATGGCCCCATGACCACTGTGCCCGATCGCTCCCGGGTGCGTCTGCCCGGTATCAGCTCCCGCGCCTATGAACATCCTGCCGACCGCTCCGCGCTGGTCGCCCTGCGCAAGCTCTCCGGCTTCGACACCTTGCTGCGCCGCCTGGCCTCGCTGTTCAACGACCGCAGCCTGCGGCTGATGTTCCTGGCTAGCTCGGTGCGCGCGTCCGAGCAGCAGTTCCCCCAGATCTACCAGTCGCTGCTAGACGGCTGCTACATCATGGACCTGCCGACGGTCCCCGAGCTGTTCATCTCCCAGAACCCGCTCGTGAACGCGATGACCCTGGGCACCGACAAGCCGTTCATGGTGATCACGACCGGCATGGTGGACCTGATGGACCCCGAGGAGCTCCGGTTCGTGATCGGGCACGAGCTTGGACACGTGCTGTCCGGGCACGCGGTGTACCGGACGATGATGTACCACCTCGTCAACCTGGCCGCGCGGATCGCCTGGATGCCGATCGTCTTCCCGCTCCGGGCCATCATCTGGGGCCTGGAGGAGTGGTACCGCAAGTCCGAGCTGTCCTGCGACCGGGCTGGCCTGCTGGCCGGCCAGGACGTGGAGGCGGCGCGCCGCGCGCTGATGAAGACGGCCGGCGGCTCCCGGCTCGCCGAGTTCAGCCACGACGCGTTCCACCAGCAGGCGCGCGAGTACGACGCCGTCCCGGACGTCCGGGAGGGCCTGCTCAAGCTGCTGCAGCTGCAGGGCAACACGCACCCGTTCGCCGTGATCCGCTTCGCCGAGCTGGACCGCTGGGCGAACCAGGGCGACTACTCCCAGATCCTGGCCGGCCGCTACCCGCGGCGGGAGGACGACCCCGACGCGTCGCCCGCCGACGAGTTCAAGGCGGCGGCCCGGTCCTACCAGGAGTCCTGGAACCGTTCGTCGGACCCCCTCATCGGGGCGGTGCGGGTGGTGGCCGAGACCGCGGTCGGCACCGGGCAGCGGCTGTTCGGCAACACTCGCGGCAACGGCAACTCTCGCGGCGGCGGCTCCTCCGACCGCGACGACGACGACAACTGAGGACCGGCGCGCAGCCCCGTCGGGTTGTGGCTTGCCGCCCGTCCGTGGCCGGCCCACGGCGAGTCTGTAGTCGGACTGCAGCGTCGGTTGCGTCCCGCAGCCCGCAGCCCGTTTGTGGCCGACCCGCGGTCTGTCCGTCGCCGGCGCGCGGCCAATCCTCAGGTCCGCGGCCCTCGGCAGCCGGAAACCCCGCTGACTGTGGACGAATCTGTGGATAGCTCGGTGGAAATATCGCTGGGCGCGGGGGATAACTCCCGGTGTCCTGTGGATGGCTAAAGAATCTTGAAATTGCCGCGAGAAAACCCTTGTGCCAGGCCGGGCTGAGGCTGTAGAAATTCATTCACCGCTAAAGACGGATACCGCTCCCGGGGAACTCCGAGAACGGCTGAGGGGCCGGGTGACCGGCACTTCGGGCGGGTATCCGAAAGGGTATCGCTCCCGGGGGAAACTCCGGGAAACGGCTGAGGAATCGGGCAACCGGCACCTCGGGCGGGTATCTGGACGGATATCAATCTCGGGATAACTGGGAAACGGCTGGAGAGTCGGGTGACCGGCATTCCGGGCGGGTGTCTGGTACCAGATACCGCTTCTGGGGGAAACTCCGGGAAACGGCTGGGGAGCTGGGCAACCGGCACTCCGGGCGGGTATCTGGTGGCAGTGGTCGGCGAGGTAGCGCCGGGCAGCCGAGCAATCGGTCAGTCAGCGTCACTGGACCGGGCGAGGCCCCTGCATCTCATACATGTAGGGGCCTCGTCGCATTCTGGCGCCCGAAGATGGGTTTGCCTGCTAGCCGGTGACCCACGCGAGAATGTGGTCGTTGACCTCGCCGGGCCGTTCCAGCTGCAGGAAATGACCGGCATGCTCGATCACGACCATGCGCGAGGACGGGGCGAGCAGGCGCTCGGTGCCGCGGGCCAGTTCCACTCGGATGCAGCCGTCGTCGGCTCCGTGCAGGTACAGGGTCGGCTGGGGCGCCTGCCGGCCGGTGGCCTCCTGCTCGGCCGCGTAGCGCGCGGCGCCATGAGATGAGTCCCCCGGTGGGTCCGGGACGCCCAGGGCCCGGTAGTAGCCGCCTGCCGCGCGATAGTAGCCGATCGCGGCCGCCAGGTTGGCGGGCTGGCGCAGGGACTGCTTGACCCGGGCCAGATGGCCGCCGGCCGGGAAGCCGGGCGACCAGTCGGCCCAGAGCCTGTCCAGGAAGGCCATCCCGTCGCGGGTCACCACAGCGTCGGCGAACCCGTTGGGGTCACGGAACATGAACGTGTAGAACAGCCGCTTCAGCTGCTCGTAGTCGCTGAACAGCACCGGGTCCAGGGCGGCGGGCGGCACGGCCAGGGTCACCAGCCGCCGCCACCGGTCTGGGGCAAAGGCGGCCGCCCCGTACGCGGTCTCGGCCCCCCAGTCGTGGCCGATCAGCACCGCGTCCCCGTCACCGCCCAGGGCCTCGTGCAAGGCCACCGCGTCGGCCACCAGCGCACCGACCTGGTAGGCGCCATCGGCCGGAATCGCGGTCGGCGCGTAGCCGCGCGTGAACGGGGCCACGGCGTGGAACCCGGCGCCGGCCAAGGCCGGCAGCAGGTGCTCCCAGGTGTGAGCGGTGTCGGGAAATCCGTGCAGGCACAGCGCCAGCGGGCCCGACCCCGCTTCGAGCAGCCCGAACTCGAGATCGTTAGCTTGCACCGTGGTCATGCGCAAGGGCGCTAGGGCAGCCATGGGCGACACGCTACCCGTGCCCCGGTATCCGCCGCCCAGCGTTATCTGGGTGGTCAGGGCTGGGGCTGAAGGGCCGAGGCTGGGTCCTCGACCGGGTGCAGGCCGGCCAGAACCTTCGGCAGCTCGCCGGAGTACACGACGCCCAGGCGCTGCGTGGCCCGGGTCAGCGCCACGTACAGGTCGCTGTAGCCGCGGGGTGACTCGGCCAGGATCCCGGCTGGGTCGCCAATCAGCACGGTGTCGAACTCCAGGCCCTTGGCCTGCTCGACGGTGAGCACCACGACCGGACGCTCGAGCTCCGAGTGCTCTCCCACGGTCGCGCCGGGGACGGCCGCGACGACCGCCTTGCCGAGCTTGTCCAGCCGGTCCGCGGGCACGATCACCGCGAGCTGCCCGTCACCAGGCCGGGCGGCCTGCTTCGCCGCGGCCTCCGCCAGACGGTCGGCGAGCTCCTCGGGCGCGGCGGCGAGCCGCCAGGGTACGAACCCGGTGTCGCGCACGGAACGCGGCAGCTCCAGGGCCGGGTCGATGGCGGCCAGCACGTCCGCCGCGACCGCCATGATCTCCGCCGGCGTGCGGTAGTTGATGGTCAGGCCCGCCAGCCGCCACCGGTCGCCCTGGTACCGGTCGAGCACGCTCGCCCAGGACGAGGCCCCGGCCAGGCTGCCGGTCTGTGCGATATCTCCGACGATCGTCATCGACCGGCTGGGGCAGCGCCGCATGATCATCCGCCAGGCCATCTCCGACAGTTCCTGGGCTTCATCGACGATGACGTGGCCGAACGCCCACGCCCGGTCGCCCGCGGCGCGCTCGGCCGCGGTCAGATACTCCTCGTCCTCCTGCCGCCCAGCCAGCCGGCTGGCGTCGACCAGGTCGGCGCCCATCAGCATCTCGGGATCGTCGTCGAGGTCACGGGACAGGATGTCCAGCACGCCACGGGCGTAGTCTTCCTCGGTCCGGCGGCGGCGCTCGGCGGCGGCCCGGGCCGCCCGGTCGTCCTCGCCGAGCAGTTCGGCCGCCTCGTCCAGCAGCGGCACGTCGGCCGGGGTCCAGTCGCTGCCGGTGTCCCGCAGCAAGGCGGCCCGGTCCGCCTTGGTCAGCCGCGGCGCCGCAGAGGCCAGCCGGTCCTCGGAGGAGAACAGCTCGGCCAGCAGCTGCTGTGGCGTGAGGACCGGCCACAGCTGCTCGATGAGAGCCCGCACGCCCTCCTCAGCGCGCAGCTCGCGCCGCATGTCATCCAGGTCGGCCTGGCTGAGCAGGTTTCCCTCGCCCAGCACGTTGGCGCCGATCCGGGCGGCCAGCTGCTGGGTGAGGGCCTCGGTCAGCTCCCGCGCGAATACCCGGCGTGCCTGGTTGTGGGGCCGGCGCGACCGCCGCGCGCGTTCCCTGGCCCGGGCGCACACGGCCGGGGTGAGGCGCAGCGTCTCGCGGTCGACGAGAACCTCGACCGGGTGGTTGGGCACCTGCTGCCGGTCCCGTACCGCCGTGGCCACGACGCCGGTCATGGCCGGCCTGCCCTTGATCGCGGCCGTGGCGGGCGGCTCGCTGCCGGTGGCGCGCAGGCCCGGATAAAGCTCGGCCACGGTGGACAGCAGCACGCTGGTCTCGCCGAGAGACGGCAGGACCTGGCCGATGTAGCGCAGGAAGGTGGCATTCGGACCGACGACCAGCACGCCTCGCTTGGTGAGCTGGCTCCGGTAGGTGTAGAGCAGGTACGCGGCCCGGTGCAGGGCCACGGCGGTCTTGCCCGTGCCCGGGCCGCCCTGCACGACCAGGATCCCCGCGAGTTCCGAGCGGATGATGTGGTCCTGCTCGGCCTGGATCGTCTCGACGATGTCGCGCATCCGCCCGGTCCGGCTGGCGCTGAGCGCGGCCAGCAACGCCGACTCGCCGGTCAGCCCCTCGTGCTTGGTGGGATCGGCGGCCGTCAGGTCCAGGACCTCGTCGTCCACGCCGACCACGGTCCGGCCCCGGGTCTTGATGTGACGGCGGCGCCGGACGTCGGCGGGCGAGGCCGCGGTGGCCAGGTAGAACGGCCGCGCGGCGTCGGCGCGCCAGTCCATGAGCAACTGCTTGTAGTCGTCGGAATCGTCGTGAATGCCGATCCGGCCGATGTATCTGCGCTCTGCGTCGTGGAAATCGAGCCTGCCGAAGCATAGGCCGTTCTCCGCGGCGTCGAACTGGGAGAGTTGCTGGGCATACATGACGCTGAATACCTCGCGCTCGGACCGCGCCTGATGCGTCCCGCCCGTCTCTCGCAACACGTTCGCCAGCCGACTTGAGGCGCGATTCCTCAGGTCATCAAGCCGGTCGTAGAGCATGGAGACGTACTCCTGCTCGCCCCCGATTTCATCGGTTGACAATCATGCTCCCTTTCCGGTAAAATGCTCCTGCCATTTGAAGGATTATCCCGGATCCGCCCAGAAGGCGCGCTTTAAATCGTAGCGCGCTTTTTTTAATGCTCGCGCCAGCCTGCGGCCGGGGCTAGCTCGACAGCCTCGGATCGGTGCCACGCGGACCGAACCCGCCCCCGGTGGGCACGTTCGGATCCCAGTCGAACACGACCGCGTCATCCTCGTCGCCGATGAGCACCTCGGCGCCGGGCAGCGCGCCGGCCTCGGCCAGCGCCTCCTCGATCCCGAGCCGGGCCAGCCGGTCGGCGAGGTACCCCACCGCCTCGTCGTTGCCGAAGTCGGTCTGCAGGATCCAGCGTCGGGGCTTGTCGCCGCGGATCACGAACCTGTTGTCCCCGGACCGCACCACCTCGAAGTCCGGCCCGGCCACCGGCGCGGGTCGGAGCACCAGGCGCGTCGGCTCGGCCGGCGGCCGCGCCCGCCGGGCCTCGGTGATCACCTCGGCCATCGTGAACGCGAGTTCCCGCAGGCCCTCGTGCGTCGCGGCGGACACCAGCCGGACGGTAACGCCCCGCGCCTCGAGTTCCCGGGCGGCGCGCTCGGCCCGGGCCCGCGCGGCCGGCACATCAACCTTGTTCAAGGCCACGATCCGCGGCCGGTCGCTCAGGTCGGCGCCGGTCGCGGCCCCGTAGGCAGCAAGCTCATCCTCGATCACGTCCAGGTCGGCCACGGGATCGCGGCCGGGCTCCTCAGTCGCGCAGTCAAGCACGTGCACAAGTACCGTGCAGCGCTCCACGTGCCGGAGGAAGTCGAGGCCGAGGCCCTTGCCGTGACTGGCCCCGGGGATCAACCCAGGCACGTCGGCCACCACGAACTGGGTGTCGCCCGCCTCCACCACGCCGAGGTGCGGGGTCAGCGTGGTGAACGGGTAGTTCGCGACCTTAGGGCGGGCGGCCGACATGGCGGCGATCAGTGACGACTTCCCTGCGTTCGGGAACCCCACCAGGCCAGCGTCCGCGACCGTCTTCAGCTCGAGCACCAGGTGCCGCTCGACGCCGGGCTCGCCCCGCAGCGCGAAGCCCGGCGCCTTCCGCCTAGTCGACGCGAGCGCAGCGTTCCCGAGGCCGCCGCGGCCGCCCTGCGCGGCCACGAACCTGGTCCCGGCCCCGACCAGGTCGGCCAGTACCTCGCCGTCGCTGGTCTTCACCACGGTCCCGTCGGGCACCCGTAGCACCAGGTCGGTGCCCCCGGCCCCGTTGCGGTTGGAGCCCTGGCCGGGCTTCCCGTTGCCGGCCCGGCGGACCGGGCGCCGGTGGAAGTCGAGCAGCGTGGCCGCGCCCGGGTCGACCTCGATGATCACGTCACCGCCGCGACCGCCGTTGCCGCCGTCCGGACCGCCCAGCGGCTTGAACTTCTCCCGGTGGATCGAAGCGCAGCCGTGCCCGCCGTTGCCCGCGTGCACGCGCAACTTAGCCTGGTCAGCGAATTCAGCCACTCCTGCGCCCGGGTCCTGGCAGCGCTCCGGGCCCTAGCCGGCCTCGGCCGCGGCGCCTGTCTCGGAGTTGGCGGGAATCACGCTCACGGCCCGGCGACCGCGTCGGGTGCCGAACTCAACCTTCCCGCTGACCAGCGCGAACAGGGTGTCATCGCCGCCGCGGCCCACGCCGGGCCCCGGGTGGAAGTGTGTTCCGTGCTGCCGGACGATGATCTCGCCGGCCCCGACCAGCTGGCCGCCGAACCGCTTCACCCCGAGTCGCTGGGCGTTGGAGTCGCGCCCGTTCCGGCTGGATGACGCGCCCTTCTTGTGTGCCATCTCAGTCCTCCTTCTTCGAGGTGGTGCGGGCCAGCGAGGCGGTACGGGCCGACGAGGCGCGTGGCTTCGACGTGCCGGACTTGGCGGTGCCGGACTTAGCGGTGCTGGCCTTCGCGGCGCCGCCCTTGGCAGCGCTGCCCTTGGCGGCGCTGATGCCGGTGATCTTCACCTGCGTGTACTTCTGCCGGTGACCCAGGCGCCGCCGGTAGCCGGTCTTGTTCTTGTAGTGGATCATGCTGATCTTGGGGCCGCTCGCGGCGCCCAGGATCTCGGCGGTGACCTGGTAGCCGCCTACCTCCGCCGGGTCGCTGATGACCTTGCCGTCGTCTATCACGAGCACGGCGGGCAGCGTCACGCTGGAGCCGACCTCACCAGCGAGCTTGTCCACGGTCAGGACATCGTCGACCGATGCCTTCTCCTGCCTGCCGCCACAGCGCACGATCGCGTACACCGAGAACTCTCTCTCCCTTGTGCGGGCCCGCCGCGAGATCCGCGGCATCGTCCGGCAGCGAACTGGCCCGCCTGCGTAACGCACAGCCCAGATCCGGGGCATGCCGCCGCCGGCTTGTCCGACGCGCCGGCCACCAACATATCAGACGGTGCGGGCTCAGCCCGCAGTCGTCTGAGCCTCCTGCGCGGTGCCCTGGCTTGCTGCCCCGTCCCGGTCCGCTGGTGGCCGATCCTGGTCCGCGGCTGCTGTCCCGCCGTCCTCGCCCGAGCCGCCCTCGCCGCCAGCAACGCCGACCGCATCGGTAGGGGTGGTGCCCTGAGCGCCAGCGCCGACCGCATCGGGGGCGACAGTGGCCTGGGCGGCGGAGCCGACCGCATCGGGGACGGCAGTGGCCTGGGTGGCGGCGCTGGCTCGGGAGCCGCTGGGCCGACGGCGGCGTCGGCCGCCGGAGGCCTGACGCGAGCCCGCGCCGTTCCTGTCACCGCCGGCCACGTCACCGCCCGTCACGTCACCCCCGGCCATCTCACCGCCGACCGCGCTGCTACCCGCCGCAGCCTGGCTGCCGCCCGTGACCTCACCGACGGCAACGCCGCCGGGGACGTCCGCACTTGCCGCGTCGCCGTTCGCCGCGGTCCGCCCGGCCGGCTCACCGTCGGCCTGCTCGGGCGGCTTGGCCGAGCCGTCCTCGGGCGCCTCGCCGGACGAGCCGCCCTTCCCGCCGCGTGACGAGCCCCGGCCCTTGGGGGCACTGGGCTTGGGCCCTCTGCCCCGGCCGCCCTCCTTGCCCTGGCGGTCGCTGGCGGGCGCATGGTCGACCGGGTCCAGGGACACGATCACGCCGCGCCCGTTGCAGCAGTCGCACGGCACGGAGAAGGCTTCGAGCAGCCCGGAACCCACCCGCTTCCTGGTCATCTGCACCAGGCCGAGCGAGGTGACCTCGGCCACCTGATGCTTGGTCCGGTCCCGGGCCAGGCACTCGAGTAGCCGCCTGAGCACCAGGTCACGGTTGCTCTCCAGGACCATGTCGATGAAGTCGATGACGATGATCCCGCCGACGTCGCGCACCCGGAGCTGCCGGACGATCTCCTCGGCCGCCTCCAGGTTGTTGCGGGTGACCGTCTGCTCCAGGTTGCCGCCCTGCCCGGTGAACTTCCCGGTGTTGACGTCGATAACGGTCATCGCCTCGGTGGTGTCGATCACCAGCGATCCCCCGCTGGGCAGCCACACCTTGCGCTCCAGCGCCTTGGCGAGCTGCTCGTCGATCCGGTACTCAGCGAAGACGTCCTTGTCGCTGGTCCAGCGCTCCAGCCGGCCGGCCAGGCTGGGCGCCACATAGCGGACGTACTCGTCCACCATGTCCCAGTCGCCGTCGCTGGCGATGACCAGCTTGCTGAAGTCCTCGTTGAAGATGTCCCGGACCACCCGGATGGTCAGGTCGGGTTCGCTGTAGAGGAGCTCGGGCGCGCTGGCCGTCTTCGCCTTGCGCTCGATGGCCTCCCACTGCGCGGCGAGCCGCGCGACGTCGTGGGAGAGCTCTTCCTCGGTCGCGCCTTCCGCCGCGGTGCGCACGATCACGCCCGCGTCCTCCGGCATCACCTGCTTGAGGATCTGCTTGAGCCGGGTCCGCTCGGTATCCGGCAGCTTGCGGCTGATCCCGGTCATGGACGCGCCGGGGACGTAGACGAGGTAGCGGCCGGGCAGGCTGACCTGGCTGGTCAGCCGGGCTCCCTTGTGCCCGATGGGGTCCTTGGTCGCCTGGACCAGGATCGACTGGCCGGACTTGAGCGCCGACTCGATCCGCTTGGACTCGCCCTCCAGGCCGCTGGCGTCGAAGTTGACTTCTCCCGCGTACAGGACCGCGTTCCGTCCCTTGCCGATGTCGACGAACGCTGCCTCCATGGAGGGGAGCACGTTCTGCACCCGGCCCAGGTACACGTTGCCCACGTAGGACTGGTGGCTGGCCGTGTCCACGTAGTGCTCGACCAGGATCCCGTCCTCGAGCACGGCGATCTGGGTCCGGTCGTCGTGCTGCCGAACCACCATGACCCGCTCGACCGCCTCACGGCGAGCCAGGAACTCCGACTCGGTGATGATCGGCGGCCTGCGGCGGCCCGACTCCCGGCCCTCGCGCCGTCGCTGCCGCTTGGCCTCCAGCCGGGTAGATCCCTTGACTCCCCGGACGTCTGAATCGTCGTCGGCCGCCGCGCGCGGCGATCGCACGTGGACGACCGTATTGGGCGGGTCATCGGCCGCCGGGGCGTCGCCGTCGCCGGAGTGCCCGCTGCGGCGCCTGCGCCTGCGGCGCTTGCCCGAGGCCCCTGCCTCGTCGGAGGCCTCGTCGGAGGAAGCCTCGGCGGCGGTGTCACCGTCTGCGGCCGGCGTGCCGGACCCAGCCAGGTCGTTCTCGCCGCCGTCCGATGCCTCGGCGCCCTGGTGGGCGTCTTCGGCGTCGGCGGCGCCGCGGCCCTTGGCGTGGCTGCGGCCACCGCGCCGCCGGCGCTTGCCCGGCGCGCTACCACCCGCCGCGGCGTCGTCGTCCTGCTCGCCGGCGCCAGCGGGCCTGTCGTCATCCGGAGCGCCCGCCTCGGGCGAGTCGCCGGCCCCGGGCCGACGCGCGCCGCCGGACGCGATGTCCGGGGCCTGGAAGACGACCAGCGGTGGCTGGAACGTCGGCTGAGGTACCTGAGGCGCCTGAGACCCGGCCTCCGCCTGGGCTGTCCCGGACTCCGCCGCCCCGGTCCCGGGAGCCCCGGGCGGCGCGGTTGCCGCGGCCGTGAACGCCGCGGCCGGAGCGGACCCGCGGGCGGGCCCGGCCGGCGCCGATCCCGGCGCGGAGCCCTGGGCCGACCCGGTCGGTGCCGATCCCGCAGCAGGTGCCTGAGCGGTCACGGCTGGCACGGGCGGCGGTGCCGTCACCGCGGTCGCCCCGCCGTCAGCGCCCGGCCCGCGGTCAGCCTGGGCCGGTCCGCTGTCCGGGGCCTCGGCGGGCGGCCCGGCCGGGCGGGTGGCCGCGCGGCGGCCCCTCCGGAACAGCCTGCGGCCTCCTCCCCCGGCCTGGCTGCCGCCGGGGTCCGCCGGGTCCGCTCCCTCCCCGGCCTCGGCCGGGTCGGGCGTTACGCCAGCGGCGTGGCCAGCGCTTGCGGTCTTGTCGTCGTTGTCTGATTCTCTGTCGTGTCGCTCGGTTTCGAGCATGCGGGCAATCTCCTGTCGTACTCCCGGGCGCGCGGGCCGGAATCCGGCCGCTGCGCGCCGCGCGGGAGTTGTTCGTGCGCGGTGGCTGGCGCGTCGGGCGGCGCGGCGTTACTGATCGCCGCGGTGCCCGCGTGCGCCAGGCGCGTTTCCGTTTCCTGTCTTGTGACCGGGGTCTCGCGTGCGCTGATAGCGGCGTCGTTGCGAGCGTCCCCGGTTTCGGCCTGCCTGCCGATCGGCCCCTGCGCCAGCCGGGTTACCAGCGGCGGTGACGGCGGCTCCAGCGCCGCGATCTTGCTGAGCCCGGCCAGGACGTCGTCGGGCCGGACGGCAGGTGTCAAGTGCCGAACAACCATGTGCAATGTCACGTATCCGGCGTCCGCCTCCTGCTCGGCACGCCGGTCAAGCTCAAGCGAGACCACGGCGGCGCGGGCGTCGAGCCGCCGGATTCCCTTGCTGGTGAGACGTTCCACCATGATGCTGTCCGCGGCCAGGAACGCCTGCACGGCCCGGGCCGCCTCGGCCGGGGCGACGCCCGGCAGGACCACGCGCCACTGCGACCCCTCAAGCCGCAGCGCGCCCGCCCCGCCCGGCGCGTCAGCCGGTTCCAGAACCTCGATCACGTCTATCCCGTCTGGCAGGGCGACGTCGAGCCGGTCCCGCACGTCTGTTGCGGGGCACACGGCGGTCAGCGCGATCTCCAGGTACTCGGCCTCGCTGGCGGTTCCCGTCGGCGCTCCCCCCGCGTACGAGATCTTGGGATGCGGCGAGAATCCGGCCGAGAAAGCGACGGGCAAGCTGGCCCTCCGCACTCCCCGCTCGATCGCCCGAGCGATGTCCCTGTGGCTCGCGAAACGCATCCTGCCTCGTTTAGCGTACCTGATCACCAACCGCTGGACCACGGGCGCCGGCGGCGGGGCAGCGGGCACGGGCCGGGTCATCGGGGTTCCACTTCCTGCATCTCTTCGACAACGTTAACGTCCGGCGCGCCCCTGGCATGCCCGCCGCGGCTGGCGGGCAGGCCGGCCGGGTCCGGCGGGCTCCCGACCACGGTGAGCGGGAGCAGCTTGGCCCCGGTCGGGCCGGTCTGGATCTCGGTGCCCATGGCCGGGCACACCCCGCACTCAAAGCACGGCGTCCAGCGGCAGTCCTCGACCTCCTCGGCGCCCGCCGGATCGATCGCGGCCAGCCAGTCCTGCCAGAGCCAGTCCCGGTCCAGGCCTGCGTCGAGGTGGTCCCAGGGCAGCACCTCGGCGTAGCCGCGCTCCCGGGTGGTGTACCAGGCCAGGTCGACGCCGTCGCCGGCCAGCGCGTCCGCCGCGCAGCGCTCCCAGCGGTCGAAGGAGAAGTGCTCGGTCCAGCCGTCGAAGCGCGCCCCGTCGGCCCAGGCCGCCCTGATCACCTTCGCGACCCGGCGGTCGCCGCGGGACAGCAAGCCCTCGATGACCGACGGCCTGCCGTCGTGGTACCGGTACCCGATCGACTTGCCGTAGGCCCGGTCGGCGCGCAGCGCATTGCCCAGCGCGCGCAGCCGGGCATCCACCGTCTCGTGATCGCACTGGGACGCCCACTGGAACGGGGTGTGCGGCTTGGGCACAAAGCCGCCGATCGATACCGTGCAGCGGATGTCCCGCCGCCCGGTGACCGCACGGCCCGCCTCGATCACCCGCCGGGCCACCCGGGCGATCGCCACCACGTCCTCGTCGGTCTCAGTGGGCAGCCCGCACATGAAGTAGAGCTTCACCTGCCGCCAACCACTGGCGTACGCCGTGGTGACGGTCTTGATCAGGTCTTCCTCGGTGACCATCTTGTTGATCACCTTGCGGATCCGGTCGGTGCCGCCCTCGGGCGCGAACGTGAGGCCCGAGCGGCGTCCGTTACGGCTCAGTTCGTCGGCCAGCGTCACGTTGAACGCGTCGACCCTCGTGGACGGCAGCGACAGGCCGGTGTTCGTGCCCTCGTAACGGTCCGCGAGGCCGGTCGCGATCTCGTTGATCTCGCTGTGGTCGGCGCTCGACAGCGACAGCAGCCCCACCTCGCTGAAGCCGCTGGCGGCCAGGCCCGCCTCGACCATGTCGCCGATCGTGGTGATCGCGCGCTCGCGCACCGGCCGGGTGATCATCCCGGCCTGGCAGAACCGGCACCCCCGGGTACAGCCGCGGAAGATCTCCACGCTGAACCGCTCGTGCACCGACTCGGCCACCGGTACCAGCGGCCGGCGCGGGTAGGGCCAGGAGTCCAGGTCCATGACCGTGTGCTTGGCCACGGCGCGCGGGACGCCCCGCCGGTTGGGGACCACCCGGCCGATCCTGCCGTCGGGCAGGTAGTCCACGTCGTAAAAGCGCGGCACGTACACGCCGCCCGCGGTGGCCAGCTGCAGCAGCAGCCCGTCGCGGCCGCCGGGGCGCCCGGCCCGCTTCCAGTCCCGGATCAGCTCGGTAACGGTCAGCACGGCCTGCTCCCCGTCGCCGAGCACGGCGCCGTCGAGGAACTCGGCGATCGGCTCCGGGTTGAACGCCGCGTGCCCGCCCGCGAGCACCAGGGGGTCATCGGGCCCCCGATCGGCGGCGGCCAGCGGTATCCCGGCCAGGTCCAGCGCGGTCAGCAGGTTCGTGTAGCCGAGCTCGGTGGCGAAGCTCACGCCGAGCACGTCGAAGGCCCGGACCGGCCGGTGGGCGTCCACGGTGAACTGCGGCACCCTGTGCTCGCGCATCAGCTTCTCGAGGTCCGGCCAGACGCTGTAGGTGCGCTCGGCCAGCGCGTCGTCGCGGGCGTTCAGGACCTCGTACAGGATCTGGATGCCCTGGTTGGGCAGCCCCACCTCGTACGCGTCGGGGTACATCAAGGCCCACCGGACCTCCGCGGCGTCCCAGTCTTTGACCGCGGAGTTCAGCTCGCCGCCGACGTACTGGACCGGCTTGCGCACCAGCGGGAGCAGCGGCTCCAGCAGGGGGTACACCGACGGCACAGGCATCACTACAGCCTACCGATGCTGGCCGGAGGCCGGGCCGTGACGCCGGCCGGAGCGCCTCGCGCCCGACCCGGCCCGGCTTTTCCCTACGATTCAGATAATGCATGCCGGGTAGATGGGCCGCAGCCGCAGGTCTCCGGGGAGGAAGCATGCACGTAGATCCGTACATCGTGCTCGGCAGCGCCGTGGTCGGGCTGCTGGTCGGGATGACCGGAGCCGGCGGCGGCGCGCTGATGACGCCGATGCTGATCCTGCTGTTCGGCGTGCAGCCGACCGCGGCCATCTCCAGCGACCTGGTGGCGGCGGTGGTGATGCGGCCGGTGGGGGCCGCTGTGCACCTGCGGAAGGGCACCGTGAACCTGCGGCTGGTGGGCTGGATGGTGCTCGGGTCGGTGCCCGCCGCCTTCGCCGGGGCCTACCTGCTGCACCTGCTCGGCTCGGGCGCGCAGGACAACGTCGAGATCGCGCTGGGCGCCGCGCTGCTGGTCGGAGCCGCGGCCATGGTGCTGCGCTCGGTCCTCGACCGCCGGGCAGGCAACCAGCGCCGCGGCGCCGTGGGCGACGTCACCTGCCGCCCCCTGCCGACGGTGTGCATCGGCATCATCGGCGGGCTGATCGTCGGGCTGACCTCGGTCGGCTCGGGGTCGCTGATGATCGTCTTGCTGCTGTTCCTGTACCCGGCGCTGAGCGCCGGGCAGCTAGTGGGGACCGACCTGACGCAGGCGGTGCCGTTGACGCTGGCCGCGGCGCTGGGCGCGCTGGCCTTCGGTCACGTGGAGTTCTCGGTGACGACGTCCATCATCATCGGCAGCGTGCCCGCCGTCCTGGTGGGCTCGCTGCTGTCCGCCTGGGCGCCGGATCGCTACATCCGGCCGGTCATCACGTTCGTGATCTTCGCGTCGGGCCTGAAGTACGTCGGGGTCCCGGTCACCGCGCTGGGCTGGATCCTGGCCGCGGTCCTGCTCGCCGCCGTGGTGTGGCTGGCCTGGGTCCGGCCGCGGCGCTACCGAGGCCGCGAGGCACAGCCGACGGCCGTCACGCCGCCGGCCGGCGAGGCCGCGAGACGGTAGCCTGATGCGTCCGTGTCAGTGCCGCCTCCGGCGCAACCGGACGTGCTAGAACGGCGTTATAAGGCTTAGATGACCGCATCCGGGCCGGGGCGATCGCGGGCCGTCTAGAGTGATGAGCCTTGCCTCCAGCTGCTACCTGCGGGCAGGGACACGCCGCGCCAACGAGAGGGTGGGATGCAGATCACGTGCGTGGGCCACGCCGGCCTGTACATCGAGACCCGCTGCGGGACGATCCTGTGCGACCCGTGGGTGAACCCCGCGTACTTCGACTCGTGGTTCGTGTTCCCCGACAACAGCGGCCTGGACTGGAACCGGTACGGCCGGGCCGACTACCTGTACGTATCGCACCTGCACAAGGATCACTTCGACCCGGAGAACCTGCGCGAGCACGTGTCCCGCGAGGCGACCGTGCTGCTGCCCGATTTCCCGGTGCCGGACCTGCGCGACGAGCTGGAGAAGCTGGGTTTCACCAAGTTCATCGTCCTGCCGAGCGCCAAGCAGGTCGATGTCGGCGGGCTGCGGCTGATGATCCAGGCCCTGAAGTCCCCGGCGGACGGGCCGCTGGGCGACTCGGCCCTGGCGGTCGATGACGGCACCGCCCGGATCCTGAATCAGAACGACGCCCGCCCGGTCGACCTGGACGCGCTGCAGTCGTTCGGCCCCTTCGACGTGCACTTCCTGCAGTTCTCCGGGGCCATCTGGTGGCCCTGGACCTACGACCTGCCCGAGACCGCGCGGCGCGCGTTCGGGGCGGCCAAACGGGCCAACGGCCTGGACCGGGCGGGCCGCTTCGTCAAGGCGATCGGCGCCCGGTACGTGGTGCCTTCCGCGGGCCCGGCGTGCTTCCTCGACGACGACCTGTTCGCCTTCAACGACCTGACCGGTGATCCCGCGAACACGTTCCCGGATCACACGGTGTTCCTGGATTACCTCCGCGAGCAGGGGATCGAGGGCGGCCGGCTGCTGACCCCGGGCGCGGTCATGGACGTGGACGCCGGCCGTTGCGAGGTGCGCTTCCCCGGGGGCGCCGAGCAGGCCATGCTGCCGTACACCCACAAGGAGCGCTACCTGCGCGACTACGCCGCGAGGGTGCGGGCCCGGATTGCGGCCGATAAGCGTGACTGGCCGGTGCCCGGGGTGGACGTGCTCGCGGAGCTCAAGGCGTGGCTCGAGCCGCTGCTCGAACTGGCCGGCCACATCCGGGCCGGCGTGGGCGGCCCGGTCCTGCTCGACCTGGGCGACGAGCGGATCGTGATCGACTTCCCGGCCGGTGAGGTCCGCCGGTTCGCCGGCGAGACCTGCCGCTACCAGTTCACCATCGACCGCGCGCTGGTCGAGCGGCTGATCGCCGACCACCAGGTCGACTGGGTCAACAGCCTGTTCCTGAGCATGCGGTTCCGCGCGCACCGGATCGGCCAGTACAACGAGTACGTGTACACGTTCTTCAAGTGCCTGGCGCCCGACCGGCTGATGTACGCCGAGGGCTGGTACGCCGACAAGACCCACGACGAAGAGGACATCCGGCTGGGCGACTGGACCATCCAGCGCCGCTGCCCGCATCTGCGCGGAGATCTGAGCCGCTTCGGCGAGATCGCGGGAACGACGCTCACCTGCACGGTGCACGGCTGGCGGTTCGACCTGGAGACCGGCCGCTGCCTGTCCACCGACGACGAGAGCTACCGGCTCCGCTCCTGTCCGGCCCGGGCCCTGGCCCGGTAAGGCGCGCTGGGCCGCGGGGCCGGGTCGCCGGGGGGCCTGCGGGGGGCGGAGCCCCCGCAGGTCGGGTCAGTTGAACATCGAATGGTGCCGGTGCGCCGTCACGGCCTGCAGGCAGCCGACCGCGAGCATGTCGGCGAACATGGCCGACCCGCCGTACGACACGAACGGCAGCGGCAGCCCGGTCACCGGCATGATTCCTACCGTCATCCCGATGTTGATGAACGCCTGCACCGCGAACCAGATGGCGATCCCCGAGGCGATCAGCATGCCGAACTGGTCTTCTGCGCGCGTGGCGATTCGCAGCGCCCGCAGCAGCACCACCGCGAGCAGCCCGATGATCACCGCGGTGCCGACGAAACCGAGTTCCTCCCCGGCCACCGCGAAGATGAAGTCCGTGTGCTGTTCGGGGACGAAGTTCCCGGCGATCATCTGGCCGTGGAACAGCCCCTGCCCGAACATCCCGCCAGAGCCGATGGCGATCTTGGCCTGCGCCGCGCTGTACCCGCTGCTCCGGGGATTCGCCTCGGGGTGGAGGAAGGCGGTCAGCCGGCTGCAGCTGGTAGGCCTTGAGCAGGTGCAGTTTCAGCACCGCCAGCGCCAGGAGCGCTCCGGCCGTGGCCAGCCCGACCAGCCAGTACAGCCGGATTCCGGATAGCGCGATCATGCCCGCCAGCAGCACCAGGATCAGGACCGTGACGCCCAGGTCAGGCTCCTTAATGATCAGCAGGAGCGGCACGGCCGCGAACGCGAGCGTCAGGGCCACCGCCCGGAGCTTGGGCCGCACGCCGGGCCGGCGCGCATCGCTCAAGAACCTCGCGGACATCAGGATGATCGCGAGCTTGGCGAACTCGGACGGCTCGATCTGGTAGCCGGCGGGCAGCGTGATCCAGGACTTGGAGCCGTTGACCGGGGTGCCGAGCGGGGTGAGCGCGGCGATCAGCCCCAGCAGGGACAGGACGTAGAGGACCGGCGCGTACGAGCGCAGCTTCCGGTAGTCCAGCAGGCTCGTGGCCAGCACCAGGACGAGGCCGACGACGATGGCCAGCATCTGCTTGACGAAGAACGTGCGCGGGTCGGCACCCCGGGTCGCGGACCAGACCAGCAGCGTGCCGATCAGGCTGAGCGCCAGGACCGTCACGAGCAGCACCCAGTCCAGGCGACGCAGCGGCGAGCTGCCCGCGAACGCGCGCCCCAGCAGCGATGCCGGCCCTTCGGCCTCGCTCAGGGCCCGGGTGCCGCTCCAGCGCCTCTGGGGCACCGGTGCCAGCTTGCTCATCCCTTGCCTCCGGGTGCCGAGCCGACGATCTGGCCCGCCTGGTCGATGTGCGGCAGCCCGGGCAGCCGGCCGCCCGGGAGCGCCGCCTGGCGGCCCTGGAGCCCGTAGAGCCCGTCCCAGATCTGGCGCACCGCGGGGGCGGAGACGTCGGCGCCGTACCCGGAATTGGGGATCATCACCACGACCACGTACTTGGGGTCATTGCACGGGGCGTACGAGGCGAACACCGAGGTGGCCAGGTTGCCGAACACCTGCGCGGTACCGGTCTTGCCGGCCACGCAGACCGTGCCGAGCGGGAACCCGCCGAACGCGGGCGCCGCGGTACCTGACGTCACGACTCCCTGCAGCGCGGTCCTGATGTAGGCCAGGGTGGACGAGGCGACGGGCAGGTGGCCCACGACCGGCGGGGTGATCTTCTGTACCACCTTGCCGTCCGGGCTGAGCAGCGCCTCGCCAATCCGCGGGCTGTACAGCGTGCCGCCGTTGGCCAGCGCCGCGTACGCCCGGGCCAGCTGCAACGGGGTGACGGCCACGTAGCCCTGGCCGATCGCGGCGTCGACCGCCAGGCCGGGTTCCCAGATGTTCCCGTAATAGCAGTCCTGGTACTCAATCTGCTGGACGTACGTGCCGTTCGCCCGGCCGTACTTGCACCAGTCCTGCCCGGTATGCGCGTTGTCCTTCCAGAAGTAGTACAGCCATTCCCTGGTCGGGATCGTGCCCTCGCTCTCTTCCGGCAGGTCGACCCCGGTGAGCTGGCCGAAGCCCCACCGCAGCTCCATCTTCTGCATCTTCTGCACCGGGGCGCTCGGCTTGGTGACGACGTTCACGTTCTTGTACGGCACGTCCTGCTGCCACATCTGGTAGCCGAAGTTGTAGAAGATCGTGTCGCAGGACAGGATCAGCGCCTCCTGCAGCGACATGCTGCCGCCGTTGCCGAAGTCGTTGTTGAACACCCGGCCGTCGACGTTCACCGAGGCCGGGCAGTCGTACGAGCCGTACAGCGGGTAGCCGTCGCCGACCGCGGCCGTCAGCGTGGTTACCTTCCAGGTGGATCCGGGGTGGTACTCGCCCTGGGTGGCCCGGTTCAGGATCGGCTCGCCGTCCCTGGTGCCGAACAGCTGCCGGAACTCGCGCTCCGAGATGCCGCCGGTCCAGATGCTCGGGTCGTACGTCGGGTAGCTGGCCATCGCGACCACCCGGCCGGTGGTCGTCATCACGACCGCCGCTCCGCTGGTCGCCAGCGGGTTGCCCTCCGCCTGCACCTTCTTGATCGCCGTCGCGAGCGCGTTGTAGGCGTCTTCCTGAACGGTGGCGTTGATGCTGGTCACCAGGTCGTCGCCGGCCCGGGCGGGGGTCTGCTTGACGGTCCCGGTGACCTGGCCCGCGGCGTTGACCGAGACCACCTTGCTGCCGACGGTGCCGCGCAGCTGCTGGTCGTACTCGGCCTCCAGGCCGGCCTGGCCGACCAGGTCCACGCCGGAGAAGCCGGTTTCCGGCAGGTGGCGCTGCTGCATCTCCTGGGCGGTGATCGGCTGCAGGTACCCCAGCGTCTGCGCCATGTCGGTGCTGATCGGCTGGACGTAGTGGGTGACCGGCTGTACCTGAGCGGTCACGCCGGGGAACTCGTTCTGGGTCTCCAGAACCTGCACCGCTACCTGGTCCGAGACGTTCTGCGCCACCGGGATCGGCTGGTACGGCGAGCCCTGCCAGCACGGCTGGGACACGGTCTTCGTGCAGATCCGCACCTCATCGCTGAGGTGCTGGTAGCTTATGCCGAGCAGCGTCGCGAGCCGGTGCAGCTCGGCCACCCCGCCGTCCTGCTGCTGGGCCAGCACCGACATGTTGACCGAGACCACGAGCGCGGAACGGTTGTCCACCATCGGACTGCCCGTGTCGTCCAGGATCTCCCCGCGCACCGACGGCACGGTGACCGTCTCGGTCTGCTCCTGCCGGGCCTGGCTGGCCAGCGACGCGCCGGACATGACCTGCACGAACCAGAGCCGCCAGCCCAGTCCGACCAGCAGCGACGCTACCAGCAGGTACAGCACTGCCAGGCGCCGCCGTGACGCGGGAATCATCTCAGCCCTCCTGTCCGCCTGCCGAGCCGCGATACCGCCGCCGACCGCCCGCCCAGCAGGCCGCCGGTCCAGGCCGTCAGGAACGACGACCCGGTGAACTTGACCCGTCTCCCGGTCCGCAGCCGGTTCCCCCCGCCGAGGGCCGAGCGGCCGCCGCCCGTCCCGCCGGATCGGAACCGCGGCGCGATCCGCCGGGGAGTACCGAGCCGCGGGCGCGCCCAGGGTCCGCGGCGGCCCGACAGGCCGCCCAGCGCGCCGCTGCGCCTGCCCGAGCCCAGCCGCAGCTTGACCGGGCGTGCCGCCACCCCCGGCCCGCCGCCACGCTTACCTGAGCCGAGCCGCAGCTTGACCGGCCGCGCCGTCACCCCGAAGCCACCGCCCCGCCTGCCCGAACCCAGCCGCAGGTTGACCGGCCGCGCCGCCAGGCCCGGCCCGCCGCCGCGCTTACGCGAGCCCAGCCGCAGCTTGGCCGGCCGAGCCGCCAGCCCTGGTCCGGCGCCGAACCGGGCCCGGCCAGCGAGCACGCTGCCGCCGAGCACCCCGTCATGGCGCCGCGCGTTCCCGAGCCGCAGCGACACACGCCGGGACGGCCGCACCCGCGCCCGGCTCCCGCCGAGGCGCAGGTCCGGGCCGGCCGAGCCGCCGCGCAGGTGCGGATCAGGCCGGAACTTGGGGCCGCGGCGCAGAGCCCCGCTCCGGGGCGCGCCGGGCCTGGCCAGGGCCGCGGGCCGGTCGATCCCGGGCCGCCGGCCGCGGAACGCCGAGCCGGGCGGGCCGGACTTGGGGCGGCTCAGCGCCGCGCCCGCCGCACCCGCGCCGAGCGCGCGGCCGACGTTACCGTCGCGGCGACGGCTGGCCGCGGCCAGTCGCAGATTGACCGGGGGACGCGGGAGGGGCCGGGGCGGGCGCGCGACCGCCGATCCGGCGGATCCGGAACCGGGCCGCAGCCGGGGCGTCCGCGTCGGGTGGGGCCGCGGCGGCGTGGTCTGGCCGCTGCGCGGCGCGTCGCCAACCCACCCGTCGCCGTGCCGGGCCGCGGCCGGGCGCAGCCGGGGCGTGCGCGAGGCCGTTCCCGAGCGGGCACTGCCGCGGGACATACGGGGCCCGCGGGATCCGTCCGGGCCGGACAGCCAGCCGGCCCCGCCCAGCAGCCCAGCGCCGCCGAGAGCGGTCGCGCCGGCCGCGGCCGAGCCGTTCAGGGCGCTCCGGGGCAGCGCGCCGCTCGCCTGGCCCCGGGCGAGCCGGGCGGACCCGTCGGCGGCCTGGCTGGCTCCGGCGGGCCGGCCGAGGGCGTCAACCAGCTGTACCGCCCGCACGACCACGTACAGCACGAACGGGGCGAGCACCGCGTCGTAGACGATGGCAGACGGCAGCACCTCGCGCACCACCGGCCAGGTGACCTGCGGGTCGCTGACCGCCAGGCCGAGCGCCGCGGACATGGCCTCGCCCACGGCCGCGGCCGCCATCGCCACCGCGGTGGTCAGCAGCGCCGAGCGGCTCACCGCGCCCCGCAGCCGCCCGCAGAAGTAGCCGACCAGGCAGAACACGAGCGCGTATTCGCCGATCAGGTAGCTGCCCGGCGGCGCGATGTCGAGGGCGAGCCCGGCCCCGAAGCCGGTGACCGCGCCAGCGGCCGGGCCGCCGCACAGCCCGAGCGCCACCACCGCGAGCAGGATCAGGTCGGGCGCGCCGCCTCCGGGGAGCGGCAGCCTGTTCACCAGGGTCAGCTGGATCAGCAGCGCGACGGCCAGCACGACCACGGACAGGATGGCGCGCTTCACCTCAGCCACCTCAGCCGCCCGGTGACGTGGGGCTGGCGGATGGCCCGGCGGTGACCGTGACGGTGACCGTGGGCACCGGCCGGGGCCTGGGCGCGGGCGGCAGCACGGAGAACCTGGGGTTGCGGGCGGGCGGCGCGACCACGATGCCGACGACGCCCAGCGAGGTGAAGTCGACGTACGGGCGGACCAGCGCCAGGGCGGTCAGCGAGCCCGCCTGGTTCTCCACCTGGCTGATCACGCCGACGGGGACGCCGGGCACGTACGGCCGGTCGTGCACCGAGGCCGATGTCACCAGCTGCTCGCCGGGGGTCAGGACCGCGCTCGCGTCCAGTACCTGCAATCGCAGCAGGCCCGACCCGGACCTGGTCTTGCCCGGCCCGGTCACCCAGCCGATCTGGCCGTTGCTCGCCAGCGTCACGCCCACCACCGAGGTGGCGTCGGTGGCCAGCAGCACCGTGCAGGTCTGCGGGCTCACCGCGGTGACCGTGCCGACCAGGCCCTGCCCGTCGAGCACGGTCTCCTCGGGCTGCACGCCGTCCCGGCTGCCGGCGTCCAGCGTGACAGTCTGCGCGTACCCCTGCGCGATCGCGATCACCCGGGCGGCGACGATCCGGTAGCCGCCCCGGCCCGACAGCTGCAGCAACTGGCTCAGCTGCCGGTACTCCGCCTTGCTCAGCTGCTCCTGGCTCAACTCGGTCCGCAGCCGGACGATCTGCTGCTGCAACGCCGCGACCTGACCGCTGCTGCCCGACTCGCCCCGGTTGAAGATGCCCACGATGGGATCCGAGACCACGCTGGAGACGCGTTCCAGCTCGCCGAAGACCGAACCGCCGAACCGTTGCAGGCTGCGCAGCGGGCCCGATGAGCCGTCGCGGTAGTCGAAGGTGATCAGGGCCAGCGCGAGCACGAGCAGCACGCCGAGAACCACCCGGGTCCGACGGCTATCGTGCACCTGAAGATCACCTCGTCCGCGCCGCCGGGGGCGGCGGCTGCTCCGGCTGTCAGCTTGTCCGCGTGCTCGGTGCTAGCTCATCATCCTGCTAGCTAAATCGTTGGCTAGCTGATCGCTGGCTGGCTTATCCCTGGCAGGTCGCTCAGTGACTCGCTGCTCCGTGCTGATGTCCTCGCGGCGGGGCGGACCTGGGTTCAGCGTCTGGACTCCGGTACCAGCACCTGGCGCAGCGTATCGAAGTCCTCGACGCACTTGCCGGTACCCAGTGCCACCGAATCCAGTGGGTTGTCGGCCATGTGGATCGGCATGCCCGTCTCTTCCCTGAGCCGTTCGTCGAGCCCACGCAGCAGCGCGCCGCCGCCGGTCAGCGCGATGCCGCGGTCCATGACGTCACCGGCTAGCTCGGGCGGGCACTTGTCCAGTGTCGTCTTCACCGCGTCGATGATCACGGCGAGCGGTTCCTCGATCGCCCGCCGGATCTCCTCCGCGGAGATCACGATGGTCTTCGGCAGCCCGCTGACCAGGTCCCGGCCGCGGATCTCCGCGTTCGGCTCGTCCGAGGAGGGGAACGCCGACCCGAGCGCCATCTTGATCTCCTCGGCGGTCCGCTCGCCCAGCATGAGCGAGTACTCCTTCTTGCCGAACGTGATGATCGCCTGGTCAAGCTCGTCGCCGCCGACGCGGATCGACTGCGAGGTCACGATGCCGCCCAGGGATATCACGGCGACCTCGGTGGTACCGCCGCCGATGTCGACGACCATGTTGCCGGTCGGCTCGTTGACCGGCAGGCCCGCGCCGATCGCGGCGGCCATCGGCTCCTCGATGATGTACACGCGGCGCGCGCCGGCCTGATGGCCGGCCTCCTTGACCGCGCTCTGCTCCACGCCCGTGATCCCGCTGGGCACCGCGACGACGAGCCGTGGCTTAGCCAGGTGGCTGCGTTTGTGCACCTTCTGGATGAAGTACCGGAGCATCCGCTCGGTCACGTCGAAGTCCGCGATCACGCCGTCCTTGAGCGGCCGGACCGCCACGATATTGCCGGGCGTCCGGCCGATCATGCGTTTGGCATCGACCCCGACGGCGACGATCTGCCCGGTGTTCGTGTTCAGCGCCACCACCGATGGCTCGTTGAGCACGATCCCCCGTCCTCGCACGTAGACCAGGGTGTTCGCGGTGCCGAGGTCGACCGCCATGTCGCGGCCCAGGAACGCCAGCGCGTTGCTCATGTGAAACGAGAACCTTCCAGAAGTCTCCTGCTGGATGCAGTTGGATGTTGCTCCACGAGCCCGCGATCCGAGACCTCGGGCGCGGCCCTGTTTTCTTCATCCACCAGGGCTGGCCCCCCTAAACGTGCAACGGGTGATCGGCGCGGATGGTGCCCGCAGCCCCCGGCGGCACGCTCAGGTCGCCCCGGCGATGATCCGGTCTGCGACCGGCAGCGACCGGTTGCTAGCCCGCTGTCACGGTACGCGCGGACGCTGCCCCGCCGACAAAAGCCTACAGGCCCGGCCCGGCGGGCCCCCGGGCGGCACGCCGGGCGGCGCGGATCCCGGCGCGGCACGGGTTCGCTGAGCCGGCACCCCGCCCCCGCGCCGATCCCGGCCGGGACCGCTGCCCCGGGCGGGTCAGGACGCTGCGTCGTAGCCGACGGCCGAGGCCGATGCCGATCACCCACAAGGCCGCGAAGATGGCGCCGAGAAAGTACATCACGGGGACGATCGCGCCCGCCGCGATCACCAGCACCTGCAGCACGCTTCCGCCGATCAGCGTCCACCGCAGCCGCCGCCGGGCCAGCGCGGCCAGTACGACCGCCGCGACGGCCAGCGCCGCGCCGGCGATCCCCGCCCGTCGCGGCGACGCGTGGTCCACGGCCAGGGCGACCGGGATCGCCAGCCCGATCACGATCGTCTCCATGATCAGCACCGTGGCACAGAGCCGTTTCATCGGTGCGTCTCACGGGCGCCCGGGCGGTCCTCGGGCGCCGGACGCCCACCTCGCGGGACCCGGTGCGGGCTCGCCCGGGACCGTGCGGGTGAGCAGCAGCCGGGCGTCCCCGGCGGTGATCACCGATCCGGTGATGAGCACCAGGGCGCGCCCGGGCAGCCCGGCGACCGCGGCCTCGCCGTGCGTCGGCCTCGTCGGCCAGCTGCACCGCGAGCTCGATCGCGTCGTCGAGCCGGGCACGGCCCGTGACCCGGTCCGGGCCGAACACCGCGCCCGCCAGCTCGGCGAGCTTGCCGGGCTCGGCGGACCGGGGCGAGGAGTTGGCCGTCACGACCAGCTGCGCGACACGACCGGCTCGAGCTCGTCGAGTATCCCCGGCACGTCCTTGTCCTCGCTGACCGCGAGGATCGCGATCAGCTCGCTGAGCGTGAAGGCCTCCGTGAGCGCGGCCACGGTGGCCGCCATCCCGGCCGGATTGTGCGCCGCGTCCACGATCACGACCGGGCTGCGGCGGACCACCTCGAGCCTGCCCGGTGAGGACATCTGCGCGAACGCGGAGCGGACGAGCTGGTCGTCGAGCGCCGCTGGCTCGCCCTCGGCGGCGTCCGACACGCCGGCGAACGCCTCCACCGCGGCGAGGGCGCAGGCCGCATTGCCCGCCTGGTAGGCGCCGAACAGCGGCAGGAACAGCTCGTCGTAGCTGCCCAGCAGGCCGCGGATGGACAGCAGCTGCCCGCCGACCGCCAGCTCCCGGGCGGTCACCCCGAACTCGAGGCCCTCCCTGGCCACGGTCGCGCCGACCTCGGCCGCCCGGCGCAGCAGCACCTCCGCGGCGTCGAGTGGCTGCTGGGCCAGCACCGCGATCGCGCCTGGCTTGATGATGCCCGCCTTGTCGGTGGCGATAGCCGTCACGGTGTTGCCCAGGTAGCGGACGTGATCGATCGATATCGGCGTCACCACGGCGACCGCGCCGTCGGCGACGTTGGTGCTGTCCCAGGTGCCGCCGATGCCGACCTCGATCACCGCCACGTCGACCGGCGCGTCGGCGAATACGGCGAACGCCATCGCGGTGAGCACCTCGAAGAAGGACAGCCGCGGCCGGCTGGCTCTGCGTCCACCAGCGCCAGGTACGGCCGTACCTCCTCGTAGGCGTCGGCGAACCGCTCCGCGCTGAGCGGCTCGCCGTCCACGCAGATCCGCTCCCGGATCGAGGACAGGTGCGGGCTGGTGAACAGGCCGGTGCGCAGCCCGCGGGCGCGCAGCAGCGTCTCGATCATCCGGGCGGTCGAGGTCTTGCCGTTGGTCCCGGTGATGTGGATCACCGGGTAGGCGCGCTGCGGGTCGCCGAGTAGCTCGGTCAGGGCCGTGATCCGGTCCAGGGACGGCTCGATGGCATGCTCCGGCCGCCGGGCGAGGATCTCCTGCTCGGCCTCCCGCAGCCGGGCCTGCGGGTCGCTCACGGGTGCTCACGGATGGCGACGGTCATCCTCGCAGCCTACTGTCGCCTTCACCACGCCCATAACGGCCCCGCCGCGGCTCGCCCGCCCCGGCCGGCCCAGGTTCCCGGTATCCGGGGGTACGCGGGGGGCGACGCCCGCCGCAGGTTACTTCACGAAGTACCAGTTCTCCGGGGTGATGCTGAGCGTGGGGCTGAGCGGAGTGACACCCTTGAGGTTGCCGACGATCTCGGTGAGCTGGAAGTCACCCTCGGGCTGCCAGATCACCGGCAGCTGGGCTGACAGGTAGTCCTGCCAGTTGTAGAAGACCTGCGGGTTGCTGCTGGTCAGCGTCTGGCTGATCATCGCGTCGTTCTTCGGGTCGCTGAACCCGCCCGCGTTCGCGACCACGCCGCTCAGGAACAGCTGCTCACCGGTGGGCAGGTAGTCCGGGGAGAACGACCAGCCGACGCCCCAGTTCGCCATGTCCCAGCTGCACGGCGTCCTGGTGACCACGCAATTGCCCCCGGCCACCGAGATGACCTGCGCGAACGGCCTAGGCTCCAGGGTGAGCCGGATCCCGACCGCCTCGGCGTTGGCCTTGAGCTGGCTCATCTCCGCCGCGATCCACGCGGTCCCGGACGCGTACGGCAGCGTGAAGCTCAGCCCCTGCCCCCTCCTGATCCCCGGCCCGCACCGGGCCGGATCGGCGCAGGTCGACACCCCGCCCGGCACGACCGTCCAGCCGTGCCCGGTCAGCAGCGCCCTGGCCTGGGCCGGGTCGTACGGGAACGGGTTGCCCGCCTTGCCCTGCGGCGACAGCCAGGAGGTCACCGGCGTGCTGCCGACCGGCCCCACGGTCTCGGTGCCGTACCCGCGCAACGGCCCGGCGACCACCGCGGCCTGGTTGACCAGGTCCTCCAGCGCCTGGCGGAAGTACAGCTGCCGGATGACCGGGGCGTTACCGGTGGTGGACTGGTAGTTCACCACGAAGTAGTTGATCCCCCAGTCCTGCCACGGGACCAGGGTGTAGCCGGACACGGGGTTCGCGCCGACGGCCGCGCGCGCGGGCTTGCGCGGCGCGTCCTCCTGCGGCAGGTACCCCACGTCGATCCTGGTGCCGGCGCGCGGCGAGCGCAGCTCGCTGTACTCGGCCACGTCGGTGGCGAACGGTACCTCGGAGAACACCGCGAGCTTCGGCTTCACCGGGCCGGAATAGGCCTTGTTCGGCACGAACGACACGCGTCCGTCGGCGTGGAACGCGGTCAGCTTCCACGGCCCGTCCACCACGCTCCACAACGGGGAGGTCACGTAGGTGGCCAGGTCCCTAGCCTGGCCGTTGAGGTAGGCGTATACCGCGGCGCAGTCGCTGACCTTCGCGGCGCAGTCGCTTGGCCCGGCGGCGGTCCGGTCCCAGGCGGCCGGCATCGGGGTGATCTGGCTCAGCTGGTTGTACAGGAACCAGGTCGGAGAGTACGCCTTGTCCGTGGCCATGGTCATGGTCAGCTCGGTCGGGCTGACCATCGTGATCCTCGACACGTCGGCCGGGAAGTCGGTGTAGGCTCCGTAGTCGGCCGGCAACGCCTTCTCCATGTTCAGCCAGAACATCACGTCGGTCGTGGTCACCGGGGTGCCGTTGGACCACATGTAGTGCTTCAGGCTGATCGTGACCTGGTTGCCGTTGAAGGTCGGCGGGCTGGCCAGGCTCAGCGAGGCGTTGAGCGTGGGCTGGCTCCCGTGGCCGAACCAGTACAGCGGCCGGTACATCAGGTACTGGAAGTCGAACAGGTTGACGTTGCTGATCACCGCGCTGCTCATGTACGGGAAGATGTAATTGGGCGGGGTCGAGGGCGACTCGGCGAGCACGGCGGTCCCGCCGGTGACGGGGGTGCTTCCCGGCGGGGAAGTGCCGCGGCCCGAGCAGCCCGCCGCGATCAGGGTGCACGCCACCGCGGCCGCGAGGGCCGCCGGGACCCGGCCGCGAAGCCCTGGCCTACGTCTGCGGCGCGGCCGCGCGGGTCGTGTCATTGCTGCGGCTCCTTGAAAACAGGAAGCCCGCTCGGGCAGGCACCGCCTATTCCCCCCTGACGCGCTCCAGCTAAGACGACATGTTCATGTTCCGGCCCCCCGGCGGTCCCGGACCCGACCGTTCCGCAATCGTGACAGATCAGTGACCGGCCCGGCACCGCCCGCTGGCCCCGGGGGGAATGCGGGGGCGGAGCCCCCGGCACCTTACTTCACGAAGTACCAGACTTCACGAAGTACCAGTTCTCGGGGGTGATGCTGAGCGTGGGGCTCTGCGGGGTGACCCCCTTGAGGTTGCCGGCGATCTCGGTCAGCTGGTAATCCGCGTTCGGCTGCCACAGCACCGGCAGCCGGGTCGCCAGGTAGTCCTGCCAGTCGTACATGTACTGCATGTTGCCGCTGATCAGCGTCTGGTAGATCATCGCGTCGTCGGCCTTGTCGCAGAATCCGCCCGAGTTGGCGACCGCCCCGCACTCGAACAGTTCCTCGCCGGTGGGCTCGAAGTCCGGGGCGAACGACCAGCCGCCGCCCCAGTTCGCCATGTCCCAGTCGCACGGGGTTCTCGCGACCACGCAGTTGCCCCCGGCCAGCGCGAGCACCTGGGCGAACGGCTCGGGTACCAGGTTCAGCCGGATCCCGACCGCCTCGGCGTTGGACTTGAGCTGGCTCATCTCCGCCGCGATCCACGCGGTCCCGGACGCGTACGGCAGCGTGAAGCTCAGCCCCTGCCCCCTCCTGATCCCCGGCCCGCACCGGGCCGGATCGGCGCAGGTCGACACCCCGCCCGGCACGACCGTCCAGCCGTGCCCGGTCAGCAGCGCCCTGGCCTGGGCCGGGTCGTACGGGAACGGGTTGCCCGCCTTGGCCTTCGGCGACAGGAATAGCGTCACCGGGGCGTCGGCCACCGGGCCGTTCGTGGTCGTCCCGTAGCCGCGCAACGGCCCGGCGACCACCGCGGCCTGGTTGACCAGGTCCTCCAGGGCCTGGCGGAAGTACAGCTGCCGGATGACCGGGGCGTTACCGGTGGTGGACTGGTAGTTCACGACGAAGTAGTTGATCCCCCACACCTGCCACGGGGTCAGGATGTACCCCCGGGCGGCCAGCGGGTTCGCGCCCACGGCCGCGCCGGCGGGCTTGCGCGGCGCGTCCTCCTGCGGCAGGTAGCCCACGTCGATCCTGGTGCTGGCGTTCGGCGAGCGCAGCACGTCGTACTCGGCGGCGTCGGTGGTGAACGGCACTTCCTCGAAGACGGCGAGCCTCGGCCTGACCGGGCCCGAGTAGGCCTTGTTCGGCGCGAACGTGATGTGCCCGTCAGCGTTGAACGCGCTCAGCTTCCACGGGCCGTCCACCACGCTCCACAACGGGGAGGTTACGTAGCTGGCCAGGTCCCTCGCCTGGCCGTTCAGGTAGGCGTACACCGCGGCGCAGGCGCTGACCTTCGCGGCGCAGTCGCCCGGCCCGGCCGCGGTCCGGTCCCAGGCGGCCGGCATCGGCGTGATCTGGCTCAGGTCGTTGGCCACGAACCAGGTCGGCGAGTACGGCTTGTCCATCACCATGGTCAGCTCGGTCGGGCTCACGATCGTGATGTCCTTGACGTTCATCGGGAAGCCCGTGAACCCCCCGTAGTCGGCCGGCACGGCGGTCTCCATGTTCAGCCAGAACAACACGTCGGCCGTGGTCACCGGGGTGCCGTTGGACCACATGTAATGCTTCAGGCTGATCGTGACCTTGCTGCCGTTGAACGTGGGCGGGTAGGCCAGGCTCAGCGACGCGTTCACTACCGGCTGGCCGTTGCGGCCGAACCAGTACAGCGGCCGGTACAGCAGCGACTGGAGATCCCAGATGTTGATGTCGCTGAAATCAGCGCTGCTCGTGAACGGGAAAATGTAATCCGGGGTCGCGGACGGCGGCTCGGCCATGACCGCTGTGCCGCCATTGACCGGTCTGCTGGCCGACGACGTGCCGCCCGGCGGAGTTCGGCCCGCACAGCCTGTCACCAGGAGGGCCAGCGCTGCCGCGGCCGCCAGCCCTAACCGGCAACGGGTCACCATTCAATCACGCTATAGGCCCAATCAGCACCCTTAACGCTATTAACGGAAAGGGTATCAGAATCGTGACAGATCGGTTATCGATCTTGTATGGCACGCCGCGGTGCCGCCGCGGGGTCAGCCGGATCGCGGCGCGGTGCCCCCGCGACGGCCCGGGACCGGTCAGCCGGATCGCGGCAGGGCGGCCAGGCGCTGCTCAAGCCGGGCTATCTCGGCCTGGGCCGCCGCCAGCCGGTCGCGGCTGCGGGCCACCACCGCCTCGGGCGCGCGCTCGGCGAACGACGGGGTGGCGAGCTTGCGTTCGGACTGCGCCGCGTCGGCCCGGGCGGCGGACAGATCCTTTTCCAGCCTGCGCCGCTCGGCGCCGATGTCGATCGCGGCGGCCGTGTCCAGTTGCACGGTCACCCCCTCGGCCTGCACCGACGCCGTGGGCGCGAACGCCTCGCCGGGAGCCGCGAGCCGCGACAGCGAGCGGACGCTGGCCTCGTGGCCCGCCAGCGGTGTCGCCTCGATCCCGGCCAGCACCGCGGGAACCGGCTGGGTGGGCCGCAGCCCCTGGTCCGAGCGGAACCTGCGCACCTGCGTCACCAGCCGCATCAGGGCGTCGATCTCCGCCTCGGCGGCCACGTCGCGCTGCAGCGACGCGGGCACGCCCGCCAGGGTGTCGCGGCCCGTCACGCCGCCTGCGGGCCAGGGAGCCACCATCACCGAGTCGCCGCCGGTCAGCGAGGTCCACAGCTCCTCGGTGACGAACGGCATCACCGGGTGGATCAGCCGCAGCAACTGGTCGAGCACGTGGCCGAGCACCGCCCTGGCGGCCGCGGCCGCGGCGGGGTCGCCGCCGGACAGCGGCACCTTGGCCAGTTCCAGGTACCAGTCACAGAACTCGTCCCACGCGAAGTGGTACAGCGCCTCGCAGGCCTTGCCGAACTCGAACTGCTCGAACAGCTCGTCCACCTCGGCCGTGACCGCCGCGAGCCGGGACAGGATCCAGCGGTCGGGCACCGACAGCCCGCTGGGATCGGGGAGTCCCGCCGCCGCGTCCGCGCCGTTCAGCAGCGCGAACCTGGCGGCATTCCACAGCTTGTTGCAGAAGTTCCGCGCGCCGGCCACCCATTCTTCGCTGACCGACACGTCGCTGCCCGGGCCGGCCCCGCGGGCCAGGGTGAACCGCGTCGCGTCGGCGCCGAAGCGGTCGATCCAGTCCAGTGGGTCCACGGTGTTGCCGCGCGACTTCGACATCTTCTTGCCGTGCTGGTCGCGGACCAGGCCATGCAGGGCGACCACGCGGAACGGCACCGCGTCGGCCGGCTCCGCGCCGGACATCGCGTACAGCCCGAACATCATCATCCGGGCCACCCAGAAGAACAGGATGTCGTAGCCGGTGACCAGCACGCTGGTTGGGTAGAACGTGCGCAGGTCGGCGGTGTCATCCGGCCAGCCGAGCGTGGAGAACGGCCACAGCGCGGAGGAAAACCAGGTGTCCAGGACGTCCGGGTCCTGGTGCCAGCCCGCGCCGGCGGGCGGGTCCTGATCGGGACCGACGCAGATCACCTCGCCGTCGGGCCCGTACCAGACCGGGATCCGGTGCCCCCACCACAGCTGGCGGCTGATGCACCAGTCGTGCATGTCGTCCACCCAGTCGAAGTAGCGCGCCGCCATCTGCTGCGGGTGGATCCGGACCCGGCCGTCGCGGACCGCGTCCCCGGCCGCCTTGGCCAGCGGGCCGACCTTGACGAACCACTGTAGCGACAGCCGCGGCTCGACCGTGGTGCTGCAGCGCTGGCAGTGCCCCACCGCGTGCAGGTACGGCCGCTGCTCGGAGACCACCCGGCCCTGCTCGCGCAGTGCACGGAGCACGGCGGGACGGGCCTCGAACCGGTCCAGGCCCTGGAACGGGCCGTGTGCGGTGATCACGCCGCGCTCGTCCATGATCGTGAGGCTGGGCAGGTCGTGCCGCCGGCCGATCTCGAAGTCGTCCGGGTCGTGCGCGGGCGTTACCTTGACCGCCCCGGTGCCGAACGCCGGGTCGACGTGCGGGTCGGCGATCACCGGGATCCTCCGCCCGGACAGCGGGAGCTCCACCTCGGTGCCCACCAGACGGCTGTACCGGGGGTCGTCGGGATGCACGGCGACGGCGGTGTCGCCGAGCATGGTCTCCACCCGCGTGGTGGCGACCTGGACCGAGTCCGCCCCGTCGCCGTACCGGATCGTGACCAGCTCGCCCTCGTCGTCGGTGTGGTCCACCTCGATGTCCGACAGCGCGGTCAGGCAGCGCGGGCACCAGTTGATGATCCGCTGCGCCCGGTAGATGAGCCCGTCGTCAAAGAGCCGCTTGAAGATCGTCTGCACCGCGCGGGACAGGCCCTCGTCCATGGTGAACCGTTCCCGGGACCAGTCCACGCTGTCGCCGAGCCGTCGCATCTGGCCGAGAATCGCGCCGCCCGAGGTCCCCTTCCACTGCCACACCCGCTCGACAAAGGCCTCCCGGCCCAGGTCGTGCCGGCTCAGGCCCTCCTTGGCGAGCTCGCGCTCGACCACGTTCTGGGTGGCGATCCCCGCGTGGTCCATGCCCGGCAGCCACAGCGTGTTGTAGCCCTGCATCCGCCGCCGCCGGATCAGCGCGTCGATCAGCGTGTGATCGAGCGCGTGGCCGATGTGCAGCGAGCCGGTCACGTTCGGCGGCGGGATGACGATCGAGAACGCGGGCGCAGGCGACGACGCGTCGGCGGTGAAGTAGCCGCGCTCCTCCCAGATCCGGTAGCGGCGGCCTTCCACGTCGGCCGGCGCGTACTGCGGGGGAAGCTCGGGGCGTGCTGGTGCGGTCACGACAGGTGAGTCTAGCGCCGAGCGACCATGCGCCCGCCCTCGTGCGCTGCGGCGTGCGTCCCGCCGCAGGCACGGCAGATGCACGCGGAAGGCGTGAGGCGGCGAAGCCGGGGACAGCCGCGACGGCCGACCGGAGGCCATGAAGGGGGTTGGGGAGGTGGGCGGGGATGTCACGCGGGGGGGTCTGGGGGGGTCGTCCCCCCGAGGCAATACAGCTTCAGGCCGACTTCTCCCGCGGGGTCCGCCGCTGTGCGTCGCGCGGCACGAGCGTCGGGTTCACGTTCTCCAGCACCGACTCGCTGGTGATGACGACCCGCTCCACGTCCTTGCGGCTCGGCACCTCGTACATGACCGACAGCAGGACCTCTTCCAGGATCGCCCGCAGCCCCCGGGCCCCGGTCCCGCGCAGGATCGCCTGGTCGGCGACGGCCTCGAGCGCGTCGTCGCTGAACTCCAGATCGACGCCGTCCAGCTCGAACAGCCGCCGGTACTGGCGGACCAGCGCGTTGCGGGGCTCGGTCAGGATCCGGATGAGCGCTTCGCGATCGAGGTTGTGCACGCTGGTGATGACGGGCAGCCGCCCGACGAACTCGGGGATCATGCCGAACTTGAGCAGGTCCTCCGGCATTACCTCGGCGAACGGGTCGGCCGTGGTCTTGTCGGTCTTCACCCGGAGCACGGCGCCGAAGCCCATGCCGCTGCGCCCGATCCGGTGCTCGATGATCTTCTCGAGGCCCGCGAACGCGCCGCCGCAGATGAACAGCACGTTGGTCGTGTCGATCTGGATGAACTCCTGGTGCGGGTGCTTGCGGCCGCCCTGCGGCGGCACCGAGGCCGTGGTGCCCTCGAGGATCTTCAGCAGCGCTTGCTGGACGCCCTCGCCGGACACGTCCCGGGTGATCGACGGGTTCTCGCTCTTGCGGGCGATCTTGTCGATCTCGTCGATGTAGATGATCCCGGTCTCGGCCTTCTTGACGTCGTAGTCGGCGGCCTGGATGAGCTTGAGCAGGATGTTCTCGACGTCCTCGCCGACGTACCCGGCCTCGGTCAGCGCGGTGGCGTCGGCGATCGCGAACGGCACGTTGAGCAGCCGGGCCAGGGTCTGCGCGAGCAGGGTCTTGCCCGACCCGGTCGGCCCGAGCAGCAGGATGTTCGACTTGGCCAGCTCGACGCCGTCCTCGCCGGACCGCTCGCCGCCCGGACTGGATCCGCTTGTAGTGGTTGTAGACCGCGACCGACAGGCCCTTCTTGGCCTTCTCCTGGCCGATCACGTACGAGTCGAGGAACTCGTAGATCTCGCGCGGCTTGGGCAGGCTGTCCCACTTGAGCTCGGCCGGCTCGGCGAGCTCCTCCTCGATGATCTCGTTGCAGAGATCGATGCATTCATCGCAGATGTACACGCCGGGGCCGGCTATCAGCTTTTTGACTTGCTTCTGGCTCTTACCGCAGAACGAGCACTTCAGCAGATCACCGCCATCGCCCATGCGTGCCACCCAGATACTCCTTTTGCCCTGGGGCCGCCGGCGGCCGCCCCGCCTGCGGCATGTCCTGCCCAGCCTGCTTGTAGACCTAGACGGTACCGCCTCAGCGCCTGTCGTTGTGGCTTATGGACCGTTACCGCCCGCCGTGCCGCGGGCGGCGACAGTCCCCGGTTAGGACGACCCTACCTCGGTCTTGCGCTTAAGGGTCGTGAGAACCTCATCTACCAGCCCGTACTCCTTGGCCTCTTCGGCGGTGAAGAACTTGTCGCGCTCCACGTCGCGGCGAACCTGATCCTCGTCCCTGCCGCTGTGCCGGGCGATGATCTGCTCCATGGCGGTCCGCATCCGGAGGATCTCCCGGGCCTGAATCTCCAGGTCACTGGACTGGCCGTAGCCGCTTTCCACGGCCGGCTGGTGGATCAGGATCCGCGAGTTGGGCAGCGCCATCCGCTTTCCCTTGGTGCCGGCGGCCAGCAGCACCGCGGCCGCGGACGCCGCCTGGCCCAGGCAGAACGTCTGGATGTCGGGCTGGATGTACTGCATGGTGTCGTAGATCGCCATCATCGACGTCATCGACCCGCCGGGCGAGTTGATGTACACGAGGATGTCGCGGTCGGGGTCGATCGACTCCAGCGTGATCAGCTGGGCCATCACGTCGTTGGCCGACGCGTCGTCGATCTGCACCCCGAGGAAGATGATCCGCTCCTCGAAGAGCTTGTTGTACGGGTTCATCTCCTTGATCCCGTACGACGTGCGCTCCACAAAGGACGGCAGCACGTACCTGGATTCCGCTGGCCGCCACAGCCCTGCTGGGCTGCCCGGCCGGTTGCCTGCGTTCACTGTCTGCTCCTCCGCTCCGGCCCCGGTCACGAGACCGGCCCTTCCGACGGGACCTCGGAAGCGCTGCGGATCACCTGGTCCACGAATCCGTAGTCCTTGGCCTCGTCCGCGGTGAACCAGCGGTCCCGGTCGGAGTCGATCTCGATCTGCTCGACGGTCTGGCCGGTGTGCATCGCGATGCGCTCGGCCAGCGTGCGCTTCAGATACAGGATCTGCTCGGCCTGGATCCTGATGTCGGTCGCGGTGCCGCCGATCCCGCCGTGCGGCTGGTGCATCAGGATCGACGCGTGCGGCATCGCGTAACGCTTGCCGGCCGCGCCGGCGCAGAGCAGGAACTGGCCCATGGAGGCGGCCATGCCGATCGCGTAGGTGGCGACGTCGTTCGACACGTACTGCATGACGTCGTAGATGGCCATGCCCGCGGTGACCGAGCCCCCGGGGGAGTTGATGTAGAGGCTGATGTCCCGCCTGTCGTCCTCGGCGGCGAGCAGGAGCAGCTCCGCGCAGATGCGGTTGGCCAGGTCGTCGTCGACCTGCTGGCCGAGGACGACGATCCGGTGCCGCAGCAGGCGCTGGAACAGCTGCTCGCCCTGGAGGTTGGGCGGGGCTTCGGCGACGCGCGCCACCAGGGGCGCTAGCGGGTCATCAGGGGCGGGCGTGATCACGGTGCCCTCCTCGCTCTCTCTTATCTCTTATTCTCCGCGGCGGCGTCATGGACCGTCTGGCGGCGATGTCGTTGCAGTGACCATAACCCGCGACCTGGGCCAGGAAGTCCGCCGCCGGCGCCTGTTCGCTGTGGGCGCAGGCTTGCGGCGCGCGGCTCCGGCCCGCAGGTCACGAAGCGGGCTCCGGGTCGTCGACGGCGCCGGAGCCGCGGTCGGCCGCCGCGGGCTCGGCGGCGTCGTCCGAGGCCTCCTCGTCCCCCTCGTCCGAGGCCTCCACGTCCGTCTCCTCCAGGGCCGCTACGTCCGCTTCCTCCAGGATCTCCCCGGCCGCCTCTTCGTCGGCGTTGATGTCGACCTTCCGCCCCGACTCGTCGGTGATCGAGGCGCGCTCCGCGATCAGCGCGAGCGCCTTGCCCCGCAGCACGTCGGCGGCCACCGCGGCCAGCTGGCCGCGCTCCCCCAGCTCCTTGGCCAGCCGGTCCGGCGGGACGCCCATCCGGTACGCCTGCTCGGTCACGTACGCGGCCAGCTCTTCTTGGGTCACGCCGAGCTCCTCCTGGGCGGCCAGCTTGTCGAGGATGAACCCGGCCTTGACGCTGCGGCGGGCGTCATCCGCGAACTGCTGGTCGAGCTGCTCGGCGGTGGAGCCGACGGCCTCGAGGTACTCCTCCATGGTGTTGCCCGAGCGCTCCAGCCGGTCGGCGAGCGACTGCCGGCGGCTGGCGATCTCACGGTCGACCAGGTCCTCGGGCAGCGGGATGTCGATCCGGTCGAGCAGCGCGTCCAGCGCCCGCTCCCGGGCCTGTCCGGCCTGGCCGGCCCGCCGTACGCGCTCCAGCTGCGCCCTGGTGCCCGCGCGCAGCTCGCCGAGGGTGTCGAACTCGCTGGCGGACTGGGCGAAGTCATCGTCGAGCTCGGGCAGCTCCTTGACCTTGACGCTCTGCACGGTCACGGTCACCTGAGCCAGCTTGCCTGCGAGCTTGCCGCCGGCCAGCAGGGCGGGGAACGTCTTGGTCTCGCCCGGGGACATCCCGGTGAGAGCCTCGTCGAGGCCGTCGAGCATCTGCCCGCTGCCGACCTCGTAGGAGACCCCGCTAGCCTGCGCGTCCTCCACCGGCTTGCCGTCCACCTCGGCGGACAGGTCGATCGAGACGAAGTCGCCCTCGGCGGCCGGCCGGTCGGCGCCCTTCAGCGAGGCGAACCGCTCCCGCAGCGCGCCGATGTACTCCTCGACCTGGTCCGGGGCTGACCTCGGCGTCGTCGACCGTCACCGGCATCCCGTCGATGTCGGGCAGGTCGAACTTCGGCCGGACGTCAACCTCCGCGGTGAACGCGAGCTCCTGGCCATCGTCAAGCTTGGTGATCTCCACGTCCGGCTGGCCGAGCGCGAACACGTCGTGTTCCTGTAGCGCCTTGCCGTACAGCTCCGGGACGGCGTCGTTCACCGCCTGCTCGAGCACTGCGCCGCGCCCGATCCGCTGGTCGATGACGCGCGGCGGGACCCGCCCCGGCCGGAAGCCAGGCACCCGGACCTGGCGGGCGACCTCGCGGTACGCGCGATCCACGTTCGGCTTCAGCTCGTCGAACGGAACCTCGATGGTGAACCTGACTCGGGTCGGGCTCAGCTCTTCGACGTCGGTCTTCACGTCGGGGTCACTCCTTGGCTCCCCGCCCGGGCAGGCATCGCGCCGAGCCCCGGGCACAGGTGGTTACGCACGGCTACTGGTCACGTACGGCTAGGCCGCCAAGTCTAGGGCAGTCGCGGGTTACCCGCGCAGCTGCCGGTACCGGCCGCCCGCGTGCATGAGCTCGCGGTGCGTGCCGCGCTGCGCGACCTTGCCCTGATCCAGGACGATGATCTCGTCGACCTGGTCGAGTCCGTCGAAGTCGTGGGTGATGAGCAGGGTGGCGCGGCCCGCGGTGACCGCGAGCAGGTCGGCGGTGAGCGCGGAGGCCGCCTCGGGGTCCAGGTGGGCCGTGGGCTCGTCGAGGATCAGCAGGTCCGGGTCGGCCAGCAGCGCCCGGGCCAGGGCGAGCCGCTGCCGCTCCCCGCCGGAGATGGCCACGCCCCGGGCCCCGACGCGGGTGTCCCAGCCCCGGGGCAGCGACTCGATCCAGGGCAGCAGCCGGGCGCTGGCCGCCGCGGCGGCCAGCTCGTCGTCGCTCGCGCCCGGCCGGGCCAGGCGGAGGTTCTCCCGGGCGGTGGCGTCGAAGATGTGCGGGTCTTGGGGGCAGCCGCCGATCACCGTGCGCACGTCGTCGGCGGCGTAGCTGGCCAGGTCGGCGCCGCCCAGCGTGACCGAGCCGCCGACCGGGTCGCAGAAGCGCAGCAGTACCGAGGCCACCGTGGACTTGCCCGCGCCGTTGGGGCCGACCAGCGCCACCCTCTGCCCCGGCCCGAGGTCAAGGTCGAACCCGTCCAGCGCGAGCGGCCCGTCCGGCTCGTAACGGACCTGCACCCCCCGCAGGCACACCGGCGCCGGCCCGGCGGGTAGCGGGCGAGGCGTTACGGGATCGACGACCGGGTCGGGCGCGTCGAGGACGGCGCCGATCCGCTCGGCCGCGCCGCGGGAGTCGCCCAGCTGGAGGGCGGCCGCGGGCAGGTCGGTGACGGCCTCGAAGGCGGCCAGCGCGGTGAGGGTCACCACGGCCAGCGGCACCCGGGTCAGCGTCCCGCCGGCCACAGCCGCCACCGCCAGGACGAGGACCCCCCACACGGTGAGGCCGGAGACCGCGGCCATGAGCCCGCGGCCCAGGCCGGCCGCGGCGGCCGAGCGCCGGGCCAGCGACGTCAGCCGGCGGTCCGCGTCGGCGATGGCGGCGAGGCCCGCGTCCTGGGCGCCGAACGCGTGCAGCTCGGCCGCCCCGGACAGCAGGTCGGTCAGGGTCGCGCCCAGCTCGCCGCGCGCCGGGGCGGTGACCCGGGCGGCGTGGCGCGACGCCGCGACCGCCAGGGCCGGGACCGCGACCCCGGCAGTCAGCAGGCCCAGCGCGAGCACGCCGCCGGCCGGCGCGAGGATGATCAGGCACGCGGTGACCGCGCCCGCGCCCACCAGCGCCGCGGCCAGCGGCGGGCCCACCCCGCGGATGAACAGGTCCTGGGTTGCGTCCACGTCGCTGATCAGGCGGGCCAGCAGGTCACCCGAGCGGAACGCGGCCAGCCCGGCGGGGGCCAGCCGCTCCAGCCGCCGGTAGATCGCGCCCCGGATGTCCGCCAGGACCCGGAACGCGACATCGTGGGAGGCGAGGCGCTCGACGTAGCGGAAGACCCCCCGGCCGACGGCCAGGCCGCGGACCGCGACCACGGCCACGGAGATCGCCAGGATGGCCGGATGCTCGGAGGCCCGGGCGAGCAGGAATCCGGACACGGCGAGCAGCGCGACGCCGCAGCCGGTGGCCGCCGCGCCGGCCAGGACCGACACCAGCAGCTGGCCGCGCATCGGCCGGGCCAGCCACAGCAGGCGCAGCAACGGGCGGCGCGCGGGCATGGTCATGGGATCACCGCCGCGGCCGGCCGGACAGGCGAGGGCGGGAAGGGCGGGGCGGGCAGGTCAGCGAGCTTCCCCTGGTCCAGGCGGATCACGCGGCTGGCCACCGGGGCCAGCCCGGGGCCGTGGCTGACCAGCACGACCGTGCGGTCGGCCAGCGCGGTCTCGATGGCCGCCACGATCTGCCGGGTGCTGGCCGGGTCCAGGTGGGCGGCGGGCTCGTCGAGCAGCAGCAGCGGCGCATCCCGCAGGAACGCCCGGGCCAGCGCGATCTTCTGCCGCTGGCCCGCGGACAGCCGCAGCGCGCGCTCCCCGAGCGTGGCCTGGTATCCGCCCGGCAGAGCCTCGATGAACTCGGCGGCGCCGGCCAGCCGCGCGGCCTCCCGGATCGCTTCGGGGCTCGCGGCCGGCTGGCCGAGCGCGATGTTGTCCGTCACGCTGCCCGCGAACAGGTGCGGCTGCTGCGGCACCCAGGCGATCTGCGTGCGCCACCGGTCGTCCCCGATCGCGGCCAGGTCGGCGCCGCCGGCCTGGATGGTGCCCGCGGCCGGCGCGGCGAACCGCAGCAGCAGCGCCAGCAGCGTGCTCTTGCCCGCGCCGCTCGGCCCGGTCACCAGGATGCGCTCCCCCGGCCGGATGACCAGGCTCACCGCGTCGAGCGCTGGCCGGCGCCGCCCGGGATAGGCCACGGTGACCTGGCTCAGCGTGATCTCCTCGGCCCGCAGGCCCACGGGCGCGGCCGTCCGGCCGGGGCGCCCGGTGGCGGCCGGCACCCCGGTGGCTCGCGTCCCGTCGGCCGGCACCCCGGTGGCTCGCTCCCCGCCGACAGGCACCCCGTCGGCTCGCGCTCCGTCGGCCGGCACCCCGTCAGCCAGCTCCCCGCTGGCCGGCCCGGAGGCTGGCTTGGTGTCCAGGATGTCCAGGACCCGCCCGGCCGCGGCGGCGCCCTCCATGCTGGCGTGGAACTGGGCGCTGACCGACCGCAGCGGCAAGAAGGCCTCGGGCGTCAGCAGCAGCACCAGCAACGCGGTCTCGTACGCCATGTGGCCGTAGAGCAGCCGCAGCCCCACCTCGACCGCGACCAGGGCCGTGGCGACCGAGGCGGCCAGCTCGAGCACCAGCGCGGACAGGAACGCGACCCGGAGCGCGGACATCGTGGTGGCCCGGTACTCGCCGGTGACCTTCCCGATCACCTCTTCCTGGGCGCGGGCCCGGCCGAAGATCTTGAGGGTGGGCAGGCCCTCGACCACGTCGAGGAAGTGCCCGGCGAGGGTGGCGAGCAGCCGCCACTGCCGCTGCGTGCGGGCCTTGGTGTGCCAGCCGACCAGCACGGCGAACATCGGGATCAGCGGCAGCGTGACCGCGATGACGACCGCCGAGATCCAGTCGGCGGCCGCCACCCGCGCCAGCACCGCGATGGGGACCGCGACCGCCAGGATCAGCTGCGGGACGTAGCGCGCAAAGTAAGGATCGAGCCCGTCCAGTCCTCTGGTGGCCAGCGTGGTGATCTTCCCGGTCTGCTGGCCGCCCAGCCAGGCCGGGCCGAGCCCCAAGGCGCGGGCGGCGAGCGCGCGCCGCAGCTGCGATTTCACCGTGGCGGCCGCCCGCAGCGCGGCCGCCTCCCCGCCGTAGGCCACCACCGCGCGGGCGGCCACGACGCACAACAGCGCCAGCAGCGTGCCCCAGAGCGGGGCCGCGGCCGGGCGCGCCGCCGTGGCGAGCACGCGGGCCAGCAGCCCCGCCTGGGCCAGGATCAGCGCCGCCGCCGCCAGCCCGAAGCCGACCGCGGCGATCAGGTAGCCGCGGGCGGCCCCGGCGTGACGCAGCAGGCGCCGGTCAATGGGGTGCACGCATCACCCCGCGCGGGTCGCGCGGCCGACGCGACCAGCAGGTGCCGGGGCGGCGGGCGCGGTTCACGGGACGAGCGCGGCGCGGGCTACTGCGCGGCCGCCTCGCCGCCGCCGTGCAGCGCGTCCTGGAGTTCCTTCTCGTCGTCCTTGGACAGCGAGGTCTTCAGCACGGTCCCGCCGAACTTGCTCATCGCCTCGACGGCCTTGTCCGGGGTGACCTTCTCCAGCATCAGGAACAGGCACGACGTGCCCGGCTTGACCAGGTCCCGGACCTGCTCCTGGAACTGCTTGTCGATGCTGGTTTTGGTCAGCTTGCCCATCAGCGCGCCCATGCCCGCGCCGATGGCCAGCCCGAACACCGGGATGAAGAACAGCAGGCCGAACAGGAACCCCCAGAACATGCCCCAGGTCGCGCCGGCGCCGACCGCGTGATGGTTGGTGTGGACGTGGTAGCTACCGTCCTTGTCCCGGACGATCACGGCGATCGCGTCGGGCTGGATGATCAGGTCCTGGGCCAGCCGCCGTGCCTCGTCGGCGGCCGCCTCGGCGGTGGCCTCGTCCGGGTATCCGATGGCGATCAGGTCAGCCATGTGTATCCCTCCTGAAGGTGATGGTCCGGCCCAGTCCACCAGGCCCGGCGCTCGCCGCACGCCACCCCCGGCGGGTGATACGGGAGTGGCGCGGGCCGTCACGGCAGGCCATGATGGCGCGATCGGGGTAGGCTGACGCTTCCCCCGGGAGGAACGAGTGCCGGAGAACGAGGCGCACCGCCCGTCGGCCATGGCGCGCGTGGCGGCCGTCGTGGCCCTGATCGCCCTGGTGGCCGCGATCGGGCTGGTCCTGATCGGCGTGGTGCGGCATTTCCTGGCCGTGCTGGCCGGGCTCGCCTGCCTGGTCATCTGCGTCACGGCGGGCTGGTATGTCGTGTCGAGGCGCGGGATCGTCCGGGTCGTGGCCGTGATCGTCATGCTGGTGGCGGTGGCGGGCCTGATCACGAGCCTGATCTTCGAGGACTATCACGGGCTCGCGGTGCTCGGGCTCATCGTCGTGGCCGCGGTGTCGGTGGTGTCGGCGCGCTACGCGCTGCGGGCGCCGGCCGAGCGGGCCCGGGTGGCGGCCATGAACGCGGCGCCGGTGGCAGCCGCCGAGCACCCCGTTCTGATCATGAACTTGAAGTCCGGCGGCGGGAAGGCCGAGAAGTTCCGCCTGGCCGACGAGTGCGATAAACGGGGCATCGAGCCGATCGTGCTGCAGCCGGGCGACGACCTGCTGCAGCTGGCCGAGGACGCCATCGCCCGCGGCGCGGACGCGATCGGGATGGCGGGCGGCGACGGCTCACAGGCGCTGGTCGCCACCGTGGCCAGCCGCCGCAACGTGCCGCACGTGTGCGTGCCCGCCGGGACCAGGAATCACTTCGCGCTCGACCTCGGCCTGGACCGCGCCGACGTGGTCGGCGCGCTGGACGCGTTCGCGGACGCGTTCGAGCGGCGGATCGACCTGGGCTTGGTCAACGGCCGGGTCTTCGTGAACAACGCGTCGCTCGGGCTGTACGCGAAGGTGGTCCAGTCCCCCGAGTACCGCGACGCGAAGATCAGCACAGCGGCGTCGATACTGCCGGGACTGCTCGGGCCGGACGCGAAACCTCTGGACCTGCGCTTCCGCGGGCCCGACGCCTACTACCCCACCGCGCACCTGATCCTGGTGTCCAACGATCCGTATCGGATGGACCACGTGGGGAACATGGGCACGCGGTCCAGGCTCGACCTCGGCGTGCTCGGGATCGTGGCGACCAGGATCGCCGACGCGGCCCAGGCCCGCCGGTTCGTGGCGCTCGAGGCGGCCGGCCGGGTCCGCCGGTTCCCGGGCTGGCTGGAGTGGCGAGCGCCGAAGTTCGTGGTGGGCTCGGGCGGCCCGGTGGAGATCGGCATCGACGGCGAGGCCCTGCAGATGGATCCCCCGCTGGTCTTCGAGTCGCTGCCGGGCGCGCTCCGGGTTCGCGTGCCCCGCCGCGCGGTGCAGCCGTCCCGGAGGGCGCGGGCGGTACGGCTGCTGTCCGCCTCGACGATCGCGGAACTGGGCCGGGTGGTCGCGGGGAGCTACGGCTGATGACCACGCCGCCGGGCCCCGCGCCCGCGCCCCTCATGGACGCCGCGACCTTCGGCGCCCTGTACCAGCAGCTGCGGGACGCGTCGGCCTGGGGACCCGCCGACCGGCGCGGCGGCCTGAACTACATAACGCCGGAGCAGGTGCTGGCCGCGGTCGCCGAGGTCCGGCTGGGCCGGACGGTGACCCTCGCCGCGCCGATCGGGACCCGGGTGGCGCCCGACAACCCAGACCCCGCTGTGCACGAGATGACCAGCCCGGCCGGGGACCAGGCCGACCCGGACGGGCTGTCGTTTGCCACGGACCGGCTGGCCATGAACATCCACGGGAACGCCGACAGTCACATCGATGCCCTGTGCCACGTCATCTACCAGGCCAGGCTCTACAACGACGTACCCGCGGACACCGTCGGCGCGACCGGGGCCGCGGAGCTGTCCATCCAGATCGCGCGCAACGGGATCGTCGGCCGCGGCGTCCTGCTGGACATCCCGCGGCTGCGCGGGATTCCCTGGCTCGAGCCGGGTGACCATGTGACCGCCGGCGACCTGATCGAGGCCGCCGACGCGCAGCAGGTGCGCGTCGGCCAGGGCGACCTGCTGCTCGTCCGGGTCGGGCACCGCCAGCGCCAGGCCGAGCTCGGCCTGTGGGACTCGGCCCGCGTCCGCGCCGGGCTGCACCCGGCGGCGCTGGAAGTCGTGGCCGAGCGACAGGTCGCCGTGCTGGGCAGCGACAGCAACAACGACACGTTCCCCAGCGTCGCCGAGGGCGTCGATTTCCCCGTGCACGTGCTGGCCGTTAACGCGATGGGCCTGCACCTGCTCGACTGGCTGCAGCTGGACGACCTGGCCGGGCTGTGCGCGGAAACGGGCCGCTGGTCGTTCTGCTGCGTGATCGCGCCGCTGCGGCTGGTCCGGGGAACCGGCTCCCCGGTGAACCCGATCGCGATCCTGTGACGGTCCCGGTGCTGCCCGGCGGACGCGCCGCCAGATGGTTACGGCGCGGGCTCGTCGACCACGACGACGGCGGGGCCGGTGCCGTTCTGCCAGGCGCCCACCCCGGCCGAGGCCGCCGCCTTGGCCTGCGCCCACTTGAGCCTGGCCAGCTCGCTCGGCGGCACCTCCATCTCGCCGATCCACTGCCGGGTGGCCGCGATGAGGTGCAGGCCGCCGACGATCACGCCCGCCAGCGCGATCAGCCCGCCGACGGCGACCAGCGACCCGCCGGTTATCAGCGGGGTGCTACGTACCTGGGGCCAGTTTCTGCTGCTGACTTCGTTGACTTCGTCGCTGTCGGTCATGGCACCGTCCCTGAACGTCGGTCCGTGATCTCACTGTCCCCGCGGGCCGGGGATAGTCACATCATCCCTGCCGGGTGATTACCCGGCAGGGTCAGGGGGGCGGTACGGAATCCGGGGCCGGCCGGGTCAGGAAGCGGGTACGGCGGTGAGCCCGGCCTGGGCCACTTCCATGTCCTGGCTGTAGTGGCCGCCGCTGACCCCGATGCCGCCGACGACGGTGTCCCCGATCTTGATGGGGTACCCGCCGCCGAAGACGATCAGCCGGTCGATGCCCGGGGCCGCGCCCATGGCCAGGGGCGGGTCGCCCTTGACGAAGTCGTGCCACGCGTCGGTGGCCATGCCGAACCCGACCGCGGTGTAGGCCTTGTCCTGGGCCACCTGGACCGAGAGCAGGGCCGCGCCGTCCATCCGGCTGAACGCCTTCAGCACCCCGCTGTCGTCGACGACGGCGATCACGAAGGGATGGCCCATCTCGGCCGCCTTCCGCTCGGCCGCGTCGATCATCGACCGGGCCAGTTCCGCGGTCACGCTGGGCCGCTCAAACGTCGCTGCCATCCCTAACCTCCAGCTCCGGCCCTGGCGCGTGGCGCGTCACAGCAGCGCCCGGCGGGGCGTACCGCTGCTCGACCTCGCGCACCTGGGGCAACCCGATGAAATCGGTGAACTCGCCGAACGTCGGCAGCCCGCCCAGGGCCGCGGCCGGCGTCCCGGCTTGCGCGATCTCCCGCAGTATCCCGCGCATGGCGGCCGTGGCGGCCAGCAACGTGCTGATCGGGAAGATCACGATCCGGTATCCGAGCTCGGTCAGCCGGTCGATGCCGATCGGCGGGGTCTTGCCGCCCTCCGCCCAGTTGAACAGCAGTGGTACGCCGGGGAAGGCCCGCGCCGCCTCCTGCGCTTCCTTCTCGGACACCACGGCCTCGATGAACAGCACGTCGGCCCCGGCCTCGCGGTACAGGCGCGCGCGCTCCAGGGCGCTGTCCAGGCCTTCGACGGCGCGCGCGTCGGTCCGGGCGATGATCACGAACTCGGGCTGCGCCCGCGCCTCGACCGCGGCCCGGACCTTCTCGGCCATCTCCGGCGCGGGGATGACCTGCTTGCCCTCCATGTGGCCGCACTTCTTCGGCGCCACCTGATCCTCGATGTGGATCCCGGCCACCCCGGCCGCCTCGTAGGCGCCCACGGTGCGGATCACGTTGAGCGGGTTGCCGTAGCCGGTGTCGGCGTCGGCGATCACCGGGATGTCCACGCACGCGGCGATCCGGCCCGCGTTGCCGGCCATCTCGGTCATGGTCAGCAGCCCCACATCCGGCCGCCCGAGCAGCGCCGCCGACGTCCCGAACCCGGTCATGTAGACCGCCGGGAACCCGGCCTCCTCCACCAGCCGGGCGGCCAGCGGATCGAACGCGCCCGGCGCCAGGATGACCTGGCCGGACTCGAGCAGCGCGCGCAGCCGGGCCGCTCCCCCGGGGCGGCGGGTCAGCCGGCTGGTCACCCCCCGGCGGCGCGGCGGCGGCGCGCCTCGACCTCGTCGGCCCGGGCCCGGCTGGCCGGGACGCCGCCGATGCCCCAGTTCTCCGCGGGGATCTCGGTGATGTAGGTCCGGACCCGGTCCAGGGGTGAGTCGATGATCTCCGCCACCAGGCTGGCCACCCGGGCGTGCAGTTCCTCGATCACCTCCGGTGGCCGGCCTTCCAGGATGTCGATTCGCACGAGCGGCACGGCGGCCTCCTTTAACGCAGGGCCTGGCTCAGGACCAGTCCGGTACCTCGTCCGACGGCGGGATGTGCACCTCGGTGACCCGGTTGCGGTAGGACACCAGCGCGGTCCCGCCGCCCTTGCGGATCTTGACCCGGATCTCCTCGGTGTTCAGCGGCTCGCCCGGGTCATACCCGTGCGCCCAGGTCGCGAACGCGCGCATCGGCCCGGAGTGCGTCGCGGCCAGGATCCGGGTGCCGGGCGACTGCTGCACGAGCCGGTTGATCCCGCGCCAGAACCGGCGCACGCACGCCTGCGGCGGCTCGAAGTACATCATCGGGACCTGCAGCCAGGTCTGGATCGGGTCCGCGCCGCCGAACTGGATCCGGTAGAAGCGGTCGATCTCCACCATCCACCGCGGCCGCTCGCCGATCGCCATCCGCTCGAACCGCTCCATGGTCGCGTGGTACTGGCGGAACGCCGAGGTGATGTCGCGGACCCCGTCCGGTGTCCACACGCCGAAGTTGCGCAGCTCGGGAATGGGCTCCGGCTCGGACACCTCGGCGGTGATCCCGAACAGCACCAGCGCGTCGGTGAGCCCGCGGTACAGCTGGTCGGCGGTCTGCCGGGCGCGGCTGGTCTGCGCGCAGACGATCCGCACCCGCTCGCCGGGGTTGACCCGGCGGGCCAGCTCGTGGCCGCGGCGGTGCGCCTGCCAGGCCCCCATCCCGGTCAGCCCGGCGTCGGCGGAATACCCCTGGGTGATGCCGTGCCGGATGATGCTGACCTCGGCGACGACCTGCTCGCCGGCCCGGCGCTCCAGCGGGGCGGCGATCTCCTTGCCCCGGGTCACCTCGGCCAGCGCGGGCGTGAACGTCTGCCCGCCCGCGGTCACCAGGTCCGGCAGGCCGATCTCGGGCGCCTCGGCGGCGGCCGGCCCGTCCGGGCCCTGCGGCGCGGTGGCCGTCCGTTCGCGGAACCGGCGCAGGTACAGCGGCACGCCCGCGCCGCCATCCTCGGGGCCAGGCTCCGGCTCGGCGGACGCCGCTGACTCAGCCGCGGCGGTCGCGCGCCGCTGCTGGTAGCGGGCCAGGTAGGCGGGTGCCTCGTACCGGTCGGTGGCGGACATCAGCTATGCACCGTGAAGAAGCGCTCGTTGACTTCGCGGGAGTAGTAGAACATGGCCCGCCCCATCTCCTCCTCGGTCCAGGTAATCGGTTCGAAGTCCGGGTCCACCCAGTAGCCGCCGGTGAACAGCTCGTTGCGGTTCCCGACCGGGTCGAAGAAGTACGTGGTGTAGCCCCGGGTCACGCCGTGCCGGGTCGGCGCCACGTCGATGTCCACGCCGTAGTAGGCCAGGGTGTCCGCGGCCTCCCGGACCGCGTTCCAGTCGTCCACCCAGAACGCGAAGTGGTGCAGCCCGCGGTTGGGCCCGGTCACCATCGCGATGTCGTGCGGGCTGTGCGACCGCTCCAGCCAGGTGGCGAGCTGGTGCCCGTCGTTGGCCAGGATCTGCTCAGTGAGCCGGAAGTCCAGCACCTCGCGGAAGAACCGGGTGGTCTCGTCGACGTCCTCGGCGGTGATGAAGATGTGGTCCAGCCTCGGCGGCGCGATGCCGACCAGGTTCTGCGGCCGCGGCGGCGGGTTGGTCAGCGGCAGCATGTTGCCCACCTTCTGCATGCCGTGCACCAGCTCCACCACGTGCCCGGACGGCGCGTCGAACCGGATCGCCTCGCCCCACCCGGGGCCGAGCTCGCGCGCCGCGTACCGCTTGACCGCGGTACCGGCCGATTCCAGCCGGCCGGCGTAGAAGTCCAGGTCGCCAGCCTCGGCGACCTTGAACGACATGTGGTCGAGCCCGTAGCTGGGGGCCTGGCGCAGCACCACCGAGTGGTGCTCCTGCTCGTCCCAGCACTTCAGGAAGATCCGCTCGCCCTCCCGGGCGGTCTCCAGCAGGCCGAGTACCTCCGTGTAGTAGGCGGCGCACAGCTCCAGGTCCGGCGTGCGGACCTCGACGTGCTGCAGCCGCAGGATCCGGTCGCTCATCGGCGGGTGCCTCCTAGGTATGCAGGGTCAGGAAGCGCTGGCTGAGCACGTTCTCGTAATAGAACAGGCCCTTGCCGAAGTTGTCCTCGGTCCAGGTGATCGCGTCGAAGTCCGGGTCGGGCTTGTACCCGCCGGTGAACACCTCGTTGCGGATGCCGAGCGGGTCGAAGAAATAGATGGTGTTGCCGCGGGTGACCCCGTGCCGGGTCGGGCCCTGGTCGATCTGCACCCCGTTGAACGCCAGGATGTCGGCGGCCTTGCGGATCTGGTCCCAGTCGTCCAGCCAGTACGCCCAGTGGTGCAGCGCCCCGTTCGGGCCGTTGACCACCGCAATGTCGTGCACCCGGCCCGAGCGCTGCAGCCAGATGCCGAGCTGATGCCCGTTGCCGTCGAGCACCTGCTCAGTGAGGCGGAACCCGAGCACCTCGCGGAAGAACGCCCCGGTCTCCGCGACCTCCTCGGCGTGGATCAGCATGTGGTCCAGGCGCGGCGGCGCGATGCCCGGCAGGCCGGGCGGCGGCACGGGAGCCGGGCTGCGCTTGCCGAGCAGGTTGCCGACCCGCTCGAGGTCCCACACCAGCTCCATGGTCTGGCCGGACGGGATCTCGAACCGGAGCGACTCGCCCTGCCCGACCGACTCGCCCCGGCTCACCCGGGTGACCGGGCAGCCGTACCGCTCGACCGCCTTCTCCAGCTCGGCCAGGTCGTCCTCGGCCTCGACCCGGAAGCTGAACAGGTCCAGCCCGGTGCGCGGGTGGTAGCGGAGCCGCAGGCTGTGGTGATCTTCCTCGTCCCAGCACTTGAAGTAGACCGCGTCGGCGGTGCGCGCGGTCACCGACAACCCCATGACCTCGGTGTAGTAGGCGGTGGACAGGTCCAGGTCCGGGGTCCGGACGTCGACGTGGGCCAGGCGCAGGACGCCCATGGCGCCTCCTTAGCGAACCCTCTTCATCTGCCGACCTGGAGCTCGGAGCCGGCGGGCAGCCCATGGGGAGGGAAAGGATTCATTCTTGACGCTTCGAACGTACCCCGACTAGCGTTCCGTATAAAGGGCAATCGTTCCGGAAATAGGAACGACCGGATATCCAGAACGGACCGTCCAGTGGCCAGTCCCGAGCACATGCGGCAGGCGGTCGCAGGCTACGTCGCCGCGATCCACCGCAGCTACCTGGCCCAGGCCGAGACCTTCCCGCCCGCGGTGGCCGGCGCGATGCCGCTGCTGGCGGCCGGCCGGTTCACGGTGGCCGCGGCCGCCGCCCGCAACCTGCACCTGATCGCCACCGCCGAGCCGCTCGGCCCGCCCCGGGGGCAGGAGGTGGAGCTGCCCGCCCGCGACAACGGCCTGGCCTGGACCGTGCGGTTCTTCGACCCGGTCGTGCTGCCCGCGCTCGGGCTGGTCGACGAGACCGCCGAGGCCCCGGCGTTCGCCGAGGTCCGGCGGCTGCTCGGGGTGGTCACGGTGCTCTACCACCTGACCGCGTCGCCCGGGTCCACGTTCAGCCCGCACAACGCGGCCCACGTCGGGACCGGGCTGGCCAGCGGGCACACCGCGGCGGCGCGGGATTTCGAGGCGATCCGGGAGCGGGCCAGCGGCCGGGAGGACCTCGTGGACGAGCTGGCCGGCGCCGCGGCGGCCGGGCTGCGCCGGGCCCAGGCGCTGCTGGCCGCGGCGATCGCGCCGCGCGACGCGGCGCTGGCCGAGCTGGCCGCGGCCGACCTGGCGCCCGACCCCGACGAGATCCGCGGCGCGCTGCTGGCCAGCGTCGGCGGCCGCGCTCAGTGGTCCCCGGCCGGGCCGGCGGCCGGGCACTCGGACCCGGAGCGAGCCGGGGGCGGCGGGGACGCGCCGGAGGCCGGCGGGTGAGCGACGCCGCCCTGACCACGGTGCAGAACGCGGCCCGGCTGCTCAAGGCGTTCCTGTCCCGGGACGAGCCGCTCGGCCCCTCCGAGCTCGGACGGCGGCTCGGCCTGGGCAAGAGCACCGTGCACCGGCTGCTGACCACGCTGACCGCCGAGGGCCTGCTGGAGCAGGACCCGCGCACCGGCGGTTACCGGCTGGGCATCGTGATGTTCGAGCTGGGCGAGGCGGTGCGGGTGCACATGGACCTGCACGCCGCCGCGGGGCCGGTCCTGGGCATGCTGCGCGAGGAAACCCGCGAGACGGCCCAGGTCGGGGTGCTGGACCGGGGTGAGGTCGTCTACGTGGACCGGCTGGAAAGCTCGCACACGCTGCGCCTGTTCACCGAGACCGGACGGCGCGTACCCGCGCACTGCAGCAGCTCGGGCAAGGTGCTGCTGGCGTTCCTGCCGGAGCAGGCCCGCGCGGGCCTGCTGGACAGCCTGCCGCTGCCGGCGCTCACCCCGGACACGATCACCGATCCGGCTCTGCTGTACGCAGAACTGGATCAAGTCCGGGCCCGGGGCTGGGCGGAGGCGGTCAACGAGCGCGAAATCGGAGTGGCCTCGATCGCCGCGCCGGTCCGCGACCACCGCGGCGACGTGGTGGCCGCGATCAGCATCGGCGCGCCGATCATCCGGCTGGGCGCGGCCCAGCGCCGCCGGCTCGCCCGCCCGGTGATGGAGGCGGGCGACGCCGTGTCCCGCCGCCTCGGCTGGACGGCTCCGGCGGCGGTGTCGTCAACCCCAGGGCCCCCCGCCATGGGGCCCTCCAGGGCCACGACGACAGGAGGGCCCGCCCATGCCGATCGCTGACCCGGCCGCGGCGGCCTCGGTCCTGTACGAGGCGCGCCGCACCGGCATCCCGGTCGAGCCGTTCACCGACAACGACCCCAGCCTGGGCCTGGCCGACGGCTATGCGGTACAGCAGCACCTGGTCCGGATGCTGCTGGCGGACGGCGACCGGATCGCCGGCTACAAGGTCGGGCTGACCTCCAAGCCGATGCAGCAGATGATCGGCGTCGACTCGCCGGACTACGGCCCGGTGCTGGCCTCCACGGTGTATCCGAGCGGCGCGGAGATCCCGCTGTCCCGGTTCATCCAGCCGAGGATCGAGGCCGAGATCGTGTTCGTGCTCGGCCAGCGGCTGGCCGGGCCGGGCGTCACCGTGGCCGACGCCGGCCGGGCCACGGCCGGGGTGGCCGCCTCGATGGAGATCATCGACTCCCGGATCGCGGGCTGGCGGATCAAGCTCGCGGACACTGTCGCCGACCTGGCCTCCAACGGCGCGGTCGCGATCTCCAGCCGGATCGTGCCGCTGGCCGGCCTGGACACCCGGCTGATCGGGATGCTGCTGACCCGGAACGGCGAGCTGGCCGACACCGGCGCGGGCGCGGCCGCGCTCGGCGACCCCCTCAGGGTGGTGGCCTGGCTGGCCAACACGCTGGGCGCGCACGGGATCGCCCTGGAGCCCGGGCACCTGGTGATGACCGGGTCGATGCACGCCGCGGTGCCGATGGCCGCCGGCGACGTGTTCCGCGCGGACTTCGACCGGCTCGGCCCGGTGACGGTGCGATTGACGGAGGACCCATGACCGAGGACCTCAGCGAACTGGCGGCCCGGCTGGCCAAGGCGGCCGCCGACCGGACCCCGATCGCGCCGCTGTCCGACGAGCGGCCCGGCCTGGACGCGGCGGCCGGCTACGCGATCCAGGCCCTGGCCCGGGAGCAGGCCGGCCCGCTGGCGGGCTGGAAGCTCGGGGTGACCTCACGGGCCAAACAGGCCCAGGCCGGGATCAGCGAGCCGGTGCGCGGCTTCCTGGCCCGGGCGAACGCGCTGGACCTGGGCGAGCCGCTGGTCGCCGGCGAGCTGATCCAGCCCCGGGCCGAGCCGGAGATCGCCTTCATCCTGGGCCGGGACCTGTCCGGGCTGGCCGTGACCGCGGCCGACGTGCTGGCCGCCACGGCCAGCGTGGCCACCGGGATCGAGATCCTGGACTCCCGCTACCAGGACTACCGGTTCACCATGCCGGATGTGATCGCCGACAACACCTCGGCCGGCCGGTTCGTGATCGGCGCGCCGGTCCCGCCGGACGGCGTCGACCTGCGGCTGGCCGGGGTGGTGCTGGAGCACAACGGCGAGGTGGTCGCGACCGCGGCAGGCGCCGCCGCGCTGGGCCACCCGGCCGCCGCGGTGGCCTGGCTGGCCCGGTCGCTGGCCGCCGCGGGCGAGGGCCTGCGGGCCGGGCAGGTCGTGCTCTCCGGCGGGCTGACCGCGGCGGTCCCGGTCCGGCCCCGGGACGTGGTGGTCGCGAGCATCGACCGGCTCGGCGTGGTCGAGCTGGCGGTGACCTAGCGTTAAGACCTATGTCCTGGGTGGGGCTCGGCGAGGCGCGCGGGCGCCGTGCCTGGACCGTGCGGCACGGTGGCCGGGACTTCGCGGTGTTCCTGGTCGGCGGGCGGTGCTACGTGACCGACGCGCGGTGCCCGCACAACGGCGGCCCGCTCGCGGAGGGCTGGATCCGGGGCGGGCGCGAGCTGGTCTGCCCCTGGCACTGGTACGCCTACGACCTGGAGACCGGGCAGTGCCGCACCGCCGCGGGCTACCGGCTCGGCTGCTACCCGGTGGAGGAGCGGGACGGCGAGCTCTACGCCGACCTGCCCGAGCCTGCCCCGCGCCGCAGCTGGGCCGAGCGCCTGCGCGCCCACGCCCGCGGCGACAACCCGCCCCAGCCCAGCTAGCCGGCCCACTAGCCTCAGCGGACAACCAAGATCAATTTAGTGGCTCAGATTTTGCTGGTTAGCCGGTCAGATCTGAACCACTAACCCTGTACGGATGCAGCGTGCCGGGTTATGCGGCTCGTGGGATCAAGGAGGCCAGTGTGGAGTTGCCGCGGGTCAGGGTTAGCCGCGGTAGCCCAGGCGGCGGGAGATCGTGGTCGCGGCCTCGACCACCGGGCCGCAGAACCGGCGCAGCGACGCGCCCTTGACCCGGCTGATCGGCCCGGCCACGCTGATCGCGGCGGTCACGCTGCCGTCCATGCCGCGGATCGGCGCGCCCACCGAGGCCACGCCCGGCTCCCCCTCCTCGACGTTCTCCGCCCAGCCGCGCTGGGCCACGATGCGCAGCTCGGCCCGGAGCGCCTGCTCGTCGGTGATCGTGCGCGGCGTCATCGCCACCGGCTTCCACTGCGCCAGGCGGGCATCGAGCGTCTCCGGCGGCAGGCCCGCGAGCAGCACCTTGCCGCTGCTGGTGCAGTGCGCGGGCAGCCGGTGCCCGACCCGGCTGAAGATCCGCAGCGTGTGCGGACTGTCCAGCCGCTCCACGTACACCGCCTCGAGCCCGTCCAGCACCGCGACCTGGACCGTCTCCCCGGTCCGCTGGCGCAGGCTGACCAGCGCGGGCATGGCCGCCTCGTGCAGGTCGACGTGCGCGGCCACGACCGCGCCCAGCTCGTAGAGGCCCAGCCCGAGCCGGTACCGGCCGGAGGCGGCGTCGCGCTCCAGCAGCCGCTCCTCGGCGAGCGTGGCGAGCAGCCGGTGCACGGTGCTCTTGCCGAGGCCGAGCCGGCCGGACAGCTCGGTGACGCCGAGCTCGCGGTCGACCCCGGAGAACTCCTTGAGCAGCCGCGCCGCGTTCCGCACCGACGACAGCCGCCCCGGATCGGCCCTCCGGGCGGGCCGCTCGGTGGCCGGCCCGGACCCGGGCACCGCCGCCACGGCCGGCCGCGGCCTCGCGTTCTTCTCCGCGGGAAGTCGGTCTTGCATGCGGAACAGTCTGTTTCTACCGTGTGACGCAGGTCAAACCGCCAGCCCAGGAGGCCCCATGGGCCACGTCGTCTGGTTCGAGCACTACACCAGCGCGCACCGCTGCGCGGTAGGGGGCAAGAACGCCAGCCTCGGCGAGCTGACCTGCGCGGGCCTGCCGGTCCCGCCCGGGTTCGCGGTGACCGCTGCCGCGTACTCGCGGGCCAGGGACGCGGCCGGGCTGACCGGGACGCTGGCGGGCCTGGTCGCCGAGGCCGATCCGGGCCGGCCGGAGTCCGTGGCCGAGGCGGGCCGCGCGGCCCGGGACCTGGTGGCGTCGATGCCGCTGCCGGGTCGTCTCGACGCCGAGGTCCGCGAGGCGTACGCGCGGCTGTGCGAGCGTTGCTCCGTCCGTAACGTGCCGGTCGCCGTGCGGTCGTCGGCCACCTGCGAAGACCAGCCGGACGCCAGCTTCGCCGGCGAGCACGACAGCTACCTGTGGATACGCGGCGCGGACGACGTGCTCGGCCACCTGCGGCGGTGCTGGGCGAGCCTGTTCACCGACCGGGCCATCTGCTACCGGCGCCAGATGGGCTACCCGGAGACGGGCCTGGCCATGAGCGTCGTGGTGCAGAAGATGGTGCAGCCGCGCGCGGCCGGCGTCGCGTTCACCCTGAACCCCCGGGACGGCGACCGCTCCCAGGTCGCCATCGACGCGAGCTGGGGGTTCGGCGAGGCGGTGGTATCCGGGGAGGTGAACCCGGACAACTTCCTGGTGGACAAGGTGATCGGCGAGGTGAGCCAGCGGACCGTCTCGCACAAGGAGATCGAGTACCGGCTGACCGGCGCCGACCGGGTAGAGCCCTCGCCGGTGGACCAGGCCCGGCAGGACATCCCGTCGCTGACCGACGAGGAGATCAAGGCCGTCGCGGCGCTCGCGCGCCAGGCGGAGAAGCGCTACGGATGCCCGCAGGACGTCGAGTGGGCCCTCGAGGTCGGCCCGGGCAGGGCGGGCGCGCCCGCCGCGGACCGTTGCGCGGTCGTGCTGCTGCAGAGCCGGCCGGAGACCGTGTGGAGCCGCAAGCCCCCGCGCCGGGCCGCCGCGACCGGCGGCAGCTACATGGACAGCATCGTGAGCAGCCTCCTCGCGCCGCTGCACGCCCGCGAGCGCGCGGGTGACGATCACTGAGAAAGGACCAGGCCAATGGCGGACAGGTTCCCAAGCCCGTTTGACATCGCGACCCCTCCCGGCGCGGAGGGCTGGCAGGACCTCTACAGCTACTCGTCGGTGTTCTCGCAGGACCGGCGCGAGTACGAGGACTCGATGTTCTGGTTCATGGACGGCGTGCACACGCCCGAAGTGATCCCGCCCTGGGACGCCACCATCCTGGAATTCGCGATCATCGTGCTGTCCCAGTACAACACCCGGCACTACCTGGTACCGCCGGCGCTCGGCGTGGACATCCGGTTCCTCAACGGGTACATGTACCTGTCCCCGGTCGGGGTCACCGACCCGGCCGAGGTCGAGGCGCGGGTGCCGCAGTTCCTGCAGCGCGCGGGCTACTACTTCGAGCACTGGGACGAGCTCTACGCCTCCTGGATGGACAAGGTGCGGGCGCTGATCGACGAGCTGGAGGAGGTCAAGTTCCAGCCGCTGCCGGAGGCGGAGGACCTCGAGGTCATCACCGGCGGCCTCGGCACCGGCAGCGGGCTCGAGCTGCTGACCCAGTACAACCGGCTGGTCGAGCTCACCCTCAAGCTGTGGAACTACCACTTCGAGTTCCTGAACCTCGGCTACGTCGCCTACCTCGATTTCTTCGGGTTCTGCAAGCAGGCCTTCCCGTCCATCCCGGACCAGGCCATCGCGAAGATGGTGGCCGGCATCGACGTGGACCTGTTCCGGCCGGACGAGGAGCTCAAGAAGCTCGCGGCGCTGGCGGTCGAGCTTGACCTCGACGACGCCTTCGGCCGCCCCGCGGCCGAGGTGCTGGCCAGCCTGCGGGACCGCCCCGGCGGGGACCGGTGGCTCGAGGCCTGGTCGGCGGCGCAGCAGCCGTGGTTCAACTTCTCCGCGGGCAGCGGCTTCTACCACAGCGACAAGGTGTGGGCCGAGCACCCCGACATCCCGCTGGGCTTCATCACCAGCTACATCGCCAAGGTGCGCCGGGGCGAGCAGCTGGAGCGCCCGGCCGAGGCCATCGCGGCCGAGCGGGACCGCATCGTCGCCGAGTACGCCGACCTGCTCGACAGCGACGAGGACCGGGCGGCCTTCCAGGCCAAGCTCGGCCTGGCCCGCACGGTGTTCCCGTACGTGGAGAACCACAACTTCTACGTCGAGCACTGGGGGCACTCGATCATGTGGCGCAAGATGCGCGACCTCGGCGGCATCTTCGTCAAGGAGGGCTTCTTCGCCGAACCGGACGACGTGTTCCTGCTGGGCCGCAACGAGGTACCCGTGGCCCTGTTCGACATGTACCACGGCTGGGCCGTCGGCTCCCCGGCCCGCGGCCCGAAGTACTGGCCGCCGGAGATCGAGCGCCGCAAGGGCATCATGAACGCGCTGCGCGCCTGGTCGCCGCCGCCCGCGCTGGGCGTGCCGCCCGAGGTCGTCACCGAGCCGTTCACCGTGATGCTGTGGGGCATCACCTCCGAGAGCGTGCAGCAGTGGCTCGGCGGCGCCGACAGCGACGGCGGGCTCGCCGGGTTCGCCGCCTCGCCCGGCGTGGCCGAGGGGCCGGCCCGGGTGATCCTGTCCGCCGACGGCGTCGGCGACCTTCAGGAGGGCGAGATCCTGGTCGCGCCGCTGACCGCGCCGAGCTGGGCGCCGGTGTTCGGCAAGATCGCCGCCACCGTCACCGACGTGGGCGGGATCATGAGCCACGCCGCCATCGTCTGCCGCGAGTACGGCCTGCCCGGCCGTCACCGGCACCGCCTTCGGCACCAAGACCATCAAGACCGGGCAGCGGATCCGGGTCGACGGGAACACCGGCAAGGTGACCATCGTCGGCTGACCGGCTCAGCCGGCCAGCCGGAGCACGCCGAACAGACAGGGCAGAGGGGAACGGACCGCGATGCTGACCGCGGAGATGAACCAGCAGCTCACCCAGATCGGGCACGGCACGCCGATGGGCACGCTGCTGCGCCGGTACTGGTACCCGGTGGCGTTCACCCGGGAACTCGACGAGTTCCCGGTCCGGCAGACCCGGCTGCTGGGCGAGGATTTCGCGGTGTTCAAGACGCCCAACGGGCGGTACGGGATCCTGCCGGAGGCCTGCCCGCACCGCAAGGCCTCGCTGGCCTACGGCGTCGTGGAGGCCGACGGGCTGCGCTGCCCGTACCACGGCTGGATGTTCGACCACGCCCCGGGCGGTGCATCGACCAGCCTGCCGAGCGGGACGACACCAACTTCGCCGGGCGGGTGCGGATGAAGGCCGGCCGGGCGCAGGAGCTGGGCGGGCTGGTCTGGGCCTACGTCGGCCCGCCGCCCGCCCCCGAGCTGCCGCGGTTCGACGTCTACGTCATGGACGGCGTCCGCGACATCGGCTGGTGCGAGCTGCCGTGCAGCTGGCTGCAGATCATGGAGAACGCCGTCGACCCGCATCGTCGTCGAGTGGTTGCACGGCCGGTACTTCGACTTCATCGGGCGGCACGGGGCTTCACGTCGCCGCCCTCGTTCGCCAAGAAGCACCAGAAGATCGGCTTCACCGCGTTCGAGTGGGGCATCATCAAGCGCCGGGTGCTGGAGGGCGCGACCGAGGAGAACGACGACTGGAAGATCGGGCACCCGCTGGTCTTCCCGTACAACATGCGGGTCGGCGGGTCCGGCATCGAGCAGATGCAGATCCGGGTGCCGATCGACGACACGCACACCCGGTTCATGCTCTACAGCACGCACGCGCAGGCCGGCGGCCGGTTCTGGGAGCAGCCGGTGGTGGCCGACTACCAGATCCCGTGGATCGACGACAACGGCCGTCACATCGTGAACTACGTCGAGGGCCAGGACATCATGACCTGGGTCACCCAGGGCGCGATCGCGGACCGCACCACCGAGCACCTGGGCCGGTCGGACATTGGCGTGACCATGCTGCGCCGGATGTTCAAGGAGCAGATGGAGGCGGTGGCCGGCGGCGGGGACCCGCTAGGCGTGATCCGGGAGCCGCACGACCGGATCGACCTGCCCTGCGAGCGGGACAAGTTCCACGCGGGCGCGCAGTTCGCCCTCGACTTCCTGGCCATGGGATCCAGCCGGTACAGCCCGCAGCTGGACGCGCTGCGCAAGCTGCACATCGACGCGGCCGCGCACGTTGCCGCCGGGGCGCAGGCCGCGGCGTCGTGACCGAGCCGGCCGTCCAGCACGACGCCGCAGCGGACGCCCAGGACGACGCCGCGGCGGACGCGCGGCACGGCTTCGCCGCCGACGCCCAGCGGCACCGCCGGGACGCGCCGCGGCACTGCCCGCGCTGCGGCGCGTCCCTGCTCGGCGGGGCCAGGCATCTCGGTGGAGTTCTGGCAGGGCGCCGACCGTATCTTCCACACCTGGTGCGCGGCCTGCCGGTGGGCCGGCGACATCATTCCCACCGCCGAGATGACCGGATACGAGATCCATAACGGGTAAGGTTCCGGCCGGGTCGCCGGACGGGTCGCCGGACGGCCGGGCCCTGGGCGCCGCGTCAGAACTGGCGCACGCGGTAGCGCCGGTGGGTCAGCCGATGCCTACGCCCGAGATGGCCAGCGCCGCCCGGTCAGCGACCGGCCGGGCGTGGACGGCGGCCCCGCCGAGCAGGGCCCGGCTGCGTGACATTGACCGGTGCTCGAGCAGGGCCAGGCGCAGCAGGCCGTGCGACATGTGCACCACGAACCGGCCCGCGGGGTAGCGCTCGGCGTGGTAGGAGTCCAGCAGGCCGGTGTCGGCCCAGCCCAGGGTCACCGCGGCCAGCTTCCAGCCGAGGTTGACGGCATCCCGTAGCCCGGTGTTCATGCCCTGGCACCCGGCCGGGGAGTGCACGTGCGCCGCATCGCCCGCCAGGAACACCCGCCCTGACCGGTAACGCGGGACCTGCCGCTCGTCGTTGCGGATCCGCGACATCCAGCGGGCGTCGTGCATGCCGAAGTCGCTGCCCAGTGCCTGACGGGTGACATGGCGGATCTCGTTCAGGTCCGTCGGCTCGGTGTCGGCCGCCTGGCGCTGGCGGTTCCACGCGATGACCCGGTACCAGCCATCCCCGAACGGGACGACGCAGGCAAAGCCCGCCTGGACCGCGTTGACTTGCAGGATGTCCTGCGGCCGTATGGACAGCCGCACGTCGGCGAGCATCATCGAGCCCATCACCGAGCCGCCGGGAAACGGCAGCCCGAGAGCGCGCCGGACGGCGCTGCGCGCCCCGTCGGCCCCGACGACGAACGACGCGCGTCTGGTATCCGTGCCGTGCCCGGACCGTACGTCGACGTCCACGCCGTTGGCGTCCTGGCGCACGCCGGTCACTTCGTGGCCGCCGATAATCTGCGCGCCCAGCGCCCAGGCCCGCTGCTCCAGCAGCCGCTCCGTGTGGTACTGGGCGGTGATGAGCAGGAAGGGGAAGCGGTCGGGCCGCCTGGACAGGTCGATGCTGACCGCCTCGAACAGGCCCAGCCGGTCCAGCTTCTGCCCGGTAGAGATCAGTTCGTCGGCCAGCCCGCGGGCAGCGAGCATCTCCAGCGTCCTCGCGTGCACCGCGAAGGCCCGCGACAGGCCGGACTCGCGCTCGCGGCGTTCCAGCACGGTGACCGGCACGCCAGCGGCGGCCAGATCTCCCGCCAGCAACAGGCCCGTCGGGCCTGCCCCAACGATCAGGACATCTTTGCGGCCGGAAGCCATCGGCATGGCAGCCCCCCGCGACGTCGCCGGGCAGGTGGCGGGCCTTCCCCCGGTCCGCTCAGAGCCTGCCGGCCCCCGTCTTGCTGGTCAGGCTACTCCAGGCCGGGCGGGCCGGCGCCAGCCAGCCGATGCGGGGCCTGGCCAGCAGCGCCGTGAACGGGACCCGCACGCGCTGCAGCGAGACCTCTTCCTCGCGGGGCTCCAGCAGCGGCACTCCCCGGGCCCGCGCGGATTCCTCGGTTACGGCGAGGCCGGGCGCCAGTAGACGGCCTTGACCCAGATGGTGGCCAGGGCGTCCAGGGCCCGCTCGTCGTCGAACTGGACGTCGGCCCGCTCGCCGCCCTGGCCGAGCCAGATATAGCAGAAGTGCTCCAGCATGGCCGACAGGGCCGAGGCGGTCAGCACCGGGTCGACGCCGGGACAATAGCCCTCGGCCTGCGCCCGCCGGACCTGTTCGGCGATCCGCGTGATCGCCTCGGCGCGCATCTTGAGCCACCGATCCCGGAACTCCCCCTCGAGCATGGCGGCCTGGAAGATGCCGATCAGCTCGCCGCGCCGCCTGGCGTAGGTCCGCCAGAACCCGGCCACCGCCTCGCGCAGCGCGTCCTCACGGGACAGCCCGCTGCGGTAGGGCAGGATCGCCATCTGGGTGGCCTCGGCGTGAAACTCCTCGGCCAGGGCGATCAGCAGATCGGCCTTGGTGTCGTAGTAGTTGTAGAACGACGCCACCGACCGGCCCGCCTCGGCGGCGATGTCGCTGATCTTGGCGTTGAGGTAGCCGTCGCGGGCGAACACCACGCGGGCGGCCTCGCGGAACGCCTCGTCTGTCTGGTGGCCCTTCCGGCCCCGGGTGACGGCGGGGGTCATGACACCCGCCGGTCGCGGCCGGCCCAGAACGGCTCGCGGAGCGCGGACCTGAGTACCTTGCCGGTGGCGTTGCGGGGCAGCTGCGAGACCACGGTGACCCCGGTCGGGCACTTGAACCCGGCCAGCCGCCCGCGCGCCCAGGCATCCAGCTCTTCGATGTCCAGCCCGGGCCCGGGCACCACGACCGCGTGCACGGTCTCCCCCCACCGGTCGCCCGGGACGGCGACGACCGCGACGTCCGCCACCTGCGGGTGGGCCGCCAGCACCGCCTCCACCTCGGCCGGGTACACGTTCTCACCGCCGGTGATGATCATGTCTTTCAGCCGGTCGATGACCGTCAGGTACCCGTCGGCGTCGATGGTCCCGACGTCTCCGGTCCGGTAGAAGCCGTCCGCGGTCATTGCCTCGCTGGTGGCCTGCGGGTTGTTCCAGTAGCCCGGCAGCGGCGCCGCGCCGCGCACCTGGATCTCGCCGCGGGTTCCCAGCCGCACCTCCCAGTCGAGCGACGGCTGGCCCGCGGTGCCCACCCGCCCGCGGGCCGGGTCATGGTCATCCGGGGACAGCGAGCTGATCGGCAGCAGGCCGGTCTCGCTGCTCGCGTAGTTCTGCCGGAACCGGCAGCCCAGCACGGCGACGGCACGCTCCAGCAGGTCCGGCCGGATCGGCGAGGCGCCGTACACGATCTCGACCAGGTGCGACGGGTCCGGCGGCTCGGCCCGGGAGCTCACCTCATTGGTGACCGCCTGGATCAGCGTGGGCACGAGCTGGGTCAGCTGGATCTGCCGGACGGCCAGCTCATCCACGAAGCCGGCCGGCTCGAAGCCGCCGAGCACGTGCAGGTGGCCCCCGGTGAACAGGACATAGCCCAGGTTGGCCAGCCCGGCCACGTGGAACAGCGGCAGCGCGCTCAGGTGCCGGGCCCCGACCGTCGCCTCCGGCACCTCCAGCTTCATGAACACGTCGGCCGCGACCAGCATCTGGTGGGTGAGCGGGGCGCGGCCAGCCGCCAGTTGACCGCGGCCGGCAGCGCGCCCGCCCGGACGAGGCCGAACAGCGCGGTCACCAGCCCACCTGGTTGCGGGCGATGATCGCCGTGACGTCGCCCGGCCGGATCCCGGCCGCGGCATACCCCGCCGCGGACCGCTCCATGGCCGCCGCGAGCGCGGCGTAGGTCAACTCGGCGCCGCGGTCGTCGGACAGCGCCACCGCGTCGGGCGTGACCGCCGCCCGCCACTCCAGGACGTGGACCCAGCCAGGACAGCACCTGGTCAGACCCGCACGCCGGTGCGATCCGCCGCGGTCTTCGGCTCGTGCCGGACGTCCCCGGGCTGCCCCATGGCCCGCCGCCAGCAGGCGAACTCGAGCAGGATCCCGTCGGGGTCCTGGAAGTAGAACGAGCGGACGAAGACGCCGTCGTGCAGTTCCCTGGCCACCCCGAACTCGCTGTCGTCGTGGTCGAGGATCGGGCTGACCCGTACGCCCTTGGCCTTGAGCTTGGCGCGGTACTCCAGGAAGCGCTCCTCGGGCACGTTGAACGCCACGTGGTTCATCGAGCCGACCGCGCTGGCCCACTCCCCGACACCCGGCACGGTCACCGGTGCGGAGACGCCGGGAACCGCGTCCGGCGCGTCGGGGAACCAGAAGAACGCCAGCGCGTTGCCGCCACCCATGTCGAAGAAGAAATGCTGGCCGGAGTTCCCCGGCAGGTTCAGCGTCTTGATCAGCCGCATGCCGAGCACCTGGGTGTAGAACTCGACCGTCCGCTTCATGTCCGAGCAGACCAGGGCGAGGTGGTTGACACCGCCGAGGTCGAACTCCTCGTTCCGCCACTCCATGAATGCCCCTCCTGCGATGCTGACGCACGGCCGGTCGGCCGACAGAACTAAACCTAAACTCAGTTTCACTTACGCGCTAGAGCGGCGAGCGGCGGCAGACTAGCCAGCGAACCACGAGGACGGGAGCGGCCGGTGAGCGAGATCGTGCGGGAGTTCGCGGGACTGCCGTCTCCGGTGGTCGGCCGGGCCGGCGCGGGCGGGCACCCGTGCCAGGGCCTCTACCACCGGCCGGCGGGCGCGCGGCCGGCCACGGCGTTCATCGCCACGCACTACAACGTGGACTTCTCCGAGCACTACCTGGCCAGCCTGATGGCGGAGCGCGGCTTCGGCTTCCTGGGCTGGAACACCAGGTTCCGCGGCAACGAGGCGCACTTCCTGCTGGATCACGCGCTAGCCGAGATCGGCGTGGGCGTGCGCTGGCTGCGCGAGCAGGCCGGCGTCGACCGGGTCGTGCTGCTGGGCAACTCCGGCGGCGGCTCGCTGATGGCGGCCTACCAGTCCCAGGCCGTCGAACCGAACGTCGTGCCGGTCGCCGGGATGCGGCCGCTGCCGGCCATCGAGAACCTGCCCCCAGGCGACGCCTTCATCGCGCTCGCGGCGCACTCCGGGCGGCCCGAGGTGCTGACCGCCTGGCTCGACCCGTCGGTGACCGACGAGAGCGACCCGGTGTCGGCCGACCCCGCCCTTGACCCGTTCAACCCGGAGAACGGGCCGCCCTTCGGGCCGGAGTTCCAGGGCCGCTACCGGGCCGCGCAGCGCGGCCGCAACGAGCGCATCACCGACTGGGCCCTGGGCCAGCTCGACGCCCTGGCCGGGACCCGGGCCCGGGACCAGCTGTTCACCGTCTACCGCAGCTGGGCCGACCTGCGCATGATCGACCCGGCGATCGAGCCTTCGGACCGCCGCCCGAACTGGTGCTACCTCGGCGACCCGATGAAGGCCAACTACGGGGTATTCGGGGTGGGCACGGTGAGCACGCTGCGCAGCTGGCTGTCAATGTGGAGCCTGCGGACCTCGCAGTGCATCGCGGCCCCGCACCTGGCCCGGATCACCCTGCCCGCGCTGGTCGTGCACGCCACCGCGGACGCCTGCGTCTACGAAAGCGACGCCCGCGCGCTTTACGACGCGCTCGCCTCCGCCGACAAGACCCTGGAGTTCATCAAGGCCGACCACTACCTGCAGGAGCCCGCGGGCTCTCGGGAGCAGGCCGCCGACCTGATCGCGGCCTGGCTGACGACCCGCTGAGGATTCTGGCCGCGCGGCGGCGGGCTACCTGACGGCCATGCCGCCGTCGGAGTGCACCACCGTGCCGGTGATCCCGCGGGCCCGGTCGGAGGCCAGGAACACGTAGCTGCCCGCGTGGTCGTCGCCGGTGAGCGCGACCCGCAGCGGGGTGCGGGCGCGCAGGTCCCGCTCGCGGCCGGGCGCGTCGCCCAGGGCCCGGCCGGCCAGCCCGAGGCTGGCCGGCCGGTGAGCTCGGTGCCGAGGGTCCCGCCCGGAGCGACGCCGTTGACCCGGATGTCCGGCGCGAGCTCGTGCGCGAGCGCGATCACGCAGCCGCGGACCGCGAACTTCGACGCCACGTACAGCACCCCGCCGCGGCCCGGGTAGAAGCCGGAGGTCGAGACGGTCAGCACGACCGAGCCCCGGGCGCGGCGCAGCTCGGGCAGGGCGGCGCGGACGCAGACCAGCTGGCTCTTCACGTTGACCGCGAACACCTCGTCAAAGGCCGCGTCGAGCACGTCGTCACCGAGGTCGGCCAGGCCGCGGTAGAAGTCGAAGATCCCGACGCAGTTGACCAGGACATCCAGCCCCCCGAACGCCCCGGCCGCGGCGCCGACCGCGGCTCGGGCGTCGGCCAGCGCCGTGGCGTCACCCCGCGTCACCACGCAGCCGGGCATCTCCGCCGCCAGACGCGCTGCCTTCGCCGGGTCGAGCTCGAGCGCGGCGATCCGCGCGCCCTCAGACTCGAACGCGGCCAGCACCGCCCGGCCGATCCCGGAGCCCGCGCCCGCCACCAGCGCGCGCTTGCCGTCCAGCCAGCCCATCAGCCGCCGCCGGGGCTGGGGTGAGGCGCGGGGGCGTCGTTCCCAGGGCCGGGGCGGGGCGCGGGGACGTCGTTCCCAGGGCCGGGGCGGGCCGCGGGGGCGTCACTCCCGAGGGCGGGGCGGGGCGCGGGGCGTCGTTCCCAGGGCCGGGGCGGGGCCCAGGGACGTCACTCCCGGGGCCGCCGTCCTCCGGGCCGTCGTCTTCCGGGCCGTGCGGGGTCTGCAGCAGGCCGGAGAACAGCTCGTGGTCCTGCCAGGTCAGCGCCTCCAGCTCGAGCGGGCAGAGCATGATCTGGCGGCCCGAGCTCGGCACCGAGATGCGCAGCCGCGCCCCGTTGCGGGTGCGCACCCGCTCGACCACGACCTCGGTGAACTCGTTGGCCAGCTCGATCACGGGCTCGTCCGCCTCGCCGGGCTCGCCGATCAAAGGAACACCGCCAGGTTCTGGGTGCGCAGCACCGACTCGTCGACGGTGATCTCCCGCCGGGCCAGCCGGAGCCCGTCGCCGGTCTCCCGCAGCACGTCGGTGCGGCCCGCGGACAACAGATCCGCCTCCCGGGTGTCGCCCCGGCTGCGGAACAGCAGCAGGGCGGACTCGACCCGCCACGCGGCGGTCCCGCTATGGAAGGTCCTGACGTTAGTGATGAAGTGCCGGGTCCGTGACGGCGGGTCCTCGGTCCAGGCGTGCTCGGTGGCGAGCCGCTGGACCCGCTTGCGCAACGCGTACAGGTCCTCGTTGAAGTGGCCCATGTCGGCCAGGAAGTCGAAGCAGGCCGCACGGTGGTCACCCGCACCGGCATCAGGTAGCGGATGTCGTCGCAGAGGCAGCCCACCGGCCGGCGTAGTCGCCGGCCATCCAGCAGCGCAGCCTCCTCCACCAGGAACTGGTGCGCGGCCAGGTGGGCGGGGTCGCCGTAGGAGAGCGGCCGGGCGGCGGTCACCGCGCGGGC
>CAWIDQ010000038.1:0-237856 GCA_963834695.1 uncultured Actinomycetota bacterium
GCGACGGTGATCGGCGTCGGCGAGTTCCCCGCCGACGCGCTGGACGACCAGCTGCGGGGCTGGCTGCACCACTACGAGCGGGTGCCGTCGGTCACCGACGCCGAGGCGATGACGCGCGTGGTCCGCTGGGTGCAGGACAAGCTGTGGGTGGACCGGATCGAGGCCACGATCGAGGCGCACACCATGGTCACCGCGCAGGTCAGGGAGGCCTGCACGATCCCGGGCACGTCGGTCCGGACCGCCTGGCTATGCAGGGACAAGCCGTCGATGAAGCAGGCGCTGCGCGAGGCGGGGGTGCCGACCGCCGCCTCGGCCGCGGTGGCCAGCGCCGCCGAGGCAGCCGCCTTCGCCGAGCAGGCCGGCTTCCCGGTGATCCTCAAGCCGCGCACCGGGGCCGGCGCGTCGGGCACGATGCGGGCCGACGATGCCGCCGGCCTCGAGCGCGCCCTGGGAGTCTTCGGCGGCCAGGGCGTCGAGTCGATCGCCGTGGAGGAGTTCGTCGAGGGCCACGAGGGCTTCTACGACACGATCACGATCAACGGGCAGGTGGCGCTGGATTTCGTGTCGCACTACTACCCGAACGTGCTCGAGGCGATGCGGACCCGGTGGATCTCGCCGCAGTTCATCTCCACCAACCGGGTCGACACCGCGCCGGAGTACGCCGAGCTGCGCGAGATGGGCCGGCGGGTCAACGCCGCCCTCGGGATAGGGACGTCGGCGACGCACATGGAGTGGTTCTTCGGCCCGAAGGGGCTGAAGTTCTCCGAGATCGGCTGCCGCCCGCCCGGCGTCGGGGCCTGGGACCTGTACTCCGCCGGCAACGAGATCGACGTCTACCGCGAATGGGCGAACGCGATCACCCGCGGCGAGACCGGCTCGGCGCCGTCGCGGCGGTACGCCAGCGGGATGGTCGCGGTGCGCCCCGACCGGGACGGCAGCATCACGGGCTGCACCGGAGTGGAGGAGATGCGCCAGCAGTACGACAAGTGGGTGATCGACGCGCACCTGCCGTCGCCGGGCACGGCGACCCAGCCGGTGGAGGCCGGGTACATGGCCAATGCCTACGTGCGGATGCGTCATCCCGACTACGACACGCTGCGCGCGATGCTCGACGCGGTCGGGCGCACGCTGCACGTGTACGCCTCTTGACCACTCCCCGCCCTGAAGGCCGGGGCTTCCTGCGGAGGTCTCGGTGAGGGTGACATTGCTGGGACCGCAGCGCAGGCCGACGCTGGACACGGTCGTGGCGTCGCTGCGCCTCGAAGGGCCGATCGCCACGATCACCGCCGGGTGGCGGGAGCGTGAGCCCGACGACGACGCGCTGAGCCAGCGGCTCGGCTCTCGCGATGTCAACCTCTCGCTGTACCGGCGAAGGCTCGAGGTGCAGGATCGCGACCCTGAGTTCGCCGCGGGCGAGCGCCGGCTGCAGGGGGTGCTCGAGGAACTGCAGGACATCTACCTACTGCGCCTCGACCACGCGCTGCAGGCGGTGTACGCGATCCAGCGCCACAGCGGCAGCGACCGGCTCCGGGCCAGCGTTCTGGCCGAGGCCGTCGCCGCCGTCCGGGACCTCGACGCCGCGCACCTGCGCCGCATCAGCGACATCCGCGGCGACTTCTACCAGCGGCTGCCGCCGCATGACCGGCCGGTGATCGCCGAGCACCGCGCCGCCGTCGCCCGCCTGCTCGCCGCCGCCGCTGCCCTCGTTATCGCCGGCGGGCACGTGGGCGTGCTGGCGGACGCCCTGCACTTGTTCAACGTCGCGGCATCGCTGCGCTCGCCCGTGATCGCGTGGTCCGCGGGCGCCATGGCGCTGACCGAGCGGATCGTGCTCTTCCAGGACCGCGCCCCGCAGGGACCCGGTCATCCCGAGGTCTACGGCAGCGGTCTCAGCGTTCTCCGCAACGTGGTGCCGCTGCCGCACGCCCGCGCGAGGCTGCTGCTCGACGACGCGCCGCGGATGGCCGTCTTCGCCCGCAGATTCGCGCCTGCCCGCTGTGTCCTGCTGGAGAATGGCACCCGGATAGACACCGACAGCGACGGCGCCTGCCCGCCGGGCACCCGGGTGCTCGCCGAGGACGGCCGCGTGACCTCCCTGGAGGCAGCCTGACCACCGTCAGCGGCCCGCCGGTCAGCCGCAAGCTCGCCATCAACAGGCTCCGGGAGCGCAGGCCAGTCGACTCGGCCGCCGTCGACCGTTTCCTGGCGCGACACGAGGTACCCATCGTCGAGGGCGCCCGCTGCACGTTCCTCTACCGGAGCCAGGCCGATGAGGTCCACCTCGTCCACCGGATCTTCGGGCTACCCGAGCGCATCCCGCTGCGTCGGCTGCGCGGCACCGACCTGTGGTACGTCGTCGTGGAACTGCCCGGGGGCTCCCGAATCGAGTACCAGCTCGAGGTTTCGCACGGCGGGCAGCGCGAGCGCATCAACGACCCGCTGAACCCCCGCCTCGCGCACAGTCCGCTGGGCAGTTCCTCGGTCTGTTACGCCCGCGGGTACGAGGTGCCCGAGTGGACCCGGCCGGACCCGGACTCGCGCCCAGGATCGCTGACCGAGCTCACCGTGCCGAGCCGCGCGCTGCGCCGCGACTGCCGGGTGACGCTCTACCTGCCTGCCCGGTTCCGGCGCACCGCCCGCTATCCGCTGCTGGTCGTCCACGACGGCGGCGACTATCTCGGCTACGCGTCGGCCGCGACGGTGCTCGACAACCTCATCCACCGCCTCGACGTAGCCGAGACCGTGGTGGCGTTCGCGTACCCGGGCGACCGGCTGGCCGAGTACGCCAACTCGGCGGCGCACGCCCGCTACCTGACGGCTGAGCTGGTGCCATGGCTGGAGGCGGAGTTCCCGCTGGCCGGCGTGCCGTCCGCCCGGTGCCTGATGGGCGCGAGCTTCGGGGCCGTCGCCGCGCTGTCGACCGCCTACCGCTACCCCGCCGCCTACGGCTCGCTGCTGCTGCAGTCCGGCTCCTTCGTCTTCACCGACATCGGCAACAACCACCGCGGCGGACCCGCGTTCGAGCCGGTGGTGAGATTCGTCAACCGGTACCGTGCCGCCCCGCGGCGGATCGCTGACCGCGTGTTCGTCAGCTGCGGCGTCTACGAGCCGCTGATCATCCCCAACCGGTCCATGGTCCCGGTGTTCGAGGCCGCCGGGATGGCTGTCCGCTACGTCGAGGCCCGCGACGGGCACGGCTGGGAGAATTGGCGCGACCGGCTGCGGGAGGGACTTTCATGGATATTCCCTGGCCCTCAGAAGTTCTACTACGAGTGACGCGTTGACTACTCTCCGCCCTGAAGGACGGGGATTCCGGCCCTCACGGGCCGGGGTTCCTGGTTCACAGCCGATCGCACCCGGGAGGTCCCGGAGTGTCTGACATCAGCTCCGCAGGCAGTCACCGCTTGACCAGCGGCCAGGATGTTCTTGGCGGCGTTGACGTCCCGGTCATGCCGGGCGCCGCAGGACGCGCATTGCCACGTCCTGGTCGCAAGGCTCAGTTCCGCGAGCAGGTGCCCGCACGCCGAGCAGGTCTTACTCGACGGATAGAACCGGTCGGTCACGACCAGGCGACGCCCGTACCGCTCACACTTGTATTCGAGCTGGCGGGGGAACTCGCCCCAGCCGCAGTCGCAGATCGCACGGGCCAGGTGCCGGTTGCGGACCATGTTGCTGACGGCCAGGTCCTCGATCACGATCAGGTCGTTGTCGCGGACCAGGCGGGTGCTGGCGCGGTGCAGGAAGTCGCGCCGGGCGCTGCGCACCTTGCGGTGGGCGCGGGCGACCTTGGCCGTGGCCTTGGCCCGGTTCGCCGACCCGTTCCGGCAGCGGGCCAGCCGCCGCTGGTAACGAGCCAGGTTCCTCGCCTGGCGCTCCAGGTGCCGGGGGTTAGCGATCCGCTCCCCGTCACTGGTCACCGCGAAGTCCTTGACGCCCAGGTCGACGCCAACAGCGTGCCCGGTCTCTTCCAGGGCTTCGGGGGCCTCGGTGTCGACGGCGAAGGTCACATACCAGCGCCCGTCCGGCTCCCGGGACACGGCCACCATCGTGGGGTCAAGGCCGGTCACGTCCGCGTCCGGCCACGACCAGACAAACTGCAGCGGGCCGTCCATCTTGGCCAGGCGCAGCACGCCGCCGCGCAGGGTGAACGCCGACCGGGTGTAGTGCGCGCACTGCCGGGAGCGGCGGGACTTGAACCGCGGATAGCGGGCGCGCCTGGCGTAGAACGCGCCGAACGCCGTGTGCTGGTGGCGCAGCGCCTGCTGCAGAGGGACCGAGGACACCTGGTTCAAGAACGCCAGATCCGGGTCCTTCTTCATCGCGGTCAGCGCCGCGTCCGACGCCGCATACGACAGGCCCGTGCGTTCGGTGCGCCACAGCCGGTGCCGGGCGGCCAGGGTGGTGTTCCACACCACCCGGACGCAGCCGAAGGTGCGGTGCAGCACCGCCTGCTGTGCCTGGCCGGGGTAGGCCCGGCACCGGTACGCCGTCCTCACCTTTCCAGGATGCCGGTCATGACCGACAAAACACTGCCCCGCCACGCGGGGCACCGGATTCCTCCCCGGCCTGAAGGCCGGGGCCTCCTCCGGAGGTCTCGGTGAAGAAACTCGGCCGGTGGTTCTCCGACCGGCTCCAGCGCGAGATCACGGTGGCACGATGGGGGACCTTCGGCAGGCCTGTCCTGGTCTTCCCGACCGCGGGGGGCGACGCCGAAGAGATTGAACGCAACGGTCTCGTCCACTCGTGTGAGCAGCTGCTGGCCAGCGGCCGGGTCAAGCTGTACTCGGTAGACAATGTGGCCGGGCAGATGATGATCGCCAAGGCGGGCTCACCGGAGTACCGCATGCGGCTGCTCAGCCAGTTCCATGAGTGCATCAGGCGCGAGGTCGTGCCGGCGATCCACGCGGATCTCGGTGATCAGGCCATGGACGTGGTGGCCAGCGGCGCGTCGATCGGCGCGTTCAACGCGGTGGCCGTGCTGTGCCGGTATCCCGACGTCTTCTCCGCCGCGGTCGCCATGAGCGGGAGCTACCGGATCGAGCGCTTCTACGACGAGGCCTGGAGCCAGGACTTGTTCTACTCGGCGCCGCTGCAGTTCCTGCCCGGCCTGGACGGCCCTCAGCTTGACCTGCTCCGCCGGCGGCGCGTCGTGCTCGCGGCTGGGGAGGGCGCGTGGGAGGACATCGGGGAGTCGTGGCGGATGGCGTCGGCCCTGGGCGCGAAGGGGATCCCCAACCGCGTGGACAACTGGGGCCCGCAATGGGAGCACGGCTGGCCCACGTGGCGCCGGATGCTGCCGCAGTACCTCGGCGAGCTCGCCTGACCCGGCCGCCCGCATGAAGGGCGCCCGGCCGGCCGTTCATGCTGGCTGCAGCGGCACCCGGGATGGCCGCGTCTCGACACTGCAGGTCCGGCCGGCTTAACGTCCAATGGACACCTGTGCTGCGGCGCGGACAAGGACCGGGGGAGCCTGTGGATGGCGAAGTCCGACATCTGGTGGGCCTGCTGCTCGGTACCGAGGACGACTGGCCCCGCGCCTTCGAGTTCCTGCTGACCGGCCTGGGCCCGGTCAGCGACGCCGCGGGGCGGCGGCATGTGTTCAGCACCGAGCGGCTGACCATCGAGCCGTTCTCGCTCCGCGCGAAACCCCGCACCGACCTGGTCATCGACCGGCTCGCCTACTGGTACTTCCACCCGCGCGAGTGGCTCAAGAAGATCGCCCTGATGGACGGCGTCTACCTGCTCAACTCCCCGTTCAGCTTCCAGGCCATGGAGAAGCACGCGGCGTACTGCGCGATGATCAGGCTCGGCCTCAAGATGCCCGGAAACGATGCTCGTCCCGTACAAGAACCCGCTCGATCAATGCCGAAGTACGCCTACACATCGCAGCGCTACAACTAGCCGTTCGACCTGGACGAGGTGGCCGAGCAGGTCGGTTACCCGATGTACATGAAGCCCTACGACGGCGGCGGCTGGCGCGGCGTCTCCCGCGTCCAGAACGCCGACGAGCTGCACCTGGCCTACGACTCATCCGGCGGAGATGCTCATGCACCTGCAGGCCGCCGTCGAGGGCTTCGACGTGTTCGCCCGGGCCCTGTCGATCGGCGCGGAGACGATGGTGATGCGCTTCGACCCGGACGCGCCGATGCACTCGCCGCTACCGTGTCGAGCACGGATTTCTCGGGCCGCCACCGGGACCGAGGCGGTGACGATCTCCAGGAGTCATCAACGCGTTCTTCCGCTGGGAATTCAACTCCTGCGAGATGCTCGTCAAAGGCGGCGACGTCTTCCCGATCGACTACGCCAACGCCTGCCCGGACGTGTCGGTCACCTCGCTGCACTACTACTTCCCGTGGGCGATGCGCGACGCTGGTGAAATGGACTGTCTTCTGCCTGGCCACCGGGCGTCGGCAGCGTATCGACCTGGATACGCGCGCCTACTTCGACATCAGCCGACCGCGACGACTGGACTACGACCAGAAGCTGGCCGCGATACCGGAGGCTGGCCGATCCGTATTTCGCGGTCGACGCGTATCGGCACTTCTGCGAGGACACATCTGCCGGACTTCGACCGCGCGTGCTCGACTGGACCAGCGGCCCGGCATTCGACCGGCTGCTCGTCGACACAGTGACGGCCACCTACCCGCGCACGAGCGCGAGCGGTTCATCGCGCACTTTCGCGGCCTGGTCGCCCTATGGGCGCAAGACGAGGCAGGACGCCTGCGGGCATGAACTCGGCACTAGCGACGACGTGCCCGCCCTCTCAAGGCGGTAGCGCCGGTTCAAATCCGGTCGGGGCTACGGGAGAAGTAGCAGTTCAAGGGCCTGATCGCCGGTCACAGCGGCCAGGCCTTTGATCATTTGTAATCGGTTCGTCATCGAGTCCCGCCGCCACAAGGCGGTACAGGCGCCCATGGATTGGCCCGTTCTGGGCGTCCGTGTCAAGGGAAGGCGGAGCCAGTTTGAACCCAGGCGGTCGGCGTGTCCGGTCGACGGGCCGAAGGCGTCAGACGTGTGAACAGTGCCACCTGGGCTCATAACCCGGAGGTCGCGGGTTAAAATCCCGCCCCGCTACCAGGAAGTGCAGGTCAGGGGCCTGACCGCCGAAATGGCGGTCGGGCCTTCTTGCTGGATGGCAGCGCCATGGCAGCAGGATTGGGCCGCACCGAGCGGTGGGCAGTATGTAACTTCGACACTGAACGGCATCGCAAGCGATCTCGCACCCTCCCCACGCTCGCCTGCGCATGCCTGATCGAACCGCAAAGCGATCCTGCCGACAGACCGCGCCGGGTGAAGTTCATACGATTTGGACTATGCGGCCCGCCGAAAGTTCGGAATCTGTTGCCCGCCGCGTCGCTCGTCCCGGTGCGGCAGGAGTTGTTTCCCGTCTGGGGCTGTGCGAGCGGCTGGGGGCGTCGGCACGGGTGACGGTGGTGTCGGCACCGCCGGGCAGCGGCAAGACGGTGCTGCTGCGGTCCTGGATCGGTGAGGCGGGCCTAGCCGAGCACGCCGCGTGGGTGACGGTAGAGCGCGACGAGCGTGATCCGCAGCGCCTGTGGCTGGCGGTGCTGGACGCACTGCGTCAGACGATCCCAGGGTCGGCGCTAGTGCGGGAGCTGACGGCGGCTCCGGATCTGGACGGATGGACGATCGCCGAGCGGCTGCTGAAGGATCTGGCGCCGCTGGCGGACCGGCTATGGCTGGTGATCGACGATCTGCATGAGCTGGCCTCGGCCGAGGCGCTGAGGCAGCTGGAGCTGCTGGTGATGCGGTCGCCGGAGGAGCTGCGCTTGGTGCTGGCCACCCGGCATGACGTGCGGCTGGGGTTGCACCGGTTGCGGCTGGAGGGCGAGCTGACCGAGATCCGCGCGGACGATCTGCGGTTCAGCGTCGATGAGGCGCAGGCGTTGTTCCAGGCGGCCGGGGTGGAGCTGGCCGGGCCGACGCTAGGGATGTTGTACGAGCGGACCGAGGGGTGGGCGGCTGGGCTGCGGCTGGCGGCGTTGTCGCTGGCCGGGCATCCGGATCCGGGGCGGTTCGCGGCGGAGTTCTCCGGGACCGAACGGACCGTGGCGGAGTACCTGCTGGCCGAAGTCCTGGAGCGGCAGCCGGCGGAGGTGCGGCAGCTGCTGTTGCGCACGAGCGGGCTGGAGCGGGTCAACGGCGAGCTGGCCGACCTGCTGACCGGGGCCAGCGGCGGGGAACGGGTGCTACAGGACCTCGAGGAGGCCAACGCGTTCGTGGTGTCGCTGGACGCGGCGCGGTCCTGGTTCCGTTACCACCACCTATTCGCCGAACTGCTGCAGCTGGAGCTACGCCGCACTCAGCCAGAGCAGGTCGCCGCGCTGCACGAGCTGGCGGCAGGGTGGCTGGCGGGCCACGGCTACCCGGTGGAGGCGATCCGGCACGCCCAGGCCGTCCAAAACTGGGGCCTGGCCGCCCGGCTGCTGGCCCACCACTGGCCGGGCTTGTATCTGGGCGGACAAGAGGCGACCGTTCACGCGCTTATGGCCGGGTTCCCCGCTTGGGCGTCCACGGCCGATGCCGAGCTGGCGGCGGTGGCCGCGGCCGATGAGCTGGCGGTGGGGTCGCTCGAGGCGGCGGAGCGGTACCTGGGAGTGGCCGAGCGCGGGCTGGCGTCGGTGCCGGAGCGTCGGCGCGGGCAGGCGCAGGTGCTGCTCGGGGTGGTCCGGCTGCTGGTGGTAGCGCGGAGCGGCAACTTTCTGGCGCGGGTCGAGCAGGCGCAACGGCTGCTGGCGGCGGCCGAGGCCCCGGAGGCGGCGCGGCCTGGTCTGGGCGAGGAGCTGCGCGCGTTGGCGCTGGTCGAAATCGGTGACAGCGAGACCTGGACAGGTCGGCTCGACCTGGCCGAGTCGCACCTGGAGCGAGCGATCGCGCTGGCGCGCCGGATCGGCCGGCCGTATCTCGAGTTCATGGGCCTGACGTACCGGGCGGAGATGGAGCTCAACCGGTTGTTTCCGCGGGCGGCGGAGCTCAGCAGACAGGCGATCGACCTGGCCGAGCGGCACGGCTGGACCGACGATCTGTTCGCGGGCTTCGCCTCCATGACGCTTGGATCCGCGCTGGCCTGGCAGGGGCGGCTAGACGAGGCGGAGGCCTGGGTGCAGCGTGCTGAGCGCATCTTCAGGGCGGAAGCCAACCCTGCCGCGGCGATGGGGGGCCAGTACGTCCGCGGCCAGCTCGAGCTGGGGCGCGGCCGGGCCGGCGACGCGCTGGCCGCATTCCAGGCCGCCCAGCGGCTGGCCGGGCTGCACCCGCTCGCCAGGCCGCTGCGGGCCTGGCTTGTGCACGCCCTGGTGCGGCTCGGCGAGACGGAGGATGCCGAGCAGGTCCTGGTTGGCCTCGGCGAACGCGACCGCGACCGCGGGGAGATGCGCATCGCCGCCGCGGCGCTGCGGCTCGCCCGGGACGACCCGCACGCGGCGACCGCCGCGCTCGCGCCGGTCCTGGACGGCTCCGCCGGAGTGGGCTGGCGGTCCTGGCTGGTTGAGGCCTTCCTGCTGGAGGCGATCGCCAGGGACGCGCTCGGCGACCCGGCCGCCGCCGGGCACGCCCTCGAGCGCGCGCTGGACCTGGCGGAGCCCGACGGCGCGCTGCTGTGGTTCCTGATGCATCCCGCGCCCGGCCTGCTCAAGCGCCACGCCCGGCAGCGCACCGCGCACGCCGCCCTGCATCGCCCAGATCCTCGACCTGCTGGGCGGGAACAGGCCCGCCCCGCCGCCTGCCGGGTCGCAGCCGCCGCTCGAGCCGCTCAGTAAGAGCGAGATCCGCGTGCTGCGCTACCTGCCGACCCACCTGTCGGCGCCGGAGATCGCCAGCGAGCTGTCCGTCTCGACGACCACCGTCAAGACCCACCTGCGCAACCTGTACGCCAAGCTCGGCGCGCACCGCCGGGCCGAGGCCGTCGAGTCCGCCCGCGCCCTGGGCCTGCTCGCGCCCTCCGCACCCCAGCGCTGACTCAGCGACCTTCGGCGCGCGGGCAGAGCATCGTCAGGAATCATCCGAATCGTGCGTTGGCCGCTCATCCTTACGGCGTCCAGGCTGGCAACGAGAGCTCGCCGGAGTGGGAGGAGTACTGCCATGGGGCCCGTGATTACGGGACAACCGTCGGCCGCTGGCCGGTCTGATGACTAGTGACAACGTGACCAGCGCACGTAGCCGACCGCAGCCGCGGCAGTACGAGATCCGTGTGCGCGGCCACCTGGGCGAGACGATGCGCTCCGCGTTCCCCGCCCTGCGGGCTCAGGCGCGCGGAGAGGACACCGTGCTGACGGGAGCGCTGCCGGACCAGGCCGCGCTACACGGCGTGCTCGCCGAGATCGAGGCCCTCGGGCTTGAACTGCTCGAACTCCGCCGCCTGCCGCCGCACTGACGCGATGACCCTGGTCGCCTGCGAAGAAGGACGACAAGCCGATTCGGCCCAGGGGTGGCTGCAATTCCTCCGAATCGTACGAGGCGGGCTCATCCGGCTGAGTGTGAGACTTGACGCCGGTAAGGGACGAAGACGAATTGGGCGGGGGCCCGTTGCGCGAGGGACAGGATCGCCGAAATGGTTTCGATGCGGGCGCTGGAGTGCCTGGTCACGATCGCGGATCAGGGCCCGCTGCCGACTGGAGGCACGGCGCATGTGCGTGAGGTGTTGCTGGCGGTCGGCTGGACGGCAGACGGCATGATCGTCAGCTCACGGCGGCGGCTGCTGGCGCACCTGCGTACCGGCGACGGCGATGCAGCCGCGCTGGAGATGGAAAGGCACCTCCGAAGCCTGCTCTATATGTGGCGCCCAGCGCGGCCTGGCAACCAGGCGATCGCGGACGAGGCGGTGCCATGACCACGATGATTAGTGATTCCTCCCCAGGAGCGCACGGGAGGATGACGCTGCGGGAGCGATCTGCCAGCCGGGAAGTCGTGCGCGGCCGGGAGACGGAGCAGAAGATGATCCGTGACCTGCTGCGGCGCGCTCAGCAGCGGGGGGCTGGCGGCGTGGTGCTGGTGGAGGGGGAGCCGGGCATCGGCAAAACCCTGCTGCTCCACGATTCCACCGACGAGGCGGCGGAGCTGGGCTTTTCTCTGGCCGCGGGGGCAGCGGACCCGCTCGGCCAGGCGATCCCGTTCTTCGCGCTGCGCGCGGCCCTGCGCGAGCCGTTCGCCGGGCTCGCTGCCGATGATCTCGGCCGTGACCTGCCAGATGCGGCCGCGTGGTGGATTACTCAGATACGGGCGCACCTCGAACAGCGCGCCGCGGTTGCCCCGGTCCTGGTCTGCCTGGATGACCTGCACTGGGCCAGCCCGGTCACGCTGGCCGCGCTGCGGACGTTGCCTCGGGACCTGAAACGGCACCCGGTCGCCTGGCTCCTCGCCCGGTCCAGCGCACCCCAGCTCGCCGTGGACTACCTGTCCGGCCTGCTGGAGAACGACGGTGCCGCCCGGGTCACCTTGGCCCCGCTGGATCAGGACGCGGCAACGGCCATGCTTACCGACGCGTTCGGCGCGCCGCCGGACCAGGCCCTGGCCGACCTGGCCCGCGGCGCCGCCGGGAACCCCTCGCTCCTGGCCGAGCTGATCGAGGGCCTGCGCGACGATCACGTGGTGCAGGTCACCGGCGGACGCGCCGTGCTGGCGTCGCCCCGGCTCCCGCAGCGGATTCACCGCCTCGCGCGGCGGCGGCTCGACGGCCTGAGCAAACAGGCCCGGCACCTGCTGGTGACCGCAGCGGTACTGGGCCCCGCGTTCCGGCTCGAAGACGCGGCCGGCATGCTCGGCGAGACCCCGGCTACGCTCCTGCCTGCGGTCGAGGAGGCGATGGATGCCGCGATCATAACCGCCGCAGAACATACGTTCACCTTCCGGCACGAACTCCTGCGCCGCGCCGTCGGCGAGATGATCCCGCTGCCGGCCCGCAAAGCGGTGCACCGCCAGTACGGCCAGATCCTGCTCACCCGGGGCGAATCGCCGGCCCGGGCCGCCGGGCCACCTGCTCCAGGCTGCACATCCGGGTGACCCCGCGTCGCTGGCCGGGCTGGACCAGGCAGCGACGCAGACCCTGGGCTCGGCGCCGCAGACCGCGGCCGACTTGGCGCTGCGCGCGCTGGAGCTAACACCTCCGGCCGACCCAGACGCGCTGTCCCGCGCGGTGGCCGCCGCCGAAGCGCTGACCGCGGCCGGTCGGCTGGACCAGGCCGCCCAGATCGCCGGTGACCTGCTGGCCAAGCCGCTGCCGCCGCTGGCCGAGGACCGGCTGCGGTGCGCTCTGTCCTCGGTCTTGTGTGCCCGCGGCCAGGCCCAGGATGCCGTCGGCCAGGCCCGGCTGGTCCTGGCGCAGCCGCAGCTGCCTAGCGACCTGCGGGACCAGGCGCTGGCCGCGCACCTGCAGGCGCTGGCCGGGCTGCGCGACGAACTCGCCAGCCCGCTGGCCGACACGATTCTGGCCGCCGTGGGCCAGCACGACAGTTACGCCGTCGCGGCGGCCCGCCTCACCCGCGCGGTCATCAGCTGGGACCGCGGCCAGGTCGGCGACGGGCTCGAGCTGTTGCGTGACGCCGGGCGGCACGGTAGTACGATCTTCCCCGACGCCCGCCATGTCCAGCCGCTGCTCGCGCTCGCTGCCGCCCTGGTCGACCTGCGCCAGCTCAGCGAGGCGGAGGACATTCTCCGCGCCGCGAACAACCCGGCGCTGCAGGACATCCCGGCCGCTGCGGCGCTGTCCCTGCTGCGCGCCCGCATCCACCTGGCAGGCGGTCGGCTGGCGGACGCCACCGCCGCTGGCCAGGCGGCCCTGACCATCGCCGAGGCCCTCGGCGCAGGCGGGTACGCCGCCACCGCGCGGAGCGTGCTGAGCATGATCGAGTTGCGCCGCGGCGATATCGCGGCCGCGGCCCAGCAGCTCGCCTGCCGTCCCGCTGCGAACCGGCAGTTCGCCGACATCTACGCCCGCCCCGAAACCACCGCGGCCGAGGCGCAGATTACCGAAGCGCGCGAGGGGCCAGCCGCCGTCCTCGGCCAGCTCCGCCAGCTCTACGGCGACCTGGAGGCCCGGCCCGGGCTCCTGCTCGGCGATCCCGCCCTGGCGGCCTGGCTGGCTCGCACCGCGCTGGCCGCGGGCGACGGCGAGCTGGCCGCCACCGCCGCCCGCACTGCCCAGGCCCTGGGGGACGCCCATCCCGGATTCTCGGCCCTGGCGTCCGCTGCGGCACACAGCCAGGGCCTGGCCCGGCGCGACCCGGCCCGCCTGGCCCAGGCCGCCGCGCAGCACCCCGATCCGTGGGCCAGGGCCTCGGCCGCAGAAGATCTCGCCGTCCTGCACGATAGGCGAGGCAACCGGGATCAGGCGATCCGCCAGCTGAAGGAGGCACTCGATGGATACCGCCAGGTCGGCGCCGACCGTGACCAGGCCCGGATCCGGCGGCGGCTGCGCAAGCTTGGCATCCGCCGCCGCCATTGGGCCACGCCGCCCGCCCGGCCGGTCACCGGGTGGGACAGCCTGACCGACACCGAGCAAGCCGTGGCCGGGCTGGTCGCCCAGGGACTGAGCAACAACCAGGCCGCCGCCCGCATGTACATCAGCACCCACACCGTCGCCCATCATCTCCGTCAGGCCTTCCGCAAGCTCAGCATCGCCTCACGCGTCGAACTCACCCGCATCGTCATCGAGCAGGCCGCGGACGGCTCGTTAGTTCTCTCGCCCACAGCGACCGCGCCCGCGGACAGGTCGGCCGCGGCCTGCGGGTGATGGCGGCGCATGGCCGGAGACTTAGCGACGTGACGATGCGGGCTGCCTGGGCATGACGATCCTGAGCCTTCCCCGGGAACCAAGTCGTCGGCGGATCCAGGGTCGTTCCGCGGGCAGATGACTAATCCCACCGAGGCGGTCGTGGTCGATCCACTGATCCGGCACTGGAGCATCCGCCGGCGCTCCAGGCGGTACAGGGACCGGAAGGTCATCTTCTCCGGCAGGTCTCCTGTGATGCCGAAGATCACCAGGACATCCGCAGCCGTGCTCGCCTGCGCGGCCACGGCAATGCTTAGGCCTTCTTCTCGGCGTGGCCGCCGAACTCGCTGCGCATCGCGGCGAGCATTTTGTCGGTGAACTCGCCCGATCGGCGAGACTCGAACCGCTCGTACAGCGACGCGGTGATCACCGGAGCCGGGACTCCCTCGTCCACCGAGGCGAGCACCGTCCACCGGCCTTCTCCGGAGTCCGAGACTCGCCCGGCGAACTCCTCGAGCCCCGGCGAGCGGGCGAGCGCGTCGGCCATGAGGTCGATCAGCCACGACCTGATCACCGATCCGCGCCGCCAGACCTCGGCCACCTCGCCGATGTCGATGTCGTACTGGTAGGCCTCCGGATCGCGCAGCGGGGTGGTCTCGGCGTCGGCGACCTGAGTTCCCTGGCCGGCATCGGCGTGCTTGATGATGCTGAGGCCCTCCGCGATCGCGGCCATCATCCCGTACTCCACCCCGTTGTGGACCATCTTCACGAAATGCCCGGCACCGTTCGGGCCGCAGTGCAGGTACCCGTCGGGAGCGGTGCCGTCACGGTGGGTCCGGCTCGGGGTGGGCGAGGCGCTCGCGCGCCCCGGCGCGAGGGTCTTGAAGATGGGGTCAAGCCGCCGCACGACGCCGGTCTCCCCGCCGATCATCAAGCAGAAGCCGCGCTCGAGTCCCCACACCCCGCCGCTGGTTCCTACGTCGACGTAATGGACGTCGGCCGGCCGCAGCGCCGCCGCCCGGGTCATATCGTCGCGGTAGTAGGAGTTGCCGCCGTCGATCACGATGTCGTCGGGGTCGAGCAGTGGGACGAGCGCATCCAGTACGGACTGCACGGCCCCGGCCGGGATCATGATCCAGATGTTCCGCGGCCGGTCCAGCTTACGCACCAGCTCCTCGTAGGAGTTGGCCCCGTTCGCGCCCTCGGCCTGGAGCGACTTCACCACGTCGGGGTTGCGGTCGTGGGCGACGCATTGGTGGCCGCCGCGCGTCAGCCGTCGGACCAGGTTGGCCCCCATCCGGCCCAGCCCGACCATGCCAAGCTGCATGGGCCTGTCAGTCGTCATGTTCGGTCACTCCGCATGTGTCTTCCTTCGGTAGCTGGTCGCGGGCAGCTGCCGGCCGTGGAATGGTCTCGCAGCCGGCCAACGCAGGCCCGCACGGACCAAGCTCGCCGCTTCTCTGGACGTTCACATCGTCAAGCCGGCTAATCGTGCGTGCGCAGCGCGCCGCAGAGAGTAGCTCCGCGGCGGGTTCGGCAGGCTGATAACTGTCCGCCAGCGGTGTCCCGGTTTCGGGGAACTGGGCGCTGACCAGCATCCGCGGCGGGCTGCCCAGCATCGCTGGCTGCTGAACCGCTGCACCGGCTGACCACCCCGCTTGAAACCCAGGTGGCCTTCCGCATTCACGGCAGCCGCCGGGTCCGGTTCATCCAGAGCCCGCCCACCGCCGAACTGTTGACCACCCTGGCCGGCTACGTCGACGCCAAGTCCGTCACGCCGGTCATCGACTCGGTCTACCCCCTGGACAACATCGCCGCCGCCCACCGCTCCCTGCAGACAAGCGGCGGATTCGGCAAGCGCGTCATCCAGATCACCTCAGAGCCATGACAGTGTCATGACCGCGAGCGTCACGCGGGTGTGCGCCATCTTGTAGGTAATCAAGATCGCCTGGCGCGTAGGTTGTGTCACCGCCACCGCTGATGAGCTCCGCCAGCGGCGCTGAGCGCGCCTGCCCGAAGTTGGCGCTCGGTACCGGAGCCACAGGTCGTAGTATTGGCAGGCGTGCCACTGATTGACGGCCCTGCTGATCACAGCAGCGTGGCTAAGGGGCTCGCTGCTGGTCCGGGGGCCTACCTCGGCGGGCCCGATGATGAGACGGCGCAGTGGCTGTCGGCGCTGGGCGGCACGGGCGCGACCCGTGAGCGGGCACTGGCGCGGCTGCACGGCCTACTGCTGCGCGTTGCGCGTGCTGAGCTAGGCCGCCGCGCCGGACGGCACCCGATCACCGGTCCGGAGCTGGACGACCTGGCACATCAGTCGGCCGATGATGCCCTGTTCGCTATCACGACGAAACTCGCCCAGTTCCGCGGAGATAGCCGGTTCACGACCTGGGCGTACAAGTTCGTGGTCCTGGAGGTATCCAGCAAGCTCGGCCGGCATTTCTGGCGGCGTCCTTCCGCCGCCCTCGGCGCCGCGGACTGGGACCGCCTGCCCGACCGCTTCGAGACCAGTCCCGCCGACCACGTCGAGCGGCGCGACCTGATCGCCGCGGTGCGCCGTGCTGTGGAGGAGGAGCTGACCGAACGGCAGCGGCAGGTGTTCATCGCTATCGCGGTCAAGGGCGTTCCGCTCGACGCGCTGGTGGTATCGCTGGGTTCGAGCCGTAACGCGCTCTACAAGACGATGTTCGATGCGCGGCGGAAGTTGCGGGCCGCGCTGGCTGTGATGGGGTATCTGACCGCCTCCGCCGAGGAGGCCGGTCTGAGCGGCCGGGACACGAGACGATCATGATGGGCTGGGATGGGCTAGACCGGTTCCTGCGGACTGATCCGCGCGACGTGGGGTGCGATCAGGCGCTGCGCATCTTGCACGTCTACGTCGAGCTCGTCCTGGACGACGAATCCGGGACCGAGGCAGCCCGTCGGTACCCCGGTGTCGCCGCGCACCTGCTGAGCTGCGGCCCATGCGCCGAGGACTACCAGGGACTGCTCCTGGCAGCCCGGCCGAATCCGGCGTGACCGGCCATCTCCGGGCGCGCAGGTAAGACGTCGGCCTGAGCCAGGCCAACAGCGTAGTGCCTACTGTGCTGCAGCCCCATCAGGAAACTGTTGATCACCCAGCCTGCGCTGGCCCGCACTGTCGGGCAGCTTGAGGCGTATCCGGCGATCGGGAGGTAAGACCGTCCGCTACAGCGGCGCCAACAACACGACGGCCGGCACCTGCTGGCCTCATTCCGGTGAGCGGATGAAGGAGAGTTGTTATGCCGTTGCTGGGCCCCGGAGACTCGTTCCCCGCCCTGTTGCTGACCCCGCCGGGCGCTCCGGCCCTGACCTTGCCGGGCGCGTTCGATGGCGAATTCGGAGTCGTGCTGTTCTTCCGCGGGGCGTGGTGCCCGTACTGCAACGCGCAGCTGCGGGCGTTCCAGCGGGCCAGTGACACTCTCGCCAGCGCCGGGATCAAGGTCGCGGCGCTGTCGGTGGACGACGAGCCCGCCACTGCGGAGCTGATCGCCAAGCACGGCCTGACCTTCCCGGTCGGGCACAGCGCCGACGCGCGGGCCATCGCCGGGCTCACCGGCGCGTTCGTCAACCCCGACCCGGTCTACCTGCAGTCCACCGGGTTCGTCCTCGGCCCGTCCGGCCAGGTCGTGGTCAGCGTGTATTCCAGCGGCGCCATCGGCCGGCTCGTCCCCGAGGACGTGATCGGCCTGGTCCGCTATCTGCGCGAGCATGCGACGGCCTGATGATGACCGGCAGCCCGTCGCGGCGCAGCGGGCACGTCGGTCCCGCCGCGGCCGGTGCTGATCCGGGCTTTGGGCTTTTCGCATGAGGAGGCCGTGATGGTAGCTGATTTCGCCGGTAAGACCGCGCTGGTCACGGGCGCGGGGCGCGGTATCGGCCGTGCCGTCGCGCTCGGGCTGGCGGATGCCGGTGCCGGGCTGATCCTGCTGGCCCGCTCCGCCGACCAGCTAGCACAGAGTCAGGCGATCCTGCTCGGCCGGGGCGTCGCGGCCGGCCGGGTCCGGATCGTTCCCGCTGACCTCGGCGACGAACAACAGCGCCACGGCGCGGTCACGACCGCGCTCACGGCAGGCCGCGTGGACATCCTGGTCAACAACGCGGCCACCGTCGAGCCGCTCGGACCGACTGCCGCCGTCGCGACGGCCGAGCTGCGCGCCGCCTTCGAGCTCAACGTCGTGGCGCCTGCCGCGCTCACCGCTGCCGTGCTGCCCGGCATGCTGGACGCGGGCTGGGGTCGTATCGTCAACGTCTCCAGCGGGATCGTCGCGCGGCCGGATTCCATGGTCCGCTTCAACGCCTACGCCGCCACCAAGGCTGCGCTGGAGGCACATACCGTCAACCTCGCCGCCGAGCTGCGCGGCACCGGCGTTACCGTGAACGCGTACCGGCCGGGCGGGGTGGACACCGCCATGCAGGCCTGGATCCGCCAGCAAGATCTCGAACGCATCGGGACCGCCGCGCACGAGCGGTTCAACCAGAACTTCGCCGACGGCACCTTGACCACACCCGAGCAGTCCGCCGCAGCCCTCATCGCCCACCTGGGCGAAGACGATACCGGGGCCATCTGGGATATCAGCACCGCTCCCGCCCGATCATGAACCGCATAGCTCGCTGCAGCTCGCCGACCGGCGGCGCCAGACCGCAGCCTTGTACGCCTAGGGTTCCGCGAGCAGGCGGATCCCGCGGCCGCACACGCGCTGTGGCGGGACGGCCGCGACCAGATGATGCGCTGCATCCGCAGAGCCCGCTGTCGGCCGCCGGCCCGATACGAGCCCGTGGGTTGCCTTACTGACCCTACGATCCGGCGCTGCGGCGGACCGTGCGCGTCGAGCCGTCTCTCGGTCACGCAGGTCAGCCGGTCGCAGCGGGCAAGGCGATGGAACCTTCCGCAGCCCGCCGCAATCCCTCTTGGCCCGGCGATGGGCCAGCACTAACCTCCTACAGCTCGGGCCGCCGCCCGTGCTGCGGGCATCCGGACCCGCTCCTCACCTGCAGCTACGCAGGTGGGACCGCGGTGTCGCCGGGGTCATCGAAATAGTCACTTCTGACGATGCGGGCTGCTGGGGGGGCCGGTGAAGGTGAGCGCGTGCCGGATAACCCCTTCAACCATGCACGACGGGAGAGCGCATGAAAGTCATGACCCATTTCGGCTCAGCGGGGCTGAGAGTAACTGCGGCCCTTGGCGCCGCGGCGACGGCCGCCGCCGCGGCCATGGTGATGGCCGGGCCGGCCAGCGCGGCTGTAGCGGATCAGCACTCTCCTGGCGCCGGGGGCGTCGTGTTCGTCCAGACCGACAACACCGCAGGCAACCAGGTGATCGCCTACGACCGGTCCGCCGGCGGCACCTTGCGCCAGTCAGGCATCTACCCGACGGGCGGGCTCGGTGGCCAGACAGGCGGGTCCGGGGCCGACCACCTGTCCTCGCAGGGCTCGCTGAGCTATGACCCGAGCCGCGCGCTGCTGTACGCGGTCAACGCGGGCAGCAACACGGTGTCGGTGTTCTCGGTTAGCGGGGACCGGCTCTGGCTGCGCCAGGTCATCGGCTCCGGCGGCACGTTCCCGGTCAGCGTGGCCGTCCGCGGCGACCTGGTTTACGTCCTGAACGCCGAGAACGGCGGAGCTGTACAGGGTTACCGGATGTTCCTCGGACGCCTGTTCCCGATCCCGGGCGCTAAGCGGCCGCTCGGCCTCGACCCGACGGCCACGCCGCAGTTCACCCACACCCCGGGCCAGGTCGCCTTCTCACCCGGCGGCTCGCAGCTGATCGCGACGACCAAGGCCAACGGCAACGACATCGACGTGTTCGGCATCGGCGCCGGCGGCGGCCTGTCAGCTCAGCCGGTGGTCAATTCCGAGCCGGGCACGATCCCGTTCGGGATCGCGTTCGACCCGGCCGGCCACCTCGTCGTCGCCGAGACCGGCATCAACGCGGTAGCGACCTATACCCTCAACCCGGACGGGACCGTGACCCTGATCGACGCCGTCCCCTCCGGGCAGGCGGCCACGTGCTGGGTGGCGTCTGACGGCAACCTGCTGTTCGCCTCCAACGCCGGCAGCAACACCGAAAGCGGCTACGCGGTCAGCGCCAGCGGCCAGCTGACGCTGGTAGGCCAGACTCCCACCGACCCGGGAACCACGGACGCCGCGGTCACCCCCGACGGCCGGTTCCTGTACGTGCAGACGGGCACGAACGGGATCGTGGACGAGTTCGCCGTGAACCCGGGCGGATCTCTCACCCAGGTTGGCAGCGTCACCGTGCCCGGCGCGGTCGGCGGCGAGGGAATCGCGGCCGCCTGACCGGCGCAAACAGGCGAGTGCTGAAGGTCTGGACCTGAATCCCCACTCGGCTGGCCCTGTGGGCGTACGGTACAGTGCGCCCACAGGGCCACGACTGTCTCGCGGACTTGCGCCGCGTCGCCCAGATCCCTCGCGCCATCACCTGCCAGCCACCCCGCCGATCGCTTCGTCACCGAAGATACGCACGGCGCCCGGGCGGTCCACGCCGCCGACTGGCAGGCCGCGACGGCGTGCCGTCCCCTGGCGGAGGCGCCGCTCGTGGTGCTCATCTACGAGGAAAAGCTCGTGGACGTCCTCAACCGGAATGTAGTACTGGGAATTGCCTCTAGCCCGGCTCTGCTTGCGGCGGGCCTGGTGCCTGGGGACCTTGGGCTCACTTGGCAGCCTGGTTTGGCAGGGCGTCGTATCCGGGAATGGATCTAGGAGAATGCGGCGGCGTGGTCGGCGGCGAACTGCTCGAAGGAGCGGGCGGGGCGGCCGAGGATCGACGGGACGTCGTCGGTGACCCATTCGGCGTCGCCGTCGGCGGTCAGGGTGAATGCCTGGGCGTTCATCTCGGCGACCTGTTCGGGGACGCCGGCGCGGATCATTGCGTCTTTGTTCTCAGCGAAGGTGAGCTCCCGGTAGGTGATGGTCCTGCCGAGTAGCTTGGACAGCACGGCGGCCACGTCGTAGTTGGAGACCATGTCCGGGCCGGTGAGCCGGTAGGCCTTCCCGGCGTGCGCGTCGGGGGAAGCGGCGATCTGCGCGGCCACTGCGGCGACGTCGCGGGCGTCGACCATGCCGGCCCGGCCCATGCCGGCTGCGGAGCCGAAGCTGCTCGTCGCGACGATCGCCGGGGCCAGCGCCAGGACGTTCTGCATGTAGGCGTTGGAGCGCAGCAGCGTGTGGGGCACGCCGGAGGCGGCCAGGCCCGCCTCGATCTCGGACTGCCCGCGCCGCCGTGCGATGGGCGAGTCGGGCGAGGCCTTGCTGGTCGCCTTGACCACGTGCGCTACGCCGGCCCTGGCGGCGCTGGCGACGACGTTCAGTTCCTGGGCGGGCACGGCCGGGCTGACCAGCACCACTGCGCTGACGCCCCTCATCGCATCGTCGATGCTCGCTGGCACGTCTAGGTCGCCGGCGACGATCTCCGCGCCGGCCTGGGCTAGCTCCCGGGGTACTGCCTTCGCCCGATCCCGCACCAGCACGCGTACCGGCACGTCCTGCTGTCGCAGCAGTCGGGCCGTCTCGGCGCCGACCTTCCCCGCAGTCGTCACAAAGATCACGATGGTCTCTCCAGCTCCCGGAATGGGTTAGGCGACCCACTATTGCAGCACCCGGACTGGGTTGTCAAACTCAGAAAACTGGTACGGTGGATGTCATGGCAAGCGAGGGGAGTGACCGGCCGAGGCTCACCCGCAAGGGGGAGCGGACCCGGGCACGGATCGTGGAGGCGGCCGCCCGGCTGGTCTACGAGCGGGGCGTAGTGGGCACCACGCTGGATGACGTCAAGGCGGTGGCGGACGTCAGCGGGTCGCAGATGTACCACTACTTCCCCGGCAAAGACGAGCTCGTGCAGGCGGTCATCACCCACCAGCCCGACGTCATCGCCGACAACCAGCGGCAGGCTGACCTCGCAAGCGCCGAGGGACTGAAGGCCTGGGGCGACATGGTCATCGCCCAGGCCACAAGCAGCCAGGGCAAGGGCGGCTGCCCTCTCGGCTCGCTCATCGGCCAGCTCGCCGAGACCGACCCGCACGCCCGCGCCCTGCTCGCCGGCGGATTCGCGCAGTGGCAGGCCACCATCGCCGACGGGCTGCGCCGCCTCCGTGACGCCGGGCACCTCCCGGGCGGCGCCGACCCAGACACCCTCGCCGTAACCCTCCTTGCCACGCTCCAGGGCGGCCTTCTCCTCGCCCAAGTCCAGCGGGACTCCCGCCCTCTCGAAACGGCGGTCGCCACCCTCCTCGAACTGGCCCGCAACGACCGCCCGGACGTGTCGGCAGACACCGAGGCTCCAGGAGACCAGGCCCCTACAGGAACTGAACCTGGGTGCTAGCTGGCATAAAGAGGCAGACTGTCCCCGTTCGACCGCAAGTCGGCCAGGTATGTCGGAATCTGTCATCCGTCAGCGCGAATCAGCGGCGAGGCTGGCCGAGAATGGGACCTCGATCTGTCCAGGGCACCTCCTATTTGTTGTCGGGCTGAGCAAGCAGCCCAGTGGAGCATAAGGGCACGTTCTTCGGGTTCCTGACTAGGAAGATCGCACGTCCGGGTTTTTCCGGCTCTGGGCTCAGGTGACGCGCGCGGTGACCAGGGTCTCGCAGGTGTAGGGCCGCAGGCCGTCGGTCCGGCCGGCGAAGTACATGAGTTCGAGGTCTGCGCGCGCTGGGTGTTCGACGACCTTGAGCCCGGACCGGCTGACCAGCCGCTCGATCTCGACGGCCGGCCAGCCGGGCTGGAGCGGTTCGCCGGCGGCGGCAGCGAGCGGGCTGAAGAACCGGACGAATTCTCTGCCGACGTCATCGAGCGCAGACTCCTCGGCGCGGTAGGAGAACACCACCTCCGAGTCGGCCGCAGCTCCCGCGATCGTGCGCAACGTCGACTCGATCGCCTGCGCCGTGAGATAGGGCGCGACGCCGGTCCAGGAGAATATCGCCGGCTGGCTCCAGTCGAACCCGGCCCTGCGCAATGCGTCCTGAAGAGGGTCGGCCTCGAAATCAACCGGGACGAATACCTGCGAGTCGCTGAGCGGCAGCGCGAGGTCGCCTACCCGCTGGAGCTTCCAGGCCTGGGAGGCAGGGTGGTCGACCTCGAACACCCTGAGCGAGCGGAGCAGGTCCGGGCGCCGCCACGCGAACGAGTCAAGCCCCGCGCCCAGGAGGACGTACTGGGGGAAGGCGCCAGCAGCCAGCCGGTCCTCGCTGTAGCGGCTGCGGGTGCAGGTAGCCGCACAGGCCTCGCGCAGGACCTGGCCGGGGAACAGCGAGAGCATCCGCCCGTGTAGGTCTTGCCATCCCGGTCCGACGAGCACCAGGGCGAACGCGTCGTCCAGCACCCACGGCGGCGATTCTTGCATCCGGTGCAAGGCCCGTGCCACGGCCGCAATCATCGCCGTCCTGCTCGGCGCGCCCTCCACAGGTCCCTCCTTGCGCTGTTGCGATCACGCCACTGCCCGGCAAGGCGCCGCCCGCCTGCGCGCTGCCGCGCGGACTTGCCCGCGGGTCAGCTCCTCTCCATCAGCCGGCCCTCCCGCGAGATATGAGCCCACCTTCGCTCCGGCCCCGACAAGCCCACATCGTCAAACGTGCTAGCGGCGCCGATCGTCGACGGCCTGCTCGCCACGGTCGGTTTCACAGGCCCGACGGGATTTACATGCAGGATTACGGCGGTCCGATCGGCAATCGCCTCATCAACGAGCACCCCGACTGGCTGCAGTGGCAGGTCATTCAGAAGGCGAATAGCTACGAAGAGGGCTTCACCAAGGCTTGGGACGGCATCCGGCGCAAGCTCTGGACGAACCGGAATGCCGAAACTGAGGCCCCGCTCGAGGTCTTCCTGCGACACGACACCGTCAAGGCCATCTACACCACGGGCCACCCAGACCCGAGCAAGGCCCCCACCGTCGCCCTGCAACCTAGTCTCCCTGGTTCCCAGTTCCCGCCCAGGTAACCGGCAAGCCGCCGCAGGCACCGTTCCGCCCATGCGGCGGCGTGGTCAGCGGCACGGCACCCGAAGCCCCGCGGGTCCGCGATAGCGGGCCCGCGGGGCGTCCCGTCTCAAAATCGGTGGGCAGAAGCTAGATCAGGCCAGCTTCACGGGCGCGGATCACCGCTTCTTCCCGGGATTCGGTGCCGAGCTTGCGCCGGGCAGCCAGGCCAGCTCGCGCATCAGCTGAGCGACGGTGTTCTCGCTCACCCTCCGAAGGATAGGCGAGCCTCTCCTGCCCGACGGCATCGTTCCGTTCCCGCGCGGTACGGGTTCAGGATCACCGCGCCACGCGGCGCCGACACTGTCAAAGGTGGTAGTTCAGCGCGCCGCAGGACGTCCGTCGTACGCGAACCTAACCGTCTTGACGATGTGCGGCTGCCCGGAGCGCAGCGATACTCGGCGGATGCGCCGGGTCGAACCGCTGGATTGTCCGGCATCCCACGCGACAAGTCATCCTTCTCGTGCCAAGGAGTTCCCACGTGCCGATGATCGAGCCTGCTTACTTTACAGCGTTCAAGAATTTCGCGTTTACCCGGACGCCGTCGGGCGTGCTGACGCTCAGGTTCCATACCGAGGGCGGCCCTGCAACGTTCACCGGGCAGATGCACACCGATTTCCCGCGGGCCCTGTACGAGATCGGGGAAGACCGGGACAACCGGGTGCTGGTACTGACCGGCACCGGCGACCGGTTCATGACCGAGATCGACGGGCAGAGCCTGGACGACCCCACCAAGCCAGCGGTCTGGGACAAGACCACTGCCGAGGGCCGCCGGATAATGCAGCGGCTGGTCGACCTGGAGATGCCGATCGTGGCCGCGGTGAACGGCCCGGCCTCGGTGCACAGCGAGTATGTCCTGATCGCCGACATCGTCATTGCCGCCGACACCACCGTCTTCTCCGACTTCCCGCACCTGACTTTCGGGATCGTGCCCGGTGACGGCATCTACCTCGCCTGGGAGGAGACCATCGGCCTCAACCGGGCCCGCTATCTCACCTTGACCCAGGGCTCGTTCACCGCCGGGCAGGCCGAGCGGTGGGGTGCGGTCGCCGAGGTACTTCCCCCGGACCAGGTGCTGCCGCGGGCGCAGGAACTCGCCGAGGGCCTCGCCGCCAAGCCGCAGTTGCTGACCCGCTACCTGGCGGTCACCGTGCGCCAGCGCCTCAGCCGCCGGATGGCCGAGGCATATCAGCTCGGCTCGGCGCTGGAAGGCCTCACCGGCGCCGACCTCGCCTATCAGCAGCGCTGACCACGGCCTTACCCGGGGCAGCACAGGAAGAGCAAAGCGAGCTACCAGCGGACCTGCCGAGAAGAGCGTCCATGACGTGATCGGGACCGGGCCGATCGGGCAGACCGTGATCGGCCGGGCCCGCGCGGCCGGGCTGATTGTGGCGGCGGTGGAGTAGGAGCTCGTCCGGGGGGCGAGTGCTCACAGTGGGCGTGCATCCCGGGCGAGGCGGATGCTCCGACCGGTGTCGCGGTCGCCGGTGCCGGCCAGGTCGCCGGCCTGAGGCAGGCGGTGACCCGGACGGTAGATGCCCGGTGGTGTTCGCCCGCGGGGCGCTCCACCTTGACCCCCGCCGTCTGGCCCACAATCCTGGCAGCGACGAGGAAGCAAGGGAAGAACCAGTCCCGCCCCGCAATCCCGCGACTAGCCCATCTTGACCGGCCTCGGCCTCACAGATAAGCGGGTAGTTCTGCTAAGGCACGAGGACCAGCGCCTGTCCGTTGAGCCGCTCGAGGTGCACAACGGGACCCGCAAAGCTTCCTGTGCGGAAATCGAAGGCCACGACATCGTCCTCCCCCACGCAGTACAGGCGACCGTCCGGCCCGAACCTCAATCCCCGCGGCCTGCGGAATCCGGCGGAGCGCTCGGGTGCGAAGACGCGCATGAGCTGCCCGGTGAGCGGATCGTATTCGCGTACGCTCGGCACGGCATCGGGATCGCCGAAGGGCCATTCGCTGGCGACCACGATGTTCCCGTTGGGAGCAAGCTTCAGATCGAGCGGGCTCAGTTCGGGGTCGGTGACCAGCCGAGGCGTGAGCAGCGTTCCGCCGCGATCGAACACCACGATGGTGTTGTCGCCCTGTCCTGACGGCGCGACGCCTGAGGAGAGGTAGATCCGGCCGTCGCGCCCGAAACCGAACCCGCGCGGGAACGGGACGGTACCCTCCGGCAGCAGGAATTCTCCCTCCCGGTCAAGGGCAGCAGGCATCACACGTATCGTCCGCTGGCGGCGCATGGTGAGGTAGTAGCGGCCATCGGGCCCGAACTCGGCACCGCCTGGGTCCAGCCCGGGTATCGGCCCTGAGTCGCGCACGACGTGCCCATGGAGATCAAGCGCCAGCACGCGGTCGTCGCCGCTGTTCACATAGATGAGTGCGCCTGACGGGTCAACGGACAGACCCCGCGGATCGGCGATCCGCGGGTCACTGCCGAACGGCCCCGTGAATTCACCCTCCGGGCCGAAGCCGAGGATCGCGCCGTAGCCGTTGCCGTTTGCTCCGCCGGCGCTGGTGACAAGGATGCGCATCACGACCGCCCTCCGTCCGCAGGCCGCCCCGCGGCATGAGTTCATCCTCCTGTGGCGTCCGGCGCTCACATCCTCAAAGGCGGTGGTTCTCTTGTTCGTAATGACGGCCGTCTCAGAGCCGTGATGGGCGTCGCCATCCGCGCAGCAGCCAGGCCTGGTCAGATTCGGTGTGCTCGCGGGAGAAGCTCTTGAAACGGGTCAGGTAGGCGGCGACTGCCACGTGCAGCCGGTCAGTGAACGGCTCGGGAGGATTGCTGGTTGCTGGCGCCAGCTCAGTAAAGGTCATCATGCTCTGACCATGCGGCGGCCGGCAAGCGGCGGAAGATCATCGAGGCGAGGAAGAGAGCCGGTTGCGGTTGGATTGTCAAAGGTCGCGTGCGTGTTCCCGGTGCATGGCCGGCGCAGTGGTCTCGCAAGCACCCAAGCTCAACCGTATCGCCGACGTCAGCCGGGCGGCTGTTGCGGGGCATGCTCGCGCAGCCCCAGCATGTCCGCAAGCGCAGGGATGTCGTCGTGCCCGGGGGGCGCAAGGTGCGGGAATTCGGGCACCACCGGGTAGGGCGAGGTGGTTACGCCGAGTTGACGGCCGACCACCAGCGACAGCGTGGTTCCGAACGCGTCGTCGTGCAGACCGCGTCCGTTTCCTGTGCCGGGCGCGAAGCGCACCGGCTGGCCGGGCCTGTACTGCAGCAGGTCGGGAAGGAATGCAGCGACCAGCGTCGCAGCGTGCTCGTCGGGGTTGGCGGCTCGACTCAGTTCTGCCGCATGCACGGCGGTCCGCCGCACGACTTCGCCGAACGTGGCGAAGTCGTCGGCCGGCGAACCGGCGTTGAGTGCCTCGGTGTCCGCGCCGGGCTGCGGGAAGAAAAACGACCGCAACAACGGATGGGCCGCCCGGCTGACCTGTCGCTGGGGAGCGTGCCCGTACAGGCTAATCCGGGCCCACACGGCGACGTCGATGGCACCGAACGTGACGTCCGGGACCTGAAGGGCGATGGCGGTGACGTTCCGGCCAGCCAACAGGTTGCCGGGTGTCCCGGTGAACAACTCGGGACGGTACTGGTTCTCGGCCAGACCGTGATTGAACGCGAACAGCGCGACGGCGTCGCCCCAGAACGGGTCCTGCGCCAGGCCGAACCACGCTGATCCGCCATTGCTCAGCGCGAAGGTTTCCCCGATATGGCCGACGCCGAGTTCGGTGCCCTCGAGACCAGAGCGGCTCGGCGGGCCGACAGCGTAGCGGACCCGCATCTCCTGGTTTCCGTCAGCGTCCGGCTCACCGAAGCTCATCCGGAACGCTCGGTCTTCGCGCGTGCCGCCATCGCTAGCGATGACGAACTCGTACAGGGCATCCCGCCGGAACGTGGTCGGGTTGGACCTCCCGGAGTCCGGGTTGACGGTAAGCACCAGCGTCGATGTGCCCGGCAACTCCGGAAACACGTACAAGTCGCACAGGTTGAGCCGACCATCCTCGATCGCTGTCGGACTGTCGAAATGGTGGGACATGCTTTCTCCTCATCAGGTGGTGGCGGCCGGCACGGCTTGGGAGCAACAGGTGGTGAAAGCCCCGCGAGACCGGGCTCGTCATTGCTGGTCAGATCCCTTTCCGCCGGTGCGGGCTGTGTCGCTGAACTCAGGGTCACTATGCCGGCCGTCGGCGGACGCTGACATCGTCAAAGTGGTTCGTTTCTCTGCGATGCGCCGTCCGCGGCCTGCTCGATCACGATGCGGGCGAGCTCAACACGTGAGGTGACGCTCAGCTTGCGGAAGGCCTGACACAGGTGGTGGGTGACGGCGTGGGTGCTGATGTACATGCGAGCCGCTACCTGGTTGTTGTCCAGGCCTTCGGCGACAAGACAGGCGACGGCTTGCTCTGTACCCGTCAGGCTGAGCCAGCCCGCTGCTGGCCTGTCGGTCGGGGCACTCCAGTGGCGGCGCCGGATGCCAGCTGACGAAGCCGCCAGCGCCCACGCGCCTCGGCTCCTGATCACCTACAGCGGAGCGCCGATCGATGCCAGCATCTGGCAGACCGGTTGAACGATGTCAGCCATGCCCTCTCAAGGCGGTAGCGCCGGTTCAAATCCGGTCGGGGCTACCAGGAAAGTAGCAGGTGAAGGGCCTGATCGCCAGCCGCGGCGGTCAGGCCCTTGATCATTTGTTATCGATTCGTCATCGAGGCCCGCCGTCACGGGGTCACGGGAGGTACAGGCGCCCACGGATTGGCCCGTTCTGGGCGTCCGGTGTGAACCTGGCGCTCAAGGACTGGCCCGACGGCGTTGGCAGCTTGCGGAAACGGCAGCTTGACAAGCGGAACGTCACGGTTTTGACCAGAGACATGCGTCGCCGGATGGTGAAGATGATCGCGGCGGCGGCGACCAGAATGTAGGCGGCGATGATTGGGTCGCCCACGCCCCGCGGCTCGCCAATAGGCCCGGAAGTTAGAGTGCGGCCGGGATGACAACGCGGCCAGCCCCTGCCTGGACGCTGCGCAGCCGACAGGGCTCAGAACAACCGAGGGTCCGACCATGACAGCGCGCACTAGTCGGCCGCTTCGACGAGCTCGTTGACCAGGGCGGCGGTAGTGGCGTAGCGGGCCCCGGCGGCCCTGCTCGCAGGCGGCCAGGCCCAGGCCGATGAGCAAGTGGGTCTTGCCCATGCCGCTGTCGCCGAGCAGGACGACCGGCTCGCCGGCCTCCAGGTAGGCGCCAGATGCCAGGCGGGCCAGGAGGGCCGGGGTGATGGCCGGGACGGCGTCGGTGTTGAAGTCGGCCAGCCGTTTGATGCGGGGGAATCTGGCTTCGGCGATGCCGCGAGCGCGGCGGCGGCCGGAGCGGTCGGCCATGCCTTCAGCAGCCACAGGGAGTGACGGGTAAGCAGGCCATCCCGCCGGCACCGCCAGCCAGCACCGTGCCCCAGCCCGAGCCGGAGGCCTCGGCGGCCAAGAGCAACGGCGTCGCGCCGGCTTCGTCGAGACGGTAGCCGAGAACCTCATCGGGCTCGGCTACCCGCCGGACGGGTCAAGACCGAGCGGTGCGGCGGGACCTGAGAAGCCAACCGGCAGGCAGGCACTGCTAATCAGCAACTTTGACGATGTGGGCCTCGCGCGACGAGACGAAGGTGGACACATGCCTCGCAGGGAGGGCGCGCCGGACGAGGAATCCATGTCCATGGGAAACGCCGGACGAGGAGTCCATGTCCATGGGAACGCCGCATGAGGAGTCGATGCCGATGGGGGCGCCAGACCAGGAGTCCGTGTCAATGGGCACGCCGGGGCAGGAGTCGACGTCGATGGGCACGCCGGGCGACCGACCGCACGACGGTTTGCATATCAAACCGACATGGCCTGGCGTCGCATTCATGGTTTGGGAAGCGAACTTGAAATTTTCTGAACCCAGGAGGCCGTCATGGCATCGGTACTGATCACAGGAGCGTCGAAGGGCATCGGCCGTGCGACGGCGGCGGAGTTCGCACGCCGCGGCCACCGGGTGATCGCCACCGCACCGGACCCGAGCACGCTCGCCGGCCTGCCCGTGGACCAGCGGCTCGCGCTCGACGTCACCAACCCCGACAGCGTCACCTCGGCGGTCGGGGAGGCCGGGGAGATCGACGTTCTGGTCTCCAACGCCGGGGCGATCTTCGCCGCCGCCGTGGAGGCGACACCGCCGGAGGCACTCGCGCGGCTGCTGGACATCAACACGATCGGTGCCCTGCGGGTGGCGCAGGCGGTCCTGCCGGGGATGCGCGCCCGCGGCCGCGGGCGGCTGCTGTTCATGTCCAGCATCGCCGGGCGCATCGTGCCGCCGCGCCAGGCGGCCTACGCGGCGACCAAGTGGGCCCTCGAGGCGCTGGTCGAGGCCCTGGCGATCGAGGCGGGCCCGCTGAGGATCGAGGCCGCGCTGCTCGAACCGGGCCCGGTCAGCTCCGGCGCGCTCGACCACGTCACCACCTACACCCTGCCCGACGATCCCTATACCCACCTGTCGGGCCGCGGCGGTACGCCCGCCAGCCAGATGACGCCGGAAGAGGTCGCGGCCGGGATCGCCGACGCGGCAGAGGCGCCGCAGCTGCCCCTGCGCGTCCCCATCGGCCGGGCCGCCGCCGAGATCCTGGCCGCACGCCGGGCCGCAGCCGACGACCGCCCGTTCATCCCCGGTGCATCCACGGCCGTCCGGTCCTGAACGGCAAGTAAGGAGGCTTCTCATGCGACCTTCGACACGGCTTGCGGGGTGGTGGCTGTTGCCGTCGCCGCGGTGCTGAGCGGTCCCGCCTGGGCCGCGCAGGCGAGCCAGGCCGGCGCGATCCAGGCACACGGGACCGAGGCCAGGCATGCGGTCTTTGTCCAGACAAACGATCCCAGCGGCAATTCCATCGTGGCGTTCCAGCGGAATGCCGATGGGACGCTGGCACTCGCCGGCAGCTACCGGACGGGCGGCAATGGCGGGAGAGCAAGCGGCGCACCGTCCGGTCCGCTGGCCTCACAAGGCTCGCTGGTACTTGACCCGGACGCAGGGCTGCTGCTCGCGGTCAACGCCGGAAGCGACAGCGTTTCCGTCTTCGCAGTCAACGGAGACAAGCTTCACCTGCGCCAGGTCGTGTCGTCGGTGGCCCGTTCCCGGTGAGCATCGCCGTCAGCGGCAGCCTCGCCTACGTGCTTGACGTGGGGCTGGCTGGCTACGCGCACGGATACCGCATCGCCAACGGCGAGCTCGTCCCCATTCCCGGATCCACGCGGTCGCTCGGCCTCAGCAATACGAACCCGCCGTTCTACCTGTCGTCTCCGGCGCAGGTGGGCTTCACGCCGGCGGGCACCCAGCGGATCACCCGTGTCCGGTCTGAGCTACGCCACGCTCTCGATGCCGACGATGCCCTGTGTCCCAGCTGGTGAGAGCGGCTGCGCACGGGGACCTGCCCAAGACCTCGTCTTCTGGGGCCAGGGGGACACCCCGAAGGCGGCGAAGCGTAGCGGCCGGCTGGGACAGGGCCGCTAGCAGTTTTGACGATGTGGGCCTCCCCGAGCGGCGCGAGGGTGGACCCGTGTCTCAGGACGGCCTGCTGATGGAGAGGAGCTGAGCGGCTATGAGCCCTGTCTCGCGTGGGTTTCGTCACCTGCACCGGGCCCCGGCCGGGCAGGAGAGCCGACTGCCCCCTGGACAGCACGTGACCGAAGACTTCCCCGTGCTGTCGGCCGGCCCCACGCCGTACACTCCGCTGGAGAAGTGGACGTTCTCGATCACCCAGGGCGGCCGGGCGAAGCGGTCCTGGACCTGGCAGGAATTCCAGGCGCTGCCGGCCGAGACCATCACTGCGGACATCCACTGCGTGACCCGCTGGTCCAAGCTCGGCAGCCAGTGGCGCGGGGTGCCGGTGGACACGCTGCTGGGCCTGGCGGGGTACGACGTGCCGTATGTGATGGCATTCTGCGACGGCGGCTACACCACGAACCTGCCGATCGCTGACATCACCGGCGGCCAGGCGTGGGTGGCCTTCGGCTACGACGGCGGCCCGCTGGAGGCCGAGCACGGCGGCCCGGCCCGCCTGCTTGTGCCGCACCTGTACTTCTGGAAGAGCGCCAAGTGGGTGCGCGGCCTGGACCTGCGCGATCATGACTCGCCCGGGTTCTGGGAGACCTACGGCTACCACATGTATGGGGACCCATGGAAAGAACAGCGGTACGCGGGCGACTGACCTGGCAGGCTGCCACGGTTGCCTCGGTCACCCGGGAGACGGCCTCGGTGGTCACCATCGAGCTGGACCCGCCACACTGGCCGGGCCATCGCGCCGGGCAGCACCTGGACGTGCGGCTGACCGCCGAGGATGGTTACACCGCCGAGCGCGACTATTCGATCGCCTCGGCACCGGACGAGCCGGTGGCCATCACGGTGGAGCGGCTCGAGGACGGCGAGGTCTCGCCATATCTCACCGGGGAACTGCGGGCGGGCGACGAACTGGAGTTGCGAGGCCCGGTCGGCGGGTACTTCGTGTGGGAGCCCGCCGACGGCGGCCCGCTGATGCTGCTGGCCGGCGGGTCGGGCATCGTCCCGCTGCGCTCTATCCTGCGGCACCGCCAGCGCACCGGCAGCGACGTCCCGGCACGGCTGCTGTACTCCTCCCGCGGCTGGGAGGACGTGATCTACCGCGACGAACTCGGCCAGCCCCGCGACGGGGTGCAGGTGAGCTACACCCTGACCCGCCGCCCACCGGCGGGGTGGACCGGCCACACCGGCCGGATCGGCCCCGCCCTGCTCGCACAGGTCGCCTGGCCGGCCGAAGAGAACCCGCTGGCCTACATCTGCGGGCCCACCAGCTTCGTCGAGACCGCCGCGGCCGGACTGGTCGGCCTCGGCTACCCGCCCGAGCGAGTGAAAACCGAGCGATTCGGAGGGACAGGAGGGCACTGATGGACGCAGTGGACGGCAACGCGATCGGTGGCCTGCTGATCGACGTCTTCGGCACAGAGATGACCACCGCCAGCAGTACCTGCGCAACGTGTGGTGCCAGCAGGCCCGTAGCCGAGCTCGTCGTCTACCGGCGGGCTCCCGGCACCGTCGTGCGCTGCCGGACCTGCGGCAGCATCCTCATGGTGTTGGTCCGGCGCGCGGACATAACCAGCGTCGACCTCTCCGGGCTAGCCGACTTGAGCCAACCGGGCCCGGCCTTAACCCGGCCGACGGAATACAGGACAGGCCTGCATGCCGAATGAGCACGCAGACAAGGAACAAGGAAGGGATCAGCATGTCACACGAGGAACCCATGTCGATGTCGGACGAGCCGCGGGAAGAGCCCATGTCGATGGATCGGCCGCACGAAGACTCCGTGTCCATGGGCCAGCCGGACCAGGAGCCCATGTCGATGGATCGGCCGGACCAGGAGTCCATGTCGATGGGCCGGCCGCAAGAAGACTCCATGTGATGACCGGATAGGCCGCATCTCTGGCAGCGCACGTTCCGGGACCTACAAGCCAGTGACAAGGATGCGCATCACGACCGCCCTCCGTCCGCAGGCCGCCCCCGCGGCATGAGTTCATCCTCCTGTGGCGTCCGGCTCCGCCGGGGCGTCGCAATGCCTTATGGCCTTCAGGGTCAGGGCCTGCCGGGGGCCGACCTCGGAGTGCGCCGCTGTCCGTGCGGCCCGGCGTCTGCTTTCACCGCTGGGTTACGCCGGAGCCGGGGCGTGCTCGCGCACGTAGCGGACCAGCCCGGCGACGTCGTCGGGGACCAGCCTGCCGATGGGTGCAGCAAGGGCATGAGCAAGCTCCTCAACGGTATGGGTTCGGCAGGACCTCAGCAGGGATCGCCTCGGGCATCGGCGACACGAAGGCGTAGCTCCCCATGGGCCACCTTCGCCGCGTCCGCGGAAGCCCACATCGTCAAACGTGCTAATTGGTCTTCTCAGGTCCCGCCGGATCGCCCGGCGTTGACCGGCCCCGGTGGGTAACCGAGCCCGGTGAGATTCTCGGCTATTGCTTCGACGCAGCTGGCGGGCCTGCAGACGAACGCGAGCGGATGCTGGCTGGCTGGCCAGCCGGTCCGCGCCAGCATCGCCAGAAGGCTCCGGCGGAGTGGCGGTGAGGGTCACGAGCTGGCCGCGGCTTCCTCGATGACGATGCGCGCTAGTTCCACGCGCGAGGCGATCTGCAATTTGCGGAAGGCCTGGCGCAGGTGGTGGGCGACGGTATGGGTGCTGATGTACATGCGGCCGGCGACCTGGTTGTTGTTCAGCCCCTCGGCGACGAGCCGGGAGACGGCCTGCTCGGTGTCGGTGAGGCTGTCCCAGCCGGCGACGGGCCTGGTGGCTGGTGTGGTCCAGTGGCGGCGGCGGACGCCGAGCTCGCGCAGTCGCCGCCGGATGCGGGCCTGGTCGCGGTCGGCGCCGATCTGGCGGTAGCCGTCGAGGGCGGTCTTGAGGTGACCGATGGTCTGGTCCTTGGCTGTGCCGGTGAGGAGGAAGGCGAGGTCTTCGGCGGCGGAGGCCTTGGCCCACAGGTCGGGGTGCTGCGCCATGGCCTCGCCGACGAGTCTCGCGTCGCGGGCGGCGAGGCCCTGACTGTGGGCCGCGGCTGCGGCCAGGGCCGGAAACCCCGGGTTGGCGTCGGCGAGGGCCAAGGCGGTGCCGGCGACCTGGTTGGCCAGGGGCTGGTCGCCGGCCGCGAGCGAGGTGCGTACCAGCCAGGGTGCGATGGCGGGGTCGCCGGACAGCAGTCCTTGCCATGCCGGGAGACCGGCGCCGGCCTGGCGGATGTGGCTGATGGCGGCGGCCGGGCCGTCGCGCGCTTCGGTGATCTGGGCCTGGGCCAGGATGGTCTCGGTGCGCGCGTACGGGTCGGCGGAATGCGGCATCGGGGCAGGCAGGCTGGCAAGGTGCTGGGCCGCGGCCGCGATGTCGCCGCGGCGCAGCGCGACCGCGGCCAGCACGCAGCGCGCGGTCGAGGCGTACCGGTCAGCTCCGAGCGTCTCGGCGCTGGCCAGGGCGGCCTGGCCGTCGGCGTCGGCGTCGGGCAGGCGGCCGCTGGCCAGGTGGATGCGGGCGCGCAGGATGCGCAGTGCCGCCTGGGCTGGGATGCCGTGCAGCGCCGGGTGGTCGGCGGCACGCAGGATGCTGTCGGCTTCCTCGAGCTGGCGGAGGTCGACCAGGGCGGCGGCGAGCGCGAGCAACGGCTGGGGATGGCGGGCATCGGGGGAGATCCCGGTACCGTGGCGGGCGGCATCACGCAGCAGCCCGAGCGCCTCGCTGATCTGGGCGTTGTCCCAGGCGATGACCGCACGGGCGTCCAGAGCCGCCATGATGGCATGGCTGTCATGCTGGCTGGGGTCGGCAAGGATGGTGCCGGCCAGGCGGTCAGCGAGTTCGTCGCGCGCCCTAGCCAGGGCGAGCAGGCGCGCGGTCAGCGCCTCCTCGCGCAGACCGTGCGGCAGCTGCGGCCGGCCCAGGACCATCTCGGCCTGGCCGGCGGCGGCGCTAGCCTGGCCGCGGGCGCACAGGACCGAGGACAGGGCGCACCGCAGCCGGGCTTCGGCAACCGGCGGCAGCGGCTTAGCCAAGGTGTCATGGGCGAGCCGCGCGGCCTGGTCCAGCCGGCCGGCTGCGGTCAGGGCCTCGGCGGCAGCCACCGCCCGGGACAACGCGTCTGGGCCGTCAGGCGGTGTCAGCTCCAGCGCGCGCAGCGCCAGGCTGGCGGCGGTTTGCGGAGCCGAACCTAGTGTCCGCACCACCGCGGTGTCCAGGCCGGCCAGCGACACTGGGTCGCCCGGATGCGCGGCCTGCAGCAGGTGACCGGCGGCCAGCGCCGCAGTTTCGCCACGGCCGAGCAGGATTTGGCCATACTGGCGATGCAGCGCCTGGCGCGCTGGCCACGGGATCATGTCGCCGACAGCGCGGCGCAGCAGTTCGTGCCGGAACGAGAACGCGTTGCCGGCGACGGTCATGATCCCGGTGTCCATCGCCTCCTCGACCCTGGGCAGCAACGTGGCCGGCGTTTTGCCGAGCATTTCGGCCGCGTCCTCCAGCCGGAACGACGAGCCCAGCACCGCCGCGGTCACCAGCAGGTGCCGGGCCTGCTTGCTGAGTCCATCAAGCCGCCGCTGCGCGACCCGGTGCACCCGCCGCGGCAGCTGGGCGGAAACCAGGACGGCCCGGCCGCCGCTGACCCGGACGGCGTTATCGTCACCCAGGCCGCAGATCAGCTCGGTGAGCAGCGAAGGGTTCCCGGCCGCGCCACTGGCCAGGTCGGTCAGGGCCTGAACGGGCGGTGCGCCGAACGCGTCAACGAGCATGGCCGCCACCGCATCGCGATCCAACGGGGGCAAGGTGACCCGGGCGGCACCATCCTTCTCCAGGAGGCCAAACAGGTATTCCAGGTCATGGTGCGGTGTGCTGGCCCGAGCAAGAAGCCAGGCGACCGGCTGGCGTTTCAGGTCCTGTGGCAGCGCCCGCAGGGCTGCCAGGGTGGCCGGGCTTGCCCACTGCAGGTCATCCAGGCACACCAGGACTGGAGCTGCTGCGGCCCGCTGTTCCAGATGCGCGGCCATCTGGCTGATCCACCACCCCGGCGCATCAGACAGGTCACGCTCGGGATCACTGGCTGTGAACCTGGCGAGCGGCTCACCCAGCGCCGCGTGCAGCGCGAAGAATGGGAGCGCGCGGCCCAGCCGGTCGGCTGCGCCCGCCGCCAGGGAAAAGCCCAGCCCCGCTGCCTCGCCGACGGCCTCGCGCAGCAGCAGGGACTTACCTATCCCCGGCTCCCCTTCCACCAGCACCACACCGCCCACCCCTTGCTGAGCCCGCCGCAGCAGGTCACGGACTATCCGCCGCTCCGGCTCACGCCCGCACATGGCCAGATCGCGGGCATACCGCGCCTGCGGCGCAGTCTTCCGGCATGGTCCTGGCGAGAAGTCACTGATCACCGCGGTCATGCCACTGCCTCCCGCAAGCCTGATGTCCGCTCGGCCGGCCGCCGGGGACGGACGAGCAGCAACGCGCCAGTGTCTGCCCGCGGGCCGAGCTCCGACGCGGAATCCGCGAAGGCCTCGCGGGCCAGCGCCCGCGCCCAGCGCATCCGGATCACCGCCGTTTCGGGATGATCGCCGAACTCCTGCGCCACCAGTCCGGCACATCCGGAGTAGCCGAAAGCACGGATCGCCGCAGCGACCGCCTGCCGTACCTGGCCCGCGCTGGGCTTATCGCGGCGCTGCAGCCCTGACGCGAAGACCGCGTCAGCTTGGCAAGCGCCAGTGCTCAAGCAGGGCATCACCGGGCACATGGCCGGCCTCCTCGGCGTACTCACGGTCCGGCGGGTGCCGTTCGCGCCCGAGACCTCCTTAGTCGCGGTTCCCGGGCGCCTCCGGACTCGCGCGGATAGGGCCGCTGTAAACGCTACGAATCTGGCCAGCCGATCGAATCCCGGAAGGTCCTTAGTCGTGCCGCTAGCCATAGGGGCCCTGGGCCCGGAATGACTAAGGACCTTCATGGATGCGGTGTCCGGCGGGCTGGCCGTAACGTCTGGGCAGAAGCCTGATCACGGGAAGGCCGACGCCGGAGGTGGACGAGGCAGCAATGAAGGATGATGACCTGTGGCGCCATGTCGCCGCCGAGCTTTCCTGGGATCCCCGAGTGGACAGCGACGCGATCGAGGTATCGGCGGCCAGCGGCACGATCACGCTGCGCGGGACCGTGCCCAGCCTGCGGTTGAAGCAGGCGGGAGGCAGGGCCGCGGCACGCGTGCGCGGCGTTACCCGGGTCGCGAATGAACTGCGGGTGCAGGTCCCGGGCAAAGACCGGCGCGACGACGAGGACCTGCGCGGCGACGTGCTGGAAGCGCTGATGCTGGACGTCTCGGTTCCGACGACCGTCGATGCGCAGGCCCGGGACGGCTTGATCACCCTGACCGGCACGGCGCAGTGGCACTACCAGCGCGAGGCAGCCGAGTCCCGCACCGCGGACGTGCCCGGCGTGGCCCGCATCCACAACGCCATCACGCTGGCCCAGACACCCAGGGCCCATGAGGCACCGGACGCCATCAGCGCCGCGTTCCGGCGCGACGCCGCCCTGGAGGCGGACGGGCTCTCGGTCGAAGCCTGCTGTGGCGGGGTGGTGATCCTGTCCGGCATGGTCAGCTCCTGGGCCGCGCACGATCACGCGGTGGCGGCCGCCTGGTCCGCGCCCGGCGTCACCGAGGTCGACGACCGGATCTGTGTTCAGAGCAGGCCGTAGCTGACGGTCAGTCCCCTTGCGCAGGTGGTTGCTTGCCGCCTTGGAGCGCCCGGGAGAGCTGAGTACGGTTGCTCACGCCAAGCTTGCGGAAGATCTTGCGCAGGTGGTACTCGACGGTGCTGGCGCTGATGAACAGCCGGGCGGCGATCTCCCGGTTGGACAGGTGCTCGGCGACCAGCCGGGCGATCTGCTCCTCCTGCGGGGTGAGCACCTCCGGGGCCCCGGGGCTGCGCGGGCGGGCCCGTTCGCCGGTGGCGCGCAGCTCGGCCCGGGCCCGGCCGGCGAACGCCTCCATGCCCATCGCGTCGAACAGGGAGAAGGCGGTGCGCAGCTGGTCCCGGGCGTCGCGGCGGCGGCGCTGGCGGCGCAGCCACTCGCCGTAGAGGAGGTGGGCGCGGGCGAGCTCGGGACGGTGCCGGGTACGGCCGAGCCGGTCGATCGCCTCGCGATAATGTCCTTCGGCGGTTTCTTCCTCTTCCAGCAGGGCACGGGTGCGCGTCTCGATCCCCAGCCCCAAGTCGGTTCCGCCGGCCCGGGTCGTCTCGGCGAGCAGATCCCGGGCGTCGCCGATGATGCACGTGTTGCCGGTGCGCGCGGCAGCCTCGATCAGCTCGGGCAACGCCCACGCGGAGACATATATGTGCCCGTGCTCGCTGGCTTGCCGGGCTGCTGCCAGTGCTTCCTCGTAACGGCCGAGGCCGTTGTAGAGGACTGCGGCCACCCAGTGCGCGACGGTCGCCGAGACCCCCTGGCCCCAGGCTGTGGCCTGCTCGACGACGGACTGGATCAGGGGGACCGCCTCGGCTTCCCTGCCCTGGAACGCAGCCAGCATCGCGGCGGCGACGGGCGCGAAACGAGACCCGGTCGCCTCGCAGACCGCAGCGGCTTCGGCGATCAGCACAGTGGCGGCCGTAAAGTCACCACTCCACACGGTCTCGATAGCCATACGGTTCAGCAGGAACGAGAGCTGGTCGAGCGCGCCGACGTCACGGGCGAGCTGAACCTGCCTAACGGTGACGCGCCAGCCCTCGTCATCCCAGAGAGCTTCGTCCGCCACCGTGGCGACAAAGCCCCACCGGAGTATCTCTTCCTCGGGGCTGCCTGGGCTGGCAATGGCGCTCGTGGCCTGCCGCAACACCGGCGCAGCGGCAGCCGGTCCCTCGGTGACCAGCAGCGCGAAACCGTCTAGCACCAGGTCGGCCAGACGCGGCGGATGCGCTGGCGGGGGAGGGCGCGGGCGGCGCGGGAGACCTCAAGCAGGTCGCCGGCGCCCGCCAGATACCCGGCGAAGAATGCCGCTTGCCACGCGTCGACATACGTCTCGCGGGCCAGGTCAAGGTTGAGGGGCTCGAGCCGCCTGGCGGCCTTCAGCAGCAGCGGGGGAGCGTCGCTGCCCAGGTCGGAGGCAAACGCAATCCTCCCGCGCAGCAAGTCCGCCCGTGCGGCCTGAAACTCATCCAGCGGCCCGGACTCCGCAGTGGCCACCAGTTCGAGAGCCTTGCCGAACGCGCCGGCCTGCAGGCTGGCCTGTGCCGCGGCCAGCGTGCGCTCGGTGCGGCGCCCTGGGTCGGGTGTCAGGTCCGCCGCGCGTTCCAGGAACGCCGCAGCGGCGGCCAGCCCGCCGCGGGCCTGCGCCCGGCTCGCGGAGCGATCAAGCTCCGCGGCGACATCCTCGTCGGGTTCCGGCGCGGCCTCCGCCAGGTGCCAGGCGCGCCGGTCCGGATCAGCGTCCGGGTCGGTCACCGCGGCCAGCGCGGCATGTGCGCGCCGCCGCGCCCCTTCCGGAGCCGCGTAGTAGGCCGCCGACCGGATCAGTGGATGCCGGAATCGTACCTGCGGGTGCCACGACACCAGCCGGTGGGCCTTTGCGGCCTCGCCCGCCTCCGGACCGGTCCCCAGCTGCGCGGCCGCCTTCCACACCAGCGCGGGATCCCCTGACGGATCGGCCGCCGCTACCAGCAGCAGCGTCTGAGCGTCTACTGACAGGGCCCGCACCCGGGCCAGGTACAACTCCTCCAGCCGCCCCCCGAACCGCAGCGGCCAGCTCAGCGGCACCGACCCCGACAACTCCTCCGCAGTCAACTCCCCGGCCAGCTCCACCAGCGCCAGCGGATTGCCCGCCACCCCGGAGACCACCTGAGCGCTGACCCGCCCGTCCACCCGGGCGCAGGCCGACTCGGCCAGCAGTTCACCCGCCTCCTGTTCGGGCAGCCCGCTGACCTTGAGTTCCGGCAGCCCGGCCAGCGCAGCCGCCTGCCCCTCTCCCTCCCGGACGGTGAACAACACGCCTACCCGGTCGGCGTACAGGCGGCGTGCTATGAACCCGAGCACCTCCACCGATACCTGATCCAGCCACTGTGCGTCATCAACCAGGCACAGCACCGGCTGTCCGGCCGCCGCGTCCGTCAGCAGCGTCAGCGCCGCCAGCCCGACCAGGAACCGGTCCGGCGGCGGACCGTCCACCAGCCCGAACGCCGACCCCAGTGCCTGACGCTGCGGCCCGGGCAGCCCGTCCAGCCTGCCCAGGAACGGCACCAGCAGCTGGTGCAACCCGGCGAACCCCATTCCCATCTCCGCCTGCAGCCCGGTCACCCGGGCCACCTGCATGTCATGCGCCTGCCCGGCCGCCCATTCCAGCAGCACCGTTTTGCCGATGCCCGCATCACCGCGCAGCACCAGCACCCCGCTCAGCCCTTCCCGCGCCGCCGCCAGCACCCCCTCCAGCGCGGCAGTCTCCGCGGCCCGGTCCAGCAACTCGCTAATCGCTCGGCCCTCCAGCCCGGCTGCAGAAGGAAACCGGGCACCCAGACACCATCCGACCGCCGTGGCCGACCGGGGAACTTCCTCCTTGCGGACGCTGACCGGCATCCTTCCCCTCGACCATATCGGCAAGTGGCTGCGCCGCCAGCGCCGCCGCCGAGACCCCCGGGACCAGCTTCGCACCGCCTACCGCGGCTGCGGCCAGAGCGTCTACGCATGGCCGGCGGGCCCGCTGTGGCGGGCCCGCCGGGTGCTTCAGGTGCTGTGCCGCCCTGTCCGCCTGGGCGGAGCGTGTCTGCGGCGGCTGGCCACGCTACCTTGGTGGGAACTGGGACCCTGGCAGGTTGGGGGGGCCGGGGGTCTTGGGTGCTGTCGCGGTGTAGCCGATGACCGCGCAGTTGATGTCGACCCCGACCGAGCCGTACAGCTGAGGCTGGCCGGTGGCCGGGTTGACCCCGGTCAGCAGGTCGGGCCGGCTGAAGGCCAGGTTCAGGACCTGGTTCTCCTCGGTCTGGCGCTTGTTCAGGCCTTCCTTGACCGCCTTCGGGGTCCACAAGGCGAGCTGGGCGTCCCACAGCGGGCTGTAGGCGTCGGCGTGCCGCGGGTCGGTCAGGGTCGGGAAGTCCCCGAACACGTTCAGGATGTCACCGCCGTAGCGCATGGCGTTGATGAACGCCGTGTTGGTCTGCACGGCGTTCTCGGATACCGGTCCGTCCTTGGCGAAATGCTGGAACCCCTGGGCGTTCGGGTTGTTGACGCCGGTCTGCCCGTTGACGAAGCCGAACAGCCGCTCGCGGGCCGAGCCGAGGAAGTCATCGCAGCCGTTGCACGAGGCGTCGTTCAGCGCGGGCACGTACGTGGAGCGCTCCAGCACCGCGGTCAGTGGCTGGCCGGCGTCGGTGGACAGGTAGACGATCGGCTGGCTGCCGTCGAAGCCCTTGGTGATCAGCATGTCCGCCCACGACTCCTGGAACGACCCGGACGGCGAGTCCGCTGGGGAACTGCCGATGTGGATGCCGAGCACCTTGTCGGAGGTGTCGGTGTGGTTCACCACGTCGTACGGGCCGTTGCCGGTGGCCACGATCGGCGCGTTGTAGATCGTGTCCGACCCGGCGATCTGGATGAATGGGCTGTACCCGGGGCCGGCCACCGCGCCCGGGGCGAACTTGGCCAGCGGGAACCCGTCCGGCCCGGGGGTCGCGATGCGCGTGGGGCTGAAGTCCGGCGCGCCCGCGAAGCTGATCGGAGCCGGGCCGAAGTGGTTCTGGTCCGGCGACGGGTTGATCAAGTGCACGGTCTGCACGCACGCTGGGCAGGAAATGCCGATGTTGGCCAGCTTGGGCGCGAAGTTCACGCCCAGGTCGTCCGCGGCGCCCTCGGTGGAGGCATCCTCCAGGATGTACCAGACCTTCTCGGCATGGGGAAGTGCCGGCGTAGGCGATCCCTGGATAGATCGGCAGCCGCGCGTACTCCTGGCTGAGGTTGACCTCGATGGTGCTTTGCAGGGTCAGCTTGTCTCGGGGCACAGGCCACTGAGCTGTCCCAGCCCGGTGGCCTCGGCCGGTACCTGCCCCGCCCGAGCGGGCGCGGCCGACGCGGCCGTCCCGGCGCCCGCGGCAATGGCCAGCGACGCGCTCGCGGCAACCGCTGCCGCAAGCACGGCAATCAGCCCGCGTTTGGATGCGGGCACTCGTCTGAAGATGCGGCGATTCACGGTCTCGTCCTCTTTTCTCTCCTGGGACTTGCCCTTTGGCAGCTCAGGACACGAACTCTCGCTTGACATCGGCAACCGCACATCGTCAAGCCCGGCCGTTTCCACGGCCCGGCCACAAACGCGGACGGGCACGGCCTCAGGCTGCCGTCCGGTCCGCCGGGGGGCGGCCGCTGAACTGGCTGACGGGCTGGCAGAAACAAGTACCGCGGCCCGTCCGGAAAAGTCGTGATTCCCCGAAGGGTGGGGTTTCCTTGCTGCTCCTCAGCGTGCGATCCGGGCCTGGGCCGGGGCTCATGCGATTACCTGACCTGACGATGTGCGGCCGCTGATCGCGCGGCAACACTGGGTTGTCGTGCGATCAGCGGGCCGATGAGCGGCCACGGAGAGGTGGGGACCCATGACTGCAGATGGTGACGCGGAAGACCGTGTACGGGCTGCCCTGGTGACCGGGGGGACCGGCGGCATGGGCCGGGTCATCGCCGCCCAGCTGGCCGCCGACGGGTTCGACGTCGCGGTGGCGTACGCCGGAAGCGTCGACCTGGCCGACGCGACGGTCAAGGAGATCGCGGGCCACGGGCGGCGCGGCGCGGCGTTCGCGGCGGACATCGCCGATGAGGAGGCCGTGTCCGCTGTGTTCGACGACGTCGAGGACCGCTTCGGGGCTCTCGACGTGGTCGTGCACACCGCCGGGATCAACCGCCCCGCCGCCCTCACCGACCTCGACCTGGCGGACTTCGATGAGATCCACCGGGTCAACGTGCGGGGGACGTTCGTCGTCGACCAGCAGGCCGCGCGGCGGGTGCGGGACGGCGGCTCGATCGTCAACCTGTCGTCGAGTATGGTGCGGGTGGCGCCTCCGGCGCTGGGCGCGTACGCGGCGTCCAAGTCGGCCGTCGACGTACTCACCCGCATCCTGGCGAAGGAGTTGCGCGGCCGCGACATCACCGTCAACGCGGTCGCGCCGGGTCCCACCGCGACCGCGGCTTTCCTGAGCAGCACCTCGGCTGAAGAACAACAGCAGCTGGCGGCTCTGCCGCCGCTCGGCCGTCTCGGTCGTCCCGACGACATCGCCGCCGTCGTGTCGTTCCTGGTCGGGCCGGCTGGGCGGTGGGTGAACGGTCAAGTGGTCTACGCGAACGGCGGGCTGGCCTGACCAGCCTGCCACTGCGATCGAGATGGAGGCAGGCATGCTGCTCAAAGGCAAGCCTATCGTGGTCACCGGGGGAAACAGCGGCATCGGCAGGGCGATCGTGCTGGGCGCCCCCGCGGAGGGCGCGAACGACGGCGGCCTGTCTCAGTCGAGCGTGGGACTGTGACCGCCATGCCCGCCGATCACTACGACGTCCTGGTCATCGGCAGCGGACCGGGGGGCGCGACCACCGCGGCGCGCGTGGCCGAGACCGGCAAGCGCGTGCTGATGCTCGAGCGCGGTGACTTTCTCCCGCGGGAACGCGACAACTGGAACTCGCAGGCGGTCTTCGGCGACGCGAAATACACCGCCGATGAAACCTTCTACGACCTGCACGACCGGCCATTCCGGCCCGAGTTGCACTACTACGTCGGCGGCAACTCGAAGGTCTACGGCGCGGCGCTGCTGCGGCTGCTGCCCGGCGACTTCGGCGAGGTCCAGCATCCGGACGGCGTCGCACCGGCCTGGCCGCTGAATTACGACGACATGGAGCCGTACTACGTCCGGGCCGAGCACCTGTTCTGGGTGCACGGCCAGCACGGCGAGGACCCTTTCGCCGGCCTGTCGAGCAAGGACTACCCATACCCGCCCGTGCAGCACGAGTCTCGCATTCAGCGGCTGTCAGATGACCTGGAGAAGCTTGGCCTGCACCCGTTCCACCTGCCGCTGGGGGTGCGGCTGACTCTGGATGCCGCAGGGCGCCCCACGACGGACTCGCCGTGCATCCGATGCGACCGCGTCGACGGGTTTCCCTGCCTGCTCGGCGCGAAGGCCGACGCCGAACAGGCCGTGATCCGCCCGGCCCTGGCCGCGCATCCCAATCTGGCCCTGATGACCAGGACGACGGTCGAGCGCCTGCTGACAGACGCCAGCGGCCGGGCCGTCACCGGCGTGGCCGCCACGCTCCCGGACGGCTCCCCGCACACCTTCACCGCCGACATCGTGGTGCTGTCCGCGGGGGCCATCCTCTCGGCGGCCCTGCTGCTGAAGTCAGCCAACGACCAGCATCCGCAGGGGCTGGCGAATTCGTCCGACATGGTCGGCCGGAACTACATGCGGCACAACAACCTGGCCCTCATCGCGTTCTCCCGCGAACCCAACCCGACCGTCTTCCAGAAGACGCTGGCCCTCAACGACTTCTACGGTCCCGGCGAGCACTGGCCGTATCCGATGGGCCACATCCAGATGCTCGGCAAATCCGATGCCTGGCAGATCAAGGCGGCGGCGCCACGAGGCCTCGGGTGGGCCCCGCCGGCCCCGTTCAGCGAGGTCGCGAGGCACTCGATCGACTTCTGGTTGTCCAGCGAGGACATTCCCCTCGCCGACAGCAGAATCACGCTCCGGCGCGACGGCGCGATCAAGCTGGCCCTGCAACCCGGCAACAACACCGAAGGCCTCACCCGCCTCCGCAAGACCTTCCAGGGAATGCTGGGCCAGCTCGGCATGGTGGAGACGACGTTCGCCCGCAGCCTCTACCTCCACAAGGCGTTCGACCACGCCGCCACCGCACACCAGGCAGGCACGGTGCGCTTCGGGACCGACCCGGCCACCTCGGTCCTCGACGTCACCTGCCAGGCCCACGACCTCGACAACCTCTACGTCGTGGACGGCAGCTTCATGCCCTCGATCGGCGCGGTGAATCCCACCCTGACGATCATCGCGAACGCGCTGCGGGTTGGCGATCACGTTGCCGAGCGCCTCGGAACCACCACTCCGCCAGCCTGATGAGGGATCCCGCCATGCCGAAGATCGAAGACTATGCCTTGCTGGGCGACCTGCACACGGCTGCACTGGTGAGCACCGCGGGGTCGATCGACTGGCTGTGCCTGCCCCGCTTCGACTCGCCCGCCGCGTTCGCCGCGCTCCTGCATGACCGTGAGGCGGGACACTGGACCCTCTCGCCCGCGGGGGCGAGCACCTGCACGGCCCGCCGGTACGCCGGCCACACCCTGGTGCTCGAGACCGACTGGGTGACCGCAGACGGCGCGGTGCGGGTCATCGACTTCATGCCGCCTCGGGTGGGCACGCCGCACCTCGTTCGCATCGCGGTGGGCCTGGACGGCGAGGTGGCCATGCGATCGACGCTGCGGCTGCGATTCGACTACGGCCGCGTCGTGCCATGGGTCCGGAACCTTGGCCCTCAGGTCCATGCGATTGCCGGGCCTGACCGGGTCCGGCTGATGGCCGCAGTCCCGCTGCACGGCGATCACTGGGGCACGCTCGCCGACTTCACCGTCCGTAAGGGCGATCGGGTTCCGTTCGTCATGTCGTGGGCGCCCGGCCATGATCCCGAGATGCCGTACGTAGACGCCGAGCAGGCCCTGTCCGCGACCACGGACTTCTGGACCGAATGGTCCGCTCACGCCGCCTATCAGCCCGGACCGTACCGCGGCGCCGTCGACCGGTCGCTCATCACCCTGAAGGCCCTGACCTACGAACCGACCGGCGGGATCGTCGCGGCGGCGACCACGTCACTGCCGGAGGAACTCGGCGGCGTCCGCAACTGGGATTACCGCTACTGCTGGCTTCGCGACGCCACCTACACGTTGCAGGCCCTTCTCGCGGCCGGGTTCCGGCGCGAGGCCGGCGCATGGCGTGACTGGCTGCTGCGCGCTATCGCAGGCCAGCCGGAGACGCTGCAGATCCTCTACAGCATCGACGGCGCGCGCCGGCTTCCCGAGGCCGACCTGCCCTGGCTCGCCGGCTACGAAGGAAGCAGCCCGGTCCGCACCGGCAACGCCGCGTCCGGTCAGCTCCAGCTCGACGTCTGGGGCGAGACCCTGGACGCCTTGTTCCTCGCCCGCCAGGCCGGCCTTCCCGCCGACCGCGACGCCTGGACCCTGCAGGTCGCCCTGATGAATTATCTCGAATCGGCCTGGCAGGAACCGGACAACGGCTTGTGGGAGGTGCGCGGCGACCGCCAGCACTTCACCCACTCCAAGGTCATGGCCTGGGCCGCCGCGGACCGGATGGCACGATCGATCCGCGAATACGGCCTGCCGGGCCCGGCGCTGCGGTGGGAACAGCTGCGCGATCAGATCCACCACGACGTCGTCACCCACGCATTCGACACCGGACGCAACACGTTCACCCAGGCCTACGGGTCGACCGCGCTCGACGCCAGCCTGCTGCTGATCCCGCGCGTAGGCTTCCTCCCCGCCACGGACCCGCGGGTCCTGGGCACGATCGACGCGGTCCGCCGCGAGCTAAGCGACGGCGGGCTCGTCAAGCGCTATCACACAACCGAGACTGACGACGGCCTCAAGGGCAGCGAAGGCCTGTTCATAGCCTGCTCGTTCTGGCTGGTCGACGCCCTGCACGCGGCCGGGCAGCAACGGGACGCTACCGACCTGTTCGAGCGCCTGCTCGCGCTGCGCAACGACGTCGGCCTGCTGAGCGAGGAATGGGATCCATCCGCCCAGCGCCAGCTGGGCAACACCCCCCAGGCGTTCAGCCACTTCGCCCTGATCATCAGCGCCCTCCAGCTGCACATGGGAGAAACGGTCCGCAGCGACAACCCGATGTCACCATGACCACCAGGCCAGAAGCGGTAATCGACCGGGTCACCCTGATCGTGTCGGATCTTGGCCGGGCCGAAGATGACTACGTCAGGACCTTCGGGTGCACCGTGGAACAACGCGGCGACATCGATCCTGCGCTGATGGGCGTGCTGTGCCTTTCACGGTCGCGCGGACGGCGCTCGTTGCTGCGGCTGGGCTGCGAGCGGATCGACCTGCTGGAGTTCACGGACATGGCGGGACGCCCGTATCCGCCGGACAGCACGAGCACCGACCTTTGGTTTCAGCACATGGCGATCATCGTGGACGACATGACGTCCGCGCATCAGCGCGTTATGGCGAATCGGCGATTCCGGCCGATCAGCCGCAACGGCCCGGTACGGCTGCCGGACACCTCCGGAGGCGTGACCGCGTTCAAGTTCCGTGATCACGACGGCCACCCGCTGGAACTGCTCGCGTTCCCCGAGGGACATGTCCCGGGGCAATGGCGCGCCGTCGACGGCGGCGGCTGCTTTCTCGGCGTCGATCACACCGCGATCGCGGTGAGCGACTCGGCCCGCAGCGCGAGGTTCTTCGGGTCCGTGTTCGGGTTCAGCGTCGGAGGGCGCACCGAGAACTGCGGACCCGAGCAAGCCGGCCTGGATGACGTCGACGACGTCCACGTCAGCGTCACCCGGCTCGGGCCGGACCTGCCTGCGCCGCGAATGGAACTGCTGCGCTACCACGTGGGTACACGCCGGCCGATCCCGCACGACACGGCCAGCAACGACATCGTGGCGACACATTGTGCGGTGCGGGTCGCCTCGCTTGACGCAACCGCCGCTGCGCTCGCCCGCCGCGGCACGCCCCTGGCCGACGATGACCTCATGATCCTGCGCGGAGGCATCCGCGCCGCCCTGGTATCGGGACCTGACGGGCACCGCTTTGTGGCAGAAGAGCAGGCAGGGGTTACGGGTCGTCGTATCTGCTCTCGTCAACGGTTGTGCGCTGGTGAACGCCGGTAAGCATTGTCGGAAACCGTGTTGGCAGGGCGCGAGCCCATGGACCGTGACATGGCGCCAGCGGCAGGTCTAGCGTCCGCGCTTGGCTCGGCGGATCCACGGTCGGCGCGCGGTGTGTTCGTCAGACCCTTGCGACCAGACAACATGCGGGTAATCCGAGATCTGTCTGCCGAACGAGCCGCCACTTATCGCCGCCGCCCGGGCCGCCCGGGCCGCCCCGTCGCAGATGCCTTCTGCATGTGCTCAAGGTAGAGCCATGGCGCAGTGGCGCGGCTGGGCGGAGGGTGGCAGGCGATACAACACTACGGTAACCCGAGTGCGGACTGCCTGGGCGTCATCAACGACGCAGCGGAGTTCGCGCTCTGGCTGTCGCCGCACATCTTGGCCAACACGGGCCGTGTGCTCGCCACGGTAGTGAAGACCCCTGACGAAGAGGTTGATGAGTGCCTGCAGGTGCTGGCCGAGATGGCCGAGGCGTCAGGGGGCGGGATCACCAACCCGCCGCAGACCGTCGGGGACTGCGCCGACTGGGAGGGCAACCGGATCCTTGACCTTGCGGCCGCGGTGGGTGCATTCCTCATCGTTTCCGCCGATGTGGACCTGACGAGCATGTCGCCGTGGCGAGGCCGCCCGATAATTGAGCCGCCGCAGTTCGCCGCACTGGTCGATGCCTCACGCCGGGCACGCAGACGCCGGTGAACCATGCCAACGGCGGCCGGCGACTGGTGGACCGGGCTGAACAGCCATGCTGTGCTCCCTCAAGGCGGTAGCGCCGGTTCAAACCCGGTCGCGGCTACTGAAGAAATAGCAGTTCAAGGGCCTGACCCCTAGCCATGGCGGTCGGGCCCTTGATCGCGTGCCATCGGCTCGTATAGCCCAGGGCAATACCAGAACAGGTGCCATCGCCTTTCCAACCGCAGCGGCGCGCAGTCCACTGAAAGCCAGCCGTACGCTACGGCACCACCGCAGCAAGGAGGCACCGCCATGAGCACAGGAGGGCCCAGCGACCGGCGCGGGCCCTAGCTTGCGGTCGTCGGCCCGGCCGGCCGTCGGCACAGCACAGGACGTACCAGGATGATGTATGACGTGACGACTCGTGAGCATCCTCAGCACCCGGATGGTGGGTCCGGCGGCGCTGCGAAGCCCGGCCCGGTGGCGGCGAAAGCCGCCGCGATCGACGCCGCGCAGGCGCACCCTCTCAGCTGGAAAACCATTGTCAAGCGGGCCCTGGTCGTCGTGGTGGCGGGCGCGGCCATCTACCTGGCGCTGCCCAAGCTCATCGCCGTGCTGGGCGCCTGGCCGCGGCTGTCGACGCTGAACCCGATCTGGTTCACCGTAGCGCTGGCCGCCGAACTGGCCTCTTTCACCTGCAACTTCGCCTTGCAGCGGATAGCGCTGCGTACCCGCGGCTGGTTCGCCGTGGTCACCGCAGGGCTGGCCGGTAACGCAGTCACCGACACCCTGCCCGGCGGCGACGCCGCTGGGGCCGCCGTCCAGTTCAGCATGCTCACCACTGCGGGGTTCGATACCGACACCGCCGTCGGCGGCCTGACTGCGTTCTCGCTGCTCGGCGTCGGCGGCTTGCTGGCGCTGCCGCTGTTCGCGCTGCCGGCCATCCTGGGCGGCGCGTCGGCCAGCCCCGGGCTCATCCACACCGCCCTGCTCGGCATCGCCGGGTTCGTCCTGTACGCGATCTTCGGCGTCATCGTCCTGCGCGCTGACTGGCCGCTGGCCACAGTCGGGCGCGTGGCGCAAAGCCTGCGGAACCGGCTCACCCGCGGCCGCCGACCGCCGCTGACCGGTCTGGACCAGCGGCTGCTAGCCGAACGTGACACGATCCGGGGGGTGCTGGACAGCAAATGGTGGCAGGCGGCGTTGCTGACCGCCGGCCGCCTCGGCTTCGACTACGGCTGCCTGCTGGCCGTCCTGCGCGCCACCGGGGCCGGCCCGCGACCCTCCCTGGTGCTGCTGGCCTACTCCGCAGCCAACATCATCGCGCTGTTCCCGCTCACCCCGGGCGGGCTGGGCGTGGTGGAGGCCAGCCTCAGCGGCCTGCTGGTCCTGGGTGGAGTCCATCCCGGCGACGCCTTGCTGGCCACGCTCGCCTACCGGGTGGCCTCCTACTGGCTCCCCCTGCTCGCCGGGCCGCCGGCCTACCTGCTCTTCCGCCATCGCTACGGACGGCCGGTTCCCCGGCGCGCCACTCCGAGCGAGGCCGCCTGAGCGTGACCGACCCGCCGGGATCGGCAGGGTGATCAAGACTGACGGCGGCGAGGGGGTGCAAGTAGCGGCGTAGTCTGCTGCCGTGCGTAGCTGGATCGATCAGGCCGGCGATGCTGTCGTGCAGGACCCCTCTCCGTCGCTGGTAACGCAGCTCGTTGAGGCAGGCCAGCCCTTTTGGCTGGATATCGAGGATCTGACCGATGAGGTCATCGACCAGCTGGCCACCCTCCTAGGGTTTCCCCCGCTGGCGGTCGAGGACTCAAAGCAGTTTGGCCAGCGCGCGAAGTTGCAGGTTTACGGGAACGGGGCCATGCTCGTCGGCTTTGGCCTCGATGAGCAGCTCCGCGAGCCGGTCGAAGTGCACTGCTACTACACCACCGGCTTTCTGATCACGTTGCGTCGCGCGGCGAGCCCCGCCCTCGACGCGCTGCACCAGGCAGGCTCGGTCCGTCCTGGGGCGGGAAGTGACCCGATCCGCGCGCTGCATCCGGTCATCAGCTCGCTATACACCCAGATCTCCGCGCTTATCCTCAAGTTGGACGAACGGCTGGATGTGCTCGAGCAGCGGGTGCTGCGCGAGGCCGATGACGAGGAACTGGCCGAGATCACCGCGATGCGGCACCAGGCCGCGCTGATCCGGAGGACCGTCACACCAGGCCGGGACCTCGCGGCCCGGATGCCGCTCATCCTGTCCCTGCCCGGGACCACCAGCGATACCCAGCTTTACGCCGAAGACACCAACGACGAGCTGCAGCGAGTCGTGGCCGGCCTCACCGCGATCGAGGAGCGGTGCTTCGCCCTGCTGGCCCTGCACTCCTCACTCGCCAGCAAGCACCTGGCGGTCGTGAGCCGCCGGCTGGCCGCCGTGGCCACCATTTTCCTGCCCATCTCCTTCCTGGCTGGATTCTGGGGAGAGAACTTCAACGTCCTCACCGGCAGCATCGAAAAGGGATGGCCAGCGTTCCTGGTCCTCGGCGTGGGACTGAGCGCCGCCTGCGCCGGGGTGACCGTCTTCGTGCTCAGGCGCCGCCAATGGAACTGAGGACCGTGGTCATACGGGGGCGCGGTCCGCGAGCACGCCCCTGAGCTCCTCCATCAGCTCACGATAGATGCCCGGGAAGTCTGGCTGACCTGGCTCGCGGACCCAGCGCGCGAAGGCGACCTTGAAGACGGCGGCCCCCGTCTCGGCGGCCAGGCTGGCGGCCGGCTCGGGGATACCGCGGTCGAGTAGCGCGCCGGCCACCGCCGCGGCGAACGCCGCGAGCTTGATCAGCTCACGCTCGCGTAGCTCCGCGTTCGCGGACACGATGGCGTCGCGCAACCTGACCCGTTCCGGGTTTTCCTGCAGCACGGAGCCTGCGGTTTCGAATGCCGCGCCCACCGCGTCCATCGCCGTCGCCGAGGCCGGGGCGGCCGCGACGGCGCGCACCAGGAGGTCCCGCAGTCTCTCCATGCCGTAGAACAGGACCTCGCGCTTGTCGGCGAAATGCCGGAAGAACGTCCGCTCGGTCAATCCGGCCCGCGCGGCGATCTCCGCCACCGTAGTCTGCTCGAACCCCTGCTCGGCGTAGAGCGCCATGGCCGCCTTCGCCAGCCGGCCGCGCGCGTCCGGCTCCCATCGACCCATGGCACGATGGTACGTGATGACAGTGACTGACCTCACGTGTGCTAGTCTGATGACAGTCACTGACATCGACGATCAGGAGGGTTCTCTCATGCGCGTATTCGTCACCGGCGCGTCCGGCTGGATCGGCTCGGCCGTCGTCCCCGAACTCATCGGCGCGGGTCACCAGGTCCTCGGCCTCGCCAGGTCGGACTCCTCGGCCGCCGCCATCGCCGCCGCCGGGGCCGAAGTGCTCCGCGGTGACCTGGGCGACCTGGGCAGTCTGCGCGCCGGGGCCGTCGGCTCCGACGGGGTCATCCATCTCGCGTTCATCCACGACTTCACCGACTTCGAGGCGTCGGTCAGCGCCGACCGGCGAGCCATCGAGACGATGGGCGCCGCGCTCGAGGGCTCCGGCAAGCCCCTGGTCATCGCCTCCGGGACGCCCGCGGTGCCGGGGCACGTGGCGACCGAGCAAGACGAGACCGCTTCCGGTGCACCCGTGGCGGGCCGGTTCGCGAACGCCCGGGTGGCCCTGGACATGGCGGGACGCGGGGTCCGGTCGTCCGTCGTGGGGCTGCCCCGCACGGTGCACGGCGACGGCGACCGCCACGGCTTCATCCCCCGCCTGATCGGGTTCGCCCGCGACTCAGGCGTCTCCGGCTACGTCGGCGACGGGTCCAATCGCTGGCCTGCGGTGCACGTGCTGGACGCCGCGCACCTGTTCCGCCTGGCGGTCGAGCAGGCCCCGGCCGGATCGAGGCTGCACGCGGTCGGCGACGAGGGCGTGCCGATCCGCGACATCGCCGAGGTGATCGGCAGTCACCTGAGCCTGCCGACGGGTTCCGTCCCGGCCGAGAACTTCGGCTGGCTGGGGCAGATCCTCGCGATCGACCAGCCGGCCTCCAGCGCCGCGACCCGCGAGCTGCTCCGGTGGCGGCCGGTCCAGCCCGGCCTCATCGAGGACCTGGACAAGGGCCACTACTTCGCCTGATGAAATGCCCCGTCGTCGGCGAACCCGGCGTATGGTCCGCGTGCCACCGGACGTGGCGGCGGGCTGCCTACTTCCTGCTTTTCGCGTCGACGATGGTGGTCGCTTAGACCGTCACGCCGCCTGTATCACGGGGTGACGCTAGGTAAGCCATACAGCGGACCCGCCGTCGGGCGGCGGGTCCGCTGTTCTATCCTCGTCCGGCAGTGAACAGGAAAATCGCTCTGGTGATCGCTGGCGCCCTAGGCGCTCTTCTGGTCGGATCTGGCTGCGCCCCCCAGGGCGGTGCGCACCCGGCGCCCGCTCCGCGGCCGAACTTCGTTCTCGTGCTCACCGACGACCTGGCCTGGAACCTGGTCAGCCACATGCCGCACGTGGTTGCGCTGCAGAAGGCCGGGATGACGTTTTCGCGCTACTACGTCGTCGACTCGCTGTGCTGCCCGTCGCGGTCGGCGATCTTTACCGGCGAGTACCCCCACGACGACGGGGTCTTCACGAACACGGGTAGCGACGGCGGGTACAAGTCCTACAACGCGCACGGCGACCAGTCGAAGTCGTTCGCGGTGGCGCTGCAGAAGGCGGGCTACCGAACCGCGCTGATGGGCAAGTACCTCAACGGCTACGATCCCGCCGACCCGCCCGCGCCGGGCTGGGACGTATGGGACGTGGCGGGTAACGGCTACGGAGAGTTCAACTACAGCCTCAACCAGAACGGCACGCAGTATTACTACGGGAACGCACCCGGCGACTACCTGACCGACGTGCTCTCGGCCAAGGCCACCTCGTTCATCGCCTCGTCCGCCTCACGGCACAAGCCGTTCATGCTCGAGATGGCGACGTTCGCGCCGCACGCTCCGTATGTCCCGGCGCCGCGCTACGCGAACGCCGCGGCGAACGTGCAGTACCCGAAGAACGCCGCCTTCGACCGGCTGCCCGTCAACCCACCGCCGTGGCTGAGGCAGCGCGAGCCGTTGACGCCGGCGCAGCAGGCGGGCATCACCAGCGCGTACCGCAAGCGGGTCGAGGCCGACCTTGCCGTCGACGACATGATCGGCCGTATCGAGCGCGAACTGCAGGCCAAGGGCGTGGCCCGCAGCACCTATATCGTCTTCAGCTCCGACAACGGCTTCCACATGGGGGAGTACCGGCTGGAACCGGGGAAGCAGACCGCCTTCGACACCGACATCAACGTGCCGCTGATCGTCAGCGGTCCGCACGTTCCCGCCGGGCGGACGGTCACCTGGCTCGCGTCCAACATCGACCTGGCGCCCACGTTCGAGACACTGGCGGGTCTCAAGATCCGCAAGACCATCGACGGGCACAGCCTCGCCGCGTTGTGGCACGGACAACGGCCGACGGACTGGCGGCAAGCCATCCTGATCGAGCATCACGGCCCCGACGATCTTCCGGGTGATCCGGATGCCCAGGTCAATGCCCAGGCCGACCCGCCCTCCTACGAGGCGGTGCGGACGGAGAATGCCCTGTACGTCGTGTACGACACCGGTTACCAGGAGTACTACGACACGGCCACGGACCCGCTCGAGCTGGACAACATCGCCTCGCAGGGGGTTCCCCCAGAACTGCGGGAGGCGCTCGAGGCCCTGGAAAACTGCCACAACGGCGTCACCTGCTGGGCCGCCGCGCACCTCCACTAGAGCACGCCGGGCAGGACGTGTGTTTGAGTTGAGGCCGGGTCTGACGAGTTCAGTTACTGAAGGCCGGTACGGACCGACGTGATCCGTTGCGTGTTGAAGCCGAGCCAGTGCATCCGGCCCATGTAGCGCGCGTGCTCAACCTTGAGGCAACGGTCCATGATCACGTTCACCCCGGCGTCCTCGGCGATCCGCGCTCCCTCTTCGTTGATCACGCCGAACTGGCACCAGAGGGTATCGGCACCGATCGCCACCGCCTCCCGCGCGATCTCCGGCAGCGCATCCGGCGCGCGGAAGACGTTCACGACGTCCACCGGCTCGGGTACGTCCAGCAGGCTCGGGTAGCACGTCTGCCCGAGGATCTCCGTCTCGCGGGGATTCACGGGGATCACGCGGTAGCCGTGCCGCCTGAGGTAGTAGCCGACGAAGTAGCTGGCCCGCAGCTCGTTGGGCGACAGGCCCACGGTCGCGATCGTCGTGGCGGTGTGGAGCACGCGCTGGATCGTCAGCGGGTCCTGGTACCGCGCGAGATCCGTCATGCCGTCGCCACCTTCTTTCCCGCCGTCGCGGCGACGAGCGCGAACCCCTGCTCGAGATCCCAGATCAGGTCTCCGACGGACTCGGTGCCGACCGACAGCCGTATCGTCCCCGGCCCGACGCCGGCCGCCCGCAGCTCGTCGTCGCTCAGCTGGCGGTGCGTCGTGCTGGCGGGGTGGATGATCAGGCTCTTCGCGTCGCCGACGTTCGCCAGGTGGGACCAGATTGTCACGCCCCGGATGAGGTCCTGGCCCCCGTCCCGGCCGCCGGCGCAGTCGAACGAGAACACCGCGCCCGCCCCGCGCGGCAGGTACTTCTCCACCAGCGGCCCGTACTTGCTGCCCGGCAGGCCGGGGTAGGTCACATTGGACGCCAGCTCGTGCGACTCGAGGAACGCCGCGACCGCCCGCGCGTTCTCGACGTGGCGTTCCATCCGCAGCGACAGCGTCTCGAGCCCCTGCAGGAACAGGAACGCGTTGAACGGCGCGAGCGCCGCGCCGAGATCGCGCAGGGTTTCGGCCCGGAGCTTCATCAGGTAGCCGTACGTCCCGAACGTCTCGTGGAACTGCAGGCCGTGATAGGCGGGCGACGGATCCGCGACCACGGGAAACCGCCCGTTTGACCAGTTGAACGTGCCAGACTCGACGACCACGCCGCCGATGCTCGTGCCGTGGCCGCCGATGAACTTGGTCGCCGAGTGGATCACGATGTCGGCGCCCCATTCGATCGGGCGGCACAGGTACGGCGTCGCGAACGTGTTGTCCACGATCAGCGGCAGTTCATGCTCGTGGGCGATGGCCGCCACCGCCTCGATATCCAGCACGTTCCCGCCGGGGTTGCCGATCGTCTCGCCGAAGAACGCCTTCGTGTTCCCGCGGACCGCCTTCCGCCACGCGCCTGGGTCGTCGGGATCGACCCACGTCAGCTCCACGTTCATCTTGCGCAGCCAGTGCTTGAACTGGTTCACGGTCCCGCCGTAGAGCGCCGAGGACGAGACGACGTGGTCGCCCGGCTGCAGCAGCGTGAAGAGCGCGCCCGCCTGCGCGGCGATCCCGCTGGCGAACGCCACCGCGCCAGCACCGCCCTCGAGGTTCGCCACCCGCTCCTCGAATACCGCAACGGTCGGGTTCATGATGCGCGAGTACGTGTTCCCGTACTCCTGCAGGTTGAAGTACGCCGCCGCCGATTCCGGGTCCTCGAACACGTAGCTGGTCGTCTGGAAAATCGGCACCGCACGTGCGCCCGTGTTCGGGTCGGGCCGTTGCCCGGCGTGCAGCTGCCGCGTCTCGAATCCGAACGCGCGGTCTTCCTCGGCCCGGGAGGGCTTGTCGGTCACTAAGGCTCCTCTCTCCCGCCCAACCCGTCCCCTCCGCCCAACCCGTCCCCTCCGCCCAACCCGTCCCCTCCGCCCAACCCGTCCCGTCCACCCATCCCGTCCCCTGACTTTCTCGCCGTCACCTGCCGACCCCGCCTTCGGCGAGACGGTGTTTTTCCAGAAACTGACGGATGATGGGTATCTGGCGGGCTTCTTCCAGCAGGAAGCAGTCGTGGCCGTACGGCGCCTCGATCACCTGGCATTCGACCGGCTTGCCGAGAGCCTGCAGCGCTTCGGAGATCTCCCTCGACGCCGACGGCGGGTACAGCCAGTCGGAACTGAACGCGATCAGCAGCGTCCGCGCCGCAACGCCCTCGAGCGCTCGCGCGAGCGATCCGCCGCCGTACTGCCGCGCGAGATCGAAATACGTCAGCGCGCGCGACGTGTAGAGGTAGGTGTTGGCGTCGAAGCGCTTGACGAACGAGTCGGCCTGGTGGCGGAGGTAACTCTCGACCGCGAACTCCGGTTCGGTGATCGTGTAGCGGATGTCGTCCGCGAACTGCAGCCGCCGGCCGAACTTATCGCTCAGCGCCGGTCCGGACAGGTACGTGACGTGGCCGACCATCCGCGCCACGCCCATGCCGGCATCGGGCGCGCGGTCCGTGCCGTAGTAGCGGCCACCCTGCCAGGCCGAGTCACGCATGATCGACTCGCGCGCGATCGCGTTCCAGGCCACGCCCTGCGGCTGGAGGGCGTGCGTGCTGGCGATCGCCACGATCGCATCGACCTGATCGGGATACAGGATCGCCCATTCGAACGCCTGCATCCCGCCGAGCGAGCCTCCGGTCACCGCCGCCAGCCGGTCGATGCCGAGCTCGCTCAGGAACGCGCGCTCGGTTCGCACCATGTCCGCGACGGTGATCACCGGGAAGTCCGGCCCGTACGGCCTGCCGGTCGCCGGGTCGATCGACGACGGTCCCGTCGTCCCGCGGCAGCCGCCGAGCAGGTTCGTGGAGACGACGAAGAAGCGGTCGGTGTCGAACGCCTTACCAGGCCCGATCATCCCGTCCCACCAGCCGAGCCCCTTGCCGGCCGTGCCGTCGCGATCCTCGGCCCCGAACCCGTCGCGCGTGCCCTCTTCGGGCGGCGTCTTCGCGAAGCCCGCCGCGTGAGCGTCGCCGCTGAGCGCATGGCACACCAGGATGACGTTGTCGCGCCGCGGTGACAGGGCACCATAGGTCTCGTACGCCACGCGGACCGGGTGCAGGTCCCGCCCGCAGTCGAGCCGCACCGGCTCCGGCAGGTCGAGGTACTGGGTTTCGACAGTGCCGACCGAGCCGGCCGCGAGCGTCGAGGCTGGCTCCGCCATGCGGGCTATGATAACTCGCCCCAGGTCGTGTATTGTCAATCACCTCTGTAGGGAAATCGGGGAAGCGGGCGAAGGGGATCACGGGATATGACTACGGTTACCAACGGCGTCAACGTGCAGGCGCTGCTCGACGCGCGGGAAGTGCTGAAGGGCGCACCGGAGGCTGCTCAGTTCACCTGGCGGGCGTCCGCCAAGTGGCAGAGCGGTGTGCACAGCCAGATCAAGGTGCAGAGCTTCTTCGGCCTCGGGCAGGAGCAGAGCCACAAGGAAGAGTGGAGTTTCGAAGCCGACCACCCCGAGATCTTCGCGGCGACGGACAACGGCATCACGCCGATCGAGTACCTCCTCGTCGGCCTGGCGAGCTGCCTAACGGGCGGTATAGCGTCCGTCGCGGAGAACCGCGGCATCCAGCTGCGCTCGGTCGAGTCCACGGTCGAGGGCGGGCACGATATCCGCGGGATCCTCGGTGCCGACAGCGACGTCCGCAACGGCTACAACGACATCAAGGTGACGTTTAACATCGACGCGGACGCGTCGCGGCAGGAGATCGAGGCGCTGGTGGCCCAGTCGGTGAAGCGCTCGGCCGTGTTCGACGCCCTCACGAACCCGACCGACGTCACCGTCGAGGTCGCCTGAGAGGCCCGTCATCGAGCGCTTTACCACGGTCGTCATCGGCGCGGGGCACGCGGGCCTCGCGGCCAGCCACTTCCTCGGCGACCGGTCGATCGATCACGTCGTGCTCGAGCGCGGCGAGGTGGCGAACTCCTGGCGCCGCGAACGCTGGGACTCGCTGCGGCTGCTGACGCCCAACTGGCTGAGCCGCCTGCCGGGCCTTCGCTACGAGGGCACGGATCCCGACGGCTACATGACGGCGGGCGAGGTGACCGAGTTCATCGAGGGATTCGCCAAGGTCTCCGGAGCTCCCGTCCGGACGGGCGTGAACGTCACGTCGGTCCGGCAGGCCGACGACGGATACCACCTGACGACGAGCCGCGGCGAGATGCACGCGCGGACCGTGGTCATCGCGAGCGGCGCCTGCAACCGGCCTGCGGTGCCCCCGCTGCGCGATACGGTGCCAGCGTCCGTCGAGCAGCTGACGCCGTTGGGTTACCGCGCCCCCGCCCAGCTCCCTGACGGCGGCGTGCTCGTCGTGGGAGCCTCGGCGACCGGCGTGCAGCTGGCCGACGAGATCCGGCGGTCGGACCGGCCGGTGACTCTTTCGGTGGGCGAGCACGTGCGGTTGCCGCGCACGTACCGCGGACGCGATGTGCTGTGGTGGATGGACGCGTCGGGCGTGTGGGATCAGCGCTATGACGAGCTCGAGGACCTCACGCGGGCCCGGCGGCTGCCCTCGCCGCAGCTCGTCGGGACTCCCGAGCGGGCCACGCTCGACCTGAACGCGCTCACCTCGATGGGCGTCGAGCTGGTGGGCCGCTGGGCGGCGGTACGTGACGGCCGCGCGCTGTTCTCCGGCGGCCTGCGCAACCTGTTCTCGCTCGCGGACCTCAAGATGGTGCGCCTGCTGGACACGTTCGACGAGTGGGCCCGGACGAGCGGGCGTGACGCCGACGTCCTCCCTCCCGGACGGTTCGCGCCGACGCGCGTGCCCGAGTCCACGCGGTTGCAGCTTGACCTGGTCAGCGGCGAGATCCGCGCGATCGTGTGGGCCACCGGCTTCCGGCCTGACTACGGGTGGCTCGACGTGCCCGTGGTCGACGGCAAGGGCCAGCTGCGCCACGAGGGCGGCGCAGTCGACAGCCCGGGACTGTACGCGCTGGGGCTGCCGGTGCTGCGGCGCCGCAAGTCCTCGTTCATTTACGGCATCGAGGACGACGCGCGTGAGGTGATCGATCACCTCGCGCGGTACCTGGCCATACGCGACTGATCCTGACCGCCGGTCCTTCGTGCCAGGGTGGGTGAATGTCTGACTACTTCGATCTCGGCGGCTACACCCGGCCGGTGACCACGTCATCCGCGCAGGCCCGGACCTGGTTCACCCGCGGGCTGCTGTGGGCTTACGCGTTCAACCACGAGGAGGCGGTGACGTGCTTCGAGCACGCGATCGAGGCCGACCCCGGGTGCGCGCTGGCTTACTGGGGGCTGGCCTACGCGCTGGGCCCGAACTACAACAAGCCGTGGGAGGCGTTCGCCCCCGGCGAGGCGGTCTCGTCGGTGTCGCGGGCCTTCGCCGCCGCCGAGGCGGCGGCACAGCGCGCGGGCCGGGCCACGCCGGTAGAACGCGCGCTCGCTACGGCCCTGGTCGCGCGGTATCCGTCCGCCCAGCCGGCTGAGGACTGCTCGCCCTGGAACGCCGGGTACGCCGACGCCATGCGCGAGGTATACCGGTCGCATCCCGGCGACCATGACGTCGCCGCGCTGTTCGCCGACGCGCTGATGAATCTCACGCCGTGGGCCCTGTGGGACCAGGCCACGGGTCAGCCCGCCAGCGGCGCGGCTACGCTCGAGGCCAAGGCCGTCCTCGACCGGGCGCTGGCCACCGACCGCGGCCGGTCGCACCCCGGCGTTCTGCACATGTACGTCCATCTGATGGAAATGTCGCCCCGGCCCGAGGACGCGCTGGCCGTCGGCGATCTGCTCCGTGACCTGGTCCCGGACGCGGGCCACCTGCGGCACATGCCGACGCACCTCGACGTGCTGTGCGGTGACTACCGCCGGGTGGTGTCCGCCAACACCGCCGCGATCGCAGCCGACGAGAGGTTCCGCGCGCGCCGCGGCGCGATGAACTTCTACACGCTGTACCGGGCGCACGACTACCACTTCAAGATCTACGGCGCGATGTTCCTCGGCCAGGCGCGAGCCGCCCTGGAGACCGCGGACCAGCTGGCGGCCGCGATCCCCGAGGAACTGCTCCGGGTGGAGAACCCGCCGATGGCGGACTGGCTCGAGGGATTCGTGCCGATGAAGATGCACGCGCTGATCCGGTTCGGGCGCTGGCCGGACATCATCGCCGCACCCTTGCCCCGTGACCAGCGCCTGTACTGCGTGACGACGGCGATGACGCACTACGCCAAGGGCGTCGCCCACGCCGCCAGCGGGCACATCGACGAGGCGGCCGAGCACCGCCGGCGGTTCGCCGCCGCCGTGGCGCGGGTGGCGGAGTCGCGCACGGTCTTCAACAACACCTGCCAGGACATCCTGGCCGTGGCCGGCGCCATGCTGGACGGCGAACTCGAGTACCGCAGGGGGAACTTCGAGAAGGCCTTCGCCCGCCTGCGCCACGCGGTCGAACTCGATGACGGGCTCCCCTACGACGAGCCGTGGGGCTGGATGCAGCCGGCCCGGCACGCCTACGGCGCCCTGCTCCTGGAGCAGGGCCGGGTCGCCGAGGCCGAGGCCGTCTACCGGGCCGACCTGGGCCTGGACGACACGCTGGCCCGGGCCTGCCAGCACCCCGGCAACGTCTGGAGCCTGCACGGCTACCACGAATGCCTGACCCGGCTGGGCAAACGGGAGGCGGCGGGCATCATCGGGCAGCAACTCAAGATCGCCGCCGCGTACGCGGACGTGCCGATCGGCTCATCGTGCTACTGCCGACTGGACCCCTCCCGCTGATATCGGGTGCCACTGGGGGTATCCGTGATCGACCGATAGTCTATTATTTCGATAGGAGGACTAGATAAGGGGATCACGTGATCGAGATCGTGACGATCGAGACACCGTCGCTGGGCGACCGGACCTACCTGGCGACCGACGGTGCCAGCGCGCTGGTGATCGACCCGCAGCGGGACATCGACCGGGTGCTGGCGGTGGCGGCCTCGCGGGGCGTGGCGGTGACGCACGTGTTCGAGACCCACATCCACAACGACTACGTCTCCGGTGGCCTGGCCCTCGCCCGCCGGTCCGGCGCCGCCTACCACGTCAACGCCGCCGATGCCGTGACGTTCGGCCGGGTGGGGATCAGCGACGGCGACACGATCGCGGTCGGGCGGTCCATGCGGGTGCGGGTGATCGCCACCCCCGGGCATACCTTCACCCACCTGGCGTACGCCCTCGAGGACGCCGGCACCGGTGAGGTGGCGGCGGTGTTCACCGGCGGGTCGTTGCTGTACGGCTCGACCGGCCGCCCGGACCTGCTCGGCGCGCAGCACACGCTCACGCTCGCGGCCGCGCAGTACTCCTCGGCCCGGCGGCTGGCCCGGGTCCTGCCGGACCACACGCCGGTATGCCCGACGCACGGATTCGGCAGCTTCTGCGCCGCCGCCACGGCCGGGACGGCCGCTTCCACCCTCGGGGACGAGAAGCGGTCCAACCCGGCGCTGACCCTTGACCGGGACAGCTACGTGGCCGTCCTGGTGGCTGGCCTGGACGCCTACCCCGCCTACTACGCGCACATGGCCGCGGCCAACGCGGCCGGGCCAGATGACCCCGACCCCGCTCCGCTCACCCGGGTGAGCGCGCGCGAACTCGGCCATCGGATCTCCGCCGGGGAATGGGTCGTGGACCTGCGCCACCGGCGGGCGTTCGCGGCCGGGCACGTGCCCGGATCGTTCAGCTTCGAATACGGGGACAGCTTCGCCACCTACCTCGGCTGGCTGATCCCCTGGAGCACCCCGCTGACCCTGATCGGCGAGACCGGCCGGCAGGTCGCCGCCGCCCGGCGCGACCTGGCCCGGATCGGGATCGACCACCTGGCCGGCGCCGCGATCGCAGGCTCGGGCGGCTGGCCAGGCGTGGCGCGCCTGGCCGCCTACCCTGTCAGCGACTACTCCGGCCTGGTCGCCGCCTGGGGCGGTCAGGACCTGGCCGTCCTGGACGTCCGCCGGGCCGCCGAGCGGGCCCGAGCCCACATCACCGGCTCCCTCCACATGCCGCTCCACGAGCTGCCGACCCGCCTGCGCGACCTGCCCGAGAGTCCGTTGTGGGTGCACTGCCAGGGCGGCTACCGGGCCTGCATCGCCGCCTCCCTGCTGCACGCGGCCGGGCACACCGTCACCGCCGTCGACGACGACTTCGCCCGCGCCGCCGACGCGGGCCTGGCCCTCACCGAGTCGTGAGGGCCTCGCCTGGTAACGCCTGATCTCCTGCTACCCGCGCGGTAGGCAAGGCATCGAAGGGTCAGGCCTCCTTGTCAGCATTGGCCGGCACCAGGCCCTGCCTGGCTGGCCAGACCCGCCGGAGAAGCAGATACATCTCGCAGCCAAGGCAGAAGCCGAACGCGGCGTTCAGGAAGGCCGCGACCAGCGCGGCCGCCGTGGCCGCCATGCCCAGCCAGGTCAGCCCGGCCGCATAGCCGGCCACGCCGATGAGCGCGAAGACCAGGCCGACAGCCTGGGCGAACCGGGGCGGTGCCTCGGGCTCGAGCTCTGCGGGCGGGCCCAGCCGGGGCCGGACGAACCGCCGGTAGAGCAGGCCGTAGGGCGAGTACCGCAGGCCGAAGACGGCCCCGGCGGCGAAGACCAGGGCCTGGGCGACCAGCAGCCACAGGCTGCCCGTGACCAGGACCACAACGAGTACCACGGTGGTGACCAGGGCGGCAAAGCGCGGGCCCCGCGGATCGATGTCCATCGGCGCCATCCCTCTCCAGGTTGGCCAGGCGGTGCCGGAGGCGCCAGCGCCCTGGTTTATTGACTATTTATCCTAGCGTTATTATAGATATGACTCAAGCCGTAAGCATCGAGGAGGCCACAGTGACGCTCACCACCGTCATCGCCGACACCCGCCAGGCCGTGACCGACAACCCCGCAGCCGGCCGGGCGCTGTTCAGTGCGGATAGCACGCTGACCGGTGTCACCGAGGTGACCGTCCGCACCGCCACCCACGAGTTCACGGTCGACGAGCCGCCCGCGCTCGGTGGCGACGGCAGCGCGCCGAACCCGGTCGAGTACGCGCTCGCCTCGCTCGGATCCTGCCAGGCCATCACGTACCGCTTCTGGGCCGAACATCTTGGCATCTCGTTCGACGAGCTCACCGTCACCGTCGACGGGGATCTCGACATCCGCGGCTTCTTCGGGTTCAACGACAGCATCCGGCCCGGTTTCTCGGCCGTCCGGGTGCGGGTCGGTATCACCGGACCGGAGACTCCCGAGCGCTACCAGCAGCTTGCTGCGGCGGTGGACGAGCACTGCCCGGTACTGGACCTGTTCCGCAACCCTGTCCCGGTCGGCCGCACCATCACCGTCCGCTGATGAGGCGATCTGATCGTGACCGCCCTTGAGGAGTCGGCTGCAGGGGTCACCGCCTCCGAGTTCCGGCGGGCGATCGGTCACCTTGCCACCGGCGTCACGGTGGTGGCGTGGGACGGCGTCCGGCACCGCTCCGGTCCGACCGGCAGTCCCCGGCTCGCAGGCGTGCTGGCGGCCGTGGAGTGCACGGTCGAGAACAGCCTCCCCGGAGGGGATCACGAGATCGTGGTCGGCCGCGTGCGTGACGTCGAGACCAGCCACGGCGACGCCGCGCCGCTGCTGTTCTGGCGAGGCGTCTACACATCCCTGGGTGAGACGTGACAGGATCGGCCCCCGTGCGCATCGTGACCGTGGTCGGTAATCCCCGTCCGGCGTCGCGCACGCACGGTCTCGCGCGGACGCTGGCCGTCGAGCTCGCTCGCGTCCTGCCGGGCACGACGCTGGGCGAGGTGGACCTGGCTCCGCTGGGTCCCAGGGTCCTCGACCCGGCCGACGCTGAGGCGTCCGCCGCCGCCGGGCAGGTGCTCGCCGCCGACGTGCTGGTTGTCGCCAGCCCGACCTATAAGGCCACCTACTCAGGCCTGCTGAAGGCGTTCCTGGACCGGCTCGCCACCGGCAGCCTGGCCGGAAAGACCGCCGTCCCGGTGCTGCTGGGCGGCGCGCCCAACCACCAGCTCGCCGTGGACGTGCACTTCACGCCGCTGCTGCTCGAGCTCGGCGCGGCCGTCCCGGTGCGCGGCCTGTTCGTGCTCGAGTCCGACGTCGAAGGCTTCGGATCATTCGCCGCGAAGTGGGCCGCGGCCAACGCTCCCGGGCTCGCCCGCGGCTAGGCCGGCCACCGGGCTCTGCGCGCTACTCGACAATCCCGATAGGGATAACCTAGATTGGCCTCAGGCCCTGTTCACGCGGGTCACGAGAGCCAGCAGCGGGCCCTGGCCCGCCGACCCGGCGGCGCGAACGGCACCGGGAGGTGCGGCCCGGGTGCGGCCTGGCCGGCGTGCCCCTGACCAACGGGAGAGCATCCTGACCGCCGCTGCGCCGCCGTCCACGGCCCCGTCCCAGCTCGTTCACCTGTCCGTTGCGCTCAACGACGCCGGCTGGCATCCGGCCGCCTGGCGCGAGCCGCTCGCCCGGCCGGCCGGCCTGCTGACGGCCCGTCACTGGGTGGATCTCATCCAGGAGGCGGAGCGCGGCCTGCTCGACTTCGTCACCATCGAGGACGGGCTCAGCCTGCAGTCTGGGCGCTTCGGCCGGCCCGACCCGCGGACCGACCAGGTCCGCGGGCGGCTCGACGCCGTGCTGATCGCGGCGCGCGCGGCGCCCCTGACGCGGCACATCGGGCTGGTGCCGACGGTGATCGTCACCCATACCGAGCCGTTTCATGTGTCCAAGGCGATCGCCACGCTGGACTACGTCAGTACCGGGCGGGCCGGGGTGCGGATCCGGGTATCGCTCGCCGAGCACGAGGCCGCGCACTTCGGCCGGCGCAGTTTCGCCCCGCCCTCCCTCCCGCCGCCGTCCCTCCCGCCGCCCTCCCTCCCGCCACCCGCCGATAACGGTCGGCCCGAGGCCGCGGTGATCGCCGACGGTTTCGACGAGGCGGCCGACTACACCGAAGTGCTCCGGCGGCTCTGGGACAGCTGGGAAGACGACGCGGAGATCCGCGACGCCGCTACCGGGCGGTTCGTCGACGTCAGCAAGCTGCACTACATCGACTTCCAGAGCCGCTGGTTCTCCGTGAAGGGCCCGTCGATCACCCCGCGGCCGCCGCAGGGGCACCCGGTCGTCGCCGCTCTCGGCCATGCCGCTGTGCCGTACCAGCTGATCGCTCGCGCCGCTGACGTCGGCTTCGTGACGCCACGTGACGCCGGCCACGCCGGACAGATCGTCGCGGAGATCAGGGCCGCCCAGGACGCGGCCGGCCGCTCAGGGAAGACCCTGCACGTGCTCGGCGACCTGGTCGTCTTCATCGGGCCCGGCGCCCCGGGCCGCAAGGACCGCCTCGACGAGCTCGCCGGCTTCCGTTTCGAGAGCGACGCCGCGATCTTCACCGGGACCGCCGCGGAACTCGCCGACCTGCTGCAGGAGTGGCAGCAGGCGGGGCTGGCGGGGTTCCGGCTCCGGCCCGGTGCGATCCCGGAGGACCTGGAGGCGATCACCACGCAGCTGGTGCCCGAGCTGCAGCGCCGCGGGGCGTTCCGGCGCGCGTACCAGGCGCCGACGCTGCGCGGCCTGCTCGGCCTCAGCCGGCCCGCCAACTGCTACGCGGCGTCGGCCGCAGAGAGGACCTGACATGACCGAGCCGGCCTCAGCCGGGCCGCGCAAGCAGGTCCACCTGGCCGCGCACTTCCCCGGCGTGAACAACACGACGGTGTGGAGCGACCCGCGATCAGGCAGCCACATCGAGTTCAGCTCGTTCGCGCACCTGGCCCGGACCGCGGAACGGGCCAAGTTCGACTTCCTGTTCCTGGCCGAGGGCCTGCGGCTGCGGGAGCAGAACGGCAAGATCTACGACCTGGACGTCGTCGGCCGGCCGGACACCTTCACCGTGCTCGCGGCGCTGGCCGCGGTGACCGACCACCTGGGCCTGGCCGGCACGATCAACTCGACCTTCAACGAGCCGTACGAGGTCGCGCGCCAGTTCGCCTCGCTCGATCACCTGTCCGGCGGGCGCGCCGCGTGGAACGTGGTCACCTCATGGGACGCCTTCACCGGGGAGAACTTCCGCCGTGGCGGGTTCCTGCCGCAGGACGCGCGGTACGAGCGGGCCCGGACGTTCCTGCACACGGCGTGGGAGCTGTTCGACTCCTGGCACGGCGACGAGATCGTCGCCGATCAGCGGGCGGGCGTGTTCCTGGCGGATCCGCAGCCCGGGCGGTTCGCTCATCACGACGCGCACTTCGACGTCGCCGGGGAGTTCAACGTGCCGCGCAGCCCGCAGGGCCGGCCGGTGATCTTCCAGGCCGGCGACTCCGACGAGGGCCGGGAGTTCGCGGCCTCGGACGCCGACGCGATCTTCAGCCGGCACGGGACGCTGGAGGCCGGGCAGGCGTTCTACGCCGACGTCAAGGGACGGCTGCCGAAGTACGGGCGGTCGCCCGATCAGCTGCTGATCCTGCCAGCGGCCACGTTCGTGCTGGCCGACACCGATGCCGAGGCCGCCGACCTTGCGCACCAGGTGCGGCGGCAGCAGGTCAGCGGGGCGACCGCGATCGCGTCCCTGGAGCAGCTATGGAACCGCGACCTGTCCGGCTACGACCCGGACGGGCCGCTGCCGGAGATCGACCCGGACCCGGGGGAGCACACCATCGCGCGCGGCCGGGCCAGCGTGCGGACGCACCGCGATCCGATCGCGACGGCGCGGGAGTGGCGGGCCAAGGCCGAGGCCGGGAACCTGTCGATCCGGGAGCTGATCATCGAGGTCACCGGCCGCCAGTCGTTCATCGGCTCGCCCGCGACGATCGCGGCGCAGATCGACGCGCTCGTGCAGGCGGACGCCAGCGACGGGTTCATCCTGGTACCGCACATCACGCCGGGCGGACTGGATGAGTTCGCCGACACGGTCGTGCCGCTGCTGCAGGAGCGTGGCGTGTTCCGCACCGAGTACGAGGGAAGCACGCTACGCGAGAATCTCGGTCTCGCACCGCTGAGCGGAGGTACCCAGGAGGCCCGTAGCCTCGGGGCGACGCTGTCCGAGTCGGCGGCCGTGCGGACGGCCTCATGAGGTTCCTGCTCATCACGCTGATCGTGCACGCCCCGGATCCGGTCACGGGAGCGCAGCAGCCAACCGGCGACCGGTTCCGCGAGGTGCTGGACAGCGCGCGGCAGGGCGAGGAACTCGGCTTCGACGGGTTCGGCGTGGGGGAGCGGCACGAACGGCCGTTCATCTCGTCATCACCCCCCGTCGTGCTCAGCCACATCGCCGCGATCACCTCCCGGATCCGGCTGTTCACCGCGGTTACGACGCTGAGCCTGCTGGACCCGGTACGGGCCTACGAGGATTACGCGACTCTTGATCACCTACCCGGGGGGCGGCTCGAGCTCATCATCGGGAAGGGGAACGGCGCCGCCCAGCGCGAGCTGTTTCACGTCACCCCAGATGACCAGTGGGACCGCAACGCCGAAAGCTACGAGCTGTTCCGCCAGATCTGGCGCCACGCCAAGGTGACGGCCAGCCCGCGGTTCCGCCCGGCCCTGCGCGACGCGGAGGTCTGGCCCCGGCCGCTCCAGCAGCCCGTCCGAGTCTGGCATGGCAGCGCCACCAGCCAGGCCTCGGTCGACCTCGCGGCCCGCTACGGTGACCCGCTGTTCTCGGCGAACGTGACCAACCCGATCGAGCCCTACGCCGAACTGGTCCGCTACTACCGCGAGCGCTGGGAGCACTACGGCCACGACCCGGCGCTGATCGCTGTCGGCGCCCGGACCGCCGGGTACTACGCCACCCGCAGCTCGCAGGAGGCGCTGGCGGTCTACCGGCCGATCTTCAACGCCCAGCGCGAGTTCCAGCGCAAGCTCGGCCTGCGGCCGGTATTCGCCGACCTGGAGGACTTCGTCGAGCGGAGCTCGGCGCTGATCGGCAGCCCGCGGCAAGTGATCGACAAGGTGCACCGGTATCACGACCAGCTCGGGCACAGCGTCATGCACCTGCACGCCGAGGCCGGCGGCCTGACCCCCGGGCAGCACCGGGACTCGCTGGAGCTGTTCCAGTCCGAGATCGGGCCCGTGCTGCGCCGCGACATCCCCGACCCGCCCTGGCCCTGGGGGCCGGTCGGCGTCGCCGACCCCGGCCCCGCGCCGGCGGCCGAGCCGGGCCCGGTGAGCCTGGCCAGCACCGGCTGAGAGGACACGACGTCATGGCCAACACTCCGCTGACGGTCCTGGACCTGGTCCCGATCTCGTCCGGCTCCACCGCCGGGCAGGCGCTGGGTAACAGCATCGACCTCGCGCGGCAGGCCGAGCAGGCGGGCTACCTGCGGTACTGGTTCGCCGAGCATCACCTCAACCCGGGCGTGGCCGGCGCCTCGCCCGCGGTGGTGATCGCGCTGACCGCCGCCGCCACCTCGAGGATCCGGCTTGGTTCCGGCGCAGTGCAGATGGGGCACCGCACGGCACTCGCCACCGTCGAGGAGTTCGGCCTGATCGATGCGCTGCACCCGGGACGGCTCGACCTCGGCCTGGGCCGGTCCGGCGGCCGCCCCCGGGCCAGCCCGCCAGTCCGTCCCCGTCTGGCCCCGTCCATTCCGGCCGCCCCCAGGGCACGCCGTCCGCGGGCGGCACGACGGCGCCGAACGGCCTGCTGATCCCGCCCCGGTTCTCACTCGAACGGCTGCTGGCGTCACCCCGGCTGGCGCTGAACAAGAAGCTGCTGATGCTGCCCGGCGCCGAGCCGCAGAACTACGCCGAGCAGGTCGACGACGTGCTGGCGCTGATCGGCGGCAGCTACCGGACGCCCGACGGAGTCGAGGCGCACGTGATTCCCGGCGAGAACGCCGGCCTGCAGATCTGGATCCTGGGCAGCAGCGGCGGCGAGAGCGCCCAGGTGGCGGGCGAGCGCGGGCTCCGCTTCGCCGCCAACTACCACGTGAGCCCGGCGACCGTGCTGGAGGCGGTCGAGGGCTACCGCTCCGCGTTCCGGCCGTCGGGCGAGCTGAGCGAACCCTACGTCAGCGTGTCGGCGGATGTGGTGGTCGCCGACGACGAGCCGGCCGCCCGCGAGCTGGCCGCCGGCTACGGCCCCTGGGTGCTCAGCATCCGCACCGGCGCCGGGGCCATCGCGTTTCCCACCCCGGAGCGGGCCCGCGCTCATCGGTGGACCGACGAGGACCGCACCCTCGTCGCCGACCGCATCGACACCCAGTTCGTCGGCTCGCCCAAGCAGGTCGCCGACCGCCTGGAGCAGCTGCGCGACGCCACCGGCGCCGACGAGCTGATCGTCACCACGATCACCCACGACCACGCCGACCGGGTCCGCTCCTATCAGCTGCTGGCCGACAAGTGGCAGCGCCGGTGACCGCAGCGGCCCTTCCCCGGAGACCCTCGACGTCGGCCTGATCCCGGCTCGGGAGCCTGGACGCGGCAGCTTCACCGGCGGCAGGTGGTTATCCTCGCCAGGTGTCACTGCTTGCTGTGGTGGGCGCCGGCCCGAAGGGTATCGCGATCGCCGCCAAGGCCCGCGCGCTGGCCGCGGCGGGCTTGCCGGCGCCGCGGGTGGTGCTGGTCGACCGGGGCGAGGTCGCCGGGAACTGGACCGGGCGCCAGGGGTACACCAGCGGCCTGCTGCCGCTGGGAACGCCGCCGGAGAAGGACATCGGCTATCCGTACGCCGCGAGCTGGGGCGAGGCATCGGCCGACGTGGTCGCGGCGATGGCGGAGTACAGCTGGCCGCGCCACCTGATCCGGCACGGCGTCTACAGCGACTGGGTGGACCGCGGCCGGATGCGGCCGGCGCACCGGCAGTGGAGCGCCTACCTGCGCGAAGTCGCCGAGATGGCGGAGGCGGAGATCGTCCGCGATGCGGTGACCGGCCTCGAGGTCACCGACGGCGGCCGGTGGGGGGTCACGCTGGCGGAGGGCGACGCGATGGCCGCCGACGGCGTGGTCATGACCGGAGCGGGGCCGGCGATTACGGTGCCGGGCCAGCCTCGCGATCATCCCCGGGTCAAGGACGGGCGGACCTACTGGCTGGCCGCGCACGAGCTTGCGCGCGAGCGCGCGGTGAACGTGTGCGTGGTCGGCAGCGGGGAAACGGCCGCCTCGGTAGTCATCGACCTGGTGAAGCGGTGCCACCGGCACTCGACGATCGACGTCCTGGCCACGCGGGGGGTGCTGTACTCGCGCGGCGAGAGCTACGACGAGAACCGGTTCTACTCCGACCCCGCGGACTGGCCGCGGCTGGCCGAGGCGCACCGGCGCGAGTTTCTCGAGCGCACCGACCGGGGGGTGTTCTCGCTGCAAGCCGAGGCCACGCTCAACCAGGCGCGCGGCTTCCGCGTGCTAGCCGGGCGGGCCGCCACGGTGGAGGCGCGCGAGCATGATGTGATCGTGACCATCGCCTACGACGAGGAACGCGAGCGCGTCGCGTACGACGCCGTTGTGGTGGCCACAGGCTTTGACGGGCGGTGGTTCGAGACGTTGCTGGGCGACCAGGCCAGCGCCCGGTACCGCGAAGCGCTCGGCGGCGGCGAGCTGGCGCGTCACATCGGCCTCGACCTGTCCGTGGTCGGCCTGGCGCCGCTGCACCTGCCGGTCATGGCCGGACTCGCGCAGGGGCCGGGGTTCCCGAACCTCAGCTGCCTCGGCCTGCTGGCCGACCGTGTCCTTCACCGCTACGTCGCGGCCAGCGACGCCGGAGCGCTGGTGCCGGAGAGGAGGCAGCATGCCTGAGCTGAATGACGAGGGCTGGGAACGCGACGACAGCGTGCGCCGCACGATCGTCCTTCCCAGTGATCTTGCCGAGCGGCTCGCCGCCGAGGCCGAGCGCCGTGACATCTCGCTGAGCGATCTGCTGGCCGACTACGCCGAGCAAGGGCTGCGCCAGGCCCGGTAGCGAGCGCAGGTCGCCCGGGCCCGCCGCCTCGGCCGGGAACTGCGGGCGGATGCGGTTTACGATCAGCAGCAAGCGGCGGAAGGTGCAGGCGATCGGCTCCGGGGAGGACGCGATGACACTGGCAGCGGGTGAGTCGGCGAGTCAGGCCGCGGCTGGCGCACGGCAAGCCGGACGCCTCGCGGATCCCGGGATGGGTCCCGGTACCGACCCGCGGATCGATCCCCGGCTGCTGGCGGCTCTCGCCGCCTTCGGACTGGACGCCGCGGCCGCGCCGCCGCCGCTGACCCGGGACACCCCCCTCGCGGAGCTGTGCGAGTTCGTGGGGGAGGCCGAGGCCGGCTTCGAGGGCCTCTACGACGCGCTTCCGAACACGCTGCCCGGCGATGACGATGACAACGTCGCCTATTCCCGGCAGTCGATCCAGGGGATCGACGGCAACGACATCGCGCTGCACGTCTTCCGGCCCGCGGGCGTGGTCGGCTCCCTGCCGTGCACCGTCTACCTGCACGGCGGCGGCATGACCATCCTCAAGGCCGACAATAAGGTGCACCGGCAATGGAGCCGGGACCTGGCGGCGACCGGCATGGTGGTCATCGGCGTCGACTTCCGCAACGGGTACACCGCGGCCGGGCTGAACCCGTTCCCGGCCGGGCTGAACGACTGCGCCAGCGCCGTGCGCTGGATCGGCTCGCACCGCAACGAACTCGGCATCGACAAAATCGTCTTGCAGGGCGAGTCCGGCGGCGGCAACCTCGTCCTGGCCACCACGCTGCGCGCCAAGCAGGACGGCCAGCTTGACGACATCGACGGCGTCTACGCGATGGTGCCCTACATCAGCGGCGGGTACGCCTGGGACCGGGCGCGGAAACTGCAGGAGCTGCCGTCCCTGGTCGAGAACGACGGCTACTTCATCGAATGCCAGATCATGGACCTGCTGGTCTCGATCTACGACCCGACGGGTGCCAACGCCGAGAACCCGCTCTGCTGGCCGTATTTCGCCGAGGTCGCGGACCTCGAGGGGCTGCCGCCGCACGTCATCTCGGCCAACGAACTCGACCCGCTGCGCGACGAGGGCGTGGCCTACTACCGCAAGCTCCTGCGGGCCGGCGTCCCGGTCGTGGGGCGGATCAACCTCGGGCTCGTCCACGGCGGGGAATCGATCTTCCGGCTGGCTATCCCCGACGTCTACGCGGCCACGGTCGGCGACATCAAGCGGTTCGCCGACAGCCTCTAACCAGGTACTACGCCGCGCGGCCGGGCAAGGTTGCCGTCCGTGCGGCGCTGCACCTGTGGCGGGTAGCGCGTGTCGTTACTGGCGCAAGCCGACGGCCAGGTAATGACCGATCCGCGGCGGCGGGTCGGACAGCGCCGCGGCCGCGTCGTGGAACTCGAGGTCGGTACCGGTCTGCCGCTCCCGGTGCTGCAGGAGGTGCTCGTCCCAGGTCGGGACCGTGAACAGCTCGACGAACGACCGCGGATTCTGGCCGTCCTGATACAGGTCCCAGCCGATGGCCCCGGTGCGCTCCCGCGAAAGGCGGAGATCGGGCATGACCTCCAGGAACTGCCGCTGCTTGTCGGGGGCCACGGTGTAGGCGATCCGCACCAGGACCGGCCCGCGGTCTTGATCGGCGCTGATCATCAGCTGCGGCTCGGGCCATTGCACCCGGCTGCTGTCCAGGTTGTCGATCTGGTAGAACGGCCAGAACCTGATCGTGGCCGCGCCGGCCGCCAGGAGCGCGGCCGAAGCCAGGAAGGCCGGGGTCAGCCCGCCGACGTCGGCGGCCAGCCCCCACAGCAGCGCCCCGGCCGCCTGCGCACCGAACAGGACCATCTGGTAGACGGCCAGGCCCCGGGCGCGGACCCACATGGGCAGGAAGAGCTGGAGCCCGGCATTGACATTCGACAGGAACGTCGTCCAGGCGGCCCCCGCGGGCAGCAGCACCAGAACACTGAGCGCCAGGTCATGTGACAGCACCAGCGCGACCAGGACCGCCGCGTAGAGCAGGCTCGCGACGGCGGCCATGGCGTTGGCGGACAGCCGGGCCCGGGCCTGGCGCAGCAGGAACGCCCCGCCGATCGCCCCGATCCCCAGCGCGGTGAGCAGCAGGCCGTAGCCGGATGAGCCCAGGCCGAGCCGGCGGGTGGCGATCAGCGGCAGCAGCGCCCACAGGGAGCTGGCCGGCACCAGGAACAGGCCGGTGCGCAGCAGGATGCGCCGCTCCACGGGGGAGTGGCGCACAAACCGCTGGCCGGCCCGCAGCGCCGGCAAGAACCGTTCCGGGAATCGCGCGTCCCGCCGAGCCGGGGATGGAACGCCACCACGACCGCGTAGGACAACAGGGCCGCCGCGTTCAGCGCGAACACCGCGGCCACGCCGATCCGGGCGATCAGCAGCCCGGCGATCGCCGGGCCGATGGCCCGGGCCGAGTTGATGCTGATCGAGTTGAGGGCCGAGGCGGCAGGCACCTGCGGCCGCGGGACCAGGTCCGGCACCAGCGACTGGTAGGCGGGCAGCACCAGGATGGTGCCGGTGCCCAGCAGGAACGTGAACGTGAGCAGCAGCGCCGGCGGCATCCGGTGCAGCGCGGTCAGCGCGGTCAGCGCCGCGCCGACGACGGTCATGCACACCAGGACCACGAGCATCAGCCTGGCCCGGTCGAGCACGTCCGCCAGCACGCCGCCCACCAGGGCGAACAAGACGGCGGGCAGCGCGGTCGCGGTCTGCACCAGGGCGACGAGGAGGGCCGCGTGAGGATCATGGACCAGCAGCCACTGGGCGCCCACGGTCTGCATCCAGGTGCCCACGTTGCCAGCCAGCGCCGCGATCCACAGCGTCCGGAACGTCCTCGTGCGCAACGGCGCCCACGTGGACGGCGCCGTTCCCGAGCCAGCCATGCCGCGTGTCACCTCCTCGGGTCCGCGCGCCCGTACCGCGGTGAGGTCGGCCGCCGTGGCCGACCCCAGGGCACGGGCCGGTCGGCATATGACATCACGCACAGCTCGGGTGGCCTGCGCCGCACCCCGCAGCGCTTCGCCGCGGTAACCGGCAATTCAGCAACTTCAGTAATCCGGTGTACCAGGAGATGCCGCCCGCTACTCTCCATCAAGGGCGGAGCGGGGGGGGCACATGACGGAGACGCCGTCTGCGCAGAATGGGACCATCACGGCGGGAGCCATTGCCGACCTTCGGCGCATCGGGATCAATCCGAACTTCTGGTACCCGGTCGCTGTATCCCGGAGCGTGCGGAAGAAAAAGACGTTCGCGGCAACGTTCGCCGGCGAGCGGATCGCCTTGTATCGCGGCGAGAGCGGCACGGTATACGCCTTGGAAGACCGGTGCGCTCACCGCCAGGTACCGCTGAGCATGGGCGTCGTGGAAGGCGACGTGCTTCGCTGTTGCTACCACGCCTGGGCCTACCGCGGAAACGGCCGCATCTCGCAGATACCGTATCTGCCCAAGGACGCCGGGCGGCCGCCGCGCGGTGTCCGCGCCTACCCGGCTCGCGAAGCTTGCGGGCTAGTGTTCGTCTTCCCCGGCGATCCGCGGCAGGCGGCCACGACAGCACTACCCGAGCTGCCGGAGTTCGATTCCGCCCGGCACAAGACCATGACGTTTTCCCGCACCGTCCGCTGCCACTACTCGTTCATGCACGAGAACCTCCTCGACATGAACCACCAGTTTCTGCACCGGGGCATCGTCGGCAGGCTCCAGCCCAAGCTGCTCGGCTACGACACCGGCCCGCAATCGGTGGAGGCCCGGTACCTATTCACCCATGTCGGCGGGAAGAAGAACCGCGGCGCTGGCCTGCTCGCCCGGGACGGCATGGGCGGCGGCAAATCGTCCGACGTCATCACGATCCGCACCGGGTACCCGTACCAGACCCTCCAGCTGGTCCCCGAGCACGCCGAACTTCCGGCGTTCTCCCTCTGGGTGGCCTACGTACCGGAGGATGCCGAGCAGCGCACCAATCACGTCTACGGCCTGCTCATGATCGAGAAGCCGCCGCTCCCCGGGGCCCTTCATCTCGCCTGGCCGCTCATCCGGCGCTTCACCGAGCGCGTGTTCGCCGAGGACCGGATGGCCGTTGAGGCCGAGCAGCGGGCGTGGGACGAGCAAGGCCAGGACTGGAACCGCGAGGTCTTCCCCCTGATCATCGACGTGCGTGACGTGTTGCGTACCAACGGCGTCCGCATTCGCCCAGAATCCGCCCTGTGCGGCGCCGCCGCGTTCTGCGGCGGGCCTACGTCACGGCGCTGATGCCTGGGGTGAGGGCGGGGCCGGCGGAGCCGGGCTCTGGCTCACCGCGGCGGGCGTCCTGGTGACCTGCGCCACGTCACCAGGCTGGTCCGGCTGGCTGGGCTGGCGCAACGGCCCGTTGCGGAACAGCGCCACGGAGATGATCGCGCCGCCGGCGAGGATCGCGGCGGCCGTCCAGAACGCGGTGGTGTACCCGTGGATCAGGGCGAGCCCGGTCAGCTGCAGGCTGGGACGGCCGTGCACCACGGTGGCGGGGCTGAGGTGGGCGGCGATGTAGCTCGCCACGGTGCTGGCGAAGATGGTGTTGAGCAGGGAGGTGCCGATCGAGCCGCCGAGCTGCTGCCCGGTGTTGATGGTGGCCGAGGCCACCCCGGCGTCCTGGGGGGCCACGCCGAAGGTGCCGGTGTTGAACACCGGCGCGAACACCAGGCCGAAGCCCACGCCGATGATCAGCAGTGAGGGCAGGACGGCGGTGGCGTAGCTGGAGTGCACGCCGATCCTGGTCAGCAAGGCCAGGCCGGTGGCGGCGAGCAGCATCCCGGTCGGGGCCAGCGGCCGGGGCCCGACCCGGGGCATCAGCGCGACGTTCGAGGTGATCGAGGACGCCATGAGGCAGGCGATCAGCGGCAGGAACGCCACGCCGGTGACCACGGGTGAAAAGCCCAGGGTCTGCTGCAGGTAGTAGGTGAGGAACAAGAAGACCCCGAACATGCCGGTGGCGGCGATCAGCATGGTCAGGTAGGCGCCGCCGCGGTTGCGGTCGGCCACGATCCGCGGCGGCAGCAGCGGCTGCGGCGCGCGGACCTGCCGCCAGGCGAACCCGGCCAGCAGGATCACCCCGGCGACGAGGAATCCCCAGGTCGAAGGGCTGTGCCAGCTGTGCAAGGCGGCGTTGGAGAACCCGTAGACGATGCAGAACATCCCGCCGGAGACCAGCGCCGCGCCGGGCAGGTCCAGCCTGGGCTTTCCCGGCGGGTGCTGCCGGCGCAACAGGGTCACGGCGCCGGTGACCGCTACGCCGGCGAAGATCAGGTTCACGTACAGGCACCAGCGCCAGGACAGGTACTCGGTGAGTATCCCGCCCAGCAGCAGCCCGATCGCGCCGCCGGCGCCGGCGATCGCGCCGTACACGCCGAAGGCCCGGCCGCGTTCCCGCGGGTCGGTGAACGTCACGGCGAGCAGCGACAGCGCCGACGGCGCGAGCAGCGCGCCGAACGCCCCCTGGCAGGCCCGCGCCGCCACCAGCATGGTGAAGTTCACCGACGCCCCGCCGACCGCCGACGCGGCGGCGAATCCGATCAGGCCGGCCAGGAACGTCACCTTGCGGCCGAGCAGGTCGGCCAGCTTGCCGCCCAGCAGCAGCAGGCTGCCGAACGCGAGCGCGTACGCGGTGACCACCCACTGCCGGTCGACGACGGAGAACCCGAGATCCCGCTGGGCGGTCGGCAGCGCGATGTTCATGATCGTCGCATCGAGCACGATCATGAGCTGTGCGAGCCCGATGATGCCCAGGATCAGCCACCGGTGATCCGGTGCGGCGGGACGGGCCGGGGCAAGCGCCGCGCCGGGCGGGGCGTCCGCGGGCTCGGTCATGACGTGGCCTTCCCAGCCAGGGCTCCCTCACCGTTGCGCATGCGGTTCCCCTTCCACGGTGGCGCTTACAAGCTTACAAGTGACGACATCCGCGCGAGGAGGCCGCTGCCGGCGCCAGCGGGGCTCGCCGAGGCGATCAGCGAAACCGGGGGGTATCCGCGCGGCCCGATACCTCCTCGCCCATCGCCAGCACCGCGGTGACCAGATCCAGCAGCAGGCCGTCAAGGTCGTGCTCGGTCACCAGTACCTCCCGGCCGCCATCCAGGCTGACCTGGTAGATGACGGCGCCGGGATCCGCCCGGTACGGCGGCGGAGCGGCCACCGCGCGGCAGGCTAGGTCTTCCCAGCGGGGGCCATCGCTGCAATGGGCGGTATCCACCATGCGGCGCAGCAAGGTGCCATCCCAGTCGATCCGGGTCGCGACGACCCTCATCAACATATTCTGCTCCAGTTCTTCGCCGAAGTGGAGCGGGCAGCGGCGGGCTAGTTTTTTTATCCAGAGGTCAGGATCCCGCCGTCGGTGTGGTGAGGTCGTAGACGGCCATCCCGCCCACGGTCTTCGCGGTGAAATGTGCCTTGACCCACGCGGTGATCTGGGCCGCGGCCCCGGAGCCTCCGCCCGGGCCGCCCGCCCCTCCTGCCCCGCTCCCGGAGCCGCTGGCGGCGAAAGGAAATTGTCATCGAGGTACGAACACAGCCGCCGGATGCTCGGCCCGAGGTCACGTTCTTCATCGTGGACGGGGATCACGATCTCTACCTGGGCCTGCGCTGGCCGCAGGCCGGTCCGGTCGGCGAGCCGCGTCCCGGGCCCGGATTTGATGAGCGTCCCGGACATGGACTCTGTGGGGGCCAGGGGTGTGTATTCGGTCGCATGCATGGCCATGAGGTTCGGCGACGATGCTTTACCCCGACCTAGCTATGCTTCTGAACCCGCCATGAAGCGCGTGATCGCCGGACCGGCGGACTCCTGCGCGTCAGCGGGACTCGCCGGACCACGGCCGGATCAGCCCGTCACTGCCGCGGACCCGCCGCGGGACGGCGGAGTACGCGTCCGGGTGCTCCAGGGGCCGCAAGCTGCCGGCCCGGACGTCGACCACCTTGTGCACGTGACGGCCTCCGGTCTCCTGGACCCAGGAGACCCACGCATGCCACGAGCCGTCGCGCTCGTGCATCTCCCAGGCGAGCAGGTGGCCGACCATCCCGTCGCTCATCTCCACGATGGGGGGGCACCACGGCGCATCACGACCGCCCATCCGGCCAGTATTCGAACAGTAGTTCGATATGTCAAGACCCCAGGAGCCACAGTTCTACCGTGATCATCTTCACTTCTCACGCGTTCGGTGACCACTAAACGGGGCATATCCACCGGGAAGACGACCAGAGGCGTGAAAAGATGCCTCTGGCCGCGCCGGGAGATGTGGACGTCGGCCCGGAGGGGCCGGTTCGGTGGTCGTGCTCCGGCCCGGAGATCATTTAATGCTCCTCTACAGTGAAGGCCGTGAGCAGCGAGGTCGAGGTCTTCGTCGCGGTCGGACATCAGAACCTGCTGGCCGGCCGGATGTACTCAAGCCGAATCGAGGGGGCCGAGTCGGCCAGCTTCGTCTATGACGACAGCTACCTGGCACGTCCCGGCGCCTACGCCCTGGATCCGGCGCTACCCCTGGTCGCCGGGGTCCATCTGGCGCCTGCCGGACGCGTGCTGTTCGGCGCGTTCGCTGACACCCTGCCCGACCGGTGGGGGCGGATGCTCGTCCGCGGGGCGGAGCGGGTGCAGGCAAAGGCCATGGCCACCGTCCCGCGCTCGATCAGCGAGGCCGACCTGCTGCTCGGCGTCCGGGACGACCTGCGGGAGGGCGCGCTGCGGTTCCGGCTCGGTGGCCAGCCGCCGTTCCTCGCGGCCGAGAACTCGCGACCACCGGTGCTGGCGGATCTTCCGGCGCTGCTTGATGTGGCCGCGCTGGCCGAGCGGGACACCGCTGACTACGAAGACCTCCGGCTCCTGGTGCGGGCGGGAGGTTCCCTGGGCGGCGCGCGGCCGAAGGCGCACGTGGTGGACGGCGACGGCCGCGTCGCGATAGCCAAGTTCCCCAGCGTGAGCTGGGACACGTGGAACGTAATGGCGTGGGAGAAGGTCGCGCTCGATCTGGCCCGGGACGCGGGTATCACCGTCCCGCGCTCCCAGCTGCTGCAGGCCGCAGGCCGTCCCGTGCTCATCGTCGAACGGTTCGACCGCCGCGACGGAGCCCGCGTTGGCTACGCCAGCGCGCTGACGATGCTCCAGGCCGGTTACGGCGACCGGCGTAGCTACCTCGAGATCGCGGCCGTGATCGAGGAACGGTCCGCGAGCGTGACCGAGGATCTGCGTCAGCTGTGGCGGCGGGTAGCTTTCTCCATCCTGATCTCCAATACCGACGACCATCTCCGGAATCACGGATTCCTGCACGGACGCGGCGCCTCGTGGAACTTGTCGCCGGCGTTCGACCTGAATCCCAACCCAGCTCCCGGGCCCAAGAACCTCAGCACCGCCGTCGACTTCACCGACGCGCGCGCCAGCGTGGACACCCTCATGAGCGTCGCCAGCTATTTCCGCCTGGACCCGGTTGACGCGCTCGCCATCCTGGCTCAGGTCGCGCGGTCGGTGGCCCGCTGGCCTGAGGTAGCGACGTCACACGGGCTGGCTCAGGAAGACCTCGACGTCATGGAACCAGCCTTCGCCCACGCGGAAAGCCAGCGGGCCCAGGCACTGACCAAAGGCGTGAGCGCGTGACCAACGCGCTCGTTCGGCACAATCGGACACTGAAGGCTAAGGAGAGTAGGCCCATGCATCACGATCTTGAGGCGCTGGCCGATCCCGGCGCGGTGGCCGCGGCCGGGGCGGCGTTCGTGGCCAAGCGGGCTCGTGCGGCCGTGGCGGCCACCGGCAGCTTCCACTTCGCGGTCAGCGGCGGGCACACCCCCTGGGCGATGTTCGCCGAGCTCGCCTCGGAGAGCGTTCCCTGGGAGCAGGTGGTGATCTACCAGGTGGACGAGCGGGTGGCCCCGCCCGGTGACCCCGACCGGAACCTGACCCACCTGGTCAAGGCGCTGGGCTCGGCCCCGGCGCAGGTGCGGGCCATGCCGGTCAACGACAGCGACCTGGCGGCGGCGGCCGCGTCCTACGCGGCTTCGCTGCCGGGGCAGTTTGACCTGGTTCACCTGGGCCTGGGCCCGGACGGGCACACGGCCTCGCTGGTGCCGGGGGACCCGGTGTTGTCGGTCACCGACCGCCTGGTGGCCTTGACCCGGCCGTATCAGGACCGGGTGCGGATGACGCTGACCTATCCGGCGCTGGCCCGCGCCCGCCAGCTGCTGTGGCTGGTCACCGGCGAGGATAAGAAGGATCCGCTGGCCCGGCTCCTGGTCGGCGATACCACCATCCCGGCGGGCCGCGTCGAGGCCGCGGCCTCCCTGATCATGGCCGACCGTGCCGCGGCACCGACCTCAGGAGTTACCGGGTCATGAGCATCGAGCGGGAGAAGCAGCTCGCCGCCGAGGCGTCAGCGGAGCTGGTCGAAAACGGCATGACCGTCGGGCTCGGCACCGGGTCGACGGTCGCCTATCTGCTCCCGGCCCTGGCCCGGCGGTCGCTGGACATCTTGTGCGCCGCCACCTCGCCGCGCACCGAGCAGGCCGCGCGCGAGCTGGGCCTGAAGATCGAGGACGTCGCGGGCATCGACCGGTTCGACATCACCATCGACGGCGCGGACCAGGTCGCCCCCGACGGCTGGCTGGTCAAGGGCGGCGGCGGCGCGCACACGCGAGAGAAGATCATTGCCGCGGCCGCGGACCGGTTCGCGGTCATCGTCGACTCGTCCAAGCCGGTTGAGGTCCTGCACGCCCCCATTCCCCTCGAGCTGCTGTCGTTCGGGTTGCGCGCCACGATGCGCCGGGTGGCCCCGGTGTCGCCGCGCGATGTGCCGCCCAGCCCCGACGGCGGCGTGATCGCGGACTACCACGGGCCGGCCGGCGACCCGGCCGCACTGGCCGCCTGGCTGTCGGCCACGCCCGGGGTGGTCGACCACGGCCTGTTCCCGCCCGAGATGGTGGCGGTGGTCCTGGTCGGCCGGGGCAAGTCGGTCGAGCGGATCGACTTCCCGGGCTAACCACCGCGAGGATGCCGGGGCAGCGGGCGGGGAAGGACGTCAGCTGACGGGCTCATGGCCCGTACGGTCGCGAGGAGGATCCACATGACCGAGAACGACTTCCCTGATCCGCAGAGCGGGTTCGTGGTCACTCACTTCCTGGTGGTCTCCGACCAGGACCGGTCCCGTGAGTTCTATCGCACGGTGTTCGGCGCGAGGGTCGTGCTGGAACGCGACCCGGTCATCATGCGGATGGCCAACAGCTGGCTGATCCTCAACTCGGGCGGCGGCCCGACCGACGACAAGCCCACGGTGACGCTCGCTCCGCCGGCCGACCCAGACCGCGCCAGCGCGTTCCTCAACCTCAGGGTGGCGGACATCGCCGCCTCCTACGCGCAGTGGTCAGCGCGCGGAGCCGAGTTCCTGACCGAGCCGAAGGATCACGGCCGCGAGATCCGCGCGTACATCCGCGACCCGGACGGTCACCTGATCGAGGTCGGCCAGACGACCGCCCGGCCGGCCCCGCGCTAGGGACGACAGTCGGCCGGCGCGGCCGGGCTGGGATCAGCCGTCCCGCAGCCCGGCCACCAGGGCGTCGGCCAGCTCTTCGATCGAATGCACGGCCGCGGTGCTGCCGCATTGCGGGCACACCGTTCCCCCCTGGGGATTTGTCACCGCCCCATTGTGCCCTCCGGGCTGCCCCGCGGGAAGGCGCCGCGCAACCCTGGCCGAATCGATAAATGGTGAAGGAGTTAACGGTTCGACTCGCGGATGCCTGGCCGTCAGACTCAGCATGTGAGACGGACAGCCGGCGCCGACGGGCCCGGCGAATTGCCCGGCATCGCGAGCGTCGATCTAGCCCGGGTCACCGAGTCGCAGGCGGTCGTGCTGGTCGAGGGGATGAGCGACCGGGCCGCGCTGGAGGCCCTGGCCCAGCGGCGCGGCCAGGAGCTCGGCCGCGGAGGCATCTGCGTTTTCGCCATGGGCGGCGCGGCCAACGTCGGCCACTACCTGGATCTGCTGGGCCCGCACGGGATCGGCGTCAAGGTGGCTGGCCTGTGCGACGCCGGCGAGGAAGGCTACTTCCGGCGCGCTTTTGAACGGGCCGGCCTCGGCGCCAGCGTGTCCCGCGCCAGCATGGAGGCGCTCGGCTTCTACGTGTGCACCGCTGACCTGGAAGACGAGCTGATCCGTGCCGTCGGCCCGGCCGCGGTCGAGCAGATCATCCAGGCCCAGGGCGAGCTGCGGTCCTTCCGGACGTTCCAGAAGCAGCCCGCGCACCAGCGAGACAGCCCCGCCGAGCAGCTGCACCGGTTCATGGGCACCCGGTCCGGCCGGAAGAGCCAGTACGCGCGGCTGCTCGCCCGCGCGCTCGACCTCAGCCGGGTTCCCCGGCCCCTCGACCGCGTGCTCGCGCACCTCTGACCGGCTGTGCCTGAGCTGACGCCTCGGGGGAGCCTGTTGCCGGCGGCGTGTGGCCGGACCGGGAAACGGGTGGCGCCGGGCGGCCGCGGTCTGCTTGGGTGGCCGGCATGACCGGCTTTGACGACCCCGCGTTCTACGGTGAGCGGTGGGCGGGAGTCTATGACGAGCAGCACGGGTACCTCGACCCGGCGCCCGCGGTGGAATTCCTCGCCCGGCTGGCCGGCGACGGCCGGGCGCTGGAGCTGGCCGTCGGAACCGGCCGGGTCGCGCTCCCCCTGGCCGCCCGGGGGATCACCGTCGAGGGCGTGGACGCCTCGGAGGCGATGGTGGCCCGGCTGCGCGCCAAGCCGGGCGGCGCGTCGATCCCGGTGACCATCGGAGACATGGCCGACGGGCCGGCCGGCGGGCCGTTCCGGCTGGTGTACCTGGTGTTCAACTCGCTGTTCGGCCTGCTCAGCCAGGCCCGGCAGGCGGACTGCTTCCGCAACGCCGCCCGGGTCCTGGAGCCCGGCGGGTCGTTCGTGATCGAATGCTTCGTCCCGGACGTGGCGCGGTTCGACCGGGGCCAGCGGGCCCAGGCCAGGATCGTGACCGAGGACGCCGTGCTGGCTGAGCTGTCCCGTCACGACGCCGCCGCCCAGCGCATCACCACCCAGGCCGTCACGCTGGACGGCCGGGGGATCCGCCTGCGGCCGGTGGCCCTGCGGTACTGCTGGCCGGCCGAGCTGGACCTGATGGCCGGCCAGGCCGGCCTCCGGCTGCGGGAACGCTACGCGGACTGGGACCGGCGGCCGTTCGGCCCGGCCAGCGGCGGGCACGTCTCGGTGTACCAGCGGGACTGGCCAGGCACGCCGTGACCGGGTTGCCGTTAGGTTAACGGCATGGACAGCCGCCACCTTGATGATCTTGCCGCCGCGCTGCACGCGGCAGGCCCGGATCCCGCGTACGCCGAGCAACTCCGCCTGTTCGGGCGCTTCGTCGGGGCGTGGGACATCGAATGGCACGGAACGGACCGTAACGGGCAGCCCGCGACCATGACCGGCGAGCTGCACTTCGGGTGGGTCCTGGGCGGCCGCGCCGTCCAGGACGTGTGGAAGGTGCCGGCCTCCGGGTCGCCCGCGGCCGGCGTGCGGCCCTTCTACGGGACGACCCTGCGCTTCTATGACCCGTCCATCGCGGCGTGGCGGTCGACCTGGATCGATCCGCGCAGCGGCCGGGTCCGCCGCTTCATCGGCCGCCCGGACGGCGCCGAAATCGTCCTCAACGGGATCGACGACGACCCGCCCGAACGCTGGTGCTTCCGGGACATCGCGGCGGACTCGTTCCGCTGGACGGGGGAGGTGTCCGGCGACGGCCGCCGGACCTGGCGCCTGGACGAGCAGATGTTCATTCGCCGCCGGGCGTAATCCGCCGGCCGCCATGGGTGAGGACCGGATCATGACGGAAGCATCCACCGCCGCCGCGGAGCTGCGTGACCTGCCGGCCACGAGCGGCGATCGGCGCGCGTCCGGGAAGGCGGCCCGGCAACGGGCCCCCCGGGGCGGGCTGGGGCACTGGGACGAGGCGGATCGCAGGCACGGCGCGCTGGAGTCGATCCTGGCCCAGAACCAGATCCGGATTCCCGGCCTGCTGCCCATCCGACATCAGCGCATGGCGGCCTCCCCGTGGAACTACTACCGGGGGGCGGCGGCGGTCATGGCCGCCGACCTGGCCTCCCGGCCCGACAGCGGGCTGACGGTGCAGCTCTGCGGAGACGCTCACCTGCTGAACTTCGGCCTGTGGGCCACTCCGGAGCGGAACCTGCTGTTCGACCTGCGCGACTTCGACGAGACCCTGCCCGGCCCGTTCGAGTGGGACGTCAGGCGCTTTGCCGCCAGCGTCGTGGTCGCGGCGCGGGAGAATCGGATCAAGCCGTCGCGGGCCGCCGCGGCGGTGACCGCCGGCGTGGCCGCCTACTGCCGGCGCATGCGCCGGTATACCACGCTGCCCGAGCTTGACATCTGGTACGACGGGACGCACGTCGACAGCCTGATCAACTACTTTGAGCCGGCCGACCGCGGGCGGGTCTCGGTCCACATCGAGAAAAAGCGCCAGCGCCGCACCAGCCGCGGCGCGTTCGCCAAGCTCACGGCGATGGCGCACGGGCGCCCGCGGATCACCGAGGATCCCCGGTCCGCGTCGCGATCAGCGACGACGAGCAGGCCGATCTCGCCGGCCACCTGCTGGCCTCCTACCGGCTGACCCTGCAGGAGGACCGGCGGGCCCTGTTCGACCGGTTCACCGTGGTCGACGTGGTCCGCCAGGTCGTGGGGGTGGGCAGCGTGGGCATGCGGGTCTACCTGGTGCTCCTGGAGGGGCGCAGCGGCGCTGATCCGTTGTTCCTGCAGGTCAAGCAGGCCGGCCCGTCGGTATACGAGGCGTACACCCAGCCCAGCCGTCACGACAACCACGGCGCGCGGGTGATCAGCGGCAAGCGGCTGATGCAGAGCGCCACCGACATCTTCGTCGGCTGGGGGTCGCTGCACGGGCGGGATTACTACATACGGCAGTTCCGGGACATGAAGATAATCCCCAGCACCGACCTGATCGCCCCCCGCCTGGCCGAGTTCGCCACCGCGTGCGGGGGCACGCTCGCCCGCGCTCACGCCCGCACCGGGGACCCGGTGGCCATCGACGGCTACATCGGGAACGGGCGCAAGTTCACCGACGCGATCGTCCGCTTCGCCCGCGAGTACGCCGACCAGAACGAGCGGGACCACGCGCAGCTCGTCCGCGCCATCGCCGCCGGCACGGTCGAGACCCTCCCGGACTGATCAGATCGAGCGGATGGCGCCGCCATCGACCGGGATCATCGCGCCGGTGATGTAGGACGCGGCGGGCGAGAGCAGGAACGCGGCGACCTGCCCGAACTCCTCCGGCTCGCCGTACCGGCGCAGCGGTATGCGCTGGGACAGCCGGGCCCGCACCTCATCGGGATCCCCGCTGAGCGCGTCGAGCTCGCGGACCCGGTCGGTGGCGATCCGGACCGGCAGCAGCCCGTTGACCCGGACCCCGGACGGGCCGTGCTCGTCGGTGAGCGTCTTCACCACGCCGGCCAGGGCGGGGAAGAACCCGTTGGAGATGGCCAGGTCGGCCAGGGGGGCGCGCACCTCGGCCCCCAGTACGAGCGCGATCGAGCCGCCGGTCCCGGTGCGGGCGCCCGTCCTGGTACCGTCGCCGGGCCCGCCCAGGTCCACCGCGAGAACCCGGGCCAGCCGGACGGCGCCGAGGAAGACGCTCTCGAACGCGGACCGCCACGCGTCGTCCGCGGTGCCCGTGATGGTCCCGGACGGCGTTCCGCCCGCGCTGATCAGCGCCCCGTCCAGGCGGCCGAAGCGGTCCCGGGCCGCGGCGATCAGCCGGCCGGGGGTATCGGGATCGGCGTTGTCCGCGACGACCCAGGCCACGGCGGCGGTCGTGACGTCCGGCGTGAGGCGGGCGGCTGCCGCCGCGGCAGTGGCCTCGTGTGGAGCGCTGAGCACGACGCGCGCCCCCTCGCCCCCGAGCGCCTGGGCCGCGGCGAACCCGAGCCCCCGGCTGCCGCCGGTGACCAGGTAGACCCGGTCGCGCAAGCCAAGATCCATGCAGCCATTCTGCCGGGCGGCCTGCGTCTCCCGTCAGCCGAAGTCATGCCGCCGCGTTCCGGCCGGATGGCAGGACGACGGCCACAACGCCGCGGGCGTCGGCCCGCCATGGCTCCGCGATGCGCGCCGGCCTTGACTTTGCATGGCAAAGTGAGATAGCTTTGCAGTACAAAGTTAACGAAGGAGCTGGCATGAACGAGAGGGCCGCCATGAAAGACGGCGCGGACCCCGATGAGGGGACGGGCATGGACGCCCTGGGAGCGGCGGCCATCTTGCAGGAGGCGCGCGAGCGGGCCGAGCATGAGCTGCGCGTCAGCTTCCGGCTGCTGTTCACGACCTACGGGCTGCTGTACCTCATCGGTTACGGCACGGTATGGCTGTCGGTGCGCGGGCAGCACCCGTATCACGGGCCGGGCAGCGCGGCGCTGGCGGTGCTGACCCTGCTCGCCGCGGCGGCCGTGGTGGTCACGGTGGTTGTGGTGGGCCGGGCGTTCGCCGGCGTCGGCGGCTGGTCCGCGCGGCAGCGGCGCGTCGCCCTGCTGTCCTACGTGATCGCGATCGCGGGGGTGTACCTGCTGGAGGCCGCACTGTTCCACGCCGGGGCCAGCTGGTCGGTAATCGGCATATACGGGGCGACCGCGCCCATGCTGGTCACCGGGATGGCTTACGCCTTCAGCTCCGCTTTCGTGCTGAACTGGTCGGTGTTCGGCCTGGGCATCTGGCTGATCATCGTAGCGGCCACCAGCGCGTTTGCCGGCCCGGTGGGGGTCTGGGCCGTGGGCTCGCTGGCCGCGGGCCTGGCGTTCGTGCTGGTGGCGGCCGTCCGGCCGGGGCAGCGCGCTTGATGAGCCAGGACGAACTCGACCCGGTCATCCACGTGCCCGCGCGGTTGCGCATCATGGTCACGCTGGCCGCGCTGCCCGAGGGCGACAACCTGTCCTTCACCAGGTTGCAGGACCTGATCGGGCTGACGCCCGGCAATCTGATCACGCACCTGCGCAAGCTGGAGGACGCCGGTTACGTGCGGACCGAGAAAACAGGCCGCGGCGTCACCGCACGGACCTCGGTGGAGCTCACCCGTGACGGCCGCGGCGCGCTGGGGCGGTACACCACGGCGGTGCGGCAACTGCTCGACGGGGTCGAGTCGGCCCAGCCGCGGTCGCCGGCGGCTGACCACAGCTCTCCGTGACGTCCCGCTGGCTTCTGCCTGCCCGCCCGCGCGGTCCCGGAGCGCTGGCTTCGGCCTCCCGGTCTCCGTCCTGCATCACCGCAGCCTGCAAGAACCGGACCCCGCGGGCCGGCGGCTCGCGCGCTGGGCGGACCATGGCATGCTCGCGCTATGCGACCGACGCTGTACGAGTTCGCGGGCGGGGAACCGGCGTTCCTCGCGCTGGCCGCCGCGCACCACGCGCGGTGCCTGGCGGACCCCGAGCTGAACCACCCGTTCTCCCATCCGGGCCAGCACCCGCAGCACGTCGAGCGGCTCGCCGCCTACTGGGCGGAGGTCATGGGCGGCCCGCCGGCGTACTCGCGGGAGTGCGGCGACCAGTCCGCCCTGGTCCTCATGCACGCCGGCATGGGAGACATGGCCGATCTGGGCCGGCGCTTCGTGGACTGCTTCGTCCGCGCGGCCGACGACGCCGGGCTGCCCGCCGACCCGGCGTTCCGCGCCGCGCTCCGCGCCTACATGCAGTGGGCGGTCGACGAGGTGGCGCTGTCCCACCCCCACGACACGAAGATCCCGCCGGACCTCCCGGTGCCGCGCTGGTCCTGGGACGGCCTCCGGTCCGCCTGAACCGCGCCCTGGCCGGCGCAGGAACGCCGAAGCCGTAAGCGCAGTCCGGCCTGGGCCAGGTAGCGGTCCACGAGAGCGTCGGTGAACTGGTGCGGGACGGGCTGCCCGGTGACGAGCACCCGGTAGTAGACGGGGCCGGCCAGCTGGTCGATGGCCAGGTCGATGTCGGCGGCCGGGTCCAGCTCGCCGCGGCCCCGGGCCCGCAGGAACGGCACGCGCTCGCGCTCGCGCTGGGGGGCCGCGAACTCGGCCGTGAAGCGGGCCGCGACCGCGGGGTCGTGCTGGGCCTGCCCGGCGATGGCCCGGCAGACCGCGCCCGCGTCCGTGCTGGTCAAGAACGCGGCGAGCTGGGCCAGCTGATCACGCAGGTCGCTGCCGAGGTCTCCGTGGTCGGGGACGGTGAAGTACTCGGCTGCGTCCACCGCCAGGGCATCGAACAGGATGTCGGTCTTAGAGTCCCACCAGCGGTAGATGGTCTGCTTGGCGACGCCGGCCCGGCCCGCTATGCCCTCGATCGTCACCCCGGCGAACCCGAGCTCCACGAGCAGGTCGTCGGCCGCCTCCAGGACCGCCATCCGCGCCGCTTCGCTTCGTCCGTGCCGGTTGCCGTGGTGGCGCGCCCCGCCGGCGCCCCCCGGGCCCGGCGTGACCGTCCCCGGGCCGCCGCCTCGTCCGCCTGCCCTGTCGTGATCACGAGCCGCCATCCGGCCAGGATACCCACTTCTTGTCTAGACGCAACGTTGTGTCTAGAGTAGAGGCATGGCTACCACGCTTAGCGATCCTCAGCTTGACGCCGTGCTCGGCCGGCTGTTCGCCGCGGCCGCTCGCGATGACGAGAACGCGCTCCCGCCCCCGCCGCCGGGGCAGGCGTCCTGGGCCACAGCGCCCGCCCGCGAGCGGGCCGAGGCCTTCCAGGACTTCTACATGCCCATCTCGGACCAGGCCGGCAAGCTCCTGTACGCGCTGGTCCGGGCCATCCGGCCGGAAACCGTGGTCGAGTTCGGCACCTCGTTCGGCATCTCGACCATCTACCTCGCCGCTGCCGTCACCGACAACGGCACCGGTCACGTCGTGACCACCGAGCTGAGCACCAGGAAGGCCGAGGCGGCCCGGTCGAACCTGCAGCAAGCAGGCGTCAGCGACGCGGTAACGATCCTGGTCGGCGATGCGCTGCAGACGCTCGCCAGCGTGCCCGGCCCGATCCGGCTGGTCCTGCTGGACGGGTGGAAGAACCTCTGCCTGCCCGTGCTCCACCTGCTGGAACCCAAGCTCGGCCCTGGTGCCCTGGTCGCCGCCGACGACATCACCCACGCCAGCATGGCCGAGTACCTCGACTACATCCGGAACCCGGCCAGCGGATACGTGACCGTCGCGTTCCCGGTCGAGGACGGCATGGAAATCAGCTCCTGGACCGGGCGCTAGCCTGGCAGACCCGGGCATATCCTGCGTGTCATGACCGACCGGCCGCCTGACGCCGCGGCGCCGGGGCTCGGCGCAGAGCCCGGCCTGTGCGGTGCCTGCCTGGCACGCCAAGCTCAACCAGACCCGGCGAGGCACCGCCTACCTCCGGTGCCTGCGCGCCGCGTGGGATCCCGCGCTGGTCCGCTACCCGCGTCTCCCCGTGACCCAGTGCCCGGGATTCGAGCCGCGCTAGGGCCACGGGCGGCAGCTACCAGGGGACCGGGGCTCCGTCCCAGGAGAAGAACTCCCCGGTGGGCCCGTCGTCGGGCAGCAGTGCCAGCCGGACCGCGGCCGCCGCGGCCTCGGCCGGGTCGCCGTCGCTGGCGGCGGCGGTGGCGTTGAGATCGGTCCGGCGCAGCCCGGGTGCCAGCGCGTTGACCTTGATGCCCTCGTCGGCCAGGGCCTGGGCGTAGAAAACGGTCAGCGCGTTCAGCGCCGTCTTGGACGACCGGTAGGCGGCGAAGCCGCCCCGGTGCGGGAACTGCGGCCCGGTCGCCCAGGTCAGCGATCCGGTGCTGCTGGAGATGTTCACCACCCGCGGGTGCGCGGACCGGCGCAACGCCGGCAGGAAGGCATTGGTCACCGCGACGACGCCGAACACGTTGGTCTCGTAGACGCGCCGGAAGGTGGCGGTGGCTTCCTGGTCGGCCGTCTTGTCGTCGCCGGAGATACCGGCGTTGTTGACCAGGATGTCCAGCGCGTCGACCTGGCGCGCGGCCGCGGCGATGCTCGCCGCGTCGGTCACGTCCAGGACCACCCGCCGGGCGTCGCCGCCGATCTCGGCCACGGCCTGCTCCCCGCGGGCGGCGTCGCGCGAGCCGACGTAGACGGTAAGGCCCGCGCCGGCCAGCTGGCGTGCGATCTGGATGCCGATCCCCTTGTTGGCGCCGGTGACCAGCGCGATCAAATTGTCCACGCCGCCGAGCGTATTCGTATCGCCTCTACGCAACGGTCATGATGCCGGCTCGCCGAGCTCGACGGCCCCTAACCGGCGGCGCCCCGGGTCCCGGAGCCGCCGGGCCCGGGCCGGGCGGGGCGTTGCGGCTCCCCGAGGGCCAGTTCGGCGATCTTCTCGGCGATGGCGGGCGCCTGGTCCTCCTGCGGGAAGTGCTTGCCGGGCACGGTGGACAAGCGGGGGAGGCCCGCGGCGGCGCGTGCCTTCTCGCCGTAGACGGCCAGCGTCATCGTGGGGTCGTCGGCGGCCCAGACGCCCTGCACCGGGTAGGGCACGTCGCGCACGGCGGCGCGGTACCGGGCCTGCTCCTGCGCCGAGCGCCGGCTGCTGCGCATGATTTGCAGGAACGCGCGCCCATGGTCGGGCCCCTTCACCAGCGCGAGGTAGGTGTCGAGCTCGGCCTTGGACACCGAGGCGGGATCGCCGATGCCCTGTAGCCGCATCAGGAACCGGAACGCCGGCGCGTTCAGCGACTTCATCCACGCCTCCCCGAGACCGGGATGGCGGAACGGCTCCATGGTCCAGGGCGACTTGAAGTCGGTCACGTCGACCGTGGTGTTGAGCATGGTCAGCGAGGCGACCCGGCCGGGGGCGGCGGCCGCGAGCTCGAAGCCGACCGGCCCGCCGATGTCGTGCACGACCAGGTGGAAGCGGTCCAGGCCGAGCTCGTCGACGGCGGCCACGCAGAACTTCCCGAGCCCCGGCCAGCTGTAGTCGTAGCCGGGCGGGCGCTCGGCCAGGCCGAAGCCGGGCAGGTCGAACGCCACGCCGCGCAGGCCGCGGTCGGCCAGTTCGGCCAGCACCTTCCGGTACAGGAACGAGGTGCCGATCATCCCGTGGATGCACAGCACCGCGGGCCCGGTTCCCTGTTCGCGCACGAAGCTGCGCACCCCGGCGGCTTCGAAGTAACGGCCGGCCCGCCGGTGGGCCTCGAGGACGTCGCCCGGCCGGGCGGCCCGGCCCGGCGCGGCGGCGGGCGGTCGGCGGTCGCCGTGCTGGATCTTTGACATGACAGTTGCCTTCCTGCGGTTGCGTCTGGACTGGTGCTGGTCACGGCAACGGGACCGGGAGCGGCCGTTTTCCCGCGGCCGGGCTCGCGGTCGCTGGCGGTCAAGGCGCTGGCGCCACCGGTCAACGGGCCGCGGCCGGGAAGGCCGGGTCCGCGCAGGTACCGTGGACGAAGGTGATCGGCATGGACCTGGCCTTCGCCACCGGTGAGGTGGACCCGCCCGACCGGCTCGCCGCCTGGCGCGAGCTCGTCAACCGCGCGTTCCTCCCGCTGGCCGTCACGCCCCTGGACGGCCGGGACCGCGCGTTCGAGGCCTCGGTCATCGCCCGCAGCCTGGGCGGGCTGCGGGTCTGGCTGGTCCAGGCCAGCCCGATGTCGGCGGTACGGGCACGGCCGCATATCGAGGCCTCCGGCGACGACGATTACCTGCTCGCACTGCACGTCCGGGGAACCGCCCACGGCACCCAGGACGGCCGTGAGGCGACTCTGGACCCGGCGACTTCGCGCTGTTCGACAGCGGCCGCCCTTATTCGGTCTCGTTCACCGGCCCCGGCGTCTTCCAGCACGTGATCTTCCAGGTGCCCCGGGCCAGCCTCGACGCCCGCGGCGATCTCGGCGCCGCGACCGCGCGGCGGGTCGCCGCGGCCAGCCGCGCCGGCCAGCTTGTCTCCCCGTACCTGCGGACGCTGGCCCGGCCCGCGCCGCCCGGGCCCGGGGAGCCGCTGGGCGAGGCCTTCGTCGACGCCGGGCTCGACCTCGCGGTCGGCGCGTTGCGTATGGCGGCCGGCTACGCCGGCCGGGCCGATCAGCGCGACCGCCCGGCGGCCCGCGAGCTCAGGGACTACGCCCTCGCGCACCTGAGCGATGCCGGGCTCTCGCCCGAAGCCGCCGCCCTGGCCTGCTACGTCTCGGTCCGCCAGGTGCACCGGCTGTTCGCCCGCGAGGGCCTCACCTTCGGCGGGTGGGTCCGCGAGCAGCGGCTGCGCCGCTGCCGGGACGATCTCGCGGACCGGCGGCTGGGCCATCTGACCGTCGCCGAGATCGCCGCCCGCTGGGGATTCCGCAGCGCGGCGCACTTCACCCGCGCCTTCCAGGCCCGGTACGGGGTCACGCCCACCGGCCACCGCGCCCTCGGCCCGTCCTGAACTGCGCCGAACTCGCCGCGCCGGCACCGATGAATCCGGCGCCGCCGCGCCGTCCAAACCTTCGAGAAGAACATCAACGGCGCGCGGCCGAGGAGGAAGCGATGCACCCGATGATCATCCAGGCGGTCGCCACCGAGCGGGCCGCGGACATGCAGGCGCACGCCGCGGCAGCGCGGCGGATGCGAGAGATCCGCCGCTCCCGGCCGGCCGCGGGGGCCCGGCCGGGACGGCGCCTGGGACGGCTCGCGCGCATCCCGGCTATCCCGGGCATCCGGGCCATCCCGGGCGTGCCCCGCGCCGCGTCATGACGCCATCGAGTCGGCGGGGTTCTCGAGCGCCTGCCCGGTGACCGGGACGCCGAGCTGCAGGACCAGCCAGATCCGGTCCGGCCGGGCCAGCAGCCCCGGCTCTCGCAGCGGGTCGCCGTCGACGACCACCAGGTCGGCGAGCTTGCCTTCGGCTACGGTCCCCACGTGCTCGCCCAGGCCCAGCGCCTGCGCCGCGGTGGCGGTCGCGGCCACCAGGGCCTCGGCCACGGGGAGCCCGTGGTGGACCATCCGCTGGATCTCCAGCCCGGCGCCCAGGCTCACGTCACTGCCCATCGCGATCTTGACCCCGGCCCGCCGGGCGGCCCGCATGCTGGCCGCGCCCTCCTGCAGGTTGCGCCGGGCCAGTTCGGCCAGCAGCGGCGGCATCTCCGGAGCGGGCGCCGCCGCGGCCGGGTCGATCACCTCGCCCAGCCCGGCCATCTCGTAGTAACCCGACAAGGTCGGCACCAGGACCTGGCCGGCGGCGGCCATCGCCTCCAGCAGGTCCGGCCGCCGGTGCAGGTACATGCCGTGCTCGATGGTGTCCGCGCCGCAGGCGATCGCCGCCGCGCATCCGTCCAGCCCCTCGGCGTGCGCGGACACCCGGTACCCCAGCCGGCGGGCCTCGTCGGCCACCGCCGTCAGTTCCGGCTCGGTCAGCTGGAGCGGGTCGGGATCTTCCAGCTCGTTGGAGCGGGCGCCGGTCGTCATCACCTTGACGAAGTCGGCCCCGGCCCGGATCTGCTCCCGGACCGCCCGCCGCATGTCGTCGGCGCCATCGGCCTCCCGGTACATATCGCCGTAGAACCGCCCGCCCGGCGCCGTCGCCGAGATGATCTTCCCGCAGGTCAGCAGGCGGGGGCCGCGGAACGCGCCGTAGCGCATCGCCTGCCGCGCCTCCTGTGGCCGTTGCCCCTGCGAGCCGGTGACCCGGATGGTCGTCACCCCGGCGCGCAGGTACCCGCGCAACTCGGCCTGCAGGAAATGCGCCGCGGTGCCCGGCAGGGCCTCCTCCGCGCCGCGGCGGACCCGCGGGCCGCGGCCGGCGGCGTGGGTGTGCGCGTCGGTCAGCCCCGGCATCACCGTCCGGCCCCCGACATCCAGCCGCCGCGCTCCCGGCGGGCCCGGCGGCGAGGCGTCCGCGACCTGCCGGATGACCCCGTCCTCCACCAGGATCGCGGCCTCCCGGACCGGGGCGCCGGTGCCGTCGAACAGCCGCGCGCCGGTCAGCCACAGCCGTCCCTGGCCGTGATCCGGAGCCGCTATCAGAGCCGGGAACCTGTGTGACACGCTCGGCCCGCCCTCCCCTCATCCCGGGCTTGGGCCGCGTGACGTCAGATCGGGTCGAGCTGCCGGGCCCTGCGGACCGCCTCGCCGCGGTGGGTCGCCGCCAGCTTGCGGTAGATGCTCTTGAGGTGAGTCTTGACCGTGTTGACGGAGATGTACATCTCGTCGGTGTTCAGCATGCCGGAAAGTGACGCAGCGCCGGGCGCGCTAGCCGGACAGGGCCTGCCGGTTCAGCGGCGACGCCAGCCCGGCCTGGCGCGTCGCTGCGGGGAGGAACAGCTCGAACACCGAGCCCCGCCCCACCGTGCTGCGCACGTCGACCGAGCCCTGATGGGCCTCTGCGATCGCCTTCACCACGGCCAGCCCGAGGCCGAACCCGCCGGTGTCCCGGCTGCGGCCCGTTCCGACCCGGGTGAACCGGTCGAAGATGCGCCCGATGTCGGCCGCCGGGATGCCGGAGCCCCAGTCCCGGACGGCCAGGACGATCTCGTCACCCGCCTGCCGGGAGCTCAGCTCGATCCGGCCGCCAGGATCGGTGTGGTCGACCGCGTTCTCGATGAGCGCGTCCAGGGCCAGGGTCAGCCGGTCCCGGTCGGCCCGGACCGGCGCATCGGTCAGGGAGCCCAGCGACCACCGCCGGGGGGTCTGGCTCCACCGGTGCAGGGTCTCCACCATGAGCTCGGCGGTGTCCACCGGGGCCGGGCGCAGGAAGTCCGGGCTGTCGGTCGACGCCAGGAGCACCAGCCGGTTCGCCAGCCGGCGCATCCGGAGCAGTTCTTCCACGGCCACCCGGGCGTCCTTGGCGATGGCTTGGTCGGTCGCGGCGTGGGTGATGAGCTCGGCGTGGCCGAGGGCGATGGTGATGGGTGTGCCCAGCTCGTGGGAGACGTCCTGGAGGAACTGGCGCTGCTGGCCCAGCAGGACCAGGTTGTGCTCGGAGACGCGCTTCATCTCCTCCATGGCGCTCTGCCGCCGCCGCGCGTGCCACACCATGATCACGAACATCGCGGCCAGCAGCGGGACCTCGGCAAGGTAGTCCGCGTCCTGCTCGCCCCGCACGACCTGCCAGCCGATGATGCCGCCGGTGGCCAGGGTCACGACCCCCACGGTGAGAACAGTGGATCCCGTGTGCCACAGCCGGAAGCCGTAAACCAGGGTCAGGCTGATCCAGATGACCAGGAACGGGACCGAGCCCCACGCCGGGCTGAGGCGCATGGCGATGAGATTCAGCGCGACAAAGGCCGCCCAGGCGATGTCCAGCCAGTACGCGCGGCCGAAGCGATAGATCCGGTCGGCCAGCGGTCGCGCGGAGCCCCCGGCGTCACGGGCCGAGGCCCCCGCTACCGCAGGTTCGGCAGACGATTGCATGGACGTTCCTCCCTGGTCAGGGTGGATACCGAATCCTACGGCCCCGGGGTGGGCCGGTGGCAACCCGGCCCTGATCAGGCGGCGTCGTGGAACACCAGGCCGAGGGTGAACCGCTGGCCGGAACGGACCACCGACACACCGTGCCGGACCGGCGCGGCCGACCAGCCGCGGCTGGACCTCACCGGCCGGTCGCGGGTCGTGAACACTAGCCCGCACCCGGCCGGGATGAGCGTGGCGGTGCCGCGGGACTGGGCCCGGGGCCGCTGCTCGAGCAGCAGGAACTCGCCGCCCGTGTGGTCGACGCCGGGGCGGCTCAGGTTGATGACCACCTGCAGCGGGAACACCAGGTCGCCGTAGAGGTCGCGGTGCAGCGCGTTCCAGTCGCCCGGCCCGTACTTCAGCAAGATGGCCGTGGACTTGGCCTGCCCGGCCGCGTGGCACATGGCCAGCCATTCATCGAGGCTGTCCGGCCACGGGGCGGGTCGGCCCAGCTTGCGGTACCAGTCGCGGGCGATGGGGAGCAGGCGCGGGTACAGCGCCTGCTTGAGCTGCTCGATCGGCTCAGGGCAAGGCCGCGCGAAGTACTTGTATTCGCCTTCGCCGAAGCGGAGCCGGCCCATGCTGACCACGGAACGGAACTGGCCGCCGTGGTCGTAGAGGCCGGCCAGGGCGTCGCACTCGTCCGCGGTCAGCAGGTGCGGTGTCAGCGCGCAGCCCAGCTCGCCGACCTCCGCGGCGATGTGCGCCCAGTCGGCGCCGTCCACTCGTTCTGGCCAGGCGCTGACGGTCAGGGCCGGGGTCATGCTGCCTCCAGGTTCAACAGGAACTGCTTGGCGGCCGGGCCGCCCCGGTAGTTGCCGAGCTCGCCATCGGACTTGATGACCCGGTGGCAGGGCAGCACGACCGGCAGGGGGTTGGTCGCGCACGCCGTGCCCACGGCCCGGAAGGCCCGGGGGCGGCCCGCCGCGGCCGCGACCGCGGCGTAACTCGCGGTGTTCCCGTAGCCGATGCCGGGCAGGTGGCCGAGCACCTCGCGGCGGAAACCCGTGGCCAGCCGGTAGTCCAGCGGCAGGTCAAAGGAGTCGCGCTGGCCGGCGAAGTACTCGTCGATCTCGTGCGCGGCCGGGTCCAGCCGCCGGGGCGCGTTCAGGATCCGCGGGCTGACCCGCGCGGCGAGGGCCTGCAGGACCTGGTCGTGACCCTCGATCGGGTAGGCGACCCGGACCAGGCCGGTCTCGGTCGCGGCCAGCAGCAGCGTGCCGACCGGCGTGTCCAGCGTGCGGTAGGCCACGTCGAGCACGCCGTCGGCGTCGGCGCGTGCGGCCAGGCGGTCACGCAGGGCCGCCAGTTCCGCCTCGGTGACGGCGGGCAGGCGGTCACGCAGGGCCGCTATCTCCGCGTCGGTGACAGCGGGCAGGGCCCGGAGCAGGTCCGGTTCGTGGTTCATGGTCATCAGTTCTCTCCGTCTGGTAGCGCGGCGCCCGGATAGGTCTTCCGTAGCCGGGCGATGCCGTCGGCGGCCGCCCGGCGGGCGGCGTCGGTACTGCCGCCGGTGATGGCCGCGACGCCGGAGTAGGGGAGCCCGGCCAGGTAGTGGTAGGCGATGGCCTCCCGCTGCCGGCGCGGCAGGGCAGCCAGCGCACCCGCCAGGTCGATGTCCCGCCCGCCGGTCCGTTGCGTAATCGCCGGCTCGGGGACGTCGGCGACCGGGACCGCGCGGCGCGCCGCGGCGCGAGTGATGTCGATCGCCTTGCGGTGCGCGATCGTCACCAGCCACGCTTCGACGTTGGCGTCACCGGGCAGCCGCGGGTACGCCTTGAGCGCGGCCAGGAACGTCTCCGACCACGCGTCATCCGCGTCGGCGGGCCCGAGGACGGCCCGGCACACCCGCAGGACGGTCGCGCCGTGCTCGGCCACGACGACCTCGAAGGGCGGCTTGGCGATCACGTGAGGTAGACGCCCCGGGTCGGCCGAACGTGAGGTTTTCACTGAACCCTTTCATCCTCCCCTGGACTACCCGCGTACTCCGAGCCTGAGGCCGGCGGATGAAAAAGGTTCACTAGAACAGCCTCACGGATGCCCTCTCCAGGTCGAGCAGGAACCTCTTGCGGGCCAGCCCGCCGGCGTAGCCGGTGAGCCTGCCGTCCTTGCCGAGCACGCGGTGGCAGGGCACGACCACGCTCAGCGGGTTGCGCCCGACGGCCGCGCCGACGTCCTTGGGCGTGACCGCCCCGCCGACGTCCCGGGCCAGGTCGCCGTAGGTGACAGTCTGGCCGTAGGGGATGGCCGAGATCAGGTCCCACACCCGGCGCTGGAACTCGTCCCCTTGGGGCTCTACGGTCAGGTCGAAGCGGGTCCGGTCGCCCGCGAAGTACTCGGCGAACTGGGCCTTGGCCTCCTCGAACCCCGTGTCAGCGCGCGGGCCGAACGTCTCCGGGTCCGGCTGGTACCAGTGGTGCGGGAAGTACACACCGGTCAGCCTGCCGTCCTCGGCGACCAGGGTCAGCTCGCCCAGCGGCGAGTCGATAGTCGTGTGGCTGGCGGTCATCGCGGTCCTCCTCATTGGGCTCTGCTGCCTGGTAAACGATGAGGACCCGGCGGAACGTGAGGTCAGTGCCGGGCTTGATCCGAACTGGCCGCGGCGATGAACGCGGCGATGCGCGCGTTGACCAGGTCGGTCCGCTCCAGGCTCGGGCCGTGCCCGGCGCCGGTCACCACCTCGGCCTGGGCGTCCGGCATGAGGGCGGCCCGGCCCCGGGCCTGCTGCGGGGTGATCATGGCGCTGCGCCTGCCGGTGAGCAGCAGGGCCGGGACCCGGATGCGGCGCAGTTGGGCGTCGGTAAGCGGTTCGGGATTCTTGGGCTCCATGCGGTAGGCGCGGATCCCGGCCCACATGGCGGCGATCATCTCCTTTTCCGCCAAGGTCGGCTCGTCGAGCCAGACGGCCAGGCGCCTCCGCAGGCGCCGGGGGGCGAGGGCGGCCAGGCCGCGGAGGTAGAACCACCACCAGAAGCGGGCGCCCAGCGGCTCCAGGCCTGCCGGGTCGAGCAGGATGATGCTGGCCACCCGGCCCGGGGCGTGCAGCGCCTGGTTGAGCGCGATCCACCCGCCGTACGAGCTGCCGACCAGGTGGGCGCGGTCGGTGCCCAGCCCGGCCAGCACCTCGTCGAGCCAGGCCGCGCTGGCCTGCGGGCTGGCGATCGGCGCGCGGGCCACGCTGCGGTTCGGGTCGCCCGGGGTGTCGAGCGCGAACACCGGGCGGTCCCGCCCGAGGGCGGCGACGTTCGGGTACCACATCGCGCCGTTGAAGCCCGCGGCATGCAGCAGCACGACCGGCTCGCCGCCAGGCTGCGCCGCCGGCCGGCTCGCCGCCGGCCGGCCTCCCCTCGGCGGGCCGGCCGTCGGCCGGCCCGTACCGGTGGACGTGGGTGGTGGTGGACCGCGTCTCGACGTCGAACTCCTCCCAGGGCCGCGGCCACAGGGCGAACGCCCGGTCATAGACGGCCAGGAACCTGGGCCGCGCCTCGTCGCTGACGAATCTCCCGGCTTCGCCCGCGCCTGCCATCATGACGTCTCCCGCGGAGGATGAGCCCTCGTTATGATACGAGCGTATCATAACGAGGGCGTGCGGGCCGGGGCCGATACGGTGGACGGATGCCCAGGCAGGTCGATCATGAGCAACGGCGGCGCCAGATCGCGGCGGCGCTGCTGCGCATCGCCGCTGTCCGGGGCCTGCACGCCGCCGGGATGCGGGAGGTGGCGGCCGAGGCGGGGGTGTCGGTCCGCCTGGTGCAGTACTACTTCGGCAGCAAGGAACAGCTGCTGCTGTTCACGATGCGTTACCTGGCCGAACAGCTGGGCGAGCGCGTGCGGGCCCGGGTCCGGGCGGCCGGCCTGCCCCCGGAGCCGCGGACCGTCATCGACGCCATCCTGACCGAGGCGCTGCCCACCGACGAGCACAGCCGTGTCTTCACCATCGTCTACACGTCCTATCTGGCCCTCTCGCTGACCGACCCTGCGCTCGCCATCCAGCCGCTGATCCAGTCGTCCGACGTGGTTGAGAACGTGATCACCAGCCAGCTGAGCGCGGCCCGGCTGGCCGGCCAGATCCGCCGGCCTGGACCCCGCGGCCGAGGCCACCAGCCTGCTGGCCCTGTCCGCCGGACTCGGCACCAGCGTGCTGGTCGGCCAGCGCAGCGCCGGCGACGCGCTGGGCGTCATCCGCTATCAGCTTGACCGGCTGCTTCCCCCGCCGGGAGGACCGGGGGATTCGTGAGCGCCGCCGGCCGCGTCGCCCGGGGTCCGTCGCCGCGTGTCCGAAACGTTCAAGACGACAGGCCCGTGATGGCAGTAGACCAGGATCATGAGCAAGCCACGTTTTGATGACGCCCGCCGTTTCCTCTACGCCGAAGGGCGGCTGCTGGAGCGCCGGATCTTCGGCGTGCTCTTCGAGCAGGCCGACCCCGGCGGGGCGCTTGACGCGGTGCGCGGCTACCGCAACCCCGACGGCGGCTTCGGTCACGGGCTCGAGCCGGACAAGCGGGTGCCCGACAGCCAGCCGCTCGACGTCGAGGCCGCCCTGTACGCCATGGACGCCGCCGGCCGCGTGGACCCGGGCCTGGCCGCCGGGGCGTGCGAGTTCCTGCAGGGCCTCGGTCCGGGCGTGGGCTGCCTGACCGAGTCGTACCGGGAGTATCCGCGGGCCCCGCACTGGACGGATTGGGCGCTGGCCCCCGACCTGAACCCGACCGCGGGCATTGTGTCCATGCTCTGGAAGTGGGGCATCGACCACCCCTGGCGGGAGGCCGCGACCTCGTTCTGCTGGGAGCGGATCGGCTCAGGGTGGCCGGCCGACGCGCACAGCTTCGGGGAGATGCTGTCGTTCCTGGCCTGGGTCGGCGACCGCGGGCGCGCGGACGCGGTCGCCGCCGCCATCCGCTCCGACGCCGGCGCCACCCTGGGCGGGCTCCGCATGTTCCGGCTCGATCCCTCGGCGCCCGGCTACGGCGTCACCCCGCTGCACTTCGCCCCGGCCCCGGACGGCCCCTGGATCGGCCTGTTCGAGCCCGCAGTCATCGACGCGCACCTCGACGATCTCGCCGCCGCCCAGCGCGACGACGGCGGCTGGCCGATCAGCTGGGAGACGATCGGCCCGGCGGCCGGGAGCGACTGCCGGGGAGCGGAGACGCTGCGGGCGCTGCGCACGCTGCGCGCGTTCGGCCGCCTCCCGTGAGTCAACCGGGGCCGGGGTACGCCCGGCCCGGGTGCCGGATCCTAATCCCGACACGGTTGGACGACAATGAGTCGCGTGCACATCCTGCAAGAGGGCGCGGCCGTGCCCGACCCGCTCGCGCCCTACGCCGAGGTCGACCGCACACGCGGCCCAGGCCCAGGCTGGGTGATGGCCCACGTGGTGGCCGGCCTGGACGGCTCGGCGGCGATCAGGGGACGGGTCGGCGCGCTGTCGACCGCGCCGGACGCGAAGCTGTTCAGCCTGATGCGCGCGCTCGCCGACGTGGTACTGGTCGGTGCCGAGACCGTGCGCGCGGAGGGCTACGGGCCGTCCGCCTGCCCCGCGAGCGGATCGAGGCCCGGGAGGCGGCCGGGCGTCCGGGAACGCCGCCGCTGGCCGTGGTCACGCGCTCGCTGGAACTCGACTGGTCGGCCCGGGCGTTCGCCGACGCACCGCCGTGGAGCCGGGCGCTGGTGATCACCTGCGCGGCGGCGGATCCCGCACGCCTCGACCACGCCCGGCCGTGGCGGACGTCATCGTGGCCGGGGACGATCGGGTCGACCCGGACCTGGCCCTGCAGCGGCTGTCCGAGCGGGGGTACCGGGTCGTGCTGTGCGAGGGAGGCCCGACCTGGCTGGGCGAGGTCGTCGCCGCCGGCCTGCTCGACGAGCTCTGCCTCACTATCTCTCCGCTGATGGGCGGGGATCCCCTGCCGGTGTCGATCACTCCGGCCGGCGCTCCGCTGGCCCACTTCGCCCTGTGTCACGTGCTGCGCGACGGCGACACGCTGTTCCTCCGGTACGAGCGAGACCCCGGTGACCGATAACTCCTTCAACGCCCTGGTGTGGTCCCAGGACCCCGGCCTGATCGTCGTCACCACGGCCGAGGCCGGGGAACGGGCGGGGTGCCTGGTGAGCTTCCACACCCAGTCGAGCATCGGGCCGCAGCGGTACTGCGTCTGGCTGTCCAAGGCCAACCACACCTACCGGGTGGCGCTGCGGTCCACTCACCTGGCCGTCCATTTCCTCACCTCGTCCGACCTCGCGCTGGCGGAACGGTTCGGATCCCGGACCGGCGACGACGGAGACAAGTTCGGCGGCCTGCGGGTGAGCCTGGACCTCGGCGGGGCGCCGGTCCTCCGGGACTGCCCGCACTGGCTCGTGGCCCGGCGGACCGCGCTGCTGGACGAGGGCGGCGATCACGTGTGCGTGGTCACCGAGCCCGTCACCGTGCACACCAGCGGGCCGTTCGAACCGCTGCGCACATCCGGGGCCGGCCACATCGTGGCAGGGCACCGTCCCTGGGAACGGCACGATCCTCCGACCGAGCGGGCCGCGCCGGGGCGGTAGCCTCTGTAGGGCAGTCAGGGCCGGCACGGACGAAGGAGCACGACATGAGTCTCTTCCAGCGGGCGCACGACATCGTGGCGGCCAAGACCAACAAGGCGCTCGACGCGGCCGAGAAGCCCGACGAGATGCTCGACTACTCCTACGACCAGATGCTGGACCAGATCACCCAGGTTAAGCGGGGGCTGGTGACCATCGCCGCGTCGCGCAAGCAGCTCGAACTGCAGGAGCAGCAGCTACAGCAGTCGGTGGACCACCTGAATGACCAGGCCAAGGCGGCGCTGGCCCAGGGCAAGGAGGACCTGGCGCGGGAGGCCCTGTCCCGCAAGGCCGCCGCCCAGCAGCAGATCGACGGGCTGGAGCCGCAGCACCAGCAGCTTACCGAGGAGGAGCAGAAACTCGAGCAGACCCTTGCGGCGCTGCAGCAGCGGGTCAACGACTTCCGGAGCAAGAAGGAAGTGCTGAAGGCGCAGTACAGCGCGGCCCAGGCGGAGAGTTCCATCAACGAGAGCGTCACCGGGATCTCCTCGACCTACAGCGACGCGGGCGCGGCGCTCCAGCGGGCCCAGGACAAGATCGCCAATATGCAGGCCCGCGCCGACGCCACGGACGAGCTGCTGCAGTCCGGGGTGCTCGAGGACGTCGGCGGCGACACCGACGACATCCAGAAGGAGCTCGACGAGGCCAGCTCGGCCGCTGAGGTGGACAAGGAACTGGCCGCGCTCAAGGCCCAGGTCGGCCCCGGAAGCTCACCTCCTGAAATCACCAGCGGCAGCTGAGCGGCCTCCCCGGCGGCCCGGTTCACGTCGCCCGGCCCGCGTCGGCCGGTCCACGACCGTTATGGACCATTAAGCCGCGGTTCCACGCCGTACTTATGCCCCAGAAAACGCGCTATAGGGATACATAGCAAAACCGAAAAAACGCACCCCACCCACCCGCCCCACCGGGGCTGCGGCTGGCGCCCCGAGCCAACCCACCTGGAGCGCGCCCCATCAGGCCAAGACCATGGCGCCCTTCGGGCAACCCACAAGCCCCGTAACGGTGGGCGACCCCCCCTCCTGAGGTCCCGCCACCGAAAATCCCCGACCACCCACCCCTACAAATGTCGGCCTTCGGCCGACTCACTTTCCGGCTTCGCATCTCGCGCGACCCGTAGGATCCTGGGGTGGCTGGCCGACGGCACAAGCACAGGGACCTCTGGGTCGCGCTGGCCGTGATGCTCCCGACGCTCGGGCTCGGTAGCGCGCTGGTCATCTGGCAAGCCGAGTCCAGCCGACCGCGCGTCGGATTCTGGCCGCACGCTGGCGAGATCACTGGCATCGCCCTGGCCGTGATCGGCGCCGTTCTCGCCGCAGCGATTGTCCGTGGTTGGAGACTTCCGGGCGGTTTCGACGACGATCCGCAACCTGGCCCGCACCAGGAGCGCACCGAACCCGTCCCGGGCCGAAAGGACAGGCTTCTTCCCGGCGAGCGGCTGTCGGCGGGCGAATCCCTGTACTCACCCGATGGCCTGGTTGCCTGCCATGGCCGGGCTCGGTATCGGCGCCGGTGAGACCGCCGAATCAGCCGCCATCGTCGAACTGGGCGGCCTCCTACCTGACTTGGCTCACGATCATGGGTTCGCGGCGGCCGAGTCTCGCTGACCTGTGAGTTTGCTGTTCGTGATTGCTGAAGTTGCGCACTAAAGCGCTGGCCGTAGGGTGGTGGCCTGGTGCCATATGTGCGGACGGTGAAGACGGTGTCGGGCGCGATGGCCGCGCAAGGTCGTGTACTCGTCGCGGCGCGGGTCGCGGGACATCGAGCACATCGGATCGGACGGCAGCGCGGCAGCGGATGTCTGGCTCCGGCCGGAGCTGGTTTCATGACTCGGCCATGTGCCTGCCGGTGCCGGGACGCCAAGGGTCTGGCCGCCTGTTAGCGGGATCCTTGATTCCCGATCGGACGCCCTGGTTGGCCATCGGCTCGTCGTCGAAGCGCGGGATGACATGCAGGTGAGGGTGGAGCCCGTTATCGTTCCAGCCGAGTGTGTAGCTGTCCGGAGCGAGCCGCTTGTGCAGCTCGGCTCGAACGAGAAGCAGAAGTTCCCGCGTTGCTGCCCACTCCTCGGCGGTCAGGTCGAACACAGAAGCCCGGTGAACCTTCGGGATGATGGCGCCGCCGCCTGGCATGACGTCGGGCGGATCACGGGGGTCTCTGGTCGAGGTGTAGATGCAGAAGTCGTTCTCGAAGTACAGGTCCGCCTCGCGCAACCCGTCGTGATCGCAAAAGACACAGCCTTCGGTCATAGGACCGTTCTACTCGCTGCCCAGAGCGGGCAAACGGATTGAGCCATTGGCTCGCCCGGTCGTCTGCTCCGGCCGTCCGCGAAGCTAGCTGCGATCACCCCGCAGGTGACTAATTTGAGCGAAGTCAGGTCCTACACCGGCAGGTCCACGAAGCAGGGTGGTCAGCTCAGGCCTGGTACCAGGTAGCGGACAGCGATAGCGATGACCAGGATGCCGACCAGGCGGCGGATCAGGACATCAGGCAGTCGGGACTGGAGCCGGGCACCGGTATAACCCCCGGCCAGGCCGCCGACACCCAGCGCGATGCCGGTCGGCCAGTTCGGGGCCACCGGGGCGTGCTGGTTGACGGACAAGATCGTGAAGGTGATCACGCCGCCGACCGAGGTCACGAACGTGGACGCTAGGGCGGCCGGGGCGACCTCGGTCGCCCGGCGGCCGGACCCGATCAGGACCGGGGCCAGGATCGAGCCGCCGCCGATCCCGTAGATCCCGCCGACGCAGCCCACCGCGGCGGACAGGACGATCAGGACCGGCACCGGGATGCGCCGCACCGGGCGGCCCGGCTCCTCGTCCGGGCGAGATGGCCGGGTCAGCATCAGCCAGACACCGAGCGGCAGGAGCACGGCGGCCACCACCAGGTCGAAGACGCGCGGGCCGGGCAGCAGCTTGACACGGATGACCGATCCGGCGATGACGCCGGGCAGGGTCCCGGCGATGAGCACCAGGGCCAGGCGGCCGCCGGTCTGGCCCTGCCGCCAGTACCGGTACAGCGCTCCCGGCGTGGAGACCACGTTGTACAGCAGGTTGGTCGGGGTGACCGACGGGCTGGGCGTGCCCAGGACGCTGACCTGGAACGGCAGCAGCAACACCGCGCCGGAGATCCCCGCAGGCGTCGACAGCACCGCGATGACATAGGCCGCGACCAGTGCAACGACCTCGGTCCAGCCAGGCCCGAGCACGCGATCACGCTAGCCGCTACCTGCCCGGCCGGCAGCCGATGACCAGGCTAATTGCGCTCGGCAACTAGCTGGAACGCTCCCGGCAGGCACTAGCTGTCGTGCCAAGAGCCGTCCGAGTATCCTCAGACCCGGCCGACCCGGCCCCGAGCCCAGCAGCGACCGGTCTCGCCGTGCACGTCAGGTCGAGCGCAGCGCGGCCGAGTGGCCCGTGATCGATACGGTCACGCGTGGCCGTCCGTGAGATAGCCCGCCATCCGGCGCGCCGGGGGCTTATGTTGCCGGGAAGAGGCGAACACTACCCGGGGGGAGCGTTGCCTGGGCCGGTGTGCCGGTTCGCAGGTGGAGTCGTTCGAGGTCTCGGTGCAGGATCAGTGCCGTGACGGGCGGGTCGGATGCCAGGCTGACGCGGGCGAGCGGCCGGGTCGGCAGCACCTGCGCGATCTGCGCGGTAAGGCTGGCGCCTGCTGGGGTATCGGGATCTGGCGTGCCAAGTAGTACGTCTTCTGGCCGGTAGAAGATGTGCACGGGTCCGTGGATGCCTGGAGGTGCCGCATCGGGCAGCAGGAGCTGGCCGGCCCGGACCGCCTGGTGCTCTGTGGTGCCGTGTCCGAGTTCGGACCAGCCGAGCAGGCGGGCGGAGTCGGGGTCGGCGGGTTCGGCGGCGACCTGGCTGGCTGGCCCGGTCTGGCGGAGCTGGCCGGCGACGATGAGGGCGAGGTCGTCGCCGATGCTGAGGGCTTCGTCGCGGTCGTGGGTGACGTGGACGGCGGGGATTTCGAGGTCGGCCAGCAGTTCTTGCAGCAGGGTGCGCATGTCTTCGCGGGTGGGCTGGTCGAGCGCGGAGAGGGGCTCGTCGAGCAGCAGCAGGCCGGGCTTGATGGCCAGGGCGCGGGCGAGGGCGACTCGCTGGCGTTCGCCGCCGCTGAGCGAGCGGGGTGAGCGGTCGGCCAGGTGCGCGATGCCCAGGCGGCTGAGCAGCGAGCCGGCGTCCGTCGCCGGAGGTATCACGGCTGGCCCGCGGTCCGAAGGCGACGTTCTGCCTTACCGATAGGTGCGGGAAGAGCGCCGCGTCCTGGAAGACCAGGCCGATGCGGCGCCGCTCGGGCGGCAGGGTGGTGAGGTCGGTTCCGGCGAGGCGGATCTGGCCGGATTGCCGCGGGCGGAGCCCGGCGATGGTTTCCAGCAGCATGGTCTTGCCGGCCCCGGACGGGCCGAGGATGACCAGGACCCGGTCGGCGGCGACGTGCGAGGTCGATCGGGCCGATGCCGAAGGATCCGGCGCGGCCTTCTAGCCCGGTGACGGTGAGGCCGTGGTCAGGTGTAGGCACGGTTGATCCGGGCCAGCAGGCGGCCCGAGGCCAGGGTGCGGAAGACCAGGAACGTGGACAGGGTGACGATCAGCAGCACGACGGCGGCGGAGGCGGACTGGGTGAGGCCGGTTTGCAGGAACAGGTTGTAGATCTCGACCGGGGCGGTGGCCGGGTAGTAGGCGATGATCACCACGGCGCCGAACTCGCTGATCGACCGGGCGTAGACGAGCACGGCGCCGGTCAGCACCCCGCGCAGCCCGAGCGGCAGGGTGACGCGGCGGAACGCGTGCCAGGGGGTGGCGCCCAGGCTGCGGGCGGCGCGTTCCAGCCGGGGGTCGATGGTCTCGAACGCGACCCGGGCGCTGTTGACAGCGAACGGGCAGCTGACGAACAGCATCGCGGCGACGATGCCCCACTGGGACCCGTAGAACGACACGCCCAGGTGGGTGGCCGGGCCGCCGACCCATCCGGTGCGCCCGAGCAGGAACAGCAGCGCGATGCCCGGCCACGGTGTGCGGCACCACCAGGGGCAGGTCCACCACGGCCTGGACCAGGCCGCGGCCGCGGAAGGTGCCGCGGGCGAGCAGGTAGGCCAGCGGCACCCCGAAGAAGGTCGCGATCCCGGCGGTGATCGCCGCGGCCTGCAGGCTCAGCAGCGTGGCGTCGCGGATCGCGGGAGCAGCGGCGGCCTGCCGCAGGCTGGCCAGCGACGACGTGGTCACCAGCCGCACGATCGGCAGCACGATGAACGCCAGCAGCAGCCCGCCGAGCAGCCACATGACGACCCCGAACCAGCCTCCCGGCCAGCTACGGGCGCGCTTGTCCCCCGGAGCGATGTTCACGAGCCCGCGCCGCCGTCCGGCCCCGGGACTTCTCGTTGCGGATCCGGACGCATCGGGTTGGCAGCGCCGGTCAGCTGCTCACCCGCCGGAGGCAGGCCACTGCACGGTGAGTGACTGCAGCGAGGCCGGGACCTTGTCCTGGCTGCTGGCCAGGGCCGGCGAGATGACCACGAACCCATTGCTGCGCATTATCGCCTGGCCTTGCGGGCTGAGCACGAAGCTGACGAACTTCTGTCCCAGCGCCGCGTCGGGCGCGGTGCTGGGGACGGTCAGCCCGTAGATGATGGGCTTGGCGGTCAGCATGCCCAGCGAGCCGGCGTTGATGGTGACCTTGGCGTAGGCGGCGGCCATGGCCGGGTCCGACAGGTTGATCTGGGTGGGCAGCGCGATGTACTTCAGGTGCTGTTCGAGGGCGTCGGACCGGTAGATGGCCAGGTAGTCGATCTGCCCGGACTGCAGCGCGGCCAGCAGCGAGGTCTCGGTCTCGGCGACGCTGGAGTCGGGCGAGTTCTTCAGCACCGACGCCGAGAGGGCGGGGTCGTGGTAGTAGGACTGGGCGAGCTGGAGCATCTGCAGGATCTGGTAGCCCGATGGGTCGGCGGCCGGGTTGGACCGGCCGATGTGGACGCCGGGCTCGGCCAGCACCTTGTACCAGTTGGCCGGGGTGAGCTGGCTGGCGCCCTTGCTGTGGCTGGTGTAGGCGAAGGTGATCTGGTTTCCCACGAACCCCACATACCAGGTCGCGTGCGGCTTGGCGGGGTCGGACATGAGCTTGGGGATCAGCGAGTAGTCGGCCACGCCGAGCACGTCGGCGGGCTGGCCGAGCTGGGTGATGTCCTTGACCATGTCGGCGCTCGCGGCGAACTGCGAGTGGATGGTCACCCCGGGGTTCTGCTTCTTGAACGCCGCTATCTCGGCGGTGAACGGGGTCGCCAGCGTGCCCGCGCCGAACACGATCAGCGTGCCGTGCGCGCCGCTGCTGCTCGCGGCGCTGGGCGAACTGCTGGAACTGCTGCTGCCGCAGCCGGCGGCCAGCGCCACGGCCAGCCCGGCGGCTACGGCCAGCCCGCTCAGGCGCAGTCTGCGGCTCATGCCTGCCTCCTTCTGAACTAGTACAGATCGGTGCAGAGCCTAACAGCGCACAGCCGCAGCGGCCCGGATGCGAGACCACATTGCAACCCCGGCGATAGCATCCGGGGACATGGCCAGGTACCTGCAGGTCAGCAGCGACATCGCGGAAACGCGTCGCGGCGGGGAAGCTGGCCGCCGGGGACGAGCTGCCGAGCATCCGCGAGGCCGCGCGGCGGTATGACACCACGGCCGCGACCATCGGCCGCGCCTACCGGCACCTGGCCGACGCGGGCGTGATCGACGTGGCCGACCGGCGCCGCGCCCGGGTCGCGGCCGGAGGCGACATCGCGGCCAGGCGGCTGCTCGGCGGGCCCGCGGCCCTGCGCCTGGCCGGCAGCGACGACCCCGGCCTGGACGTCGTGCTCCGCCACGCCGGCGCGGCCGTGGCCACGGTCGGCGCGCGCGGCAGCTTCCACGGCCTGACCAGGATCTGGCGCGGCACCGCCGACGCCGCGGCCATCCACCTGCGCCACCGCTCCGGCACCCACAACAGCCCGTTCGCCCGCACCCTGCTACGCGGCCGCCAGCCCGCGATCATCCACCTGTGGCGCCGCGAGCAGGGCCTGCTCACCCCCGAAGGCAACCCCGGCCACGTCCGCGGCCCCGCCGACCTGCGCCCGCTGCGGGTCGCCCGCCGCTCGTTCGGCACCGGGACCCGCGTGCTGCTGGACCGGCTGCTGACCGACGCCGGGATCCCGCCCGCGTCGGTCACCGGGCCCGACGCAGGCTCCCACCTGGAAGTCGCCATGACCGTCGCCTCCGGCCAGGCCGACACCGGCCTGGGCGTACGCGCCGCCGCCACCGCGCTGGACCTCGGCTTCGTCCCGGTCACCTGGGAAGAGTTCGACATCGTGCTCAGCGGCGCCGCCCTGCCCGCCGCCGAGCCCCTGATCGCCGCGCTGCGCGACCCGCGGCGTGCAGGCCTCGCGTGCGCTCGCTGGGCGGCTACGACCTGTCCCGGGCCGGCACGGTGCAACTGCTGGCCTGACCAGCGACGGTCGTGGCCAGGCGGCTTTACCGCCGCTTCGTGCTGGCCGGCGACAGCGTCGCGATGCGCTCCCCGCACCGGGCCGGGTCATACCCGGGCAGGCTGGCCAGCTGGTCCAGCAGCCACCGGGACGACAGGACCTTCAGCAGGCCCTGCACCTCGCGGGAACCGGCATGCCGAGCCGGGATGACCAGGTCAAAACGCTCGGTGGCCAGCGGGACGAAGGCCAGGCCATAAGCCAGGGCCGCCGGCTCGCTCGCGACCCCCGCATCGGCCAGCCCCGCGGCGATGGCCGCAGCGACCTGCAGGTGCCCGGTCGCCTGGGTGCCGTAACCGGGCAGCTGGCCGGCCTCGATCCCCGCCTCGGCCAGTTCGCGGTCCAGCACGCTACGCGCCTCGGCACCCGGCTCCCGGTTCACCAGCCGCAAGCCCCGCCGGACCAGATCGCCGACGCCGCTGACGCCATCGGCCAGCTCCGGCCGCAGCACCAGCCCCTCGCGCCAGGAGCAGAACCCGATCACCTCGCCGCCCTGGGGCAGCAACTCGCGCGGCCGGGCCGATGTTGTACTCGCTGCCCCGCCCGCGCAGGTGCGCCCCGGCGACGTGCACCAGCCCCTCGGCGGCCAGCCCGAGCGCCTCCCGGCTCGGGCACGGCCACCAGCTGAACGCGACCGGCGGATCGAGCAGGCCCAGCGGGCTTTCCAGCAGCGGCAGCGCCGGGTCACAGCCCGCCACCACCAGCGTCGGCCGCGGCGGCCCGATCGGCCGGACCAGCATCCCCGCGCCCAGTTCACCATCCACGCCGCCAGCCCCGGCCGATAGCCCGCCCGCGGGCAGGAAACCGGCCCGGCTCACCGTAGCGCCCGACAACGGCAGCGCGACCAGCCCGTCGCCTACCGGCGCGAGCGTGACCCGGGCTCCCTCGCCGCCGAGCGGCGCGACCGGCCGGGCCACGACCTGCGGATCCGGGCTGAACGACCCGAACAGCTCCTCGACGGTCATGCCCAGCGACCGCGCCAGGGCCAGCGCCACCCGCAGCGACGGGTCGGAAAAGCCAGACTCGACACCGGAGACGGCCTGCCGCGACACACCGGCCATGGCGGCCAGCTGCTGCTGCGAGAACCCGCGAGCCTGCCGGGCCAGCCGCAGCCGCATGCCATTCCCGGACCCGTGCCCGTCACTCATGCCATACCTCCATGGGCGCACCGGAACGCCGTCGCGGCAGTGCTTAGCACACCCCGCTAAACAGATAGGACCACACAGCACCCGCACACCCCTCGCACAGTGCCACAACCTGACGTGCGGCCAATGTGCGGCTCCGGTGATCACGGGTTGAGCTTGTGTGCAGGGAGCGGCCCTTCGGGCCGCGCGGCTGCGCCGTTCCTGACCTCACCCCCACCCCAAGGGGACCCGAGGGTGAGGTCAGGAACGGCTCCGCCGCTCAACAGTTGACGTTAAACCAGTCAGGTCAGAAAGCAGACGAGCCTACGGCTCGACGGGGACACAACGGGGGCACCCTTCCTCACGCCCCAGGGTTCCCCGAGGTTTCCCCCGCACCCCCATCCTTGCCCCCTCCGAGACCCCGCCCGAGGCCCCGCTACGCGGTGCACAACCAGCGCGGTCACAGGCAGCAGGCAAGTGAGCGAGGAACGACAGCCAGCAGGTACCGAAACGACGGCGGGGCGGGCCATGACCCGCGTGGGACTAGCTGCGCGGCCGAGGACCTACGTAGGTGCCCCGCTGGGCCACGGTGAAGACGAGCCCTTCGTCGCGTAGGACGGCCACGGCCCGGCGGACGGTGTCCCGGCTGACGCCGTGTTCTTGGGTCAGGGTGGTCTCGGATGGCAGCGGGTCCAGCCTGGCGAGGTCGCCTGATTTGATCCTGCGCTGGAGGATGGCGGCGAGCTGGGAGTACAGCGGCTCGTCCGCGTACCGGTCGATGGTCTCGCCTGGCATGAGGCTAAACGTAATGGACGTTGATCATGTTGCTACCAGGGTATACGTAGGTCTTGTAGGCAACGTAAGTAACGTTGGCCACGATGCCTCTACGGCAGGCAGGGACTTGCTGGGCTGGCAAGTGGCCCACCCTGCCGGTCCCGGGAGGCACCCATGCAGGGCAAGATCACCCGTGTTGCCGTGACCTATACCGTGGACACCCTCGACGGGCCGCGGCACACCTTCCACGGGTTAGCGCACATGCGCCGCCACATCCGGCCCGAGCGGCTCGGCGAGCTTCTGGATGACCTGACGGTCATCTGCGAGGACCTGCTGGCCGCCCGCGAGCCGAATCCGGCTAACGGCCTGGCGGTGGTGAGGGAGCGCCGGGCTCAGATGACCAGCGAAGAAGCCACTGACCTGCTGCGCCTGCAGGGCTTATGGCGAGACACCTACGCGATCACGCTGTCGGATGGCGTGTGGGCCGCCCGGCGGCACGGCATCCCGGCCGCCGTCCTGACCGCCGGTACCGCCACGGACCTGGGCGGGCTGATGCAAGACGACTACGCCCGCCGGCCCGGCTCGCAGCCACGCTGAGGTCACGTGCCTGATCGGCCGGCTGTCGCTGGTGGGGCCCGGGGTGGTTCCGATCAGCGAATGGCGGCCCGATCACGCCCCGCTGCGGGCCGACCGCGCGGACGTGTACGCCGCGCCGGCCACCATGTCGGCAAGCAACGGCATCTGCAGGCCGTGACCTGGGGCGCAAGGCAGGCGTCAAGGCGAGGGCAAGGTGAGTGTCCAGGCTGGTAGCACACGATCGTGCTGCAGCACGACTGCCGCCAGCGCGACGGCTGACGGCCCCGATGTCTCCTACCACGGCTAAGGAGCCCCGTAGATGTGGATCAAGTCGAGTTACAGCTTCTCCAATGGCAATTGCGTCGAGGTTCAGCGCGAGGACAGCAGTGTCAGCGTGCGGGACTCCAAGGACCCGTCCGGTCCCGTGCTGACCTTCACCCTGGACGAGTGGAAGGCTTTCACCGCGGGCTGCAGGGTCGGCGAGTTCGACGGCGGCTAATAGCGTCGCATAGCCGCACAATGCGGACAGCATGAACGGTCCCCGCGCCACGCGCGCAGCGGCGGGCCCCGGCCCGCCGCCCGCCCGCCGCGCGGACGCCGGGGCCGTGCGTCTGGGTGACCGGGACGTTGCCGGGCTGTTGTTGTGCGGGGACATCTACGGCGCCCCCTATGACCTGGTAGCGGGGTTCCTGCGGGTGCGGCCGGACCGGTTACGCGGGATCGTGGCCCGCTGGCGGAACGCCGGGTATGCGGCTACGGGTCGGCTTGGCCCGGGCCCGGCGTGGTGCTGGCTGACCCGCTCCGGCCTGGCGGTCACCGGCCAGCGCTACGCGCCGGCCCGGCCCGCGCTGGGCCGGCTTGCCCATATCCGCGCGGTGCTGGCGGTCCGGCTGTGGTTGCAGGGCAGCGATGCCTACCGGGACGGGCGGGCGTGGTGGCGCAGCGAGCGGCGCATCCGCGCGGCCGCCGGGGGCCGGGTCGGCATCAGCCACGTGCCCGACGCGGAGGTGTCCTGGCCCGACCTGTCCGGCAGCAGTTATGCGGGGGAGTGCTGGGCGATTCGCCGCGCCCTGCTAGCTGAGCAGATCCCCGCCAGCCACGCCCAGGCCGCTGAGCACCGCCAGCGCCACCGGGACCGGCTCACCAGGGAACTGGCCCGCATCGACCTGGCCCAGCGCTCCCAGATCACCCAGATCGAGACCCTGCCCGCCGACCCCGCCAACCACGCCGCCCAGGCCATGCGCGCCCGCTGCTACGAACGCTTCGCCGAACTCCACCACGAGCGCGAAACCGCCCAGGCCCAGCTAGCCGCCCTCGGCGAGACCCGCGCCCGCGACGATGACGCCAGCCTGCTCGACGTCCTGCCCATCCTGGCCGGACGCGCCGACCTGCGCCCCGAGCTCATCCAGGCCGCGCTCTACCAGGCCTTCGACATCCAGGCCCTCTACAACACCGACACCAACCAGGTGACCCTCCGCGCCACCATCACCAGCAGTACGCCCCAGGCCGTCGCCAGCATCCTCGCCCTCGCTGGTAACGACCCCGCCCGCCGCACTCCCGAGCCCGGCCCCGCCCCAGCCCCGCGAGCCGCAGACAGCACCGCCGTTTACCCTTCAGCGCAACGCCCTATAGCGCGCCTAACGGTACATGTGTGAGCCCACCGGGCCGCCGGCGAGCGGCAGCCTCACGGAAAGACGATCCACTGGCGGCCGGGGAAGAGCGGGGAGATCCAGACCGCCCCGCCGCACGGCGCCATGGCCACGGGCACCACGCTGAAGCTGCGGTCCCCCGGCAGGGTGACCTCGGCCTGGCTCGCCGCCGGGCAGGCCTTCGCGTACGGCTCGCTGGCCTGAGCAGCGGTTGGGTTGTCGCTGTACTGCAGCTCGAACGCGGCGTAGCCGCCGGGCCGCAGCGCCATCCGGTGCGGCGCGACCGGCGGGAAGAGGTAGGCGCCGGAGGTGGCGTGGTGCACGGTGGTGGGCAACCGGCGGCCGGCGCGGGAGAGCAGGCGCAGCCCCGCGTAGCCGAGTAGGCGGCAGGGCGTGGCGGAGACGTTGCGCACCGTGAACAGCACGCCCACGTGCCCCAGGCCGGCCCCGGTCCCGCGGGCCGTGACCCGCACCTGGCCGGGGCGGCACAGCGGCCAGGACGCGCTCGCGGGCGGCGCGGTCGGCAGCACCCGCATCGCGCTGGTCACCCCGGTCAGGTCCGGGTGGCAGGCCCGGCCGCAGATCCTGGCCGACGTCACCCGGGCCGTGAACAGCCCGGCCCGGCGGTAGGCATGCCTGACGGCCAGTCCGCGGGCGGCCTGCCCCGGGCCGCCGCCCGAGCAGGGCTGGCTGGCCGAGTCGGCCGAGCCGTCCCCGAAGCTGATCGTCATGCTGGCCAGCCGGAGCCAGCGCGAGGTGCCGGGCCGGCCGCGGCCTGGGCCCTGAGCGTGACGACGTCGCCGGTGAACGGGACCTCACGGCTGGTGGCCAGGTAGATCACGGCGGCCGTCGCGGCCGCGGTGGTGCCTGCGGCAGTGGTGGTGCCGGCCGCGCCAGTCTGGGGCGCCGGGGACGGCCGCCCGGCCGCCGCCAGGTGGCTGGTCCCGCAGCCGGCCATGGCGGCCGCCGCGAGAGTGCCGAGGATGATCGTCCGCCAGCGGTTCATGGCCGGCCCCCTTTACCTGACTCCCTGACTCCCCAGACGCCGGTAGCCCGGGGAAGGTTGGTCGTGATCTCATGGCGGGGTGAAACGACCGCTGCTGAACCGGCGGATGGCCGGCATGGGCTCGACGATCTTCTCGGAGATGTCGGCGCTCGCGGCCCAGACCGGATCCGTCAACCTGGGCCAGGGCTTCCCGGATACCGACGGGCCGCGCGAGATCGCGGAGGCGGCCGCCGCCGCGATCCTGGAGGGGCGCGGCAACCAGTACCCGCCGGGGAACGGCATCCCCGCGCTGTGCCAGGCCATCGCCGAGCACCAGCAGCGGTTCTACGGCTTGGAGTTTGACCCGGGCGCCGAGGTGCTGGTGACCGCCGGCGCCACCGAGGCGGTCGCGGCCGCGCTGCTGGCGCTGGTCGAGCCGGGAGACGAGGTCATCGCGTTCGAGCCGTACTACGACTCCTACGCCGCGTGCGTGGCCCTGGCCGGGGGCGTTCGCGTTCCGGTGACGCTCCGGCCGCCAGATTTCCGGCCCGACCTGGACGCGCTGCGCGCCGCGGTCACCCCGCGGACGCGGCTGATCCTGCTGAACTCGCCGCACAACCCGACCGGGTCGGTCTTCACCCGCGCCGAGCTGGCCGCGATCGCCGAGCTGGCGTGCGAGCGCGACCTGCTCGTGATCTCCGACGAGGTCTACGAGCACATGGTGTACGCCGGCGAGCACGTGCCGGTCGGCTCGCTGCCCGGGATGGCCGAGCGCACGGTGTCGATCAGCTCGGCCGGCAAGACGTTCTCGTTCACCGGCTGGAAGATCGGCTGGGTGACCGCCACGGCCGAGCTGGTGGCGGCCGTCCGGGCGGTCAAGCAGTTCCTCACCTTCGTCAGCGGTGGCCCGTTCCAGTACGCGATCGCCGAGGCACTCCGGCTGCCCGACGCCTACTTCGCCGGGATCAGCGCGGGCCTGCGCGTCAAGCGCGACCTGCTCTGTGCCGGGCTGGCCGAGACCGGCTTCGTCGTGTACCTCCCGGACGGCACCTACTTCGTGACCACCGACATCCGGGAGCTCAGCGACGCCGACGGCGTGCAGTTCTGCCGGAGCCTGCCGCGCCAGGCCGGCGTGGTCGCCATCCCCAGCGCCGTACTCTACGACGATGCCGAGGCCGGGCGGACCCAGGTACGGTTCGCGTTCTGCAAGCGGCCCGAGGTGCTGCAGGACGCGCTCGCCCGCCTCGACAAGTGGGCGCTGCGCCGGTAGCCGCCCCGAAGGCCAAGGCACGGCGGCCCGTGCGCCGGATGCCCGGGTCGGCGCACGGGCGCAGCCGGGCTGACTAGTTGCGTCCGGCCATGACGCCGCCGTCGACGTCCCAGATGACGCCGGTGACCCAGCTGGTGGCCGGGGAGAGCAGGAAGGTGATGGCGTTGGCCAGGTCGCGGACGGTGCCGGTCCGGCCCAGCGGGTGGAAGCCGTCGAAGCTGTGCAGGGTCGCCTCGAGCTGGTCCTCGGGGACGAACCTCTTGTAGATCGGGGTGGCTACGACGGCCGGGGCGACCGTGTTGACCCGGATCTGATGCGGGGCCAGCTCGAGGGCCAGGTTGCGGGTGAGCGCGTGCAGCCCGCCCTTGGCCGCCGAGTACGCCGCCGACGGGGTGGCCCCGATGGCCTGGTTGGCCCACATGCTGCCGATGATCACGATGGACCCGCCGTGCCCTCCGGCGACCATGCCGCGGGCCACGGTCTGGGTGAGGAAGAAGATGGCCCGGGTTAGCTCGGCGTAAGAGTCGTAATCGGCGCCGTCGTGGTCCAGGAACGGCTTGGGGATGAACAGCCCGGCCGCGTTGACCAGCAGCGTGGCGTCGGGGTGCTCGTCGGCCAGCTGCTGGCAGACCCGCTCGGCTTGCGCCCGGTCGGCCAGGTCGGCCGTGATGCCGTAGGCCGGGCCGTCCTTGGCCAGGGCCTGGACGGTGTCGTCCACCTTGCCGGGGTCTTCGGCGATGATGACGGCGCTGCCTCCGGCGGCTACGACGTCTTCGGCGGTCTGGCGCCCCATCCCGCTGCTGCCGCCCACGACCACCAGTTTCTGCCCGGCAAAGACGGGCATGGCCTGCGGCCGGCCGGACCCGTCGGTGTCCTTCGGGCCCTCAAGCCAGTTCATGCTCATTCCAACGTTCCTTTCGGCTGGGTTGCGCGGCAGGCGAGCCTGCTTGGTCACGGACCAGCCTGGGTGCCGCGGCTCCGCCGCACATCGTCAAGGCCGACAACGAAGCCGAGGCCGGGCCGGACGCGCCGCAGCAGGCTCACGCCGGCCGGACCAGGCCGCGGTGGCCCGGCCGCAGCCCGCCGCCGGCGGCCGGCGAGCGTTACCCGGCTGGACGTTGCTGATGCTGGACGGTGAAGCCCAGCTTGCCCAGCACCGCGACGGCGCCGCTCTTCCCGCCCTCGAAATCACCGGAGGCCAGGCGCTGGCCCGTGGCGAACTCATAAGCCGTACCCAGGATGGCTTTCGGCGGGTAACGGCGTTCGTCCCACACCAGTTCGTACGTCGTGGTGGGGGCGAAACCATGCGCAGAGAAGAACTCTTTTGGTCCTAGCCGGTCGTACTCCTCCATCGCGCGCAACACGTCGGTACGGCTCACGGGATCCCACGCCACCATGTGCTCAGCCTCCTTGGCCGGTGTCTGGACCGTGTCGTCGGGCCGGCCCGGGTCCGGGCCGACCTGCTTGCTCGCGGGCCAGCCTCGCCGTCGCGGCCCCGCTGCACATCGTCGGATCGGCTATCGGCGACGGGCCCGCCCGTCCGGTCTCCGTCCGCCTGGCGCCTGCGAGGCGCCGGGCGCGGTTGCCGGAGCGGTGCGAGCTATGAGCCGCCCGCCGCCTGCTCGATGACGATGCGGGTGAGCTCGACGCGTGAGGCGATGCTGAGCTTGCGGAAGGCCTGGCGGAGGTGATGGGCGACGGTGTGGGTGCTGATGTACATGCGGGCGGCGACCTGGTTGTTGTTCAGTCCCTGGGCGACCAGGCCGGCCACGGCTTGCTCGGTGTCGGTCAGGCTCTGCCACCCGGCGACGGGCCTCGCGAGGGGGGTGCTCCAGTGGCGGCGGTGGATGCCGAGCTTGCGCAGCCGCCGCCGGATGCGGGCCTGGTCGCGGTCGGCGCCGACCTGGCGGTATCCGGCGAGTGCCGCCTTCAGGTGGCGGATCGCCTGATCCCGGTCGCCTCTCCTGCCGTGCAGGACGCCGAGGTCTTCGGCCGCGGAGGCCCCGGCCCACGGATCGGGGTGCTGCGCGGCGGCCTCGGCCAGGCAGGCTGGGTCGCGCGTGACCAGGCCCCGGCTGTGGGCCGCGGCGGCCGCCAGGGCCGGGAGCCCCGGGTGGGCGTCCGCGAGGATCTGGGCCGTGCGGGCTGCGCTGGCGGCCAGCTCGCCGTCGCCCGCGGCCAGCGCGGTGCGAGCCAGCCAGGCCGCCACGGCGGGGTCGCCGAGCAGGAGCCCGCGCCGGGCCTCCAGATCGGCGCAGAGCCGGCGGAGCTGGCCGAGGGCGGCGGCCGGGCCGTCGAGCGCCTCGCTGACCTGCGCCTCGGGCACGGCGGTTTCGGCACGCGCGTAGAGGTCAGCGAACGGCGGGCTCGTGGCGCGACCGCAGGCGATGTGCTGGGACGCGGCCGCGATATCGCCGCGGCGTAGCTCGATCACGCTCAGCATGCAGTGCGCGGTCGCGGCGTACCCGTGCGCGCCGAGGTCCCGGGCGACGGCCAGGGCGGCCTGGGCGTCGGTGGCCGCGTCGGCCAGCCGCCCGGCGGACAGGTGGATGCGGGCGCGCAGCAGGCACAGCGCCCCCTGGGCCGGGATGCCGCGCAGCGCCGGGTTGTCCGCGGCGCGGAGGATATCTTCCGCCTCGCCGAGCTGCCGCAGGTCGACCAGCGCGGCGGCGAGCGCGAGCAGCGGCTGGACATGGCAGGCGTCGGCAGAGATTCCGGTGCCGTGCCGCGCCGCCTCACGCAACTGCTCAAGCCCGTCGCTGATCCGGCCGCGGTCCCAGCTGATGACCGCGCGCGCCACCAGGGCCGCCGCGATGACCTGGCTGTCGTGCTGGCCGGGGGCGGCCAGGATGGCGTCCGCTACTGGTCCGGCCCGCTCGTCGCGCAGCGCGGCCAGGGCCCGCAGGTACGCGGTCAGCGCCTGGTCCCGCAGGTCGCCGGTCAGCTGCGGCCGGGTCAACACCATCTGGGCCTGGTCGGCGGCGTCCCGGGCCTGGCCTCGGGCCCACAGCACCGAGGACAGGACGCACCGCAGCCGGTCCTCGGCTGGCGGCGGCAGCGGCTCGGCCAGCAGGTCATGGGCGATCCGGGCGGCCTGGTCCAGCCGGCCGGCCGCGGTCAAGGCTTCGGCGGCGGCCACCGCGCGGGACCGCGCGCCGGGATCGGCCGGGGGGGTCAGCTCCAGCGCGCGCAGCGCCAGGTCCGCGGCGGCCTGCGGCGCGCAGCGCCGCGTCTGGGCCACCGCCTGGTCCAGTCCGGCCAGCGACGCGCGGTCGGCCGGATGCGCGGCCTGGAGCAGGTGACTGGCCGCCCGGTCCGCTGATTCGCCCCTGGCCAGGAGGATCTCGCCGTACTGACGGTGCAGCGCCTTGCGCGCTGGCCGCGGGATGATCTCGCCGACAGCGCGGCGCAGCAGCTGGTGGCGGAACGCGAACGCGTGGTCGGCGACGGTCATGATCGCGGCGTCCATCGCCTCCTCGACCGCAGGCAGCAGCGCAGCCGGGGTCTCGCCGAGCATCTCGGCCGCGTCTTCGAGCCGGAACGCCGGGCCCAGCACCGCTGCCGTCACCAGCAGCTGCCGGGCCTGCTTGCTGAGACCGTCGAGCCATCGCTGGGCGAGGCGGTGAATCCGCTGCGGGAGCCGGGACGACGCCAGCACGGCGCGTCCGCCGGTGACCTGCACCGCGTGATCGTCGCGCAGGCCACCGATCAGCTCGGCGACGAGCGAGGGGTTCCCGGCGGCGCCGCGGGCGAGGTCGGCCAGGGCCTGGTCCGGCGGTGCGCCGAACACGTCGGTGAGCATGGCCGCCACCACGTCCTCGGGCAGCGGGGCCAAGGTGACCCGGGCGGCACCGTCCTTCTCCAGCAGGCCGAACAGGTAGTCCGTGTCACGGTGCGGTGTGCTTGACCGCGCGAGCAGCCAGGCGACCGGGTGCCGTTTCAGGTCCTGCGGCAGCTCCCGCAGCGCGGCCAGTGCGGACGGGGCGGCCCAGTGCAGGTCATCCAGGCAGACCAGGACCGGAGCCGCCGCGGCTCGCCGTTCGAGGTGGGCCCGTATCTGGATGGTCCACCACACCGTCGCATCCGGCAGATGGGGGCCGGGATAGTCGGCGGTGAGCCCGCCGAACGGCTCACGCAAGGCCAGCGCAAACAACGGGATCGCCGGGCCGAGCTGGTCCGCTGCCCCCGCGACCAGGGAAAAGCCGAGTTCCGCGGCCTCGTCGGTGGCGTCACGGAGCAGCAAGGACTTGCCGATGCCCGGCTCCCCGTCCACCAGCACCACGCCGCCAACTCCCTGCTGGGCGCGCCGTAGCAGGTTCCGGACGACCTTCTGTTCCTTCGCGCGCCCCCGCACCACCTCCTCGCCGGCGGATCGCTTCGGCAGCGTCATCCTCCTGTGCGCAGGGGAACAATCACTGATCATCGCGGTCATGGCTGTCGGCCGGGGCTCACTTCGCTGGTGAGGAGGTCGTGGTCGATGTCGTGGGGGATCACGCCGTGGCCGGGTTCCAGCCGGAGCCGGGTGCCGTCGAGCGGCCCTGGCAGCCAGGCCAGGCCCATCGGTGGTCGTCCTTTAGGGTGTGCCCGGTCGCTGACCGCCAGGGCGATGGCCCGGGCGATCCCGCTGCCCCTGCCGATTATCAGGACCGTTCTGTCTTTCAGGGAAGGCATCTGGTCTCTCCTTTGACGGCCCTGATTGAGCCTCCGTCAATTTCTGTCCGGTGCCCTGAACAACCACGTAAGTGCTGCGGGTAAGCGACCGCTTCCCGGGCCCCAGATGGAGTCCCACGCTGCCCGTGCCGCCCTCGGCCCGGTGATGTCTGAGGGATATTCCGGCACCTTACTTCTAATGGACAGGAATCAGACTGGCACATTATCTAGCTCGCGACAAGGGGGCAAGGTTTCGAAGAATTCATGGCGCTTATTGAAATGCCTAATGCCTGTAATTCTGCTATGGCCGTTAGTACGGCTGGTCGCGGGCGCTTCGCCGTGGCCGTCAGCCCCCGGCGCTCATGGTGCGCGCCTGCCGTCTGTGGCCGCCGGGCGCGCGTCGCCCGGCATGACCGCCGCGCCGCCCGTACCCGACCAAGTCCCAGGCTGGCTAAGGCGTGGCATGCGCGAGTCGGGCAGGCCGCGCTGCTTCAGGTCACCGACGAACCGCCGCAGCAGGTCATCGTGCGGCGCGGCGACGATGACGACCACGTCGCGCAGCTCCGGCGGGTCAACGGACCTGATCGTCCCGCCCGGCCGCGGGGTCAGAGCCGAGAACGGCACGATCGCCACCCCCATCCCCGCCGCGGCCAGCTGCGCGGCCGTGCGCGGGCTGCCCGTGCGCAACGCCGGCTCCGGCAGCACCACGCCGCGCCGCGCCGCGAACCGGTCCACCCACACCGCATTCCCGTTGTCCGGGTTGTAGTGAACCAGCGGCTCGCCGGCCAGCTCGGCCAGGGGCACGGCGGTCATGCGCGAGAACCGGTGCTCTACCGAGGCGACGATCACGACCTCCTCGCGGCCGAGCACCTCGGTGTGCTCATCGGTCCGCGTTGGCCGCGGCCCGACGATGACGTCCGCCCCTCCGGCCAGCAGGACGTCCAGCATCCGGTCCGCGCTGGTGTGCTCCCTCAGGTGGAGCTCGACGTCGGGGAACCGGCGCCGCCAGCTGCGCAGCACCGGGACCAGGACCCACGCCGTCATCGTCTCCGCGCAGGCGATCCGGATGCGGCCGCCTGTCCCGGCCGCCACCCGCCGGCCCGCCATCACCGCCCGGTCGGCCGCGGCCAGCGCAACCCGCGCCTCGGCCACGGCGGCCAGCCCGGCCGCGGTCGGCCGGATGCCCCGCGGCAGCCGCTCGACCACCGGGGTGCCCAGCTCCCGCTCGATCGCCGCGATCTGGTGCGACAGCGCCGGCTGCGACATGTGCAGCGCCGCCGCGGCCTTGGTCAGCGAGCCCTGCTCCACGATGGCGACCAGGCACTCCAGTGCCCTCATGGAAATCATGTCGGCGATCCAGTCCATGCAGGCGGTACTTCAGGTCGGCGGACGACCGCTGTCAGGCGGAGCCGCTACCTTATTTCCTACCAGAAGCCGGGCATTGCGGCATCCCCGAAATAAGCCATATTCAGCATGCTTGCCACGCTATGCACGGCAAGCCCTCAGGCAGGAGGCTCGCCGGAGCTCCCGCCCGCTGAGCCGTTCCGCGGGTCGTCTCGGGGGTTGACGTACGCCAGGCTGATCGGCCCGATCGCCGTGACCTGCGTGACGTACTCACCGGATCTTGCCCAGTGAAAGTGGGCCGTATCGCCGGGCAGGACGATGACGCTACCGGGCGGGTACGCCTGCAGCGCGGTTTCGTCGAACTGATCGCCCAGGCCGATGTAGAAAACACCGGACATGACCGTGTACACCCGGTCCTCCTGGTGCCGGTGGGGCATCAGCTTCACGCCGGACGGCACCTTGACCCGGACCACGTACGGGCCGGGCTCTGACGGACGGCCGACCACGACGGCCAGGCGGGCCGAAGGCGGGAACGCCGCGAACGGCTCCCAGTCGATATCCTCGGGCAGCACCGATCGGAAGACGGCCTGGTCTGGCTGATGAGGTCGGGTCATTGCGGTCCTCCTGGCGGTGAGCTTTCTGTGGCGCGCCGGCCGTCGGCCCCTCCGGGATCTCATGATCACGGAGTACGGGGCGCGATATAAGCAACTTAGGACGCTCATGCGACTGATCGTGGTGGGCTCGGGGATCGTCGGTGCCGGTTGCGCGTACGCCGCCAGTCGCCTGGGGGCCGAGGTCCTGCTGGCGGACGCGGCGATCCCGGGCCAGGCCACGGCGGCGGGCGCGGGGATCGTCTGCCCGTGGACGTCGGCCCTGGCCGCCGACCCGGCCTGGTACGCCCTGGCCTGCGCGTCGGCCCGGCACTATCCGCGCCTCGTCGCCGAGCTTGCCGAGCTCGGCGAGACCGAGGTGGGCTACCGCCAGGTCGGCGCGCTGGTCCTGGCCGGTCCCGCGGAGCAGCCAGCGGACCTGGCCGCCGAACTGCTGGACCGGCGCGCCGCGGCTCCCGAGATCGGCGAGGTCGAGGCGCTCACCGGCCCACAGGCACGCGGGCTCTTCCCGCCGCTGCGTGGGGATCGCGCCGCGGTGCGGGTCGGCGGCGCCAGCCGGGTGGACGGCCGGCTCCTCGCGGGCGCCCTGGCCCGGGCGGCGGTCCGCCACGGCGCGGTCGCCGTGGCGGACCGCGCCCGGCTGGTGTGCCGCCGGGGCCGGGCTGTCGGCGTGATGCTCGGCGGGGTGCTCGCCGAGGCCGACGCCGTGGTCGCGGCGACTGGCGCCTGGACCGGGACGTTCCTGGAACCCGCCGGGGTCACGGTGTCCGTCACGCCGCAGCGCGGGCAGATCGTCCACCTGTCGGTGGAGCCCGCGGACACCAGCCGCTGGCCGGTGGTGCTGCCCGCCGGGAGCGGCCACTACCTGCTGGCCTTCGACGGCTCGCGGGTTGTGGCCGGCGCCACCCGCGAGGCCGGGGCGGGCTTCGACCACCGGGTGACCGCGGGCGGCCTGGCCGAGGTCATCGGGCAGGCGCTGGCCGTGGCGCCCGGCCTCGCCGCCGCCGGCTACCTGGAGACCAGGGTCGGGTTCCGCCCGATGAGCCCGGATGCTCGGCCGCTGCTCGGCTCGGTTCCCGGCGTCGAGGGCCTCGTGGTCGCGACCGGCCTCGGCCCCACCGGGCTCACCATGGGCCCCTACGCGGGCGAGATCGCTGCCCGCGCCGCGCTGGGTGAGCCGCCCGGCGTCGACCTCGCGCCGCTGCGTCCGTTGCGCGAGATTCCATAACGGGCCGCAGCGGGCGGGCCTCGGCGCGCCAGCAGGTCCAGCTCCCCGGAGACGATGCGGGCGGTCACGGTGCGTGGCGCGCCAATGGCCCGCGGGATGCCCGCGTGCAGGTAGCCGTCGGTGACCTGGCCGCTCACGGCATAGGCGATGCCGCCCGGCAACCAGACCGTGGCCTGTGCCGACCGGAGGGCCACGCTGACCCGGCGGGGTGCCGTGTCGAACGACGCGCCCAGGTGCCCCGAGGTGATCGCGGCGGACAGCGACACGCAGCGCAGGCCCGTCGCGCTGACATCTACGCTCCTGGCGATGATCCGCAGCGGCCCGGCCAGGCCGGAAATGACGACGTGGCCCGCTGGCTGGCGCAGCACGACCGCGGTGCGCCAGGGTACGACCAGCCGCCAGTCCGCGGTGCACGGGCTGGCCGCGGCGCAGCGGTAGCGCAGGCGGAGCGTGCGGCCGGCGGCGAACCCGATCGTGGCGGCGGGGGAGCGCCCGGTCCAGTCCAGCGGCCCGGACAGCGTCACCCGGCTGGTCGCCGCGCCGACGATGGTGAGCTGCCCCGGCACCGACACGAGGTCCACCGTGGCGACGGACCCGGCCGTGACGAAGACCGTGCCGGACTTCGGCCTCGCGCCGGGGCCGGCGCCGCGGGCCGCGGCGCTCAGCGCGGCCGTGACCGCGACGAACGCCGCCACCGCGGCCATGAGCGTGACGCTGCGCCGCGCCAGCCGGCCGCCCGGCGGAAAGTGCGGGTTCATCGGTACTGGACTGCCCCGCCGCCACCAGATCATGCGTCGGCGCCCGCTGCGGCCCGGGCCGGCCCGTTATGGCAAATCGCCCGGGCGGTCTTGACGGCGCGGGCGGTCTGGTACTTCACTGTCGCCCGTGCTCCGCTGCTCGGCCAGGCCCCGCTTCTCCCCCGTGGTCTCCTGGCGGCGGGCACCAGGCTGGCGGGCAGGAGGCGGCGATGACGAACGCCGCCTCCTGGCCTGGCCATAGCCGCGATCTGCGGTGAGCACCGCGGATCATCATTTAGAGTGCCGGGCATGATCTCTGAAGAAACTGTGGCGCAGGTGGCTGCCCTGATGCCACAGCCGGAACGTTCGGTCGTCGCCGTCGCGCCGCCGGGGCCGGGAGCGGGGACGTGGGCCGGAGCGCCCAGCGCGGACCGCGACGACGGAGCAATCTACCTGGCGTATCGCTTGCGGCGGCCGGAGGGACAGGGCCGCGGCTACGCGGTCGTGGTGGCGCGTTCCGCCGACGGCGTGCACTTCGAGGTGCTCCTGTCCATCGGCCGGGACGAGCTGGGTGCCGAGTCGCTGGAGCGCCCCGCACTCGTGAGGACCTCGGACGGGGCCTGGCGGCTGTATCTGAGCTGCGCCACGCCGGGGACCAAGCACTGGCGCGTGGAGATGCTCGAGGCCCGCCATCCAGGCGCCTTCGACGCGCGGCGCAGCCGGGTCGTGCTGCCCGGCGACGCCGGCACCGCGGTCAAGGACCCGGTCATCGTGCACGACGGGGACCTGTGGCACTTGTGGGCGTCGGTGCACCCGCTGGCCGACCCCGACCAGACCGACCGGATGGCCACCGACTACGCGTGCAGCGCCGACGGCCTGGACTGGACCTGGCAGGGCACCGCGCTGAGCCCGCGGCCGGATGAGTGGGATTCGCGCGGCGCGCGCGTCACCGCTGTCCGGCTCACGCCCGACAGCGTCGTCGCCTACTACGACGGGCGGGCCAGCGCGGCCGAGAACTTCGAGGAGCGGACCGGCCTGGCCGCGGGCCCGGAGCCTGGGACGCTGACCGCTCACGGCCCGATCGCCGGGTCGCCCTACGGCCCCGGGGGCCTGCGCTACCTGTGCATCCTGGGCCTCGGTGACTCCCGCGAGCGCTACTACTACGAGATGACGCGGGCGGACGGGGCGCACGAGCTGCGTACCGAGCTGCGCTGAGCCAGGGCGGGCGGCGGTCAGAACTCGCGGGGCTGGCCGTTGCGCGCCTGGCGCTGCCCGGCGGGCCTGGCGCCGACCAGCCCTCCGGAGTCGCCGCGCGGCTGCAGCCAGTCGCCGAAATCCTCGCCGGTGATGACCTCGAGGAGCCTGATGTCAGCCTCGAACCGGGGGAGCAGCGCCCGGCGCTGCCTCCAGGTCAGGGGCTGCCGGGGCCGGCTGCCCTGCTGCAGGACCCGTTCCAGCGAGCCGGTCACCGTGGCCGCGCCCGGCAGGACGTTGCTCACGCTCGTGGACAGGCGCACCGCCCGGGACACGGCCCGGTGCCGGAGCGAGTGCTGCGGGTGGGCGGTGACGTTCTCGCGCGGTACGTCGGTGACCACGCCCTGCGGCACGCCGAGGAAGGCACAGATCCGGTCCAGGACCTCGCCGGGGGACTCGACCAGGGCGCGGTAGCGGAACACGAAGACCTGCTCCTTCGGGAACACCGTGTACAGGTGCTCCAGTTGCTCGCCGTAGCGCCCGAGCGCGGTGTAGTGCCAGAAGTCCGCCCAGCCGGCCGCGATCCGGTCCTCCTCCTCGGCGCAGGCCTGGACGAAGTCGCCGACGGGATCCAGGCCCGCGGACCAGAGGTGCGTCCAGTTCGAGTGCGCCCGCTCCACCGGGTCGCGCAGGATCACGATCAGCCGGGCATCCGGTATCAGCGCGCGGATCCGGCGCTGCGCGTCCTGGCGGTAGAGGTAGAACGGCGTCGACTCGCCGCGCAGGGTCCCGGCCGGCGCCGGGTCGAACAGCGCCTCGTAGTCGTCCCGCTGCCACACGTGCTCGCGGTAGGTCTGGACGTCACCGGGGCCGCCGCGGGCGGGCGGCGGGCCGTCGGTGAGGAAGAACTTGGGCTCCTTGACCGCCGACATGTAAAGCGAGGGATGCCGGGCCAGCGCCGCGTGCACGGCGGTAGTGCCCGCCTTCGGCGCGCCAGCCACGAAGAAGTCGGGCAGGGCCATGGCTTCTCCTGGGGATACCGCCCGAGCCGGGCGAAAACCTACTATACCCATCCTGTTAATAGGTATGGGGCCTACCCACCATGTATACCCGGCCCGCCATGTTCAATTCACAAATGAGGCTTCCGCGCTGGCCAGGCGCTGCCGGCGGCCAGGGTGACCACCCGGAAGACGGCCACCACCCGCCACATCTGCTCGGCTATGACCGTGACCGTACGCCAGGCGGGGCGGTCTCAGGCCCAGAAGGCGCTCGGCCACAGCGCGTGCAGGGCGACCGCCGCGAGCGTCAGCAGCGTGAGCCCCCAGCACAGCATCAGGATGGCCACGGTCGCAGGCCCACGCGGCCGCCTGCCCGGATCTGCCGGGCCAGGCGTGAGATCACCCGCTGCCGCCTGGGCTCCGGCTCGTAGGAGTCGAGCACGGTCGGGTGATTCCGGCGCAGCATGCGCCGCCTGCTGCGGTAGAAGGTCACCGACGGGTAGCGCTGGCGCAGCCGCTGCACGAACTGGCGGGGGATCCTGCCCGACAGCCAGATCGCCTCGATCCGCGCGTACTGCGCGCGGAGGCCGCGGGTGCCCGGTACTACCTTGCCCCAGCAGGTCACCACGGCGAGGAGCAGCCGCGCCTCGGCGTAGTCGCAGGCCGCGCGGTGGGTGCCGTAGGCCCAGAAGCCGCACTTGCAGCCGGGCGCGGCGGGCGTGTGGCCGTGGCCCAGGCACCGCGCGGCGTTCGGCCCGTCCCGCCACGGCCCGGCGGCCGCGTATCCCACCGGGTTCAGGTATCCGTACTCGGACAGGCGGAAGGTGCGCAACGCCCGGATCTCGCCGACCCGCAGATCGGGGACGGTAACGTCGTCGCCGTCGAACTGCCCTGCGGTCACGCTCGGGCCGGCGTCGGCTCGGCGGCCGGGACCGAGGCAGGCTCCGGCGGCATGGGCTCAGACGGCGCTCTCTCGCGCTCGGCCGGAGCGGGCTGCTCCTGCTCCGCCGGCAGCACCTCGATCTCCTGCGCTTCCTTGCCGATGTTCCCCACGACCCGACCCTTCACCGCTGCGGTCGCCAGATCCCCGGCTTCATAGTGCCAAACCTGACAAGACGACCGCAACGCCTCTGAATGACCCCGCATCACTGGAGCCGGTGCCCGGCTACCGCAAGCGATCGATCAGCGGCCCGGACACCACCACGAGTCCCATCCACGGGAGGAGCCTGGCCAGCACGACTGTATCCAGCACGAGCCGGAGCCAGCGCGGCAGGTGCCGGCGCGGCCGGCCCGGGCGCTGGCGGCCCGGGCGCGGGTGGCGCGCGCTGGCGGCCCGGGCGCGGGCGGCTCGCGCGCTGGCGCCACCTGGGCTCCCACGGTCGCTACGGCCCCGTTTCATGCTGCCAAACGCGTCAAGACGCCGGCAAACGCTTCTGAGTGGCCGCGAGCCGTCGCGTTATGGCCTCTTGGGTGGCCGGAAGGCAACCAGCGGCGGGGCCGGCAGCGGCGCGCCGTGGTACCCCGCGACCGTGCCGAAACGTCCCTCCCGCCAGTCGGCCACGGCCGCCTTGATCTCCTCGGGGGCGCGCGCGACCAGGTTCCACCACATCAGCAGTTGCTCGCCGAGCGGGACGCCGCCGAGCAGGAACAGCCGGCTTCCCGCGGCCGCGGACACCTCCGCCTGCTCGCGCCCGGGGTCCAGGTACAGCAGCTGCCCCGGCTGGAGCACCGTCCCGCCCACCTGGGCCGATCCGGTGGCCACGAAGATCACGTGCTCGTGCGAGGCCGCGAGCGGGATGGCCGCCACGGTGTCCCGGCCCGCCGCGAGCTCGGCGCCGACGATCTCGGAGAACATCTGCGCCGGGGACCGCGCGCCGCCCAGAGACCCGACGAACACGGTGACCGTGAAGCCGCCGATGCCGGCCGAGGGCAGCTCCGCGTGGTGCGAGAACACCGGCTCGGTGTGGCGTGAGGCGTCGGGCAGCGCCACCCAGAGCTGGACCCCGTGCAGCGAGGGATCATGCTCGGCCGGGGACTCCTCGGAGTGCGCGATGCCCCGTCCCGCCGTCATCAGGTTCAGCTGGCCGGGGCGGATCATCTGCTCGCTGCCCAGGCTGTCGCGGTGCAGCACGTTGCCGGAGATCAGCCAGGTGACGGTCTGCAACCCGATATGCGGGTGCGGCGGGACCCGCATCCCGGTCACGCCGTCCACCGACACCGGCCCGTAGTGATCGACGAAGCACCACGCCCCGACACTGCGCCGCAGCCGGAGCGGGAGCAGCCTGCGCACGGTCATGTCCCCGACGCGCGCGACCCGCGCCTCGGTCAGCTCGGCACTGGGCGCCTGGGCGGGCGTCTCCGTTATCTCAAGATCCGCATCGACAGTGCTCACGGGCCTGCCTCCCCTCGGCGTTCACTATCTTCCGCGCAGCGAACCCGAGTACACCTTGTCGCGCGGCAGTCGGGCGACCAAGTCGGCCACCGGTCGTGTCCTAGCCGACGAGGGTCTTGACGGCGCTGGCCAGGTCGGCCAGGGCGGTTTTGGCGTCGGCGAAGTACATGCTGGTCTTGGGGTTGGTGTACAGCTCGTTGTCGATGCCAGCGTAGCCGTGGCCCATGGACCGCTTGATCACGATGATGCTCTTGGCCTGGTCTACGTCCAGGATCGGCATGCCGGAGATCGCTGTACCGGGGCGGCGCGCGGCCGGGTTGGTGACGTCGTTGGCCCCGATCACCAGGACCACGTCGGTGCGGGCGAACTCCGGGTTGATGTCATCCATCTCCTTCAGCAGCGGGTACGGCACGTTCGCCTCGGCCAGCAGCACGTTCATGTGCCCGGGCATCCGGCCCGCCACCGGGTGGATCGCGTAGCTGACGTCCACGCCGTGCGATTCCAGCTCGTCGGCCAGCTCCGCCACCTCGTGCTGCGCCTGCGCGGCGGCCAGGCCGTAGCCGGGCACGATGATCACCTTGCTGGCGTAGGCGAGCTGGATCGCCGCGTCGTCGGCGGCGATCGCGTTCACGCCCGCGCCCGCGCCGGGCAGCGCGGCCACGGCCGTGTCGCCGGTGCCGAACCCGCCCACGATGATGTTGCGGATGGAGCGGTTCATCGCGTCGGCCATCAGCTTGGTCAGGATCCCGCCCGACGCCCCGACCAGGGCCCCGGCGATGATCAGCGCCCAGTTGCCGATCACGAAGCCGGCCATCGCCACCGCGGTGCCCGTGAACGCGTTCAGCAGGGAGATCACCACCGGCATGTCCGCGCCGCCGATCGGGATCACCATGAGCACGCCGAACGCGAGCGCGGCCACCACCACGATCCACAGCCCGAGCAGGCTCGGCGTGGCGATCACGTACCCGCCAGCGCCCACCGCGAGCGCGCCCAGCACCAGGTTGACGGCGCGGGCTCCCGGGAACGTGACCGGGGCCGAGGTGATCACGCCCTGCAGCTTGCCGGCCGCGATGATCGACCCCGTGAACGTGACCGAACCGATGATCACATCGAGCAGCGTGGTGATCGTGACGGACTCCGCCACGCCGTTCACCGCCCCGGCCACGTGTATGTAGTCGTGGATCGCGACGAGCGCCGCCGCGCCGCCGCCCACCGCGTTGAACATGCTCACCAGCTGGGGCATCGCGGTCATCTGCACGGTGCGCGCCGCGTACAGCCCCACGCCGCTGCCGATCAGCGCGCCGACGAGCATAACGGTCCACCCGGTGGCGCTGATCACGCCCGCGTGAACGATCAGCGCGAGCGTCGTGGCGATCGCGATGGCCATGCCCGCCATCGAGAACTGGTTGCCGCGGCGCGCGGTGGCCGGGGTGTTCATCAGGTGCAGGCCGAGCACGAAGCACGACGCGGCCAGCACATAGATCAGCTGGGTGGCGAAGCTGAATCCGCTCACGATGCCTGGCCGTCCCTGGCCGCCGCGGCCTGGGCCGCCGGGGCGGCTGGCGCGGTGGGCCTCTTGCGGAACATCTTGAGCATCCGGCCGGTGACCACGTATCCGCCGACCACGTTGGCTGAGGCGAACATCGCGGCGACAAAGGCGATCACGTAGCCGATCCAGCTGTTCGTGGTCGCGGCGATCAGCATGGCGCCGACGAGGATGATCCCGTGGATGGAGTTGGCCGCCGACATCAGCGGGGTGTGCAGCGTGGCGGGAACCTTGCTGATGACCTCGAAGCCCACCCAGAGGCTGAGAACGAAGATGACCAGGTCAGTGAGCAGCGCCGTCGACACGGGCGGTACCTCCAGCGGATTCGGCCAGGGCGGGGTGGACCACCTGGCCCTCGTAGGTGACCACGACACCCCGCTGCAGGTCGTCGGACAGGTCGACGGCCAGCGAGCCATCCTTCACCAGATACAACAACAGGGCGCTGACGTTGCGCGCGTACATGGCCGACGCGGCGGCCGGCATGGTCGACGGCAGGCGGCCGGCGCCAATGATCGTCACGCCGTTCTCGGTGACGACCGTCTCGTCCGGCCGGGACCCCTCGACGTTGCCGCCGAGGGCGCTCGCGCCCATGTCCACCACGACCGAGCCCGCCGCCATCCACTTCAGCGCGTCGGCGGTGACCAGCAGCGGGGGCCTGCGCCCGGGCACCTGGGCGGTGGTGATCACCACGTCATGCTTGGCGATGTGGCTGGCCAGCTCGTCCTGCTGCGCCTGGCGCTCCTCCTCGGTCAGGGCCCGGGCGTACCCGCCCTCGCCGCTGGCCGGGCCAACCGACGACAGCTCGATGAACGTCGCCCCGAGCGACTCCACCTCGGTCTTGGTCTCCGGCCGCACGTCATAGGCGCTGACCACCGCGCCGAGCCGCCGGGCCGTGCCGATGGCCTGCAAGCCGGCCACGCCGGTCCCCAGGACCAGCACCTTGGCGGGGCGGGCGGTTCCGGCCGCCGTGATCAGCAGCGGGAAAAACCGTCCGAACGTGCCCGCCGCCACGACGGCCGCCTTGTAGCCGGCGATGTTCGCCTGTGACGTGAGCGCGTCCATCGACTGGCCCCGCGGCAGCGTCCGCGGGATCAGGTCGAGGCTGGCGGCGGTGACGCCGGTCTCCGCGAGGCGCCGCGCGAAACCGGGATCCCCGAGCGGGGCCAGCATGCCGAGCAGGACCTGGCCCGGGCGGAGCCCCGCGACCAACTGCTCGTCTGGCCTGCCGACCGTAACGATCACGTCCGCGGCCGCGACGAGCTCGTCGCGCGCCGCGATGCCGGCGCCCGCCTCGGTGAACACGTCATCGCTCAGCCAGGCGCCATCCCCGGCGCCTGCCTCTACCAGGACCTCGAGCCCGGCCGCGCGCAGCTTGGCCACAGCCTCGGGTACCAGCGCGACCCGGCGCTCGCCCGGTGCTGTCTCCTTGACGACGGCTACCTTCATGCGCGCAACCTCACGACTCGGGAGCGTGACCATAGTGACATGCGACAGGCCGGCGGAAGGCCAACTCCGCTGCGCAGTTCAGCAAGTCCACAGAAAGGACATTACCTTCAGGCCAGCGTGCCTCCGCCCGCGCTCGGGGTCGGCGCGGAGGCGGAGAGCCGCGGTGCGCCGCGCCAGGCGCTCGGCTGCGATACCCGGCACTCGGCACCCGCCGCCCGGCTGCGGCGTCGGGCTCCGGGCCGGGCTGAGCCCAGCCCGCTGCGGCCGTGGCGGTACCGTCGGGACTTGAGCCTCGCCCGCCGTCGTGTGGCCCGGAGGAGCTAGGAGCTGAAGTGCAGCCTGCCCGCGCCGAGAGCCTGATCCCGTCCGGCCCGGCGGAACCCCCGTTCGTCTCGTTTACCGGTCGCGCCCTCTCGGTCCGGCGCGGCGGCGCCGTGCCGGCGTCCGGCACCGTGCCCGCGTCCGGAAGTGTGCCCGCGTCCGGTGCCGTGCCCGGCCGGGCAGACCAGGCCGGCGCGACGATCCTGATCGCCGGCCCCGGCGGCTGGCCCTCGGCCGGCCCGGCGATCGCGGCGGTGGCCCGGCACGGATTCAAAGCTGTCATCTCAGCTGAGCTCGATAATTTTCTTCGTTATAACCTGATAAAAACCGGCATAATGCCCGTATGCGTTGACCCGGAAACGGTCGCCGCCCTGCAGGCACTGGTCGAATCTGACCCGGAGATTCTGCTGACGGTTGATATTGGCCGGGGCGAGGTGCGGGCGCGCGGAGAGCTTCCCGCGCGATTCGAGATGGACAGCGGCGCCGACAACGTCGCCCAGCGATTGCATATGGCGCACCGCCTGCTTCGCTCGGCCGGCCTGGCCGGCGACGCGGGGATCCGGCTACAGCGCCGGCTCATAGCAATATGCGACGCGCTGAAGGCCCCCGGTGCCGACGCCGCCCGCGCCGCCTGGCGGCTTGACCTGCTCCTCGCCGACCTCGCCCGGACCTGCCCGCCAGGCCAGGAAGCTGCGCCGCAGCAGGGGGCCAGCGCCGGAAGGAATACCCCATTCCCGTAGCATTAGAGGCAGTTCCGGCGTCGACACGCCGTGTTCCCAGGCGAATGTGATTGTGCCGCGTCGCTGGATCGCCTAATTTCAGGCACATCAGAGGCCGCGAGAGCCGCTACCGGCCCCGCGACCTCCCGTTGGGGGACCGCAGGAGTGAAGCATGAACAAGCATGATCTGATCGACGCGATTTCGGCCCGGATGGGCGACAAGAAGACCGCAACCGAGGCAGTCAACGCGGTGCTCGACACCATCCAGGAGACGGTCGCGAAGGGCGACAAGGTCGCCATAACGGGATTCGGGGTATTCGAGAAGGCCGACCGGCCGGCTCGCACCGCCCGCAACCCTGCCACCGGCGCGGCCATCAAGGTCCCGAAGTCGTCGGTGCCCAAGTTCAGGGCGGGCGCGGACTTCAAGGCGCTGGTCAACGGCGAGAAGAAGTCGGCCAAGAAGTAGCGCGAGGCGGGCGGCGCGGACAGCGCCGCCCGCGAGATGGTCGGCTGCGCCCGGCCGCTGGCTAGCGGGCCGGCGGCCTCTGGCTGCCGCGCCGCGCTCTCAGGTTCCGGTTCTTGATCAGGTTCCCGCACGACGCCATGTCGCACCATGCCCCCCGGCGGCTGTGGGAACGGTCGTAGAAGGCCCAGCGGCAGTCGCTGTTCTCGCACACCTTCAGCCGGTCCCAGCTGCCGTCCTGCTGCGCGTCGCGGACGATGAGCAGCAGCCGGACCAGCCCGTCCGCGAGCCGGCCGCCGGATCCGGAACCTAGCCGGACCCGGCCGGCCAGGTCGATGGTCAGCCGCGGCCGGGACGAGCGCGTCACCGCCTGAAGCGGGCGCATATCGTCGGCGGCCGGCGCCGGGCCGCGCCCCTTGTGCGCGATCAGTGCCCGGAGGCTCTCGCGGACGTCGCGCGCCGTGCGCAGGTCCCCGGCCGCGGCCGTGACCTCCGGCCCGAGGAGGCCGCTGAGGTGCAGCCACTCGTTGCCGGTCTCCGCGTCGGCCAGCAGATCGGTCCCGGTGTCCAGGTTCCTGGTGTTGACGAACGCCTGCACGAGCAGCAGCGGCTCGGGCGCCGGTTTCAGTTCGTCCGGCCGGACCCAGCCGGGCAACGTCATCCCCGTCATCCCCGCAGCCTACCAGTCGTGACCAGTTAAATCATTTGAACGGTCACCGTTGCGACCTTCATACTGGTTTTAGTGGTCACAACTCCAAGGTCGGGAGGTGCCCGATGCTGATGCTGCTGGAGCAAGCCGGAAGCCCGGTCGCCGCCGTCGCCCATCCCTGGGACCGGCTGCTGGCCCGCTGGCACGCGTTCCGCCTGGACAGCGCCCTGGCCGCCGGGGCCTCGCCCGACGCCACCATGGCGCTGGCCCTGCGCGCCCAGATGCTGGTGCGCCCGCGGTACCGGTACGAGCTGGCCCGCGGCGCGGACCGGGTGCTCGCGACCGCGATGCATACGACCTACTCCGGCCGCCCGCGGGTCCCGGTGTGCCGGGAGCGGGTCCGGGACTGCTCGGAGGAGTTCGGGGAGCTGATCCGCCGCCTGCGCGCCACGGGACCGGTCCCCGCGCGGGGCGTGGCCAAGGCCGGCGTCTTGCTGGCCGACGCGGGCGGACCCCTCTACCACCGGGCTAACGCCGACGACCTGCGCGCCCGGGTGCGTGACGCGGCCGACGCGCTGATCGCGGCGTTACCGTAGGCCGCGGCGCTTGCTCAGCGCGGTCTGCAGCAACCGGTCGATGAGCTGGCCGAACGGAAGGCCGCTCGCTTCCCACATCTTCTGGAAGTAGGACGCGGGGGACAGCCCGGGGATCGTGTTGATCTCGTTGATCAGGATCTGGCCGTCCGGCGTGTAGAAGAAGTCCACCCGGGCCAGGCCCTCGCAGGACACCGCGTCGAAGGCCAGCGCGGCCATCCGGCGGATCTCCTGCTGGTGTTCCGCGGGGATCGGCGCCGGTATCGCCATCCCGCTGGCCTCGTCCAGGTATTTCGCCTCGAAGTCCCAGAATTCCTCGCCGCCGTCGATCAGCAGCTGTCCGGGCAGGCTGGTGTCGGGCGGGGCGCCGTCCAGGCCCTCGATCACCGAGCACTCGATCTCCCGGCCCTCGATCGCCGTCTCGACGATCACCTTCGGGTCGTAGGCCCGCGCGGCGGCGATGGCCGCGTGCAGCTGCGTCATGTCCGAGGCCCTGGACGTGCCGATGCTCGACCCGCCACGGGCGGGCTTGACGAACAGCGGCCAGCCCAGCTCGGCGATCGCGTCGAACACGCGCTTGCGCTCGGGGTCCAGGATGCCGCCGTCGGCCTCCTGGAGCGGCCAGTCCCGCTCGCGTACCACCACGTGCGGTCCCACCGGCAGCCCGCGGGCCTGGAAGATGATCTTCATGTACTCCTTGTCCATGCTGACCGCGCTGGCCAGCACCCCGGCCCCGACGTACGGGACGCCGGCCATCTCCAGCAGGCCCTGGATGGTCCCGTCCTCGCCGAACGGGCCGTGCAGCACGGGCAGTACCACGTCTACCTCGCCGAGCAGGTGCGGTATCTGGCCGGGAGCACTGGCCACGAGGTCCTGGCCGGGAGCGCGGTTGGCGGGATCCTGGCTCCCCCACGGGACGACCTGCGTGCCGGGCTCGGCCACCGCCTCGACGGACGGCAGCTCGCCTGCGGCGGCCGTGAGCCTGGCCGGCTCGTCGGCGGTCAGCACCCAGCGGCCCTCGCGGGTGATGCCGACGGGGACGACCTCGTACTTGTCGCGGTCGATCGACCGGAGCATGTTGCCGCCACCCATGCAGGACACCGAATGCTCGGGGCCCCTGCCGCCGAAGACGATCGCGACCCGGATCTTGCGTTGCTCGTTCACGCGGCTCCCTTCCGTTCCCCCGGTAGTCCCCCGCGCTCAGACGCCATAACGCTCCGGCTTCGCGGAACGGCTGGCCAGCAGGACGGCCGCCTGGCCGACGTCCAGATCATCCTGCAGTACCGCGACCATGACCTCGGTGATCGGCATCTCCACGCCGTGCCGCCGGGCCAGCTGGAGCACCGACTCCGATGACTTCACGCCCTCGACCGTCTGCCGGGTGCTCGCGATCACCTCATCGAGCGCCATGCCCCGGCCCAGGTTCTCGCCGAAGGTGCGGTTGCGGGACAGCGGCGAGCTGCAGGTCGCCACCAGGTCGCCCATGCCGGCCAGTCCCGCGAACGTGTACTGGTCGGCCCCGAGCGCCGCGCCGAGGCGGGCCGTCTCGGCCAGGCCCCGGGTGATCAGGAGGGCTCGCGTGTTGTCCCCCAGCCCCATGCCGACCGCGATGCCGACCGCCAGCGCGATCACGTTCTTCACCGCACCGCCCAGCTCGCAGCCGACCACGTCGAGGTTGGTGTACGGCCGGAAGTAGCCGGCGTGGCAGGCCCGCTGCAGCTGCTGCGCGGCATCGAGGTCGGTGCACGCGACCACGGTCGCCGCGTGCTCGCGCCGCGCGATCTCGCCGGCCAGGTTCGGGCCGGAGACGACGGCAATCCGGTCCGCGGGCGCCCCGGCCACCTGGCCGATCACCTCGCTCATCCGGTAGCCAGTGCCAAGCTCGATCCCCTTCATGAGGCTGACCAGCAGCGCGCCGGGCGGCAGCACCGGAGCCCAGGCCGCCAGGTTCTCCCGCAGCGACTGCGCGGGCACGGCCAGCACCACCAGGTCCGCGCCGTCCAGGGCCTCGGCCGGTTCCGCGGTCGCCCGCAGCGCGTCGGGAAGCCTGATCCCCGGCAGGTAGCCGGGATTCTCCCGGGTGGCGTTGATCTCCTTAGCCAGCTCGGCGCGGCGGGCCCAGAGCACCGCGGGCGTGCCCGCATCGCAGAGCACCTGAGCGAACGTGGTGCCCCACGACCCGGCCCCCATGACCGCGGCTCTCACGTCGGCGTGGCCTCACTGCCGGAGCCGGCGGGCGTCTCCGTTGTGGCTCCGTTGTCTCGGGCGCGCGCCTCCTGCCGGGCCTTGCGCCGGGCGACCGCCGGATGGTACGGCTCGGCGGGCGGAGTCTCGCCGCGGATGCCGGCCAGCAGGTCGGTGATGTCCTTCATGATCTTTTCGGTGGCCGCGCGGAGGACCGGGGTGGTCATCGGCTGGCCCTCGAACTCCGACAGGTCCACCGGCGGCCCAGCGGTCACGTACACGGTGGTGCGCGGTACCAGGTGCGGCCGGAAGCTCCCGTAGGGCAGGATCTTCTGCGCGCCCCAGTGCGCGACCGGGATCACCGGGGCCCCCGTGGCCAGCGCGAGCCTGGCCACGCCGGTCTTGGCCACCATCGGCCACTGGTCGGGGTCGCGGGTGACCGTCGCCTCCGGGTAGAAGATGACGCAGGCGCCGTTCTTGATGCCCTGCTCGGCGTCCTTGAGCACGAGCCCCGCGTCGGCCTGGCCGCGGTAGACCGGAAGCTGGCCGAGCTTGCGGATGATCGTCCCGAGGCCCTTGATGTCGAACAACGACGATTTCGCGAGGAACACCGGGTAGCGGCCGGCCTCGTAGGCGAACAGCGAGTCCGCGAAGATGTCCGCGTAGGACAGGTGGTTGATGGCGAGGATGATGCCCTGGTCGGCGGGGATGTTCCTGATGTTCTGCTGGCCGTGCCAGTCGTGCTTCATTCCCACCTGGATCAGCGGCCACAAGATGATCTTCGAGGCTCGCCGCATGGCGGGTGAATAGCTGCCGTCCGCGCGTTTGCTCATGTGGGCAGTCTCCCGCTTGGGGCGCTGGGCGCGCCCGCGCCGCTCGTCCTTGACGCCAGTCTCGCGGTTAGCGCAACGCCGTGTCGAGGCAGGATCAGGTGCATGCCGTTCGATACCTCGCTCCGCTGGTCGATGGTGATCCCCGTCAAGGTACTTGCCCGGGCGAAGTCCCGGCTCACCGGACTGGCCGGGCCGCGCCGGGCCGAACTGGCCCTGGCCATGGCCGCGGACACGGTCGCGGCCGCGGCCGCCTGCCCGGCCGTGGACTCGGTGATCGTCGTGACCGACGACCCCGCGGCGGCCGCCGAGCTGTCCGCGCTCGGGGCACTAGTGCTGCCCGACGAGCCGGGCGACGGGCTCAACCCGGCCCTGGCGTTCGGCGCCGCGTACTCGGACGCGCACTGGCCGGGCCGGGGGAGGGCCGGGCTGGCGGCGGACCTGCCCGCGCTCGGCGCCGCCGAGCTGGGCCGGGCGCTCGCCCGGGCGGCCGCGGTCCCGCAGGCGTTCGTGGCCGATGCCGCGGGCACGGGGACCACCATGTACACGGCGGCACCGGGCGCCGCGTTCCGCCCGAGGTTCGGGCTGCGGTCACGCGCGGAGCACCTGGCCGCGGGCGCGGTGGAACTGGCGCTGCCGGGGCTGGACGGGCTGCGCCGTGACGTAGACACCGTCGCCGACCTGCGCGACGCCGCTCGCATCGGTCTCGGGCCGCACACCGCGGCCCTGGCGGCGGGCGGGGTGGCGTAGCCGGAGCGAGCTGCCTGGCTAGATATGGACGATCGGGCAGGTCAGCGTCCTGGTGATCCCGGGTACTCCCTGGATCTGGGCGACGACGAGCTTGCCGAGGTCGTCGACGTTGTCCGCCTCGGCCCGGACGATCACGTCGTAGGGGCCGGTGACGTCGTCCGCCTGGGTTACGCCGGGGATCTGCCCGATGTGCACCGCGACATCGGCCGCCTTACCGACCTCGGTCTGGACGAGGATATAAGCGTGAACCATGCCGTCCTCCCAGGCGCCACGTGTGGTGGCCACGCTACCGTAGGTTCCCGGCGGTTGGCTGGGGGACCTGGTGCGGTCGGGATGCGAGATTGTGCCCCCGGCCGCGGGGGCGAAGATTCCCCGGAGGGTTGCCATCACCGTCGCTGACCTGGGTGAGTTCGGCCTCATCGCCGCGATCGCCGCCCTGCTGCCGGCCAGCAGCGCGGGCGGAGTCGGCATCGGGGATGACGCGGCCGTGGTCGGCGCGCCGGACGGACGGGTGGTCGCGACCACGGACCTGCTGGTCGAGGGTCGCCATTTCCGGCGCGACTGGTCGGGCGCCTCGGACATCGGCGTCAAGGCCGCCGCGCAGAATCTCGCCGACGTCGCCGCCATGGGCGCGTCGCCCACCGCCCTGCTGCTGGGGTTCGCGGCTCCCGGTGACCTCCTGGTGACCTGGGTGGAAGACCTGGTCCGGGGCCTCGCCGAGGAATGCGAGCGGGCCGGCGCCAGCGTGGTGGGCGGAGACGTCAGCGGCGCCGACTCGGTCATGCTCGCGATCACGGCCCTCGGTGACCTGGGCGGCCGCGACCCGGTCACCCGGAGCGGGGCGCGGCCCGGCGACCGGCTGGCCGTCGCGGGCCGGCCCGGCCGCTCGGCCGCGGGGCTGGCCCTGCTGGAGGCCGGGCTGGCCGGCGCGCCCGGCGTCCCCGGCGCAGTCGGCCAGTCCGCGGGCCCGGCGCCCGGCGCGCGCGGCGTCCCCAGCCCGGCTGGCGAGTTCGCCGGGCTGGTGGCCAGCCACCGGCGCCCGCAGCCGCCGTACGCCTGCGGGCCGGCGGCCGCCGCCCTGGGCGCGACCTCGATGATCGACATCAGCGACGGACTGGTGGCCGACCTGGGCCACGTGGCCGAGGCCAGCGGCGTCCGGCTGGATGTCGAGACCGCGCGGCTGCCTGCCGACCCCGAGCTGCGGGCGGCGGCCGCGGCTCTCGGCGCGGACTGGCTGCGCTGGGCGCTCACCGGCGGCGAGGACCACGCGCTGGCCGCGACCTTTCCCCCAGAGACGAACCTGCCGGGTCACTGGATGGTCATCGGCACCGTCGGCCAGGGACACGGAGTGACGGTGGATTCCCGGCCCGCGGACGCCCTGCGCGGGTGGGATCATTTCGCTTGACGCAGGAACCACGATTGCCACATCCTCACCACTAGCCGGCCGGGTCACCGCTTGGTATAAACCCCTTGATGCCACGACATCGCCAAGGCTGCGGGCGCACGCACGGGACGCTGCGCCGGGAGGACGGCTCCCGGCGCAGCGTTCTTCCTCGCATCCTGGCGTCCGGTCGCGGCGCCCGCCGCGCGCCCCGGCGTCATTCCCGTCCGGGCCACGGCCTGGCCGCCGCGCGCAGCATGTGCCGGCGGCGGCTCCGGCTGGCGCGTGCGCTGATGGTGACCCCGTGGTTTGCGGCGAGCGCAGGCATCGTGATCGCCGCCGCGCTGGCGGTGGAGTCCCCGGCCGCGCTCACCTACGTCCCGAGCCCCGGTGTCCGCTGCCCCGCCAGCGGCTGCGGCGGCTCGGCGACCAGCCAGCCCAACGTGACCGCTGCCTCACCGGGGGTGAAGCTGAAGGCCGGCCCGGCGCCGAAGACGGCCGCGACGGCCAGCCCGGGCCGCCGTCATGCCGCCGGCGCCGTCTACCAGCTCCGCTACCGGGTCGTCCGCCACTGGCAGGGGGGCTTCGTCGCGGTGATCACCTTGCCCGATGATATGAACCCGGGGCCCTGGAGCCTGCAGCTCGCCTTTCCCTCAGCTAGCGTCGACCGGGTCTGGGGGGCGCGGTGGCAGCCGTGGGGTGACGGCGACGCGGGCACGGCGACCGGGTCATGGACGCCACCGCGCGGTCACGACCGGGATTCACTCGGCCAGGACGGCCGCGAACTGGTGATCCTCGCAGCAGGAGCGCCGGCTCCCCCGTCCAGCTGCAGCCTTGACGGGGCCAGCTGCGGGTTCGGCAGGTAACCGGCGATCAGCACCCGGCTGAGGCCACGGTCGGTGGCCAGCTGGCGCCGGGGTCAGCGCTCGACCTTGCCCGCCTTGATGCACGAGGTGCACACGTACAGGCGCCGGGGCGTCCCGTTGACCTTCGCGCGCACGTGCTGAATGTTCGGGTTCCAGCGGCGCGGGGTGCGGCGGTGTGAGAACGACACGTTGTTGCCGAAGCCCGGCCGCTTGCCGCAGATGTCGCAGACGGAAGCCACGGGATCGCTCCATAGGGTGATAGCCGGCTGGGTCATCGTCCGGATCCAAGCCGGAACGGTTGGTGAAGGATATCCGACCACCGGGCTTTCGCGCGAACCGGTTGCGATCCCGGCCGTGGGCTGCCGGTGCCCCCGGCGGCTCGCGCCGGGGGTGCACGACCGAATTGTGAGGTGCTTCGGCTTCTGCAGGTCACCTGGCTAGCCCGAGTGATGCTGTCACTCAGATACGGAGGTGCCGGGATGTTGTGCCTCGTCCGGGAGCTGGCGAGTGTTAGCGATTCTCGTTACTTGGTGATGTAGCGGCAGCGCTCCCAAGGTCACGCGTTGTGACGGACGGGATAACACCGACGTGCGATATCCGCCGATCTGGCGTTGTCACATGTCAACGGGCTGGCCGCTGGAAGCGCACCGGAATTGGGTTTCTGCGCGCAGGGCGGCACGTGCTGCGCCGGGAGACTTGGCTTACAGGCGGTGCCGCTACTGCCCGATCTGCAGCACGATCTTGCCGCGGGTGTCCGGCCTGCGACCCGGGTCAGCGCCTCGCGGGCCTGGTCTTGGTCTTCGGTGCCACCGCTGTCTATGCGGTACGACGACGCTGAGGAAGGCACTGCCGGAGCAACCGGCTGGTAAGGTACCCGCTCTGCTGGCCAACTCCTGGTCTGCCCATCGTCCTTGTAGCCGCCAAATGCGAGGGGAGCGGTGCCGGGTCACTGCTCGGCGAAGCCGGTCGCGCTAGCGACGCCGAAAGACCGGCCTGGTCGTCAGCATCCCGGGTCCGGGTCGGCCGTCTCGTCGAGGGCCGGGTTGTCGATGACCGGCACCGGGTCGAGGCCGATCTTCGCGGCGATCCGGGTCAGGATCTCGTCCTGGGCGGCGAGGTGGCCCTGCACGTGCGCTACCTCGTGCAGGGTCGCGCTCGCGTCGTCGAAGGTCGCCTCGGCGCGCTTGTCCGCGGCGGTGGCCTGCACGTTCTGCCCGACCATGATGATCGACAGCAACACCAGCTGCAGGAAGGTCTGCGCCACCCAGGAGACGATCGTCGACGGGCCGCCGCGGATCGCGTCCGGGAGGCTGATCAGGTCGAACAGCGCGAACGCGTAGGCACACCACATGCTGCCCACCACCTGCGTGATGACGATCGCGACCTTCGTGTTGAACCGGTCGACCGCCGAGTCCCGGGGGAGCTGATCAGCCACCCTCGCCGGGCGGTCGGCTCGCCGCGCGGCGATGCGCGGATGGCGTATGTGCTGGTAGATCGCCATGACCCTGGCCTTTCATCGACGCCGGACGCCGCCTGGCCGGAGAGAACCCCGCCAGGGTCCGGCCTGGCATCTGGTGCCGTGTAGATGTGTTGCGGCCGCGTGACGTGTGGCCTGAGCTGCTCGGCACCACTAGCAGGGGCGGCCGGCTGCCGATCCTGGTTGACTAGGCTCCCGGGACTTCCATGGTTGCGCAAGCTGACGAGTCGGGAGGTGGTGGCCGGGTGCCGCGTGAGGATGCCGCCCTGTCCCCGGAACTGCTGCAGCGCGCCGCGGGCCGGTTCGGGCTGCTCGCTTCCACGATGCGCCTGCACATCGTGTGGGTTCTGGCCAGCGGCGAGGCGGACGTGGGCGGCCTGGCCGAGGCGGTGGGCGGGACGCTGCAGGCGGTGAGCCAGCACCTGGCCAAACTGAAGCTGGCCGGGCTGGTGCGGTCGCGGCGTGAGGGCCGGCGCCAGGTCTACCTGGTCGACGACCCGAACCTGGTCATGATCGTGCGGCTTGCGGTCGAGCAACTGCGCGAAATGCCGGGCGGCCAGGAGCGGCGTGGTGGCTTCGGCGCCTGACCGGCTCGCCGCCGAGGCCGGGTGGCGGGATCCGGCTCCGCCGCGGCCGCCGGCCGGGACCGCGGCGGCGCTCAGCAGCCTGGCCTCCTGCGCGGCGGCATCGCCGCTGCAGGTACTGCGCGGGCTCGATTCCACCCGGCGCGGTCTGGACGAGGCCGAGGCCCAGGTCCGGCTGGCGCGGCATGGCGACAATGCTGTCGCCGGCGACGGCCGGCGGCGCTGGAGCACTCGCGTGCTCGCCGCGGTGCGCAATCCGTTCGTCGTGATCCTGATCATCCTGGCCGCGGTGTCGGCGGCCACCGGTGACCTCGCCGGCGCCGCGGTGATCACCGCGATGGTAGTGATCAGCTGTCTGCTGCGGATCAGGCACGAGTACCGGTCCGATCGCACCGCCGCGGCTTTGCGGGCCATGGTGGCGACGACCGCGACCGTCATGCGGCGCGCATCCGCCGGCTCTCCCGCGGTCGCCCGCGAGGTGCCTGTCGATCAGCTCGTACCCGGTGACGTCGTGCAGCTGGCCGCGGGCGACATGGTGCCCGCCGACCTGCGCCTGCTGCGGTCCGGCGATCTGGCCGTGAGCCAGGCGGTGTTCACCGGGGAGTCGCAGCCCGCGGCCAAGCGCGCGGCCTCGGTGATCAGCGGCGACTCCTACGGCGACGGCCCGCCCGGCGGCGAGGGGTCGGTATTCGACTCCCCGCTGCTGTGCCTCATGGGCACGACCGTCGTAAGCGGCTCGGGCACGGCGGTCGTGGTCGCCACCGGAGCGGACACCTACCTCGGCGCCACGCATCACGAACTGCCCCGGGACAGCGCCCGGACCGCCTTCGACCGCGGCGTGCACGACGTGACCTGGATGCTCATCTCGTTCATGCTCGTCTGCGCCCCCGTGGTGCTCGCCGTCAACGCCTCGATCCGGGGGGATCCGCTCGAGGCGCTCCTTTTCGCGGTCGCGGTCGCGGTTGGCCTCACGCCCGAGATGCTCCCGGTCGTGGTGACGAGCGCGCTGGCCCGCGGCGCGGCCGTCGTGGCCGGGAAGGCCGCGATCGTCAGGCGGCTGCCAGCCGTGCACAACCTCGGGGCGATGGACGTGTTGTGCACCGACAAGACCGGCACCCTGACCGAGGACCGGGTGTCGGTTGACTGCCACCTCGACATGGCCGGGCGCACCGATCCGCAGGTGCTGCGGTGGGCCTGGCTGAACAGTCACTTTTCGGCGGCCGCCGCGGACGGAGCGATCATCGAGATCCTCGACCAGGCGCTGCTCACCTGCGGGGCAGACCGCGGCCTGTTCGCCGACGATCACACGGCCATGGTCGACGTCATCCCGTTCGACTTCAGGCGCCGGCGGGTCACGGTCGTTACCCGCACCGACGGGGTCCTCGGCCAGCACACGCTGATCACCAAGGGCGCGCCGGCGGAGGTGCTGAGCTGCTGTACCCGCGTCCGCAGCGGCGGGCGCGACGTCCCCCTCGGCGGGGCTGAGCGCGCTGCGGCCGGCGCGCTGGCCGACGGCTACGCCCGCGACGGCGTGCGCCTCCTCGCCGTGGCCGTGGCCACCCGGCATGCCAAGCCCGGCCGCTACCGGCCAGCCGACGAGGATGACCTGACGCTGATCGGCTTGGTCGGCTTCCGTGACGTGCCCAGGCCGTCGGCGCCCCTGGCCGTGGCCGAGCTGGCCGCCCGCGGCGTTGCCATCAAGATCATGACGGGCGACCACCCGCTGGTAGCGGCGCGGGTCTGCCGGGATGTCGGCATCGATCCCCGGCGGGTGGTGACCGGCGAGGACATCACGCGCCTGGATGACGGGGCGCTGGCCGCCGCCGTGCAGGCCGGGACGGTGTTCGCCCGGGTCGATCCCGCGCAGAAGGCACGGCTCGTCCGCGCCCTGCGGTCGGCCGCGCACACCGTCGGCTTCCTCGGTGACGGCGTCAACGACGCGGCGGCCCTGCGCGAAGCCGACGTCGGGATCTCCGTGGCCAGCGCCACTGCAGTGGCCAGGGAATGCGCCGAGGTCATCTTGCTCCGCAAGGACCTGACAATGCTCGCGCAGGCCGTCGCCGAAGGACGGCGAAGCTTCGGCAACGTGATCAAGTACCTCAAGATCACGATCTCGTCCAACTTCGGCAACGTGCTGTCGATGCTGGCCGCGAGCGCCGCGCTGCCGTTCCTGCCGATGCTGCCGCTGCAGGTCCTTGCCCAGAACCTCTGCTTCGACGTGTCACAGCTCTCGCTGGCCTTCGACACGGTCGACGAGCCACCGCTGAGCGGGCCGCGGACCTTCGACCGCCGCGACCTGGCCGGGTTCATCATCTGGTTCGGGCCGGTCAACGCGCTGGCGGACCTGGCTACGTTCGCGTTCCTGTGGTGGATCATGCGAGGTCATGCCAGCGCGGCCGGCCAGGCGCTCTTCCGTACCGGCTGGTTCACCGAGAACCTGCTCAGCCAGGCGGTCGCCGTCCACCTGCTGCGCAGCCGCTGGCTGCCGTCGCCGCGGCACCACGCGGCCCGGCCGGTGCTGCTCGCCACGCTCGCGCTCGCGCTGCTCGGCCTGGGCCTCCCGCTCACCCCGGCCGGCGCGGCGCTGCGCCTGCAGCCCCTGCCCGTGGTCTACTACCCCCTGCTCGCCGCCGTGCTGGCCGGCTACGGCCTGGCCATCATCGCAGCGCGAGCGCTTTACCTCAGGCGGAGCACCCAGCCGCGGAGCACCCGGCCGCGGAGCATCAGCTGGCTATGACCTCCGCATGTCGATGCGCCAGCCTGGCCGACGGGCGGCCAGGAGGGCTGTATTCTCTGGCTTGCATCATTGCGCAACAGCGCGATCAAAAAGCGGTCACCGGGCCAGGAGGCAAGCATGAGCGAGGACTGGCAGGACCGGCCCGCGGTGCGCCCGCGCCGGTCACCGCCACCCCAGCCATCCTCCCGCCGCCAGGCTCCCTCCCGTCGGCCACCGCCGCCCGGCCGGCGGCCTCGGCGGTCATGGCGCGCCCGCTGGCGCGGGCTCAGCCGACTGGCGAAATTCGGTTTTGTCAGCGCAACCGTGCTGACATCCCTGGCGGTGCTCGTCGCGCTGACCGGCTACGCGCTCTACCTGAAGCTGGATCACAACATCAGCGTGACCGACGTCGGGGGACTGACCCACCGTTCCGAGTACGGCGTGCAGAACATCCTCATCCTCGGGTCGCAGACCCGCGACGGCCAGGGCCCGGGCTTCGGCTACGATCCCGGCACGAACCTGTCGGACAACCTGCTCTTGGTGCACCTGGACGCCGCGCACACCCACGCGACTGTGGTATCGATCCCGCGGGACACGATGGTCTACGAGCCCGCCTGCAAGTCCGCCTCCGGCAACTACACCGTGCCCGCGCAGCAGCAGGCGATCATCGACGGCGCGATGAACCTGGGCGGCCCGACCTGCGCGGTGGCCACGGTCGAGCACCTGACCGGCATCCAGCTGGATCACTTCGTGGAGTTCGACTTCAACTCGTTCCGCACGATGGTCAATACGCTCGGCGGGGTTGAGGTCTGCCTGCCGCAGGCGGTCAACGACCCCTACAGCAACCTGCACCTGAGGGCAGGCAAGCACGTGATCACCGGCAACCAGGCGCTGGCGTTCGTCCGGACCCGGCACGGCGTCGGCGACGGCAGCGACCTCGGCCGGATCGAACTGCAGCAGGAGTTCTTCTCCTCGCTGATCCAGAAGATCGAGAGCAATGGCACCCTGGACAACCCGGTCAAGCTGTACGACATCGCCAACACGGCCACCCAGTCGGTCACCGTGGACCCCGGCCTCGGGTCAATATCCAGGCTGCTCTCGCTGGCCGCGACCCTGCGCCACCTGCACACGAAGGACGTCACCTTCATCACGATGCCCACCATCCTGGACCCGGCCAACAACGACCGGCTGCTCCCGGAAGAGCCAGAAGACGACATGCTCTGGAACATGCTGCAGACCGGCGCGCTGTGGCAGGGCAACCTGCCCGCCACCCCGGCCAGCAGCGTCGACGTGAGCGTGCTCAACGGCACCGGCATCACCGGGCTCGCCGCGCGGACCGCGGCCAGCCTGAAGCTACTCGGCTTCCACGTGTCCCAGATCGGCGACGCCCCTTACGCCGCTACCACCGCCGTCAGCTATCCGGGTCCCGCCCAGGCGGGCGGCGCGTACACGCTGATGGGCGCGCTGCAGCAGGCCCCGGCCGTGCAGAGCGGCGTTGCCGGGCCGGTCACGCTGACCCTCGGCGCGGACTTCACCGGGCTGGTGCCGCTCAAGCTGGCCGGCAAGCACCACAAGCACAGCGCGGCGTCCGCCGCGCCCGACGCCGGTCAGCAGCCCGACGGTCAGCAACCCCTCGTTCCCGGCCAGCAGGAAACCATCGAGACCCGCAACGCCGCCGCGAACATCTGCACCGGCGTGCCGGACGCCAACCCGGACACCGGCTCTCCGCCGTGACCGTCTAGTGATGCCCGCCGGTAAGTACATCGGCGTAAGGTCTCGGGCAGTCTGCGCGAGGGAAGCGCCGAGCCTCCGCGAGGCTGTCGTGCGGTTCCGAGGCTGCCCCGAGGCCGGCACAAAGGTCGCGGCGCCGGCTCGCAGCGAAGCAGCCCGCGCCGGGCGCCCCGCGGAATTGATCCGGGACTGGCCCGGCGCTGTGCTTCACTCGCGCCGCGCGCAGATTACGAAGAGCATGACAGGCCCCCCAGATGGAGACCAGGAGCGCAGATGACAACAACGACGGCGCCTGAGCCGCAGCAGATGCAGGCCCAGAGAGATCCGATGCGATTTCACGTGCACTATCAGCATGGCAAGAGCAGGGGCAAAGGCGCGGCGTCTCCGTACGCCGGCGGCAGCAGCTTCATGGAGCGCGTCTCGGAGGCGGTCGCAAGCGGAATGGGCACCGTCGCGTTCCTGGTCGTAAGCTCTGCGATCATTGTCGGCTGGATCCTGGTCAACCATGTCATCCAGTTCCTGGAAAACTCCTGGCACGGGCTGCTGAACGGCAAGGGCTTCGACCCCGCGCCGTTCATCCTGCTAAACCTCGTCTTCTCCGCGGTGGCGTTCTACACCGGAGCGCTGGTCATCATTGCCCAGAAGGCGCAGACCCGGACCGATCAGGCCAACGAAGAAGCGGCGGCCAAGCACCGGGAGGAACTCAACCAGTACCAGACCGACTTGCTGCAGCGGAACACCGATCTGACCGAGCAGATCCACACCTTGGCTGAGCAAATCGGCGCACTGACCGAGCAAGTCCACGCGGCTACCTGCGGCCGTTCTCCCTCCCCTTCGTAACCGCTGCGATGCGAGAGGCGTGAACCCGCGCCGTGCGGGAATGGTCCGGGGCCACGGCGCTCAGCCTGTGGGGTGCCAGAAGTCCGCGTGCCCTGTGAGCTGCAGTGATGATCAACGTCAGCCCGTAAGGGCATCATGATCATCTGTGTCCCTGCGCCTGCTCTATCTCATCTTCGTCCGGCTCTGCGGCTGGCTGATCCTGCTCGGCCGGTCATCGGCCTCCAAGAACGCCGAACTGCTCGCGCTGCGGCATGAGGTCGCCGTGCTCCGCCGTGCTCAGCCGGCGGCAGATGTACGGGCATCAGGTCCTGCGGGAAGCCGGACCTCGAGAGAGGACCGAGTAGGCAGGGATCTCGCCGGGCTCCCTGTACGGGGTGCTCAGCCGCCTGGGCGACGTAGGGCTCATCCCGGCGATCTGCACCGAGCAGGAGGGGCGGCGGCCCGCCCGCTGGCACACCGAACTCGGCGAGCAGCTGCGACATTGGCGGGCCGGCCCCGGCTGGTGTCTGATCAAGCCTCGGCGCGGTAATAGTGGTTCAAATTTTTCCGGCTTCGCGCCGCGGGGGTGTCCTCTCCGGGCGGGCCCGTCCGTCCTTCCCCCGGGTGGCGCTCGCCACCACGCGGAGAGAAACGAGGAGACCGATGACCAGCAAGACCACCACGGCAGGGTCCGACGCCGACCGGCAGGCCGTTCTTGACGTGCTAGCGCGCGTGTACCGGGCGTGGGAAGCCGGCGACGCCGAGGCGTTCGTGGCCGATTACACCGAGGACGCCAGCGTGATCCAGCCCGGCGTCTACGAGAAGGACCGTGAGGAGATCCGCACCAATATAGCCGCGGCGTTCGCGGGCCCGCTCAAGGGGTCGCGGGTGGCCGCCCGCCCGGTGGACGTCCGCTTTCTTACCGGCGACACGGCCATCGTGGTCAGCGAGGACGGGATCATCTTCCCCGGGCAGGACGCTGTCGCGAGCGAGCGGCTGGTGCGCGCGACCTGGGTGCTGGTCAGGCGCGACGGCGGCTGGCGCATCGCCTCCTACCACAACAGCCCCGCCAGCTAGGGTGCCGTCTTCCGGGTACGGGGCGCCTCCCTTCCGGGGGAGCCGCCCCGCACCCGGATCCAAACGGGTTCCAGGGCCGTGGCAGCGGTTGTCACAGTCGTGATCGCCCAGGTAAAACGGTACGGCATGGTCGGCTGAACGGAAGGAGCCTTGACGATGGCGCTGTATGTGGCCTTGTGCTACTACGACCGGGACCAGCCATGGGACGGGTGCCGGATATGGAGTTCACCCCCGAGTACACGGAGTTCGCCCGGCGGGCTACCGAGGCCGGGGTCATGCGCGGCGGCGAAGCTCTGCACCCGGTGACCATGTCGACGACCATCACCGTCTCGGGCGGCAAGGGCGGCGACGTCCTGGTGACCGACGGTCCTTACGCTGAGGCGAAGGAGGTCTTGGCCGGGTACTTCCTGCTGGAGGCGGCCGACCTGGACGAGGCCATCGCGTGGGCGGCGCAGATCCCGGCTGCCTGGCGGGGGAAGATCGAGCTTCGCCCGGTAGCGCCGGCCCACGCCTAGGCGCCCTGGTATGGACGCCACCGGCACTCTGGCCGAGGTGCTGAAGGGCGAAGGTCCCAGGGTGCTGGCCACGCTGGCCAGGACCATCGGCGACCTGGCCGTCGCCGAGGACGCGCTCTCCGAGGCCACGATCACCGCCCTGGATGCCTGGCCCAGAACGGGGATCCCTGACAACCCGCGGGCCTGGCTGGCGGTGGTCGCCCGCCGCAAGGCGCTTGACCTGCTGCGACGCGAGTCAGCCCGGGCCGCCAAGGAGACCGCCGCGTTCCGGTGGGGAACCGGGGCCGCACCGGACCAGATCGAGGAGGCGATCGAGGCGATGGAGCCAGAGACGTCTCTGCGCGACGACATGCTGCGCCTGATCTTCACCTGCTGCCACCCGGCGCTTAGCCGTGAGGCCCAGGTGGCCCTCTCGCTGCGCACGCTGGCCCGGCTCGAGGTGCCGGCCATCGCCCGCGCCTTCCTGGTGCCTGAGGCCACCATGGCCAAGCGCCTGGTACGGGCCCGCGCCAAGATCACCACGGCCCGCATCCCCTACGCGATCCCCGCCGATACCGAGCTTCCCGGCCGGCTGGCCGCAGTGCTGGCGGTGGTGTACCTGATCGCCACCGAGGCCCACGCCCCGACCGGCGGGCACGCGGTGGCCCGGGTCGATCTCGAGGCCGAGGCGATCCGGCTGGCTCGCTTGCTGGCCAGCCTGATGCCCGACGAGCCCGAGGCGCTCTCCCTGCTTGCCCTGTTGCTGCTGACCTCGGCCCGCACCCCCGCCCGCACCGACGCCGACGGTAACCCGGTGACCCTGGCCGACCAGGACCGCACCCGCTGGAACCGAGCCGCGATCGCCGAGGGTTCGGCGTGGCTGTCCGAGGCGGTGACCCGGTCCGGCGGGGTCGCCGGGCCCTATCAGATCCAGGCTCACCTCGCCGCGGCCCACTCGACCGCTCCCAGCTGGCAGGAGACGGACTGGGACCGGATCGTCGGCCTCTACGACTTGCTCGGGTCGATCACGGCCAGCCCGGTGGTGGCGCTCAACCGGGCGGTCGCGGTTACCGAGCGCGACGGCCCCGAGGCGGGGCTGGCTGCCCTGAAGACCATCGCCGGCCTGGAGTACTCCCATCTGTGGCACGCTGCCCTGGCGGACAACCTGCGCCGGCTCGGCCGCACGAGCGACGCGGCCGGAGAACTTCACGCCGCGGTGACCCTGGCGCCCAGCGAGGTCGAACAGCGCCTCCTGCAGGGCCGTCTGCGCAAGGTGCGGTCCGAGCTCGGCTGACCGCGTTCTGGTTTTCTCGCTTTCCTTGCCTGGCTTTCTCCCCGGATATGTCCTGCGCCCGCTTCACCGTTCGTCCTTTCCCTGCAAGAGCGGTCCCCGATCTCGCGGATCGCCCAGGGAAGGAGAAGCAGATGACTGGCAGCAGCACCAAGCAGGCCGGGGCGCCGGGCGTCAGATCCGGTACCCAGCTGAGTTCACAAGGAGGCACCACCATGACCGACGAAACCATCAGCGCAACCACGATCATTAACGCCCCAGCCGAGGCGATCTTCGCCGTACTCGCCGACCCCGCCAAGCACGCCGCGATCGACGGCACCGGCTGGGTCCGCGAACCCCTTGACGGCCAGCCGCTGACCGCGGCGGGTCAGGTGTTCCGGATGGCCATGTACAACGACAACGTCCCGGGCGGGCACTACCGGATGGCCAACCGGGTGCAGGTGTTCGACCCGCCACGCGCCATCTCCTGGGAGCCAGGCATGGACACCGGCGATGGCAACCCGCAGATCGTCGGCCACATCTGGCGTTACGACCTGGCCCCTGCCGGACCATCCGGAACCAAGACCACCCTCTCCTATGACTGGTCGGCGGTCCCCGACTCCCTCCGCCAGCGACTCCCATTCCCATTCCCCCCGTTTGCCGCAGATCATCTGAGCAACTCTCTGGCTCACCTCGCCGAACTGGTCACCGGGTAACCGGCCAGCAGGCCGGCCAGTCCCTGCCTCTGGCCTGGCCAGGCCGGGTGGCTGTATACGTGGTCGCCGGAGCTGCCGGAGCCCGGCGCTGTCCGGGCTCCGGCCGGCTCACAGGGCCGCCGGCGGCCCGGACACCCCCGCCTACGCCGCCCTGGCCGGCGTCGCCGACCCGGCCAGGCGTCCGCCCGCCTACATCGAGGTCGCCCAGCTCGACATGTTCCGCGACGAAGACCTCGCCTACGCCCTGCGCCTCGGCCAGGCCGGCGTACCCGTCGAGTTCCACCTTCACCCCGGCGCCCCGCACGAATTCGACTTCATCGCCTTCAACACCACCGCCGCCCGGCGCCATCGCCGACCGCGTTCTTTCGAGCACCGGATGCCCCTGTCCCTCACCGGTGGCTGCCGTGCAGCCAGCCCTGATAAATGATCGCCGCAGCGTCCTGGCCGCACAGCCAGCACCGATCAGATAATCTGCGTGCCTCTACGATCGGAGTCCGTCAGCACACGTCGCGTAAATATTCGGCAGCGAGAACTCACCGCCTGCCGTGCCGACCGAGTCAATCACGCTCCGTGATGGCGGCCACGGAAGCGACGTCTGGCCGCCACCGGCCGCTCGCTGACGGCGTTCTGCACGCATACGGCCTCGGATGTCTTCACGATCCTGAAAGACGACCTGAGCAGCCCGTCACGAAAAAGCGTCGCCGTTGCTCCGCGATCCGTGCCCTGATAAATACGCCGCTAACAGCCGGACGAACTCTGGGCAACCCGAGTCATCCGCCAGGCCGGGCCGCGACCGGGCATCTGACAGACACGGCAACTCAGAAACCCAGGTCAGCATCACTACCAAGATCATCTCCAACAATCTGTCGTGCACCCTCGCGCCGGTTTCGTGACCGCGTTGGTCGGTGCCAGGTTCTAGTCTGCGGGTATGGCGGCGGAGGTCTTGGACGGTGCGATCGTCAGGCACTGGTGCCGCCTCAGCGTGGACGCGCTGGCCCAGGCCAGGGCCGCGATCGACGCGCTGAACGTCTTCCCGGTGCCCGACGCCGATACCGGCACCAACCTGCACCTCACGCTGATGTCCGCGGATGCGGCGGTGGAGTCGCTCCCGCCGGAGGCAGAGCCGGCCGAGATCTGGCCCGCGCTGGCCCGCGGGGCGCTGCTCGGGGCCTGCGGTAACTCCGGGATCATCGTCAGCCAGATGCTCCGCGGGCTGGCCGACGTCTGCGCGCCGCAGCCGCGGTGCGACGGCGCGGTCCTGGCCCGGGCCCTTACTCACGCCGCGGCGAGCGCCCGGGCCGCGGTGAGCCGGCCCGCCGAGGGGACCGTGCTGACCGTGGCCGACGCGGCGGCCCGGGCCGCGACGGCGGCCGGGAGCGCGGGTTCCGGCGGGCTGGGCGCGGTCGTCACCGCCGCGGCCGCGGCGGCGCGCGGGGCGCTGGCCGGCACCCGTGACCAGCTGGCCGCGCTGGCCGCCCGCGGCGTGGTCGACGCGGGCGCGGCCGGGCTGTGCGTGCTTCTCGACGCGCTGGTGGCCGCCGTCACCGGCGACCGCCCCGCGGCGTTCGAGGTGCCGGCGGCCGTGCCCCGGCCGGTCCCGTCCGCGGCGGGAGTGCCCGGGCCCGGGCCTGCGGAGCCTGCCTCAGCCGGCTACGAGGTCACCTACCTGCTCGAGGCGCCGGCCGAGCCGGTCAGGCTGCTGCGGGAGCGGCTCGACGCGCTGGGCGACTCGCTGGTCATCGTCGGGGGCGAGGACCTGTGGAACGTGCACGTGCACGTGGCCGACGCGGGCGCGGCCATCGAGGAGGGGCTGCGCGCCGGGAGTCCGCGCCGGATCGCCGTGACCTGGCTGGGCTCGGAGACAGGCGGCGGCCGGGGCGTGGTCGCGGTGGCCGACAGCGACGGCCCGGCGTCGTTGTTCCGCGCGGCCGGCGCGCGCGTCCTGCGACAGCGGGACGGCACCGGCCCGGCGGTCCCCGCGCTGATCGAGGCCATCCGGCAGGCTGGGACCCATGTCGCCGTCATCCCCAACGCGGACCGGGTGGCCAGCCTGGCCCGGGCCGCCGCGGACCGGCTCGCGGATGAGGGGATCCACGTGTCGGTGATCCCGGCCCGCTCCGCCTTGCAGGAGATCGCGGCCCTGGCCGTGCACGACCCGCAGCGCAGCTTTCCCGCCGACGTGGACGCCATGAGCCAGGCCGCGGCCGGGATGCGCTACGGGAGCGTCAGCGGTCCCGGCGCCGACGGCGGCTACGTCGGGCGGGACGGCGATGAGGTGCGGGTAACCGCCGGGTCGCAGGCCGAGGCGGCGGCCGCTCTCGCGGCCGAGCTGCTGTCGGGCGGCGGAGAGCTGGTCACGCTGATGGAGGGCGCCGGCGCCGAGCCGGGCCTGGCGCGGCGCGTGGCGAGCCGTATCGGCCAGGCCCGCCCGGGGCTGGAGGTCGTGTGCTACGACGGCGGCCCGGTCCCGCTGCTGATCGGCGTGGAGTGACCGGCGATGGCGATCCCCGAAGACCCGCTGTACCTGGTGGTGGGCGACCGGGCGGCCAAGCCGCTGGGCCGGGCCCTGGAGCTGCAGACCGTCGGTGACCTGCTGCGGCACTACCCGCGCCGGTACGAGACCCGGGGCGAGCTGACCGACTTGGCTTCGCTGCGCGACGGCGAGTACGTGACCGTGCAGGCCGAGGTCGACCGCGTGACCAGCCGCCCGTGGCGGGGCAGGCGGGGCAGCATCCTCGAGGCCACGGTGACCGACGGGCAGGGGCGGCTGGTCCTGACGTTCTTCTCCCGGGGCCGGCAGGACTGGCGCGAGAAGCAGCTCGCCCCGGGGACGCGCGGCCTGTTCTCCGGCCAGGTCTCTACCTTCCGGGGCAAGCGCCAGCTCGCTCATCCCGATTACGAGCTGCTCGACGAGGGCGACGACGCGGCCCACGCGGCCGCCGAGTACGCCGCCGAGATGATCCCGGTCTACCCGGCCGCGAAAGAGATCACCTCCTGGCAGATCGCCCGCTCGGTACGGATCGTCCTGGATGTCCTCGACATCAGCGACCCGATGCCGCGCGCGATCCGCGACCGCCACGGCCTGTGCGGGCTCGCCGACGCGCTGCGCGGCATCCACCGGCCGATCGACTGGGCCGATGTGCAGCGCGCCACGAAGCGGCTGAAGTGGGACGAGGCGTTCCTGCTGCAGGTCGTGCTCGCGCAGCGAAGGCTGGCGGCCACCGCGTACTCGGCGACGCCGCGCCCGCGCGCGGCCGGAGGCCTGCTCGACGCGTACGACGCCAGGCTGCCCTTCGAGCTGACCGTCGGCCAGGACCTGGCCGGCGCGACGATCGGCGACGAGCTGGCGCTTGATCACCCCATGCACCGGCTGTTGCAGGGCGAGGTCGGCTCCGGCAAGACCGTTATCGCGGTGCGGGCCATGCTGCAGGTCGTGGACGCCGGGGGGCAGGCGGCGCTGCTCGCCCCGACCGAGGTGCTCGCGCAGCAGCACTTCCGGTCGATCACCGAGCAGCTCGGACCGCTGGCCCAGGCCGGCGAGCTCGGCGCCGCGGAGCAGGCGACCCAGGCGGCGCTGCTCACCGGGTCCCTGGGCGCGGCGGCGCGGCGGCGCGCCCTGCTGGAGGCGGCGTCGGGCACGGCCGGGATCGTGATCGGCACCCACGCGCTGCTCGAGGAGCAGGTGCAGTTCGCCGACCTCGGCCTGGTGGTGATCGACGAGCAGCACCGGTTCGGCGTGGAGCAGCGCGACGCGCTGCGGTCCAAGGCAGGGGATGGCCGGCCGCACGTGCTGGTGATGACGGCCACGCCCATCCCGCGCACCGTGGCCATGACCGTGTTCGGCGACCTGGAGATGTCCACGCTGACCGAGCTGCCCGCCGGGCGCTCGCCGATCGCCACGCACGTGGTGCCCGCGGCGGAGAAGCCGCACTACCTCGAGCGGGTCTGGGAGCGGCTGCGGGAGGAGGCGGCCCGGGGCCGCCAGTGCTACGTGGTCTGCCCGCGGATCGGCGAGGGCGGGCCGGGTGGGGACGGGCCCGCCGGTGACGACGCCCCGTCCCTGGGCGCTGAGGCCGGCGACGGCGCGCGGCCGCCGCTCGCCGTCACGGATCTCGCGGCGGAGCTGGAGCGAGGGCCGCTGGCCGGGTTGCGCCTCGCGGTCCTGCACGGCCGGCTGCCGCCCGACGAGAAGGACCGGGTGATGCTCGCGTTCGCGGCCGGGTCGGTGGACGTGCTGATCACGACCACCGTGGTGGAGGTAGGCGTGGACGTGCCGAACGCCACCGCGATGGTCATCATGGACGCCGACCGGTTCGGCGTCTCCCAGCTGCACCAGCTGCGCGGCCGGGTCGGCCGGGGGAGCCACGAGGGACTGTGCCTGCTGGTCACCGAGGCCGAGGCGGACGGCAAGTCGCGGCAGCGGCTCGACGCGGTGGCCGCCACCCTGGACGGGTTCAAGCTGTCCCGGCTCGACCTGGAGCAGCGCCGGGAGGGCGACGTGCTCGGCGCCGCCCAGGCGGGACGCAAGTCAAGCCTGAAGCTGCTGACGCTGCTGCGGGACGAGGACCTGATCGGCGACGCCCGCCAGGAGGCCCAGCGCCTGGTCGACGCGGATCCGGCCCTGGCCGGGGAGCCCGCCCTGGCCACCGCCGTCCGCGTACTGCTGGACCGGGAGCAGGCAGACTACCTTGAGAAGGCCTGAGAGAAGACCGTGACCCGGATCATCGCCGGCGCGGCGGGCGGCAGGCGGCTTTCGGTGCCCGCTGGCCGCGGTACCCGGCCGACGTCGGACCGCGCCCGCGAGGGCCTGTTCGGCACCATCCTGGCCATCCGGGGGTCGCTCGACGGGGCGCGGGTGCTTGACCTGTACGCGGGCTCGGGCGCGGTGGGCCTGGAGGCGCTGTCCCGCGGCGCGCCCGACGTGCTCCTCGTGGAGTCCGACGCCCGGGCGGCCCGCGTGATCCGCGGCAACATCGAAGCGGTGGGGCTGCCGGGCGCGCGGCTGCTCAGCGACCGGGTCGAGCGGGTGCTGGCCCGCGGCCCCGGCGATCACCCGCCGCGTGACGCGGTCTTCGCCGACCCGCCCTACGCCGCGCCCGACCGCGAGGTGCAGCGAATGCTCGCCGCGCTGCGAGACCGCGGCTGGCTCGCTCCCGGCGCCCTGGTGGTCGTGGAACGGGCGACCCGGTCGGGCCCGGTGGCCTGGCCTGCCGGGTACACGCCCGACCGGTCCCGTCGATACGGTGAGGCAACGCTTTGGTACGGTCTGGGCGCAGGCGCCGGGCCTGCGACAGGGTCACGTCCAGGAGGGGGAGTAAGCGTGCGCCGTGTGGTTTGTCCAGGATCGTTCGACCCGGTCACCAACGGACATCTCGACATCATCTCCCGGGCGGCGCGGCTCTATGACGAGGTGATCATCGCCGTCGGGCGCAACCTCACCAAAGCCACCCTGTTCTCCCTCGACGAGCGGCTGGAGATGCTGCGCGAGGTTACCAAGGAGCTGGACAACGTCAGCGTGGTGGGATTCGACGGCCTGATCGTCGACTTCTGCAAGGCCAACGACATCTCGGCGATCGTGAAGGGCCTGCGCGCGGTCAGCGATTTCGACTACGAGCTGCAGATGGCCCAGATGAACTACAGCCAGGCCGGCGTGGAGACGCTGTTCATGACCACGAACCCGCTCTACGCGTTCCTGTCGTCGAGCCTGGTCAAGGAGTTCGCCATGTACGGCGGAGACGTCACCAGCCTGGTGCCGGGAGCGGTGCTCGACCGGCTCAAGGCGCGCTCGGCCGACTCGTAAGCCGGCTCGCGCCGGAAGCTCGTAAGGCGGCTCGCCGCGGTCGGTCGGCACGCGCCGGCAGGCGGCCGCCGTCGGCTCCGTGGGTCGGCGCCCGGGGCGTATTCTGCGGTTCCCGAGGTCGGCGCCGGGACCGTACTTCCGCGGCGTCCGGGCCGGCGTCCGGGGGCGTCCCCGGGCGGCCCCGGACCGCGGGGCCCGCCGTGGCGGCAACCGGCCGAATTGGGCTTTCCGCAGGCAGCCAGGTATGCTGACCGCCCGATAACCCCTGTCTGCACCTCTGTCTGCCATGCCACACGTGAACCCTCACCGCTCCCGCCGCCTGGACCCGCGGCTGCCGCTCGTCCTCGATACCCGGACCCTCGGCCTAGCCGACGCGCGGTCTGTGACTCTTGCCGTCCCGGCGCCCGCTAATCTGGGAGTCGAGCTAGTCAGCGTTCCGGAAGGAGCCGAGCTCGAGCTCGACGTCCAGCTCGAGAGGGTCACCGAGGGCGTGCTGGTAACCGGTACCGTGCGAGCGCCGCTGGTCGGCGAGTGCGCGCGGTGCCTGGACCTGTTCGCCTCCGCGACGGAAGTCCGGTTCACCGAGCTGTTCACTCACGAGGCGGGCGACGACGACGCCGACGGGTATCTTCTGGACGGGGACCTGCTCGACCTCGAGCCGGCCCTGCGCGACGCGCTGGTGCTCGAGTTGCCACTCGCGCCGCTGTGCGCCGAGGACTGCCCGGGGCTGTGCTCCGAGTGCGGGGTGCGGCTGGCGGACGCGGGGGCCGAGCACAGCCACGCCGATGCTGGCACAGAACGAACACCGGACGGTTCGCCCGTTCCGGAGACAAGAAAGGAGCGCTGACGTGGCCGTCCCCAAGCGGAGAATGTCGCGCAGCAACACCAGGTCACGCCGGGCTCAGTGGAAGACCACGGCACCGCAGCTCGTGACCTGCCCGCAGTGCCGCGACCCCAAGCTGCCCCACACGGCGTGCCCGACATGCGGTACCTACAACCGGCGCCAGGTGACCAACCCCTCCTGACCCGCACCCTCGCCGGCGCGCGGCACGGTTACTCGCGTGCCGCGGAAAGGAGGGAAGCGCGATGGTCGCATCAGGCGACGGCCGTGCGACGATGCCCGGCGCCTCGCGGGTCGAGGCCGCCGAGCTGCAGGCCGCCCTCGAGGTGCCGGTCGGCGCTGCGCTGCTGGAGCGGGCCCTCACCCACCGCTCGTTCGCGTACGAGAACGGCGGACTGCCGACCAACGAGCGGCTGGAGTTCCTCGGTGACTCGGTGCTCGGCCTGATCGTCACCGACACGCTGTTCCGCGAGTACCCCGACCTGCCCGAGGGGCAGCTGGCGAAGCTGCGCGCGGCAGTGGTCAACATGCGCGCGCTGGCCGGGGTCGCCCGTGGGCTCCACCTGGGCGCGTACGTCCGGCTCGGCAAGGGCGAGGAGGGCACCGGCGGCCGGGACAAGTCGTCGATCCTGGCCGACACGCTGGAGGCCCTGCTAGGCGCCGTCTACCTGGACTGCGGGCTCGGCGAGGCCGACGCGCTCGTGCACCGGCTGTTCGACCCGGTGATCGCCCGTTCGGCCCGGCTGGGCGCGGGCCTGGACTGGAAGACCTCGCTGCAGGAACTGACCGCCGCCGACGATCCTGGGCGTGCCCGAATATCACGTCGACGAGAGCGGGCCCGACCACCAGAAGTCGTTCCGCGCCTCGGTCAGGATCGCTGGGCGTACCTACGGCGAGGGCGAGGGACGCTCCAAGAAGGAAGCCGAGCAGCAGGCCGCGGAGGCGGCGTGGACGGCGATCAGCGACGGCCATTCGGTCGCGGGCGCCGCCGCGGATGCCGCAAACGGGACTGCCGCGGATGGCACCGAAGACGGGACTGCCGCACCGGCCCCCCCCGCCGAGGGCACCGCCGACGAAGGCGCCGCCAGGCGCCCGGACGACGGCGACGACCCGCAGCGGCGGAGTTAGGCGTGCCAGAGCTCCCCGAAGTCGAGATCGTCCGGCAGGGTCTCGAGCGGCACGTCGTCGGGCGCACCATCGACTCGGTACAGCTCCTGCATCCGCGTGCGCTGCGTCGGCATCTGGCCGGCCCGGACGATTTCGCCGCCGCCATGGCGGGGCGGAAGGTCACCGGGGCGCTGCGCCGGGGGAAGTACCTGTGGCTGCCGGTGGGCGACGACGCGCTGCTCGCTCACCTCGGCATGAGCGGCCAGCTGCTCATCGGCGACCCGTCCCGCCCGCTGACGCCGCACGTCCGGGTCCGCCTCACCTTCACCGACTCCGGGCCCGACCTGCGGTTCAGCGACCAGCGGACGTTTGGCCACCTGTCGCTCGCGGAGGGCGGGGCGGTCATGCCCGCCCCCATCGCGCACATCGCGCCCGACCCGCTGGAGCCCGTCTTCGACCTGGCCGCCGTGACCGCCAAGATCCGCAGCCGCCGCACCGGGATCAAGCGCGCTCTGCTCGATCAGTCACTGGTCAGCGGCATCGGCAACATCTACGCCGACGAGGCCCTATGGCGGGCGAAGCTGCACTGGGCGCGCCAGTCCCAGCAGCTGCGGCCCGCCGCGATCAGCCAGCTGTTCGCAGCGGTCCAGGAGGTTTTCACCGAGTCGCTCAGCGCAGGCGGGACCACGTTCGACAGCCTGTACGTCAACGTGAACGGGGAGAGCGGCTACTTCGAGCGCTCCCTGAACGTGTACGGGCGAGCCGGCCAGCCGTGCCGCCGGTGCGGGACGCCGGTGCGGCGCGACCCGTTCATGAACAGGTCCGCGTTCAGCTGCCCGAAGTGCCAGCCGCGTCCCCGGCCCAGGCCGTGACCCCGGGCGATCAGGCCCGGCTCACCGCGTGGGTGGAGGGCCAGGTTCAGGGTGTCGGCTTCCGGTGGTGGGCACGGGCGCGGGCGCTGGAACTCGGCCTCGTGGGCTGGGCCGAGAATCTCGAGGATGGCCGCGTGCGGGTGGTCGCGGAAGGTCCCACCGAAAGCTGCAGCAAGCTGCTCGCTCTGCTGGACAGCGCGGATGCTCCCGGGCGCGTCGTCCGGGTCACCTACCGGTGGGATGAGCCCCACGGAGGCCTCGCTGGCTTCGCCGAGAGGTGAGCGTTAACATCCAGACCCGCGTGACCTGGGCAATCGTCAACTTGACCGGATAGGTGTCCCGGTGGGACCATGGATTCGTTACCCGCGCGCAAGGCTTCGCTTCTTCGCGTCTGTGCATGCGCGCCCACTCTGGTCGCTCAGTGTGGAGGACCTCACAAATGGCGAAGGCTCTATATGGCCACGTCGGCGGCCCGGATCCGCGCATGGTCTCAGAGATGCGCCGCCTGCAACAGCGAGTACGCGATCTCGAAGCCGAGCTTGCCAGGCTGCACGAGGAGAACGACGTGCTTGCCGCGGAGGCGGAGCACGACCTGCTGATTCCGGTTCGCGAGCCTGCGCTCACCTGACGAGCGCCGGCTGGCCGCAACGTAACGGAGGGACGCCTGGTTCCAGGCGTCCCTCTCTGGCGTCCCGCCTCGTCCTCCCGCCCCGGCCGTCACGCCCGCCCGGCTCACCATCCACCCCGATCCGCCCCGGCTATTCATTCACTCCCCGGCCTATCCCAGCCATCACTCGCACACCGATGCCCAAGGGGACGGGGGACGGCGCGGGCGGGCGGAGCGGGCGGGGTTCATCCATAAACTGGGATAAAGCCGACTGGCTTGCGCGGCCCGCCGCGGGAATCCACGGGACTGACGCCGCCGCACGATAAAGTGCGGACGAGCGGAGCCGCCGCTCCTGGGTCGAGTTGGCCGCGGCGAGGGGCCGGACGGGGAAGCGCCGCCAGGCGCGGCGCGGCCGCTCTCGGGTGGTGTGGTCCCAGAGGAGGAGAGCTGACGGGTGTACCTGAAAGCGCTCACTCTGCGCGGGTTCAAGTCCTTCGCCTCCGCCACCTCGCTCCGGTTCGAACCAGGGATCACCTGTGTCGTCGGCCCGAACGGTTCGGGGAAGTCGAACGTGGTCGACGCGTTCTCCTGGGTCATGGGCGAGCAGGGCGTCAAGCCACTGCGCGGCGGCAAGATGGAGGACGTCGTGTTCGCCGGGACCGCGGGACGGCCGCCGCTGGGCCGGGCCGAGGTCACGCTGACCATCGACAACAGCGACGGCGCGCTGCCGATCGACTATGCCGAGGTCACGATCAGCCGGCTGCTGTTCCGGTCCGGGCAGAGCGAGTACGCGATCAACGGGGACCAGTGCCGCCTGCTTGACGTGCAGGAACTGCTCTCCGACACCGGCCTGGGCCGGGAGATGCACGTGATCGTGGGCCAGGGCCAGCTCGATCAGGTGCTGAACTCCGGGCCGGAGGCGCGGCGGGCGCTGATCGAGGAGGCCGCCGGGGTCCTCAAGCACCGCAGGCGCAAGGAGAAGGCGCTGCGCAAGCTCGAGGCGATGCAGGCCAACCTGACCCGGCTGGTCGACCTGACCGCGGAGATCGGGCGCCGGCTCAAGCCGCTCGGCCGGCAAGCCGAGATCGCCCGCAAGGCGGCGGTGATCCAGGCCGACCTGCGCGACGCCCGGCTGCGGCTGCTCGCCGATGACTACGCCGTGCTCGCCGCGGAACTCGAGCGGGACGAGTCCGACGAGGCGGCCACGGCGGCCCGCCGCGCCACGCTGGAGGCCGGGCTGGCCGAGGCCCGCGCCGCCGAGGCCAGCCTGGAGAGCGCCGAGCAGCAGCACGCCCCCCGCCTCGCCGCGGCCCAGGAAGCATTCTTCGGGCTGTCCAGCCTCTCCGAACGCCTGCGCGGCGTGCTCAGCCTGGCCAGTGAGCGCCACCGGCACCTGTCCGCTCCTCCGGAGCCGCAACGGCCCGGCCGGGATCCGGACGAGCTGGACGCGGAGGCCGCCGCCCTGCGTGAGCAGGAGGACGGACTGCGTGACCGGCTGGCCGCAGCCCGGGATCAGCTGGGCACCGTGGTGACCCGGCGGACGCAGGCCGAGGCCACGCTGGCCGAGACCGAGCGGCGGCTCGCCGCAGAGTCACGCGCCGCGGTCCAGCGCGCCGAGCGGCTGGCCCGGCTGCGCAGCCAGGTCGGGGCCGCCCGCAGCAGGCTGGCTGCGGCCCAGGAAGAGGCGGGCAGGCTGGCCTCCGCCCACGAGCAGGCGCGCTCGCGCGCCGAGCGGGCCCAGCATGAGTACGGCGAACTCCAGGACGTGGTGGCAGGCCGCGAGCAGGGCCGGGCAGACCTGGCCGCCGGGCACGAGAGCGCCGCGGCCGCACTGGCCCAGGCCGCGGACCGGGTGGCGCGGCTGCGCGCCGCCGAGCACGAGGCCAGCGACGCCAGGGCCGCGCTGCGGGCGCGGACGGAGGCGCTGCAGGAAGCGGTCCGGCGCGGCGCCGATGCATCGGGCGCGTTGCTGGCCGAGCCGCAGAGGTTTGCCGGCGTGCTCGGCTCCGTGGCCGACCTGCTGACCGTGCAGGAGGGCGCCGCTCACGCGATCGCCGCAGCCCTGGGCGCCGCGGCCACCGCCGTGGCCGTGACCGACCTCGACGCGGCCGTGACCATACTGGCCGCGCTGAAGAGCGAGGACGGCGGGCAGGCGGCGCTGATGATCGCGGCCAACGGGAACGGGCTCAGTCACGGTGCCGCCGGGAACGGGGCCGTCAGGAACGGGATCGCCACGAGCAACGGGGGCGCCGGGAACGGAGCCGTCCAGAACGGGGGCGCCGGGAACGGAGCCGGACCGATCGGCAGCAGGCTGGCCCCGCCCGCCGCCGAGCACGCCCTGGACCTGGTGAAGGCTCCCGGGGAGCTGGCCGGCACGGTTGAGCAGCTCCTGGCCGGGGTGCTGGTCGCGGCGGACCTGCGGCAGGGCCTGGAGCTGGTACGGGCCGACCCGCGGCTGCGCGTGGTCACCAGGGACGGCGACCTGATCGGCGCGCACTGGGCGCGCGGGGGATCGGCGGGGGCGCCGAGCCTGCTCGGGCTGCGCGCCGCCGCCCACGAGGCGGCCGGGCGGCTGACCGAGGCCGAGCATCGCGGCCAGCACGCCGAGCGAGACCTCGCCGGCGCCATCGAGGATGAGGACGCGGCGCGGCAGGTTCTCGCGGAAGCGCTCGCCGGGCTGCAGGAAGCGGACGCCGCGGCCGCCGAGACGTCCGGCCGGCTGGGGACGCTGGCCGGCGCGGCGCGGGCGGCCCAGGATGAGGCGCAGCGGCTGGCCACCGCGATCGCGGCGGCCGAGCGCGCGCGGGAGAAGGATCTCGCCCAGCTTGCGGACCTGCAGGGCAAGCTGGCGGTCCAGGAGACCGATTCCGCGGCGCCCGAAGACACCGAGGCCGAGGGCGCCGCCGCGGCAGCCGACAAGAACGCGCTGGCCGCGGACGCCAGCGCCGCGAGAAACGCCGAGATGGAGGCCAGGCTCGAGGTCAGGACCGTGGAGGAGCGGCTTCGCGCCGTGGCCGGCCGCGGTGACGCGCTGGCCTCGGCCGCCGCGGCCGAGCGGCAGGCCATCGAGCTGGCCAAGGCCAGGAGCGCGCGCCGGGCACAGGAGGCGGCGGTGGCCAGCGCGGTCGCCTCCGGGGCCACGATCGCGCTGGCCGCGATCGAGCGGTCCCGGGCCCTGGCCGACGCCGAGCGGCAGGCTGCCGAGCGGGCCAGCCAGGAGCGCGACAGCGAGCTGAAGGCCGTCCGGGCCCGGGTCCGCGAGCTGACGGCCGATCTCGACGCCACCGTGAGCACCGCGCATGGTGCCGAGATCGAGCGGGCCACCCGCCGGATGAAGCTGGAGCAGGTCGCCGCGCGGGCGGCCGAGGAGTTCGGCATCGACGCCGACGCGCTGGTCGCCGAGTACGGCCCAGAGGTCGGCATCCCGGCCGCCGAGGAAGGCCAGCCGCCGGCCCCCTACGACCGGGCCGTGCAGGAGAAGCGGGCCCAGTCCGCACAGCGCCTGCTCGACCAGCTGGGAAAGGTCAACCCGCTGGCCCTGGAGGAGTTCTCGGCCCTCGAGGAACGGCACGCGTTCCTGTCGGCGCAGCTCGAGGACCTGAAGAAGACCCGGCGCGACCTGCTGACCGTGATCAAGGAAGTCGACGACCGGGTGCAGCAGGTGTTCGCCTCCGCCTACGAGGACACGGCCAGGGAGTTCGAGAACATCATCGGCCGGCTGTTCCCGGGGGGCGAAGGCAGGCTGATCCTCACCGAGCCCGACGACCTGCTGGTCACCGGGATCGAGATCGAGGCCAGGCCGCCGGGGAAGAAGGTCAAGCGGCTGTCGCTGCTGTCCGGCGGCGAGCGCGCGCTGACCGCGATCGCCTTCCTGCTGGCCATCTTCAGGGCCCGGCCGTCACCGTTCTACGTGCTCGACGAGGTTGAGGCCGCGCTCGACGACTCCAACCTGCAGCGGCTGCTGCAGATCTTCGCCGAGCTCAGGGACAACTCGCAGCTGATCATCGTTACCCACCAGCAGCGGACCATGGAGGTCGCGGACACGCTGTACGGGATCAGCATGCGGGGCGACGGTGTCTCCACCGTGGTCAGCCAGCGGCTGCGAGAGCCGGAGAGCGCCTGATCTGGCGGGCGCGGGCGCTGCGGGCGTCTGCGACACTGGGACGGTCATGGAACTGCTGATAATCATCCTCGTCATCGTGGTCGTGATCGGCGGCGCCGGCACGACGCTCCTGGTCCGCACCCGCCGCCGGGTACCGCCGCGGAATCAGGTCCCAGGTTCCGGCCCGGCGGCCGGCACGCTGCAAGCGCCCGGAGCCGCGCAGGCGCAGGCCCCCGGTACCGCGGAGGCCGAGCCCGAAGTACGTACCCTGCCGCCTGAGGTGGCGGCCCCGCCCCCCGCCCCGCCGGCTCCCGCGGTCGAGAAGCCCCCGCCGTTGGCCGGGCGGCTGGTCCGGCTGCGCAGCAGGCTGGCGAGGTCGCAGTCCGCGCTCGGCGGCGTCCTGCTCGGCCTGCTCTCCTCCGACCGGCTGGACGACGAGACGTGGGACGAGATCGAGGAAACGCTGATCACGGCCGACATGGGGGTCGCCCCGGCCCGGCAGGTGGTCGAAGACCTGCGCACCGAGGTCAAGGTGGCCGGCACGCGGGACCCCGAGGAAGTCAGGGCTCTGCTACGAGAGGAACTGCTGTCCCAGGTCGGCGTCGACATGGACCGGTCGCTGCACACCGCCCGGCACGGCGACCGGCCCGCGGTCATCCTCGTGGTCGGCGTCAACGGGACCGGGAAGACCACGACGGTCGCCAAGCTCGCGCGGGCCCTGATGGGCGACGGGCAGAGCGTGCTGCTCGGCGCGGCGGACACGTTCCGGGCCGCAGCGGCGGACCAGTTGCAGACCTGGGGAGACCGGGTAGGCGCTCCGGTCGTCCGGGCCGACCGCGAGGGCGCCGATCCGGCGAGCGTGGCGTTCGATGCGGTCAACGAGGGCATCCAGCGCGACGTCGACGTGGTCATCGTGGACACGGCCGGACGGCTGCACACCAAGGCCGGGCTGATGGACGAGCTGGGCAAGATCAAGCGGGTGATCTCCCGGCATGCCACGGTCGACGAGGTCCTGCTCGTGCTCGACGCGACGACGGGCCAGAACGGGCTGCGGCAAGCTCGCGTGTTTGCCGAGGTGGTCGACGTCACCGGGGTGGTCCTCACCAAGCTGGACGGCACGGCCAAGGGCGGGATCGTGATCGCCGTGCAGCGGGAGCTGGGCGTTCCGGTGAAGCTGGTCGGCCTCGGCGAGGGTCCCGACGACCTGGCGCCGTTCGAGCCGGAGGCGTTCGTCGACGCGATCGTCGGCAGCTAGGCCGCCTGCCTCCCACTGCCCACCGCCTCCGCCGCCGACCGGATAGCCTGGAACGCAGGGCCGCGACAGAGCAGACTGCGTGCCCGGCCTGCGGGCCGGGCGCACGGGATCCGGCGCGGGCCCGATCAGCGACCAGCCATGCGCGAGGACGGCAGCCACACGTGTTCGAGACACTTTCCGATCGACTGACCCAGGTCTTCTCCTCGCTGCGCGGGCAGGGACGGCTGTCCGCCGCAGACATCGACGCGACCTGCCGTGAGATCAGGATCGCGCTGCTGGAAGCCGACGTCGCGCTCCCGGTGGTCCGGCAGTTCATCGCGCGCGTCAAGGAACGGGCGTCCGGCGCCGAGGTCTCCGAGGCGCTCAACCCGGCGCAGCAGGTCATCAAGATCGTCAACGAGGAGCTGATCGCGATCCTCGGGCGGCGAGGCGCGGCGGCTGCGCTTCGCCAAGGTGCCCCCGACCGTGATCATGCTGGCGGGCCTGCAGGGCTCCGGTAAGACCACGCTGGCGGCCAAGCTCGCTCTGTGGCTGCGCGAGCAGGGCAACACCCCGCTGCTGGTCGCGGCCGACCTGCAGCGGCCGAACGCGGTGCAGCAGCTGCAGGTACTCGGCGAGCGGGCCGGCGTGCCGGTGTTCGCGCCGTCGCCCGGCAGCGGCGTCGGCGATCCGGTCGACGGTGGCCCGCGCAGTCGCATCGACGAGGCGCAGGCATCGGCTGCACAACATCGTCATCATCGACACCGCCGGCCGGCTGGGCATCGACGAGGAGATGATGGCGCAGGCCGCGGCCATCAGGGACGCGGTCGACCCGGACGAGATCCTGTTCGTGGTCGACGCGATGATCGGCCAGGATGCGGTGACGACCGCACAGGCGTTCCTCGACGGCGTCGGCTTCGACGGCGTGGTCCTGACCAAGCTGGACGGCGACGCAGGGGCGGCGCGGCGCTGTCGGTCGCCCAGATCACCGGCAGGCCGGTGATGTTCGCCTCGTCCGGCGAGAAGCTCGAGGACTTCGACCTCTTCCATCCCGACCGGATGGCCTCCCGGATCCTCGACCTGGGTGACGTCCTGACCCTGATCGAGCAGGCCGAGCGGACCTTCGACGCCGGACCAGGCCGCCGAGATGGCCGGGAAGCTGGCCTCGGGCGAGGGCTTCACGCTCGAGGATTTCGTCGAGCAGCTGGCCATGGTCCGCAAGCTCGGGCCGATCGGCAACCTGCTCGGCATGCTGCCCGGCGCGGCGCAGAACCGGGAGATGCTCAGCCAGGTCAGCGACAAGGACCTCGACCGGGCCGCGGCCATCGTCAACTCGATGACGGTCGAGGAGCGCCGCAACCCGAAGATGATCAACGGCTCGCGGCGAGCGCGGATCGCGGCCGGCTCGGGCGTCACGGTCGGCGAGGTCGAGCACGCTCATCGTCCGGTTCCTCGAGGCCCAGAAGATGATGCGCCAGATGATGGGCGGCATGCCGGGCATGCGGCGCACCGGGCAGAAGGCGCGCGGGGCAAGTCGAAGAAGAAGGCCAAGGGCGGGCGGCCTGGCGGGCGGCACGGCCAGCCCGGGCTGCGGCCGGCAGCCGCCCGGGCGGCCCCGCCGGGCTTCCCGCCCGGCCCGGCCAGGGGCCGGGCGTGCCGGGCTCCATTCCCGGGCTGCCGGACGGGCTGGGCGGAGGCGACGGCCTGGATTCAAGCGGCCGCCCGGATTCGGGGCCCCGCAGCCGAACCTGCCGCCCGGACTGCGCGGCGCGCCGCCGAACCGGCGCGGCCGTTCCGGCAAGAAGGGCAGATAGCCCCGGAGGGCCGCTCGCGGGCCGTGGTGAACACCTGCGGCGGCCGCGCCCCGGGGAGGCGAACGGCCGCGCGCGGGCCGTGATGACGCCTTGGATGGCACCGCCTGGCCGGAAGGGCAGACGGCGGCCGCGGGTGGCAATTACGCCTCAGGCGCCGCGTCTGGCAGAATGTGATCGCTACGTCAGCTCCGCGTGGACCCTCTCTCGCTCGCTGAGCCGCATCCATCGGGCAGCACCGCCGGATCCCCACCCGGAGTGTCCGCCGCCCGCCACCGAAACTTCTGGGAGAAGACCACAGCCGTGGCTGTAAAGATCAAGCTGAAGCGCCTGGGCAAGATCAGGGCGCCCTACTACAGGATCGTCGTCGCCGACGCCCGCACCAAGCGGGACGGCCGCGCGATCGAGGAAATCGGCAAGTACCACCCGAAGGCCGAGCCGTCGTTCATCGAGGTCAACTCGGAGCGCGCGCAGCACTGGCTGTCGGTCGGGGCGCAACCGACCGACCCGGTCAGGAAGATCCTGGAGATCACCGGCGACTGGCAGAGGTTCAAGGGCCTGCCGGGCACCGAGGGCACGCTGAAGACAGCGGCGCCCAAGGAGGACAGGAAAGAGATCTTCGCTGCCGCGGTGAAGGAAAACATGGGGGACGGCGCCGCGGCCCCGAAGGGCAAGGGCAAGGCCGCGGCGGGCAAGGGCTCCGAGCCCGCGGCAGACAAGGGCGGCAGGGGCGCGAAGGACACGGCGTCCGCTCGGGGCGAGAGGCCCGCCAGGGCGAAGGCCGACGACCAGCCGGCCAAGGCCAGGTCCGGCGCCGCCGACGACGCCAAGGCCAAGGACACGGCCGGGGACGCCAAGGCCAAGGCTGGCGCCGCGAAGGAGAGCACGGCCAAGGACAGCACCGCCAAGGACGGCGGAACGGCCAAGGCCGGCGGCGCGAAGGACAGCACGGCCAAGGACAGCACGGCCAAGGCCGGTGCCGCGAAGGACAGCGCCGCCCAGGACGGCGGAACGGCCAAGGCCGGCGGCGCGAAGGACAGCACCGCCCAGGACGGCGGAACGGCCAAGGCCGGCGGCGCGAAGGACAGCACGGCCAAGGACAGCGGAACGGCCAAGACCGGCGGCGCCAAGGACGGCGACGCGGCTAAGGAGAGCACCGCCAAGGACGGCGCGGCCAAGGGAAGCACCGCCAAGGACGGCGCGGCCAAGGGGAGTACCGCCAAGGCAAGCAGCGCCAAGGGCGGCAAGGCCGACGGCGCGCAGCATGCCGCCGACGGTGACGCCGCGGATGCGCCGGTGAGGCCGCGGCCGGCGCAGCCGAGGAATCGGCGGACGCAACGGTCGGCGCGGAGCCTGCGAGCGGAGACTGACGTGCTCGAAGAGGCCCTTGAGCACCTGGTGCGGGGAATCGTGGAGTACCCCGACGAGGTTCGCGTGGACAGCCGCGGGCTGCGCCGGGGCCGGGTCCTCGAGGTGCGCGTGCATCCGGAGGACCTGGGCAAGGTCATCGGGCGCGGGGGGCGGACGGCCAGGGCGCTGCGGACCGTGATCGGCTCGCTGGCGGGCAACTCGTACGTCAGGGTCGACCTCCTGGACACCGACGAGATCCGCTAGCCCGGTCATGCAGCTGGTCGTCGGCCGGGTGGGACGGCCGCACGGGATCCGCGGTGAGCTGACCGTGCAGGTGCACACCGACGACCCGGACCTCAGGTTCGCGGCGGGCTCCGTGCTGGCGACGGAGCCCGCCGCGCGGGGCCCGCTGACCGTCGCGTCATCCCGCTGGCACTCCGGCCGGCTGCTGGTCCGGTTCGCCGGGTATGCGGACCGCGACAGCGCCGAAGACCTGCGCGGGACGTTGCTGGTGATGGACTCGGCCGAGGTCGCGCCCGGCGGGCCCGGACGAGTTCCACGATTACCAGCTGATCGGGCTCAGCGTGCGGACCGTGGCCGGGGAACCGGTCGGCGTCGTCACCGACGTGCTGCACCAGGGCCAGGACCTGCTGGTGGTTCGGCCCCCGGCCGCGCCGGGTCCAGGGACCGGCCAGATACTGGTCCCGTTCGTCGCGGCCATCGTGCCGGAGGTAGATGTCGAAGCGGGCCACCTGGTCGTCGACCCGCCCCCGGGCCTGCTCGACCTGAGCGCGGCGGGGTAGGCGGGCGCCCAGTTGCGGATAGACATCATCACGATCTTTCCCGAGTACTTCGCCCCGCTGGGGGTCTCGCTCATCGGCAAGGCGGCGCAACGCGGTGACATCACGTTCGTGGTACATGACCTGCGGACGTGGACTCATGACCCGCACCACTCGGTGGACGACTCGCCCTTCGGCGGCGGACCCGGGATGGTGATGCGGCCCGAGCCGTGGGGCGAGGCCCTCGACGCCCTGGTCCCGGCCGGCCAGGCCGCCCGGCTGGTGGTACCCAGCCCGTCCGGGGTCCCGTTCACCCAGGAAATGGCGGCCGAGTACGCGCGCGAGAGCCACCTCGTGTTCGCCTGCGGCCGGTATGAGGGCATCGACGCGCGCGTGGCGGAGGAGGCGCGCACCAGGATCAGCGTGGACGAGGTGACCATCGGCGATTACGTGCTCGCCGGGGAGAGCCTGCCGTGCTGGTGATGACGGAAGCCGTCTGCAGGCTGGTGCCCGGCGTCATCGGCAACGCCGACTCTGCCTCGGACGACTCGTTCGGCGGCGGCAGCGGGCCCATGTCCGGGCTCCTGGAGGGCCCCGTCTACACCAGGCCGCGGGTCTGGCGCGGGCGAGCCGTGCCGCCGGTCCTGCTGTCCGGGGACCACGCGGCCGTCGCCCGGTGGCGCCGCGATGCCGCGCTGCGCCGCACGGCCGTGAACCGTCCGGACCTGGCCGCCAGGCTGGCCGGCGGGGACCAGGAGACGCCGGGCGCCCCGGATGCGGCGCCTGCGGACCTTGACCCCCGCGACCGGGAGGTGCTCTCTGAGGGTGGTTTTCCACTCAGCGGCCAAGATATGGCAGACTGAATCCGCCGCCCCGCCAGAAGTGTCAGCGGGGCGCGGCCGTGCGCTGCTGCGCCACGGCTCCCAGACCGATTCAGCGCGTTCGCAGGCGTGCGCGTGATGACCACAACGAGGAACTGCACCGATGCACACCGCGATTGCTGAGCTGGAGCAGGCACAGATCCGTTCCGACATCCCGGACTTCAGGCCCGGCGACACCCTGAAGGTGCACGTCAAGGTCACCGAGGGCAACCGCTCCCGGATCCAGGTCTTCCAGGGCGTCGTCCTGCGCCGACAGGGCGGCGGCGCGCGCGAGACCTTCACGGTCCGCAAGATCAGCTACGGCGTGGGCGTGGAGCGGACCTTCCCGGTGCACAGCCCGTCGATCGACAAGATCGAGGTAGTGACCCGGGGCCGGGTGCGCCGGGCCAAGCTGTACTACCTGCGCTCGCTGCGCGGCAAGGCGGCCCGGATCAAGGAGCGCCGCGAGCCCGCGGCGCGTTAGGCCCAGCCATCGCCCCGGTGGCCGGCGCAGGCCCGGCCGGCAAGGCGCGGACGTCTCGGCAGCCGGTGCCCCGTTCCGCCGTCGGCCTGGCGCCTGCCGGCCCGGATCCGCGGGCGCCGGGCGCGGGCATCGTCCGCGGCGGGCGCCGACGCTAGGCTCGAAACGATGACTAACGACGACCGGGACGACCCCAGGCCCGCCCTGACCAAGGCGGACGGGGCCGGCCGGGCAGCCCGCGATCACGATGAGCAGGCCGGCCCGGCGCCAGACTCCGATCTGGGAGGTTCGCCCGTGACCGGCGCGGCCGCGCGGGACGAGGCAGCCGGCCCGCCCGCGGATCCCGGCACGCCCGGCGCCGGGCAGCCGAGCCCGGGGGCGCCGGACACGCCGAAGGCGCAAGGCAGGCGCAAGGGCAGGTCGTTCTGGCGCGAGCTGCCGGTGCTGATCGTGATCGCGCTCGTCATCGCGCTGGTGATCAAGTCGTTCGTGGTCCAGGCGTTCTTCATACCGACGTCCTCGATGGAGAACACGCTCGACATCGGCGACAAGGTCCTGGTCAACAAGCTCGTCTATCATTTCCGCTCGATCCAGCCCGGCGACATCGTGGTGTTCAACGGCGACGGCTCGTGGGAGCCGGTCCCGGCTTCGGGGTCGGCCAGCTCAGACCCCCTGGTCCGGCTGTACGACGCGACCGTGGACCGGCTGTATCACTCGATCCTCGGCCTGTTCGGGACCGCTCCCGGGCAGGAGGATTTCATCAAGCGGGTGATCGGCGTTCCGGGCGATCACGTGGCCTGCTGCACCGCCAGCGGCGACGTGACCGTCAACAGGGTGCCGCTGCACGAGCAGTCCTACCTGTTCCCTGGCGACCCCCCGTCGACGCAGCGATTCAGCATCACGGTTCCGCCGGGCCGGCTGTGGGTCATGGGCGACCACCGCAGCGTCTCGTGGGACTCCCGCGGGCGCATGCAGGATCCCGGTGGCGGCACGATCCCGGAGAGCATGGTGATCGGCCGCGCATTCATGATCGTCTGGCCGCCCAGCCGGTGGCGGGTCCTGCCGATCCCCTCCACGTTCACCCAGCCCGGGATCGCCCCGGCCCACGGCGCTGCGTCGCTCGGCACGGTCGTCGCGCCCGCTGCTCCCTACCTGCCCTTGGAGGCCGGCTTCGTCGCCGCGGTGCCGCTGACGTTGCTGCAGCGCCGGGTACGCCGCCGCTGGCCGGTTCGCGGCCTGCTCCGCAGGCGCCGGTGACCGTTATGGAACGTCATCCGGGCTACACGCCGCGGCGTGGCAGCGGACTGACCGGGTACGAGCGGGTCCTGGCCCGGGCGGGACTGGCCCCGGTGGCCGGGATCGATGAGGCCGGCCGCGGGGCCTGTGCCGGGCCGCTCGTGGTAGCCGCGGTCGCGCTGGACCCGCGCCGGAAGTCTGACCCGGCCGGGGTCGCCGACTCCAAGGCCCTGACCGCCGACGCCCGCGACGCTGCCTACGAGCAGGTGGTGGCGCACGCCTTGGCCTGGCACGTGGTGGTGATCCCGTCCGCGGACATCGACGCGCTGGGGCTGCACGTGTGCAACGTGACCGGCATGCGGCGCGCGCTGGCCGGGCTGGCCACCCGGCCCGGCTACGTGCTGACCGACGGGTTCCCGGTCCGGGGCCTGGCCGTTCCCGCGCTGGCCATGTGGAAAGGCGATGAGGTCGCGGCGTGCGTGGCCGCTGCCTCGATCGTGGCCAAGGTGACCAGGGACCGGATCATGAAGGGCCTGCACCCGCAGTACCCGCAGTACGGCTTCTCCTGGCATAAGGGATACTCCACCCCCAGCCACATGGCCGCCCTTGAGGAGCACGGCCCGTGCCCCGAGCACCGCAAGTCCTTCGTGAACGTGGCCCAGGTGATCCGCGCGCGTGCGGGCCTGCCGCCCCCGGTGGCCGCGGGCCAGGAGCAGGCGGGTGACGAGGCAGAATTGGCCTATCGTTGACCTCATCCGGACCGCGAGAGCGGCGCGGGCCGGATCCGCTGCCGCCGGGCGGCGTCGGCAACTCCGGTGCCGGGACACCGTGCACCGCGACCTGCCTGCCGGGGCCGGGCGCATGCGGTCAGAACGGAGGGAACAGATGAGCGCGGAGGATCTCGAGAAGTACGAGACGGAGATGGAGCTGCAGCTCTATCGCGAGTACCGCGACGTGGTCGGGCTGTTCAGCCACGTGGTCGAGACCGAGCGCCGGTTCTACCTCACCAACCAGGTCGAGCTCAACGTGCGCACCTCGGGCAACGGCGAGGTGTTCTTCGAGGTCACCATGCAGGATGCCTGGGTGTGGGACATGTACCGCCCGGCGCGGTTCGTGAAGAACGTCAGGGTCGTCACGTTCAAGGACGTCAACATCGAGGAACTCGCCAAGAGCGACCTGCAGCTCCCTGACCCCGACGACAAGCAGCAGGGCTTCTCCTGACCGTCGGCCGGGTTCCCGCCTGAGCGCGGGCCGGCATCAAATCATGGCGCGCCGACATTCGGTGTCGGGCGTCCACCTCCGTGGCCTTCCGTGGGGCTGGGTCCACAGCCGGCGCCGGCCATCCGCGGCCGGTCGGCCGCTTCCGCCAGCGTCAGAGGCGGAGGTGGTGGGATTGAACACGAAGGATGCGCTGGGCCAGCAGGGAGAGCAGCTGGCCGCGGAGTACCTGCAGCGAGCCGGGTACCGGATCCTCGCCCGCAACTGGCGGTGCGCGGAGGGGGAGATCGACATCGTCATGGCCGACCGCCGGGCCCTGGTCGCCTGCGAGGTGAAGACCCGCTCCGGCATCCGGTACGGCACTCCGCTCGAAGCCGTCACCAGGAAGAAGAGGAACCGGCTGCGGCGGCTGGCCGTGCTCTGGGTGGTCGCCAACGGGGTCTTATTCGACGAGGTGCGCGTGGACGTCGTGGCGGTGTTAAGGGACGCCCGCGGCGGCTTCACGATCGAGCACGTTCGCGGGGTGGGCTAGATGGCGCTGGCGCGCACCCACTCCATCGCGCTGGTGGGCGTCGAAGGCCATCCCGTGGAGATCGAGGCGGACATCGAGAACGGGCTGGTCGGCCTGTTGCTGGTGGGACTGCCTGACACGGCGCTGCGCGAGGCGCGGGACCGGATCCGGTCGGCCATCGTGAACAGCCAGGAGAGGTGGCCGAACCGCAGGATCACCGTGGGCCTGTCGCCCGCCAGCCTGCCCAAGCGGGGCAGCAGCTTCGATGTCGGCATCGCGATCGCGATCCTGTGCGCCGCCGGGGTCATCCCGCCCGCCGGCCTGGCGGGCGTGATGTTCCTGGGCGAGCTGGGGCTCGACGGCAGGCTGCGGCCGGTTCGCGGCGTGCTTCCCTCGGTGGCCGCCGCGGCCGCGGCAGGCTTCGAGGCCGTCGCCGTGCCAGCGGAGAACGCGCCGGAGGCGGGCCTGGTGCCGGGCATGCGGGTGCTCGCCGTGCCCAGCCTGGGGTCGCTACTCGGGTGGCTGCGCGGCCAGCCCCGGCGGGGGAACGCCGGCGTAACGGACGTCACGACTGATGTCCCCGGGAAGACCGGGACGAGTGGGGTGTCTGGCGTGAGCGGAGTGCAGGTACTTGCGGGCGGGACCCTGCCCTTGCCTGTTCCAGGGCCCCTGGGTAGCGCCGACTCGGAATCGGGCCGGGGGCACGACCTAGCCGACGTGGTGGGGCAGCCAACGGCCCGGCGAGCCGCCGAGATCTGCGCGGCGGGCGGTCACCACCTGATGCTGATCGGGCCACCGGGAGTGGGCAAGACCATGCTGGCTGAGCGCCTGCCCACGCTGCTGCCCCGGCTGGATCTCGACGCCGCGCTCGAGGTCACTGCGATCCACTCGATCGCGGGGACCCTGCCACCAGGCAGCCCGATGCTGACCGAGCCGCCGTTCTGCGCGCCCCATCACACGTCGACCAGAGCGGCGATCGTAGGCGGCGGCACTGGTGCACTGCATCCGGGTGCCGCCTCACTCGCGCACCAGGGATTCCTGTTCCTGGATGAGGCCCCGGAGTTTCCCCGGGACGTTCTTGATGCTCTCCGCCAGCCGCTGGAGTCAGGCGAGGTGGTGCTGGCCCGCTGCGGGCTGACGGCGCGGTTCCCGGCCAGGTTCACCCTGGTGCTGGCGGCCAACCCGTGCCCCTGCTCCCGGGCAGCATCATCGCGGGCCGCATGTTCCTGCACCCCGCTGGCCCGCCGCCGGTACCTGGCCCGGCTGTCGGGGCCGCTGCTGGACCGGGTGGACGTGAAGGCTGAGTTCTTCCCGGTCGGCAAGGCCGAGCTGCTCAGCGACCGGAAGTTCACCGAGCCGAGCGCGGTGGTGGCCGAGCGGGTGGCGGCGGCCCGGCAGCGGATGGCGTTCCGGCTGCGCGGCACCCGCTGGCGGCTCAACGCGGAGATACCGGGGCGGGAACTGCGGCGCCGGTACGCGCCCGCGCCGGGCGCGCTGGCGCCACTGGAGCGGGCGATGGACCTGGGGGAGATCAGCGCCCGCGGGGTGGACCGCGTCATCCGGCTCGCCTGGACCGTAGCCGACCTGGGCGACGTCTCGCGGCCTACCGCCGCCGAGATCAGCTACGCGCTGGGCCTGTGGCTCGGGGTGACCCACTGACCTGTCGGCGAGGGTCTTCCTCCCGCAGGGGTCTTCTTCCCGCGGCCGTGATGGTTAGCATGGGCCGGTGGGGGGGTGCCTGGCGTGCGGGGCGGAGCGTGCCCCTGGCGCGCGCTTCTGCGGCGACTGCGGTGCGCCGCTGCCGGTCACGTGTCCGGCCTGCGGGTAGCCGGCCGCGGCGGGCAAGCGCTTCTGCGGTGACTGCGGCGCACCGCTCAGCGTTCCGGTTGCGGCGCCCGGGACGCTTGCGGTCGTGATCGCCGAGGCGGGCCAGGCCACGCTGGAGTACCGCAGGCCCGAGCTGCGTCAGGTGTCGGTGCTCTTTTGCGACCTGGTCGGCTTTACTCCGCTGGCGGAGCACCGCGACCCCGAGGACGTGCGGGAGCTGCTGTCCGGGTACTTTGCCCTGGCCAAGACGATCGTCGCCCGTCACGGGGGGGTGATCGAGAAGTTCATCGGCGACGCGGTGATGGCGGTCTGGGGCGCGCCGGTGGCGCTGGAGGACGACGCCGAGCGGGCGGTGCGCGCCGGGCTGGAGTTGGTCTCGGCGATTCCCGCGTACGGCAGTTCTGGCGGCGTAGAGCTGGCCGCGCGGGTCGGCGTGGCGACGGGGAACGTGGCGACGGTGGAGACTCCCGGAGAGGGTCTTGTCACCGGCGAGCGCGTCAACACGGCAGCGCGCATCCAGGCGATGGCACCACGGGGAGGCTGCTATGTCGACGCTGCGACCAGGCGGCTGTCGGCGAGCGCGATCGCCTTCGACGATGCGGGGAGCCACGTCCTGCGGGGTAAATCCGAGCCTGAGCGCCTGTTCGCCGCGGTGCGCGTGTTGTCCGGCGTGGGTGGCCGCCAGCGTACGGAGGGCCCCGAGGCCCCGCTCATCGGCCGTGACGCGGAGCTGCGCGCCCTCAAGGACCTCTTTCATGTGACGGTGGAGCGGAGCAGCCCGCGCCTGGTGGTGGTCTGCGGTCCGGCCGGGGTCGGCAAGTCCCGTCTCGGCTGGGAGTTCGAGAAGTACGTGGACGGGATCGCCGAGACGGTGCTGTGGCATCGCGGGCGCTGTCTTTCCTACGGCGAGGGCGTGGCGTTCTGGCCCCTGGCGGAGATCGTCCGCCAGCGCCTGGGCATCGCCGAGGATGACCCCGTCGAGGTGACACGCGCCAAGCTCGACGAGGGCGTGGCGCGCTTCATCCCCGAGCACGAGCGGGAATACGTGGCGGCGCGGCTAGCGCGCCTGCTGGCGGCCGAGCGCCCCGGCGAGCGCGGCAAGGCTCTTCCCCGCGAGGAGCTGTTTGCCGGCTGGCGGCTCTTTTTCGAGCGTCTGGCCACGATCGCCCCCGTGGTGTTGCTGATCGAGAACGCCCAGCATGCCGACCAGAGCTTCCTCGACTTCCTCGATCACCTCGTCGACTGGATCCGCGATCTGCCGGTCTTCGTTCTGGTCCTGGCCCGCCTGGAGCTCTTTGACGGCAGGCCCGGCTTCGGAGCCGGGCGCAACCGCTCGATGTTCTCGCTCGACCCGCTCGATACGGCCTCTATGGACCAGCTCGTCGACGCGCTGGTGCCGGACATGCCGGGCTCAGCGCGTCAGGTGATCACCTCGAGGGCCCAGGGGATCCCGCTGTTCGCCGTTGAGATGGTTCTCTCGCTCATCGACACCGGCGGCGTGGTCCTGCAGGGCCAGTACCGGCTCAGCGGCGAGCTCGGCCAGCTTACGGTGCCCGACAGCCTCCACGCCCTGCTGGCCGCGCGCCTTGATGCTCTCGGTGACCAGGCACGGCGCCTGGTCGGCGTCGCTTCCGTGCTGGGCTCGAGTTTTTCGGCTGAAGCGCTCACCGCCGTCTCGAGGCGAGAGGCAAGCGAGATCGCCGCGTCGCTTCAGGAACTGGTCCGGCGCAACGTGCTCCAGGTCTCGGCCGACCCGCGCTCCCCCCAGCGCGGCGACTACCGGTTCTGTCAGGAACTGCTCCGCCAGGTCGCCTACGAGACGCTCTCACGGCGGGAGCGCAAGGCCCGGCATCTCGCGGTCGCGTCGCAACTGCGCCGGGCCTACGCCAACGATGGCGAAGAGATCGCCGAACTGATCGCCCGCCACTACCTCGACGCCCTCCGGGCCGAGCCCGACGACCCCGACGTCCTGGCCACCCGCGAGCAGGCGCTTTCCATGCTGGTGCGGGCCGCCGAACGGGCTCAGCGCACCGGCGCGCCGTCGCGCGCGGCCGCCAGCTTCGCCGACGCGGCCGAGCTGGCCGCCTCGCGCCGCGGCGCCGAGGAGGGCTCAGCCGGCGCCGCGGGGGAGGGCCCAGCATTCGCCGCGACGCTGTGGGAACGGGCGGCACGCGCGGACTTCGTCGCCGGCGAGCACGATCACTCCGTCGAGCACGCCGACGCCGCCCGGCGCCGCTACCAGGAGCTCGGGGACGTCCGCGGCGCGGCGCGCGCCCAGACCATCGCCGGGCGCACCCTGCTGCAGGACGGACGCCACGCCGAGGCCCGCCAGCAGCTCACCTGGGCGCTCGACGAGCTACGCGGCGAGCCGGACCCCGACACCGTGAACGCGCTCGGAGTGCTGGCCAACCTGGAACTCTTCGACGGGAACATACCGGACGGCGAGCGACTCGCCGCCGAGGCGCTGGCCATGGGCCAGGCCCTCGAGGTCGCCCCTGAGCTGCTGGCCTACCTGTTCCTCACCTACGGAAGCGCACAGTCCTACGCCAACCGGACGGAAGAGGCAGCGTCGTCCTATCGCGAGGCCGCCCGCCTCGCCGAGCTGGCCGGCGGGGCCCTTGGGCTCTGCACGGCGCTGCTCAACCTCTCCGACGTGCTGAGCGGCATCGACCCGGCCGCTGCGGCGGATGCGGCCCGGGCCGCCGCCGAGCATGCCCGCCGGATCGGCGCACTTCGCTACCTCGGCGGGTCGACCTGGAACTTGAGCATCGCCCTGCTCGAGCTCGGCGAGTGGGACGAGGTCGCGGCCCTGCTCGACGCCGCCATCGACCGGGATGGCCTCGGCGACGGGGAAGACATCCGCTGGGCCCAGGCCTGGCTGGCGGCGTTGCGTGGCGACGGAGAGCAGGCCAGCGCGATACTGGCCTCGCTCGCCTCCCCGCAGACCACCGAGCGGGTTGATGACCGGGCCTACGCCGCGCTCCTCCAGGCGTTCATCGAGTTCGCGCTCGGACGGCCGGCCGACGCCCTGGCGCACGCCCGCGGCGTCTTGTCCCTCGCGCCGGCCATCGGCATCCGCCGCGAGCAGGTCCGCTGGGCCTGGCCGCTGGCCGCGCGCCTCGCCGACGAGCTCGGCGAGAGCGACACGCTGGCCGAGCTGCTCGCCGTGCTCGACGCCCAGCCGCCGGGCCAGCTGCCACCGCTGCTGCGGGCCGAGGACAGGCTGGCCCGGGCTCGCGCTGCGGCCAGCGCGGGTCTCCGCGCCGGGTCCGCCCTCAGCGACGCCGTAGCCGGCCTCCGCGGCACCGCCAGCCCGTACCGCCTCGCCTGGGGCCTGGTCGACCACGCCGTGTTCCTAGCCGGGACAGGACAGGCCATCCCGGCCCGGGCCGCCGCCGGCGAAGCCCGCGCCATCGCCATACGCCTTTGCTGCCAGCCGCTCCTCCAGCGCGCTGACGCGCTGCTCGGGCAGGTCGCCAGGATCGGCCAGGGGCCGGCCCGGGACGGTGCCCCGGCGGGTCGGCCCCCGGCGGCCCGGGACCAGTTACGCCCCGGGGCCGGCGGCTTGGGGTGATGCCGGTCCGGCGGCTTGGGACGATGCCGGTCCGGCGGCTTGGGACGATGCCGGTCCGGCGGCCCGGGGGGATGCGGGATCGGTAGCCGGGGCCGGGGGCTCGGCCGCACCGAGCGCGGCGAGCGTGCGCTGCATGCCGCGCCGCACGGCATCGATCAGGTACGGACGTAGCCCGTCGGCGGGCACGATGCTGTCGACCGAGCCCACGCTGCGGGCCCGTTCGATGCTGTGGACGCCGTCGAACTCGTCGGCGACCTCGCCCAGCTTCTCCGCGTGCACGGCAGGCCGGACCGACGCCAGCTCGGCGCGCAGCCGGGAGGCGTCGCCGTCGGAGCCGTTGTCCGTGGTCTCCGCGATGCGGGCCTGCAGGCCGGCCACCCGCGGGTCGGCGGCCGTGCGCCGGTTGACCTCGGCGGCGAACACCACCGCCGCGGCGGGCGCTCCGCCGATCACCGAGGCGTAGGAGCCCTCGACGGCCGCGACCTCCATGTTGTCGTTGAGCGTGCCGGAGAACACGACGAAGGCCCCGCCGTGGTAGCGCGACACCACGCAGAACACGATCGGGCCGTCGAAGTTGACCACCGCGCGGCCGATCTCCGCGCCGTATTCCAGCTGCAGCGCGCGCATCGACTCGGGGGAGCCGTCGAACCCCGACAGGTTGGCCAGCACCACCAGCGGGCGGTTACCGCTGGCCGCGTTGATCGCCCGCGCCATTTTCTTCGACGAGCGGGGGAACAGCGTCCCGGCCGTCCACTGCGACGGGCCATCCACCGGGTACGGCCCGTGCCGCGGCAAGGGCCGCGACTCGATGCCGATCAGCTCGACCGGCTGGCCGCCCAGGTGCGCGTCGAAAACCACGACCGACTCGGCGTCGATCATGTCTGTCCAGCGCTCCAGCGGGGGGCGGTCGGCGTCGATCACGCCGCGCATCAGCGAGCGCACGTCAAAGGGCTTCTTGCGCTCGCCGTTGGTCGCGGGATCGAAGATCTCGCCGAGCGCGCTGAAGCTGGTTCCCGGCCCGGCGTGCGGCGACGCGGAGATGTCCCGGTCGTCGGCGTCGGCCGTCGGGGCCGGGCGGGGGAAACGCTCGCCCGGCGCGGTGTAGGTGTGCTCGTAGTGCGCGAGCAGCACGTCGACGGCGGCGGACAGGTCGGGGGCCCAGTACTGGGCCTCGCCGTTCGGGCCCATGATCCGGTCATAGCCGCCGATGCCGAAGTTGTCCTCGGCGGAGACCCCGCCGGAGTAGTCCAGCGACTGCTTTCCGGTCAGGACCATCGCCGAGTCCGGGGTCATGACCAGGATGCCGTTGGTGTGCATGAGCATCGTGGCCTCGGCGTTCCAGTACGGCTGGGCGCCGACGTTGATGCCGCTGATCACGACGTTGATCTCGCCCCCGTCCTGGGTGAACTCGACAATCCCGCGCAGTACCCGGGAGATCCAGTCCATGGACTCGGTGCCGGAATCCATCGCGATCTTCGCGCCCGCCGAGAGCGCGAACCACTCGATCGGGGCGCGCCAGCGCCGCGCCAGCTCGATCGCCGCGAGCACCCGGCGGCACTCTGGCTCGGCCAGCGCGCCGAGCGCCTTGGTCGGGTCGCCCAGCAACACGACCCGGTGCATCCCCTCCGGATAGCGTTTCGTGGGCACGGCAACCGTCCCGAGCACCAGGTTGGCGGTGTTCGACCCCGGCGGCCGGTCTACCGGCACCGGGGCGCCGGTCTCGTCGAGGTCGTACTCGGTGAACGCGCCCGGAGCGCCGCTCCGGTCGGGCGAGCGGGTGATCAGCGGGATGAGCTCGTAGGGGTACACGGCGCCGCGGCGGCGGGCCCGGATCACCTTCTGCGTGTAGGAGTTCAGCTCGCGCAGTGGTTCGCGGGGCGGGTCGGTGATACGCAGCGTCAGCCCGGCGCCCGGCGGGCGGTACATCCGCAGCATCAGCTCGCGAGGTTCCGGCCCCAGGCCGTCGGCGTTGGCCGCCCGGAACCGCACCATCACCTGCTCCAGCCCCAGGCCCGCGGTGCGCGGCGCGAACGACCGGACGACCGGGTCGAGCTCGGTGAGCGGCACGTCCACCACCGGCCAGACGTAGAGCTTCACGCGGTTCCAGTCCAGCCGGGCCAGGGCGCGGTCGGCCGAGCGCGCGGAGCGCAGGCTGTCCAGGCACGCGTTGAGGATCCGCTCGATCTGCGGCAGGGACCGGATCCGGCCCTCCTCGTCGCGCAGGATGGTCAGGTCGCGGACGTCTGCGAGGGCGATGAGCCGCTGGTCCTCGGGGACCTCGCGGCCCTGCGCGCGGAACAGGTGCACGTCGGTGGCGGCGGGCAGCCGGGTCAGCTCGAATCCCGACAGCCGCCACAGGCCCAGCCGCTCGGCCACCATCGGGTGCATGCCGCGCTGCGTGCGGTCTTCCACCGGTTCGCCGGTCTCGGGCGCGCCGCGGAAGGTGAACCAGGCCGGCTCGTCCCCGTCCTCCGCGCCCTCGGGGCGGCGCACCGCGACCGCGACCCGTTCCACGGCGGCCGGGATGGTCCCGAGCTTGTCGCGGATCCGCCCGGCTCGGGCGTCCGGGCCTCCGATTTCGTCCTCGGGCGTCTGGGAGGTCACGTAGAGATCGACCAGCACGGTGCGGTCGGCGGAGAGCTGGTCTACCAGCTGGGGCAGGTCGGTCCCGGCCGCGGTGTCCGTGCCGCTGGCCACGGCCGCGATCACCACGTAGTCCTGCCCGTCGTGGGTGTACTCAGCGGTCAGCAGCGGGTGGCCGCCCTGCTCGGTGATCCGGACCCGGCTCAGCGGCCTGATCTGGTAGTACCGGCGGGTCATCACCTCGAGCATGACCGCGTGGTGCCGCTCGGCGAAGACGCCGAGTATCGGCGCGCCGGAGGCGACCATGGCGTCGATCTGCGCCGACCTGACCTCGGGATCGGCGGAGAGGCGGTCGAGTTCCGCGCGCACCTGCTGCTGGGCCAGCGCCCGCTCGCGGGCGACCAGCGGGGCGTTGAAGCAGCGGTACTGGACCTGCCGGGCCAGGTTGCCGACGGCCGGATGGCGCAGCTGGGTGGCGGACACCAGCTGGTCGATGACCCGCCAGTAGCCGTCGCGGGCCTGCTCGGGCAGGGACTCGGGATCCCGCAGCCGCCACTGCAGCAGCTCCGACACCACCGGCTCCGCCGTGGCCGCGCGGCGGTGGGCGAGGAATACCTGGTAGAGGGCGGGCTCCAGGTCGTCGGATGGCTCCAGGTCGGTGACCCCGTAGTGGGCCAGGGCCCGGCGCAGCTTGATCCGGAACGACTCGGGCAGGTTCTCGGTGTCGGCGTCCCGGGAGCGCAGGAAGGCGTAGAAGTACTCCTGCGGGTTGCGGGCGGCCTCGGCGTCAACGGCGGCCTCCTCGTCGGCCTCCGCCTCGTCGGGCACCCGGCGGTTGCGCGACAGCGCGCTCAGGTCGGCGAAGATCTGCAGGATCTCGGTCTCCCCGGCGAGCAGCCGCGGGTCGTCGGCCGGCAGCCCGGCCCGTGCGGTCGCCAGCCTCCGCAGCAGCCGGTCGGCCTCGCGCTCGTCGACGTCGTAACCGAGCACCAGCGAACGCAGCGTCACCAGCGTGTCGGCCGCCGTCGCGGCCGGATCACGGTCCGCCGCGGCCGCTCCGGCCAGCGCGCTCAGGTCGGCCCGCTGGCCCGGCTCCGGCTCCCCGCCTGAGCCGGAGTCCGAGTCGAGTTCGATCCGGATCAGCTTGGTGCCGGCCTCCACCTGCGTGTTGACCTCGGCGAGCACCTCGGCGACCCGGCCGGCCGCGGGCGCGTGCAACGCCGTTTCCAGCTTCATGCTCTCCACGACCGCGACGACGTCACCCTCGGCTACCTGGTCACCGGACCGGACCGGGATGGCCACCACCATGGCCGACGCGGGGGCGCGGACCAGGCCGGCCTCGCCGCCGGATATCCGGTGTACCGCGCCGTCGACCTCGATCAGGTAGTCCGGGCCCTGCGCCACCGACAGCACGGCGAAGGCCTGGTCGCCGACGCGCAGCATGCGCTCGAACGGGCCGGGGCGGTCGACGTCGACGTCCACCGTCTGGCCCTCCAGTTCCAGGTGGTAGCGGGCGGGCCGGCTGCGGGACACCCGCAGCCGGTAGGCGTCCTGGCTTGCGCGGACATCGGCCTGGTGCCAGGTCTCGTCGGTGATCTCGGGCCGCCCTCGCTCGGCGGAGGCGAACAGACGGGCCTGCTGGCGTTTCGCGTGCGCGTCGTAGGTCTCGACCGCGGTGGCCAGCAGGGCGACGTCGAGCCGCCGCGGCGGCGTGTAGCCGTCGGCCATCATCGTGTCGAGCCAGGTCGTGTCGATCTCGCCGTGCACGAAATCCGGCCGGTCCAGCAGGTCGAGCAGGAAGGCCTTGTTCGTGGTGCCGCCGCGGATCACCGTGGCGGTCTGCTTGACCGCGCGGGAGAGCCGGGCCCGGGCCTCGCCGCGGTCCCGCCCCCAGGCGATCACCTTGGCGATCATGGAGTCGAACTGCGGCGGGATGACGTCGCCCGCGGCCACCCCGGTGTCGACCCTGATGCCGGGGCCGGCGGGCAGCGCCAGGTGCTCGATCCGGCCCGGCGCGGGCGCGAAGCCGAGCTCGGGGTCCTCGGCGGTGAGCCGGGCCTCGATCGCGTGCCCGAACGTCGGCGGCGCCTCGGCGGCGACGTCGGCCAGCGTCCCGCCCGCTGCGATGTGCAGCTGCAGCTTGACGATGTCGGTGCCGGTGGTGGCCTCGGTGACCGGGTGCTCGACCTGCAGCCGGGTGTTGACCTCCAGGAACGACATCAGCCGTTCCTTGGGCTCGTAGAGAAACTCAACGGTTCCGGCGTTGACGTAGCCGGCCGCCCGGACGAGGTCGGCCGCGTGGGAACGCAGCGCCTGCTCCTGCTCGCCGTCCAGCGCGGTCGAGGCGGATTCCTCGATCACCTTCTGGTTGCGGCGCTGCACGCTGCAGTCCCGCACGCCGAGCGTCCACACGGTGCCGTCGGCGTCGGCCACCACCTGCACCTCGACGTGCCGGCCGCCGCGGATGGCCCGCTCCAGGAACACGGTCGCGTCCCCGGCGGTCTTGGACGCTTCCGAGCTCGCGCGCTCGAAGGCCTCGTCGAGTTCCTCCGGGGATCCGACCAGCCGGATGCCGCGCCCGCCGCCGCCCGCGGTGGCCTTGACCATCAGCGGGTAGCCGATCGTGCCCGCGTGCTCGCGGGCCTCCTCGAGGCTGGCCACCGGGCCGCCGCTCCACGCCGCGAGCGGCACGCCGACCTGCTCGGCCAGCCGCTTGGACTCGATCTTGTCGCCGAGCCTGCGCATGACCTCGGCGGACGGGCCGACGAACGTGATGCCCAGCCGGTCGCACAGCTCCACGAACTCGGCCTTCTCCGACACGAACCCCCAGCCGGGCCACACCGCGTCGGCCCGGCACTCCCGCAGCGCCCGCTCCAGCTCGGCGTAGTCGAGGTAGGGGCTGGCCGCGAACGACCCCTCGTCCTGGTCGTCCGGGCCGATCAGCACCGCCTCGTCGGCTTCGCGCACGAACATCGCGTGCCGGTCGGGGGCGGTGTACACGGCGATGACGCGCAGCGCCGGGCGGCCCTCGGCGTTCCACTCCCGGACGGCGTTGATCAGCCGCATCGCTGGCTCGCCCCGGTTGACGATCGCGAGCCGGCTGAAGGCTCGGGTTTCCTCGCTCATCTGGTCACTCGCCGAAAGCCGCGCGTACGTCGTCGGTCGTGCTCGCGGTGACCCGCCCCGGCGGCGCCGCGGAGCTGGCGTCGCGCACCGGTTCCTGGACGTCCAGCACGACCTCGTCGGCGACGATCGCGGGGTCGACGCGCATGACCGCGTAACCGCCGACGGCGCCGGCCCCGAAGCCGGGCGCGAAGACCCGGGTCGGGCGGGTTATCACGCCGTCGCGCACGGCGTCGTGGACCGCGATCGGGATGCTCGCTGCTGACACGTTGCCCATCTTGTCAACATTGAAGTACAGCTGGTCGGCGGACAGCCCAGCCTTCCCAGCCAGATTGAGGATCATCGTCTTGTTGGCCTGGTGCGGGACGATCAGCTCGATGCTCTCCAGCAGCGTCTGGCCGGGGTCGTCCGGGTCCCGCTGCGCGCCGAGCTCGTCGAGCATCTGGGCCAGGTAGCGCCCGACCAGCGACTTGACCTCGGGCCCGTACACGGTGATCGCTGTTGTCGAATTCCGGGTTCGGCCAGATGATCGAGTTGACCTCGCTGTAGGGCCCGCTCGCGTAGGTCTGCACGACATCGACGTCCCCGGCTCCCCGGCCGGGGCCGGGGCCGATGACCATGGCCGCGGCGCCGTCGCCGAAGATCATCCGCGACGGGCGGACGTTGCCGATCTTGTCGGAGAACTTCTCCACGCAGACGACGCAGGACGGGCCGCCGGACCTCCTGCAGCATGCCGGGTCGGCCTCGGCCAGCCCGTAGGGCAGACCCGCGCAGGCCGCGACCAGGTCGGCGCGAGGCGTGCGTCTGCAGGAGGCCGAGCTCGCCGGACAGCCAGCTAGGCGATCGACGGGATCAGCCGGTTGCTCGTGCAGGTGCTGACCAGTACCGCGCCGATCTCCTCACGAGAGCGGCCGGACTTGGCCAGCGCGGCCGCCGCCGCGGGCAGCGCCAGTCTCCTCGGGCTCCCGGCTGGTGTAGCGGCGCTGCTCGATGCCGGTCTTCGCGCTGATCTCGTCGGCGCTCATCGGCGACCAGGAGAAGCTCGCGTTCCGGATGATGTCCTCATTGTCGCAGACGTGCTCGCCGCGCACGATCGCCAGCGACTCCAGCCGGGGCTGGACCGCGAACGCCTCGCGCACCCGTACCGGCGGATAGGGAGCGACGGGGGCGACGGCCTCGGCCGGCTCGCGCCGGGCCGGGGCGGCGGCGCCGTGCTTGACCCGGTCGATGAAGGCCATCACGTCGCGGTTGCGGGGATGCAGCGCCACCACGAAGTCGTCATCGCCGATTTCGGCGGGCCCGCGTAGCTCGGTGCGGGAGCGGTCCCAGGGGTACTGGTTGTGCAGCACCATGGCCCAGCGCAGCAGCGCCTCCAGCTCGGGGACCTTTTCCTGGGCGTCGACGATGTCCTCGGTCCGGAACACCGGGTAGTCGGGGGCGTACTCGGGCATGACCCACGTCAGTGCGTCGGGCTGCTCCAGGAACTCGGCCACCGTGGGCTTGATCGGCGGCAGCTCGGTGGCGTGGTACAGCTTGTTGCGGAACAGGTCGAACAGCAGGTCGAAGATCCGGGTCTCGCCTTCCGCGTCCCACGTGGCCGGCAGCTCACGGAAGGCGTGCTCGACCGCCGCGACCTTGCGCTCGCTGTCCTCCCACGGGGTCAGCACGGCCAGGAAGACGTCGTCGCGGTGCCTGGGGAGGTCGCGCCAGCGCGTCGGCCGCCGGTCGAACATCGGGATCGTGTACCGGTTGGCCCAGAACAGGTTCTGGCCCAGGTCGCGCAGCAGTTCGAAGCGCCCGGGGTAGGACCCGGACTCGACGCGGCCCAGGATCTCGGTCCCGGTTGGCGCCTTGGCCTCGAAGTCCCGCCCGATCACCGCGGTGAACTGGTCGAGCGTGCCGAGGACCGAGAAGTCCAGCTCGCCGAGGAAGTTGTCCGGGAACACCAGACGGCCGTGCCGGTTGACCACGAACGCTGTCACGAGTCACCTCGCCTGTCACCTCGCCGCCCGCGCGGGCAGCCTGCCGTCCTGATGCCGGGGCCTCGTCGGCCCTCGGACGCGGCGGCTGCGAGCGGGCCGAGCAGGTAGGCAGCCCTGCAGGTAGCTCGGCCCTATCGCTCCGTTAACCCCGAACCGCGCCCGTCAAACGTGGCAGGCCCGCCGGCTTGGCCCGAGGTTTTGCCCGGGAAGAGGTTTCGGCTCTGCCCGCGGGGAAGCGTAAACAGCTCAACGCCCGGTCGGTGCGCTGCACCGCCGATCTGCACGACTCGGGCGATCGCGACCGCCACCGCGTCTGGTGTGCCAGGGATATCGCGATGGCCTGATCCGCCTGCTATCCAAGGAGGAGCCCGTTATGCAGGCACGTCCCTCGCCGACCCCGTCCGCGCCGTCGATGCAGGAGCCGGACCAGCCGCTGGAGTACACCACGCTCCTGCCGCCCGCCGACTTTGCCGCGCGCGCCCAGGTGACCGATCCGGACATCTACGCGCAGGCCGAGGCCGACGCCCCGGCCTGGTGGGCGCAGCAGGCCCGGCAGCGCCTGGACTGGCACACCCCGTTCCAGGCCGTGCTCGACGACTGCAACCCGCCCTTCTACACCTGGTTCGCCGACGGAACGCTCAACGCGTCCTACAACTGCCTGGACCGGCACGTGAACGCCGGGCACGGAGACCGGGTCGCCTTCCACTGGCACGGTGAGCAGGGCGAGCAGCGCTCCCTGACCTACGGCCAGATCCTCGCGGACACCCAGCGCCTCGCGAACGGGCTGAAGGCCCGGGGCGTCGGGAAGGGGGACGTCGTCGGCATCTACCTGCCGATGATTCCCGAGGTCGTGGTCGCGATGCTGGCCTGCGCCCGGATCGGCGCGCCGCACAACGTCGTGTTCGGCGGCTTCGCGCCGTCCGCCGTGCGGGAGCGGATGGAGGTGTCGCAGGCCAAGGCGCTCATCACCGCGGACGGCGCGCGGCGGCGGGGCAAGACCGCCCCGGTCAAGCAGTCCGTGGACGAGGCGGTCGACGGCCTGGACACGCTGCAGACGGTGATCGTGGTCCAGTCGACCGGCGCGCCGTGCGAGATGCGGGAGGGCCGGGACCGCTGGTACCACGAGCTGCTCGAGGAGGCCGAGCCGGAGTGCCCGGCCGAGCCGATGGAGGCCGAGCACCCGCTGTTCCTGCTGTACTCCTCCGGCTCCACCGCCAAGCCCAAGGGCATCGTGCACACGACCGGCGGTTACCTGACCGGGGTGACCACCACGGCCGCGATGGTCTTCGACCTCGACCCCGGGCGGGATGTGTTCTGGTGCACCGCCGACGTCGGCTGGATCACCGGGCACTCGTACGTCGTGTACGGCCCGATGGCGAACGGCGTCACCTCGGTGATGTACGAGGGCGCGCCGGACTACCCGGACAACGATGCCTGGTGGCAGGTGGTCGAGACGTACCGGGTCTCGATCTTCTACACCGCCCCCACGGCCATCCGCGCCTGCATGAAGTGGGGGGAGGAGTACCCCGGCAAGCACGACCTCTCCTCGCTCCGGCTGCTCGGCACGGTCGGGAGCCGATCAACCCGCGGGCGTGGCTGTGGTACTTCTCGGTCATCGGCGGCGAGCGGTGCCCGGTGGTCGACACCTGGTGGCAGACCGAGACCGGGGCCATCATGATCGCGCCACTGCCCGGCCTGACCCCGGCCAAGCCGGGCTCGGCCACGCGGCCGCTGCCCGGGGTGTCCGCCAGCCTGCTCGACGACGACGGCCGCGAGATCACCGAGGGAGACGGCCTGCTGGTTCTGACCCGGCCCTGGCCGAGCATGCTGCGCACCCTCTACCACGATCCGGACCGTTATGGAGAAACCTACTTCGGAAAGTTCGGCGCGCAGACCTACTTCGCCGGGGACGGCGCCCGCCGGGACGAGGACGGCTACTTCTGGATCACCGGCCGGATCGACGACGTCATCAACGTGTCGGGTCACCGGCTGTCCACCGCGGAGATCGAGTCGGCGCTGGTCGGCCACGCGGGAGTCGCCGAGGCCGCGGTCATCGCGGTGCCCGACGAGATGACCGGCCAGGCGGTGGTCGCGTACGTGACCGTAGCCGGCGGAGTTGACCCCGGCCCGGACCTGGCCGGGGAACTGCGCGGGCACGTGGCCGCCCAGATCGGCAAGTTCGCCCGGCCCAAGCGGGTGATCTGGGCCGCCGACCTGCCGAAGACCCGGTCAGGGAAGATCATGCGTCGGCTGCTGCGTGACATCGCCGACGGCCGCGAGCTCGGCGACGTCAGCACGCTCGCCGACCCGTCGGTGGTGGCGGCCCTGCAGCAGGCGGCCGAAGGGAGCGAGCGATGACGGCAGCGAAGCAGCAGCGGGTGGCCCTGGTCACCGGCGGCACCCGCGGCATCGGCGCTGCGGTCAGCCGGGCGCTGGCCGACGAGGGCGCGGCCGTGGCGGCCGGCTACTGGCACAATCACGAGGCCGCCGAGAAGTTCGCGGCCAGCGTGCGGGCCGATCACCCGGACAGCCAGGTCACGGTGCACGAGGGCAACATCGGGGTGGCCGACGACTGCCGCCGCGTGGTCCGCGAGGTGATCAGCCAGCACGGCCGGCTCGACATCCTGGTCAACAACGCCGGGATCGCGATCGACAAGACCGCGGCCAAGATGACCGATGAGGACTGGCACAAGGTGATCGGCATCAACCTGTCCGGCGCGTTCTTCATCGCGCAGGCGGCGATCGATCACATGATCGGCCGCGGCACCGGCCGGATCGTGAACGTCTCCTCGGTCATCGGCGAGACCGGCAACATCGGGCAGGTCAACTACGCGGCGTCCAAGTCGGGCCTGTTCGGCCTGACCAAGTCGCTGGCGCGGGAGGCGATCTTCCAGCTGGACAAGGCCGGGCGCCCGCCGGGCGACGGCATCGGGATCACGGTTAACATGCCGGGCTGACAATTCGGCGTCCGTGTGCACAGCCTGGCCGGTACCGCCGTGTTGTTCCACAGCCGCCGCGGTCAGCCCGGCGGCGGGGCCGGCCTCCGGCAATCCTGGGTAGCCGGAGGTGGTCAGGTTGAGCCGTGCGGCCGCGCAGACCGGCTGGGCAGCCCAGCTGAACGGCATGGACGGCGGGCCGGCACCCGGATGGGAGGCCGGAAGGTGACGGCCGGGATGGCCGACCGGCAGCGCTCCGCGCGGGTCGCGCTCAGCTTCCTGGCTGAGCCCGGTGAGCCCGCGCTCGGCGCGCTGCTGCGGTGCTGTGACCCGGCCGGGATCGTGGCCGCGGTGTCTTCTGGGCCCGATCCGCGAGCGGCGCTGCCCGCCGCGGGCCGTGGCGTCCCCGGCCTGGCGCGCGCCGTGGAGCGGTGGCGGGCGCGGCTCGGCCGGCTCCCACCGACTCCGTGCTGGCCGGCTGGGAACGGGCGGGCATCCGCCTGGCGTGCCCGGGCGACCCGGAGTGGCCGACCCAGCTGGACGTGCTCGGCGACACCCGCCCGCTCGTGCTGTGGCTGCAGGGCAGCGCGGACCTGCGCTTCGCCTGCCTGCGCTCGGTTTCCGTGGTGGGGGCGCGGGCGGCGACCGGCTACGGCGAGCACGTCGCCACCGAGCTGGCGGCGGCGCTGGCCGAGCGTGGCTGGTGCGTGATCTCCGGCGGCGCCTACGGCATCGACAGCAGCGCGCACCGCGGGGCCCTGGGCGCCGGCGGCATCACCGTCGCGGTGCTGGCCAGCGGGCTCGGCTACGGCTACCCGCAGGGCCACAGCGAGCTGTTCGCCGCCATCGCCGGGCACGGCGTCGTGGTCAGCGAGCGGCCGCCGGACCGGGCGCCGACCAGGCCCGGATTCCTCGTCCGCAACCGGGTGATTGCCGCCCTGAGCTGCGGCACGGTCGTGGTGGAGGCCGCATTGCGCAGCGGGGCGCTGAGTACCGCCCGGCACGCCCGGGACCTCTGCCGCCCGCTGATGGCGGTGCCAGGGCCGGTGACCTCGACCCAGTCGGCAGGCTGTCACGCGATCATCAGGGAGTGGGGCGCGGTGTGCGTGACCGGAGCTGGTGACGTCATCGAGAACGTCTCCCCGTCCGGTGACGGGCTCGGCACCCCGCGCCGCGGCCCGGCCGCCCCCCGGGACAGCCTGGACCCGGTGACCCGGACGGTCCTGGAGGCCGTTCCGGCACGCGCCGGAAGCGGGCCGGCCGTGATCGCGGTCACGGCCGGCGTCGACCTGAACACCGCCATCCGGTGCCTGGGCGCGCTGGCCGCGGCTGGCTTCGTGGAGCGGTGCGTCCGGGGCTGGCGGATACGCAAGGACGCCTGACGGGCGCGCCGCCGCCCGGCGGGCGGGGATGGCTGGACACTGGGGAGCGTGGACTGCGCGCTGCCTGAGTGGGCCAGCGAGCGGCTGGCCGGATTCGAGCGGCACCTGGCGGCCGAGCGCGGCCTGTCGCCGCATACGGTGCGCGCTTACCTGGGCGACGTCAGCGGCCTGCTCGAGCACGCCTGCGCGGATGGCCTCGACGACCTGGCCGCCCTGGACATCGGCCTCATCCGAGCGTGGCTGGCGGCCCAGCACGCCAGCGGGGTGGCGCGCGCGACGCTGGCCCGCCGGACCGCGGCCGCCCGGGCCTTCATCGCCTTCGCCCGCTCTCGCGGGTGGCTGGACAGCGACCCCGGGCCGCTGCTGGGCACGCCCAAGGCCGTTCGCCACCTCCCGAACGTGCTAGGCCGGGAGCAGATGGCGGCGGTGCTCACGGACGAACTGGCGCTGGAAGCGGCCGCGCAGCCGCAGGCGGCCGCGCTCGCCTGGCGCGACACAGCGATCATGGAACTCCTGTACGCGTCCGGCATCCGGGTCAGCGAGCTGTGCGGGCTCGACGTCGGTGACGTCGACGACGGGCGCAGGACCGTGCGCGTGCTGGGCAAGGGCGGCCGGGAGCGGGTCGTGCCGATCGGCCTCCCGGCCGCCGCGGCCGTGCGCCGGTGGCAGGACGCCGGACGCGCGCTGCTAGTCACCGAGCGGTCCGGGCCCGCGCTGTACCTGGGCGCGCGCGGCAGGCGGCTCGACCCGCGGACCGCGCGCCGGGTGGTGCACGCCAGGATCGCGGCGGCCGGGTCCGTGCCAGACGCCGGACCGCACGACCTGCGCCACACCGCGGCCACGCACCTGCTCGAGGGCGGCGCGGACCTGCGCAGCGTGCAGGAGATCCTCGGCCACGTGTCGCTGGCCAGCACTCAGATCTACACGCACGTATCGGTCGAGCGGCTGCTGTCCGCCTACCGCCAGGCCCATCCACGGGCCTGACCGGGCACGGCCCCGGGCGAGCCTGTGGCCACCCGCGCGCCTGAACGGAGACGACCCGGGGCCGTGGGCGCCGGCGAACCCGGCCCGTGGCCTCACGGCGGCCAGCGCCCGAGCACGGCCGACACCGGCGAGCGAGCGCCGAGCACTGCCAACATCGGCGGGCCAGCGCCATGTAAACTGAACGTCGGCTGTCAGTGTCCGGGCATGGCTGCGCGGGCCTGCGGCTCAATTCGCGCGTCCGCTTGCCGCACGGGGTGCCGAGAACCCGGCACCCCGCGGAACGCACCTCAACCGGTCCGCGGGACTGCTGTCCTGCGGCGAGTGCGTTCGGGCGCCAGGAAGCAACCGAGAGCGCCCGGGCCCCGCGGCCGGGCGCACGAGAGGAAGGGGACACCGGCATGGCCCCGGTCGTCACCATGCGCCAGCTGCTCGAAAGCGGCGTGCACTTCGGTCACCAGACCCGGCGATGGAACCCGAAGATGAAGCGATTCATCTTCACCGAGCGCAACGGCATCTACATCATCGACCTCCAGCAGTCGCTGGACTTCATCGACCGCGCCTACGAGTTCATCAAGGAGACCGTCGCGCACGGCGGATCCGTCCTCTACGTGGGCACCAAGAAGCAGGCCCAGGAGGCGATCGCCGAGCAGGCCCGCCGGGTCGGGATGCCGTTCGTGAACCAGCGCTGGCTGGGCGGCATGCTGACCAACTTCACCACGGTCTACAAGCGGCTGCAGCGGCTGAAGGAACTGGAAGAGATCGACTTCGATGACGTGGCCGGCTCCTCCCTGACCAAGAAGGAGCTGCTGCACCTCAAGCGGGAGCGGGACAAGCTGGAGCGTTCCCTCGGCGGCATCAGGGACATGTCACGGGTGCCGAGCGCGCTGTGGGTCGTCGACACCAAGAAGGAGCACATCGCGGTCAGCGAGGCCCGCAAGCTGGGCATCCCGGTCATCGCGATCCTCGACACGAACTGCGATCCCGACGAGGTGACCTACCCGATCCCGGGGAATGACGACGCGATCCGCAGCGTTGCCCTGCTGACCAGGGTTGTGGCCGACGCGGTGGCCGATGGGCTGATCGCGCGCGCTGGAGCCGCCGCCAACGGCGAGGAGAAGCCCTCCGCGCCTGCTGACGGCGTGCTGGGCGCGGAGGAACCGCTGGCCGAGTGGGAACGCGCGCTGCTCGAGGGCAGGGCCGCGGACGGCGCGGAGGACACCGCCGCCAACACGACGCCCGCCGACACCACGGCGGCTGCGGCTGAACCCCGGCCGCGGAGGCGGCCCCGGCCGCGGAGGCGCCTGCGGACACGGCGCCGGTCGACGCGGCGCCGGCGGACGCGGCGCCGGCGGACGCGGCGCCGGCGGACGCGACGCCGGCGGACGCGACGCCGGCGGACGCGACGCCGGCGGACGCGACGCCAGCGGACGGTGCGGAGGCAGCAGGCCCCAGCGATGTGGTCGCGGAGAGCGTACCCGAGGAGCCAGCGTCCGAGCCCGCCTGACCCTGCAGGACCGCCGCCCCGGTGACCCGCCGGGCTAGCGGCTGCCCAGGACAAGACATACAGAGATTGAGATGAGGACATGGACTACACCGCGGCGGATGTAAAGCGGCTCCGGGAGCAGACCGGCGCCGGCATGCTCGATTGCCGGAACGCGCTCGTGGAGGCTCCGGATTACGAGGCTGCCGTAGAGCTCCTGCGCGTCAAGGGCGCGAAGGACGTCACCAAGCGCGCCGAGCGGACCGCGGCGAACGGCCTGGTCACCTCGGCGCTGGAGGGGAACAACTCCGGGGTGCTGCTCGAGCTCAACTGCGAGACCGACTTCGTCGCGAAGACCGAGCTGTTCCAGCAGGTCGCGGCCGACATTGCCAAGGCGGCTCTGGCCTCGACGGCCGGGGACCGGCTGGCCGTGCTCGGCCTCGAGGTTCGCCCGGGGCAGACGGCGCAGGAACTGATCGACGAGGCGGGCGCCTCGCTCAAGGAAAAGGTGGAGGTCGGCCGGTTCGCCCGGTTCGAGGGCGGCTACGTCACCAGCTACCTGCACAAGTCCGACCCACAGCTGCCGCCGACTCTCGGCGTGCTCGTCCAGCTGGACTCTGACGGGTCCGCGGACGTAGCTCAGGACATCGCGCACCAGGTCGCGGCCATGCGGCCGCGCTGGGTGACCCGGGATGACGTGCCCCAGGACGTGGTGGCGTCCGAGCGCCGGATCGCCGAGCAGGTGACCCGCGAGGAAGGCAAGCCAGAGGCGGCCATCGGCAAGATCGTCGACGGCCGCGTGAACGCGTTCCTGAAGGACGTCGTCCTGAACGAGCAGGCCTCGGTCAGGGATCAGAAGAAGTCGGTCAAGCAGCTGCTGGCCGAGCACGGCGCCCGCGTGCGGGGGTTTGCCCGGTTCCAGATCGGGCAGGCCGGCTGAGACCAGCGCCGGGTCCGGCCCTAACCGGGGCCGGACCCGGCACAGCATGTAGAGGCGATCGACGTCGTAGACCCTCTAGACGCCAGGCGCGCTTCACCGGCTGGATTACGGTGAAGTGCTCCGGCGCGAGCTAAGTGGTCGCGGCCGTTTATTCGCCAGGGGCTCACGGCTGGCGCTGGCCGGGGGGAAGGATTCGTGGTCTGGTTCAGCCAGCTGCCGTGCCGGGGTGGGCCGAGTCGGCTGGCTTGGTCGTTTTGTCGGTGGCTGCTGGTGGGATGGTGGCATGCCCAGGCACCGTGACCCGCACCGCCCGGCGGTGGTGCATCGCACCGCCCGCGCGGGCCTGCGGCTGACCCGGGGCCAGCGGCGCCGGCTGGTGGGGTTACTGGTGTCGGCGGGGGACGTGTGGGCGTGCGTCCTGGAAGTCAACGCGTGGCGGCGCGCCCGCCAGGACGCCCCGCTGGTGTCGTTTCCGGCGTTGTGCCGGGAGCTGGCCGCTTCGGGGCCGGGGTGCTTCGGGGAGCTGGACAGCGCCGGCGCCCGGTCGGTGCTGCGCCGCTATTCCGACGCCTGGTTCGCTGCTGCGGCCCGGCGCAGGACTGGGGACGCCTCGGCGCGGTTCCCGCGGCGGCGGCGCAAGATGATGCCGGTGCGCTGGTATCACGGCCGGTTCGTCTTGCAGGGCCGGCGGTTGCGGATCCCGGTGGCCCGGGGCTGCCCGCCGTTACAGGTCCGGCTGGACCGGGATCTGCCCTACCCGGCCGAGTCGGTCCGGTCGGTCACCTTGGTGTATGACGCGGGCCGGCTGTGGGCCGATGTGACCGCCGAGGTCCCGGTCGCCGTTTACCCTGCTGGTAGCCAGCCAGATCCGGGCCGGGTGGCCGGGGTGGACCTGGGCATCATCCACCCGTACGCGGTTGCCGGGCCCGGCGGGCAGGCGCTGCTGGTGTCCGGGGGGGCCATCCGCGCCGAGCATCACCTGCACCTCAAAGACAGCAAGGCCCGCCAACGGGCCGTCGCCCGCCGTGCGCCGAAGCCGGGGCAGCGCGGGTCCCGGCGCTGGCGCCAGCACCGGCGGCGCCAGCGCACCGTGGAGGCGCGGCACCGGCGGCGGGTCGGCCAGGCCCAGCACGAGGCCGCGGCGGCCGTGATCGGCTGGGCCGTCGCGCGCCGGATCGGCACCCTGGCCGTCGGTGATCCGCGCGGTGTCCTGGACCTGGCGGCCGGGCGTCGGCATAACCGGCGGACCCGCGGCTGGCGGGTGGGCCGCCTGATCAGCGCGCTGCGCGACAAGGCCGCTCAAGCCGGGATCGCTCTCATCTTGGCCGATGAGCGGGGCACCTCTTCGACCTGCCCGGCCTGCCGCGCCCGGGTTCCCAAGCCCCCCGGCCGCGTGTTGTGCTGCCCGCGCTGCGGGCTGGCGGGCCACCGCGACCTGATCGCGGCGGCCAGCATCGCCGCCCGAGCGGGCGGCGGCATCACGCCGGCCATCGTGGCCGGCGTCACGCACCGCCGCGCCGGGAACCACCTTCCGGGTGTGTCCCCGGCGCGACGTGACCCGCGCCGCCGCGCCCATCACGGCGACGCCCGCGGGTCCCCTGGCAGGCACCTGCCCGCCCCGCCGGCCCCCAACGGTCGGCCGGGGAGTCGCTCGGCACGCGGCGAGGACCTCGTAAGAGCCACCGGCGAACTTACGAAGAGGTGCACTAAGGTTCATGGATGCGACCGCGGTCAGCATGTGCCGGGACAATGACCTGCCGATCGTGGTCTTTGACCTGATGCGCGAGGGTAACGTGGTGGGCGCCGTGCACGGTGAGCGGATCGGCACACTAGTGAGCCGGTTCGCGCGCTGATGGCCCGGCATGGCATGATTCCCGGGCCGGGGCGCACCATGGGAATACACAGTGCGCGACAGGACGCGCACCGGGACGCCGACCGAGGCACGGGAGTCGTAAGTGATTGACGAGACTCTCCTCGAAGCCGAGGAGAAGATGGAGAAAGCCGTCGCGGTCGCCAAGGAGGAATTCGCCGGCATCCGCACCGGCCGTGCGCATCCTTCGATGTTCAACAAGATCACGGCCGAGTACTACGGGACGCAGACGCCAGTGAACCAGCTGGCATCGTTCCACATGCCCGAGCCCCGGATGGTCATCGTCCAGCCGTTCGACAAGTCGTCCATGGGAGCGATCGAGAAGGCGATCAGGAACAGCGACCTGGGCGTGAACCCCTCCAACGATGGCGTCATCATCCGGGTGATCTTCCCTGAGCTGTCCGAGGAACGCCGGCGGGAGTACATCAAGATCGCACACCGCAAGGCGGAGGAAAGCCGGGTCTCGATCCGGAATATCCGCAGGCACGCCAAGGACTCGCTGGACAAGCTGGTCAAGGGCGGCGAGGCGGGCGAAGATGACGGCCGCCGGGCCGAGCGGGAACTCGACGACCTGACGCACACCTACGTGGCCCAGGTCGACGAGCTGCTCAAGCACAAGGAAGCCGAGCTTCTCGAGGTATAGCTTGCGACCTGGGCTTGCCACATGACACGTAGCGGGGCGCGCGCAGGGGATGCCAGCCCGGTGCCGGACGAACCCGGCGGGCCGCTTCCGCCTCCAGAGGCCGGCCCAGTGAAGGGGGATGGGGAGGTGGGCGGGGGCACCCCGGCCCGGACCCGCACCGGACGCAACCTCCCGATGGCCGTGGCCATCGGGGTCGTGCTGGGCGGCCTGGTCCTGGTCACCCTGTTCACGGTGAAGGCGACCTTCCTCATCTACGTGGGTGCCGTGGCGGCGGTGGCGCTCTGGGAGTTGCGGCAGGCGCTGGCCGGGCGCGGGATCAGCCTTCCGCTCATCCCCATCGTGGCCGGCGGCGCCGCCATGTTCACGCTGGCGTACTGGTACGGCGCGCAGCCGGCCCTGGCGGCCATGGCGATCACGGTGCTGGTCCTGATGGCGTGGCGGCTCCCGGGCGGGGCCCACCATTACCTGCGCGACCTGAGCGCGAGCGTCTTCACGGTGGCGTACCTGCCGCTGGTCGGAATCTTCGTGGCTCTCATGCTGGCCGCGCCGGATGGCGCGCGCCGGGCGCTCATCTTCGTCGCGCTCACCGTCGGCAGCGACATCGGCGGCTACTTCGCCGGAATACTGCTCGGGCGGCACCCGATGGCCCCGGTCATCAGCCCCCACAAGACCTGGGAAGGCCTGGCCGGGTCGGTAGTGGTCTGCCTCGCGGTCGGAGCGATCATGCTGCCCTGGCTGCTGCACGGACACGTCTGGCAGGGCCTCATCCTGGGCGCCGCCGCGGCCGCCGCGGCCGTCCTGGGCGACCTCGTCGAATCGATGATCAAGCGGGACCTTGAGATCAAGGACATGGGCACGCTGCTGCCCGGGCACGGCGGCGTCCTGGACCGGATCGACTCGCTGATCGTCGTCGCCCCCGTGGCCTGGCTGCTGCTGGCCGTGTTCGTCCCGCACGGCTAGCCCTGGCCCACGACCCAGCTGCGGCGCTGGGCCGCGAGGTGCGTGACCAGGCTGGCCGGCCCGCGCTCGGCGGCCAGCACCCGCTCGCGGTCACTGACCGGGACGATCCACACCCAGCGGACGGCCTCGCCGCCGAACGAGAAGCCGGATAGGTCGGGCACATCGGGCCCGAGCAGGCTGCCGGGCTTGTCGAGCAGCAGCACCGCCTCGTGGCCGCCGCCGAGCGGGAACGTGGCCGGCTCGTGATACCACGGGATGCAGTGACCGGCTCCCAGCCAGGCCGCCTCGCGCCACGGGTACTGGCCCAGCCACAGGAAGATCCGGGCCGCGTCCGTGCTCGGCATCGTGGTCGCGACGGCCAGCTCAATCCTCGCGCTGTCGTTCGCGAGCGCGCCCATCTGCTCGACGACCGGCAGCCGCTGGCAGCTCATGCCGACCGTGGACAGGACCGTGTACGGGCGCTGCGCGGTCGGTGGACGCTCGGACACGCCGACCAGCGGCTGCTTCCCGCCGGCCACGTCCCAGTACCTGGCGCCGGGGCCGAGCTTGCCGAGGAGGTGGCCGAGCACCGCCTGCTGGAATTCGGCCCAGGCGCCCTTGTCGGCCCGCCATCGCCAGAAATCCTCGGCCTGCGCCGCTCGCGGGCCCAGGCCCTCCATCGCGTCGTCGAGAGACCAGCCGAACGGGGTCTGCCCGATCACGTCCCGGCAGTACCCGGGCATGCCGCGGGCCATGTCGGACCAGCCGGGCAGGATCGCCAGCAGGCCGCCGTACTCGAGGAGCACGACCCCGTCGCCCTCCTCCAGCCACAGCGCCCGCAGCGCCCCGGGTTCGAGCATGGGCCTGCCGTCGGGGTGCTTGGTGTGCGCCGAGGGCATCACCGGGGCCTCGCCGGCGTTCAGCCGGGCCAGATCCGGTGCCGCTGGCGCCGGGACGTGGTTGGCGATCCAGGTGGCCGCGACCGGCGCGGTCTTGGAGTGCAGGTAAGCGGCCGTGGTCACGCCGTCGCACTCGACGACCACCCGTCGGCTCGCGTACGGGTTCTCGCTCTCCAGCAGGATCCGGGGCTGCTCCGGACTTGCGGTTATCCTGGTTGGGCTACCTCCCCGGCGCAGTGTCGGCATGGCGTGAAATCTACCGACTTCTCGCAGGTCAGCGACGTAGATATCGAGAGATCGTTACCGGTTTGCCACAGCGCCGTGGCAGGCCCATGAGCAGGCAGAACGGAGCGCAGGCGTGCCGGTCCCTCAGCCGACGCTGGCCGGGCCGGACCGGCTCGGCGGGTCCCGGCCGCCGCGGCACCTCGCAGACCTGGATCCCGGGGAGCGTCGTGCCGCCGCCGAGCAGCTCGGCCAGCCGCGGTTCCGCGGCGATCAGCTGTCGCGGCACTTCTTTGCCCGGCTGACCGACGATCCCGATGACATGACCGACCTGCCCGCCGCCGACCGCGAGCCGCTCGCGAAGGCCCTGCTGCCCCGGTTGCTCACCGCCGAGCGGGAGCTCAGCTGCGACCAGGGGCAGACCCGGAAGACGTTGTGGCGCGCGTCCGGCGGGGCCTACGTCGAATCGGTGCTGATGCGCTACCCCGACCGGGTCACGATGTGCGTGTCCTCGCAAGCCGGGTGCGGGATGGCGTGCCCGTTCTGCGCGACCGGCCAGGCCGGGCTGACCCGCAACCTGACCGCCGCCGAGATCGTGGCTCAGGTGGTGGCCGGGGCCAGGGCGCTGGCCCGGGGCGAGGTGCCCGGCGGTCCCGGCCGGGTCTCCAACGTCGTGTTCATGGGCATGGGCGAGCCCCTAGCCAACTACTCCCGGGTGGTCGCCGCGGTGCGGCGGATCACCGACCCGGTCCCCGACGGGCTCGGCATCTCCCGGCGCGCTGTCACCGTGTCGACCGTGGGCCTGGTCCCGGCCATCGGCCGGCTGGCCGGCGAGGGACTGCCGGTCCGGCTCGCGGTGTCCTTGCACGCGCCGGACGACACGCTGCGCGACCAGCTCGTACCGGTCAACCGGCGCTGGAAGGTCGCCGAAGTGCTGGACGCGGCCTGGGGGTACGCGGCGGCGACCGGGCGCCGGGTGTCGATCGAGTACGCGCTGATCCGCGACATCAACGACCAGGCCTGGCGAGCCGACGCACTCGCCGACCTGCTCGCCGGGCATCTGACGCACGTCAACCTGATCCCGCTCAACCCGACCCCGGGGTCGAAGTGGACGGCGTCCGAGCCCGGCGTGATGCAGGAGTTCGAGCAGCGACTGGCCCGCCGGGGCGTCCCGGTGACCGTCCGCGACACCCGGGGGACCGAGATCGACGGCGCCTGCGGCCAGCTGGCGGCGGGCGGGGCCGGCGGCGCGCAGGACGGGTAGGGCGGGTAGAAGCACGGCGGCCTCCCCGCAGCAGGTACCGTTATCGGCCATGTCACGGCGCGTGCTGGCTTGGCGGCAGGCGGCGGTTTCCGCCGCGGTGCACGCCGCCTGGCGGGCGATGCAGCGTGCCGGAGCCGTGACCGCGCGGACCTCCGCCGGCCGCAGGTTCGCGGCGTTCGGCCCGCACTCGATGATGGCGTTCCCGACCGGCGCGGTGTTCGGCGAGCGCTGGATCGAGATCGGCGACGAGACCATGATCGCCGAGCAGGTGACGCTCTGCGCGGGCATGATGCCCGGGCACGACCTTGGTGACCAGCCGGTGCTGCGGGTCGGCAGCCGATGCGTGATCGGACGCGGCAGCCACATCGTCGCGCACCACTCGATCCTGATCGGCGATGACGTGTTCACCGGCCCGTACGTGTACATCACCGACCAGAACCACGCCTACGCGGACCCGGACATGCCGATCGGGCGGCAGTGGCCGGTGAACACGGCGGTATCGATCGGCTCCGGCACCTGGCTCGGCGCGGGGGCCGTGATCTTGCCGGGCGCTTCGGTCGGCCGCAACGTCGTCGTCGCGGCCGGCTCGGTGGTCCGCGGGACCGTTCCCGACCGGTGCGTGGTGGCCGGCGTCCCCGCGAAGGTGGTCCGGGAGTATGTCTCCGGGACCGGCTGGTCACGCCCGCCCGGCTGACCCGCCCGGCTATCTGGGCCAGGCAGACCCGGTCGGCTGACCCGCCTGGCTGACCCGCGGCGGGCTCACCCGGCCGCGCTCGAGCTTTCAGCGGGCCGACTTTTCGCGCCGCGCCGTCCCTTGGCACTGCGCTGGCCCGCATCCTCCTCTGTGGCGTCCGCTCCGCCCGCGTTCCGCTTGCCCGCGCGCCGCTCGCCGGCGTCCGCCCCGCCCGGGTTCCGCTCGTCTGCGTCCGCCTCGCCTGCGTCAGGTTTGCCTGCGTCTCGCTTGCCTGCGTCTCGCTTGCTTGCGCGCCGCTCGCCTGCGTCCTGCTGGCCCGCGTCTCGCTTGCCTGCGTCCGGCTTGCCTGCGCGCCGCTCGCCTGCGTCCTGCTGGCCCGCGGTCTGCTGGTCGGCGTCCGGCTGGCCTGCGCGGCGCTCGCTCTTGGCGTCCCGTTCGTGGGCGCCGCGCCTCTCGTGAGTGCCGCCGAGCTGCGGCGTGAAGACCTCGCCGCGCAGCGCCCGGCCGACCAGATCCACGGCGCGGGCGGTCTCGACCAGCCTGCTGCCCTCGGCGCGGTAGACCTCGAGCACGGCCTCCACGCCGCCGGGCGGCAGCTTGCCGCCGAGTTCGGTGCGAGCGGACCGGTACCCTTCACGCGCACCGCGGACGCACGCGGCTACGTGATGCCTGGCGAGCACCGCAAGCGCGAACGGATGCCGGCGCAGCACGCCGTGCAGCCGGTAGTCGGGCGGCACGACGTCGAGCAGCCAGGTCACCGCGGTCTGCTCGAACTCCTCGCTGTCCGGAGGATGAACGCCCGCCGGCCAGCCAGGCGGAAGGTACGCTGCCACCCCACCAGCATATCGCGGCCATCGAACACAAATTCGATCGCCGGATCGTTTCCCTAATTTCTACCGGTTATGTGCGGACTTGCCGGGCTCGCGATCGGCCCGGATAGTTGGATGTGACGTGAGCGGGCGCGCGGACCAGCCGGCGCCCGCGATCCATCCCGCAGCAGTCCAGCTAGGGCCAGACGTGTGGTGCCATCCTTTGCGCGCTGAGCTCGCGGTCCGCGAGAGCGCGCCGTGCTGAGCACCAAGCGCGCCGCACGGCTGGCTCGCCGGGCCACGCGGCAGCGTGACGAAGGCAGCCGCTCGGCGCGGTCGTGGCGGGCCTGGCGGCTGCTGGCGGAGGCCGGCGACCGCGGCGACCAGAACGCGATCAGCGCGGTGTGGCTGGTGTGGCTGCGCGATCCGGGTGACGAGCTGTGGGAGGCACTGGCCCGGTGGCGGGGAGCCGACGCGCTGACCGAGGACGCGTGCCGTGCCGCGACGGAGCCGTACCGGCCGGCCGCCGAGCGGGTCTCGATCGCGGCCTTCTGCATCCGCCGTGGCCTCGCCCCCGGCGATGAGATCCAGCGGGCCCTGTTCTACGTGCTGACCGGCCAGACCGCGCAGTACTGGGCGGCCGACCCCGACGGATCCCGGCTCGCCGCCGGATATCAGGACGCCGGCGAACCGACCCGCGCCATGCTGCGCCAGGTCATGGCCGACGACAGCGATCTGGACCTGCCGTACATCCTCACGGCCCATCCGCCGGACCGCGCCGTGGCCTTAACCGCCGAGGAAGGCCGGTATCTCGCGGACCACCTCGCGAGCCGCCGGGACTGGCCCGCGCTGTGGCAACTGGCCCGGGACCTGCCGCTGGCGGAGGCGGTAGCGGCCATGCGGCTGTTCGGTGACGGCTGGCGGCCGGACGATGACCGGAGCCGAGCCCTGTTCGGCCTGCTCGCCGGGGCCGATCCCGGCACCGTCGCCGGCGCACCCAGCGCGCTGGAGGCGCCCGCGTTCATCCGCATCGAGATGGACGACGTGCCTTCCCGCGGCTCGTTCTCCCCGGACTCCAGGCAGCTGCTGGTGGCCACGGAGCGCGGCGGGTGCTACTCGGGATGCCGGGTCTTTGACCTGCCCGGCGGGACGCTCACCGAGCGGCACGACTACCGCGGGGGCCGACCTCCGCAGGCGGTGCTGCACCTCGGCGAGGCGTTCTTCGTGGTCGGCTGCCGGGGTTTCGAGGTCTGGGAACTGGTGCGCTACGCGGCCGGCCAGCCCGCGGTCATCGAGTGGAACCAGGAGCCGATCATCGTCGGCCAGCACCCGGCCGGGTTCGTTATGGAGAAATGGCGCCTGGGTGGCCGCCGGCTGCGCTTGTACAACGCGCGCGGCGAGGTGGCCGAGGAGGTCACGGTCAGCGTGGCCGACCCGGAGCCCGGCGTTCACCTGGCCGCGGCCGATCCGGGTACCGGTCGGCTCGCCATGCGCGGGACCCACCTGTGGATCCTCGACAGCGACTGGGCGCACGTGCTGGCCAAGCTGAAACTGCGCGAGAAGGCCCCGTCTCGCATCAGTTTCGTCGGGCCGGAGCACGTGGCCGTGATCGACGAGAACGAGCCTGCGGCGCTGTACGACTGGTTCGGGAAACGCTCGACGGTTTCTAACTCTCACACGGAGTCGCCGGCTTACTGCCGGGATTTTGTTCCGCTGCGCGACGAGATCGCCGTCCTGGACGAGGGGACCGTGCGGTACCTGCAGCCCGGGTTTTTCGGCGACAAGTACCATCCAGGCCCGCTGGGCAGGGCTAGGGGGCAGGCGCTCTGGGGCTCGCCCGACGGCCGGTCCCACGCGCTGGGCGGGCGGCGCGACGGCCACGGGTTCGCCGACGTCGTCTGGGGCGGTGACGCCGCCGTCCAGGATCTGGCCGGGCGCCCCATGGCCGGGATGGGCCCGGATGACCTGGCCGCGGTGAAGGCCGCGCTGCTCGACCCCGTGCCCGGAGCCGAGGCCCGGCCGTTCCTCGAGCTCCTGCAGGCGTGCCTGGAGTGCCGGGCGGAATGAGCGCGGGGAGGATTTTCGTTGCATGTTCCATAACGGATAGACTGTCCGCGCCCTAGTCCGGCGCCTTCCCTGGTCAACCTGGAGCCTTCCCGCATGCCTACTCGCTCGGCCCTTGCCACCCGCGACGACCTGCGTAACGTCGCCATCGTCGCGCACGTCGACCACGGCAAGACCACCCTGGTGGACGCGATGCTGTGGCAGTCGGGCGCGTTCCGCGCGGGCGCGCAGGTGGCCGAGCGGGTGCTCGACTCCGGTGACCTGGAGCGGGAAAAGGGGATCACGATCCTGACCAAGAACACCGCGGTGCGCCACGGCGGGCTGACGATCAACATCGTGGACACGCCCGGCCACGCGGATTTCGGCGGCGAGGTCGAGCGCGGGCTGTCCATGGTGGACGGGGTGCTGCTGCTGGTGGACGCCAGCGAGGGTCCGCTGCCGCAGACCAGGTTCGTGCTGCGCAAGACGCTGGAGGCCCGGCTGCCGGTGATCCTCGTGATCAACAAGGTGGACCGGGCGGACGCCCGGATCGCCGAGGTCGTGGACGCGTGCTACGAGCTGTTCCTGGACCTGGACGCGACCGAGGAGCAGATCGAGTTCCCGATCGTCTACGCGTCGGCGCGGGCCGGGCGGGCGTCTGAGAACCGTCCCGCCGACGGCTCGCTACCCGACTCGCCGGACCTTGAGCCGCTGTTCGCCGTGCTGCGGGACAGCGTGCCCGCGCCCACGTACGACCCGGATGAGCCGCTGCGCGCGCACGTGACCAACCTGGACGCCTCGTCTTACCTGGGCCGGATCGCGTTGTGCCGGGTGCACAGCGGGGAGATCAGGCGGGGCCAGCAGGCGGCCTGGTGCCGCCGGGACGGCTCCATCGAGCGGGTGAAGATCACCGAGCTGTTCCGGACCGAGGCGCTAGAGCGCGTGCCCGCGGCCTCCGCGTCGGCCGGGGACATCATCGCGGTGGCCGGCATCGGGGACATCATGATCGGCGAGACGCTCGCCGACGTGGACGATCCCCGGCCGCTGCCGCTGATCACCGTCGACGAGCCGGCCATCTCGATGACGATCGGCGTCAACACCTCGCCGCTGGTGGGGCGGGACAAGGGATCGAAGGTCACCGCGCGGATGGTGCGCGACCGGCTGGACCGCGAACTGGTCGGCAACGTATCGATCCTGGTGCTGCCCACCGACCGTCCGGACACCTGGGAGGTGCAGGGCCGCGGCGAGCTCGCCCTCGCGGTGCTGGTCGAGACCATGCGGCGGGAGGGCTACGAGCTGACCGTCGGCCGGCCGACCGTGGTCATCCGCGAGGTGGACGGGGCCCGGCACGAGCCGGTGGAGCGGCTCACCGTGGACGTGCCCGAGGAGTACCTCGGCGCGGTGACCTCGCTGCTCGCCCAGCGCAAGGGGCGGCTGCAGAACATGACCAACCACGGGACCGGCTGGGCCCGGCTGGACTTCGTAGTGCCCGCGCGGGGGCTGATCGGGTTCCGCACCCAGTTCCTCACCGACACCCGCGGGACCGGCATCGCCCACCACGTCTTCGAGGGCTACGAGCCCTGGTCGGGCCCGCTGCGGATGCGGCCGACCGGATCGCTGGTGGCCGACCGGTCCGGCGCGGCCACGCCGTACGCGATGTTCTCGCTGCAGGAGCGGGGCACGCTGTTCGTGGAGCCGGGGACGGAGGTCTACGAGGGGATGATCGTCGGCGAGAACTCCCGGTCCGACGACATGGACGTGAACATCACCAAGGAGCGGAAGCTGACCAACGTGCGGCAGTCCTCGGGGGAGGAGCTCGAGCGGCTGATCCCGCCGCGGCTGCTGTCGCTGGAGCAGGCCCTGGAGTTCTGCGCCGACGACGAGTGCGCCGAGGTAACGCCGTCCGCGGTCCGGCTGCGCAAGACGGTGCTGGACGCCAAGGAGCGGGCCCGGCTGCGGGCCCGCCGTTCCCGCGGCGAGTGAGCCCGGCTACTTCACCGAGAGGTAGATGATGCTGCCCAGCCCGACCACCAGGCAGTAGATGGCAAACGGCGTCAGCGTACGGGTGGTGAAGTACTTCATCAGGAACCGCACCGACACGTACGCGCCGACCCCGGACAGGATGCTGCCCAGCAGCACCTGACCATGGATCCCGTTGCCGAGCGGGCCGGTCAGGTCCCCGATCTTGAGCACGCCCGCGGCGAGGATGACCGGCGTGGCGAGCAGGAACGAGAAGCGCGCCGCGTCCTGCCGGGACAGGCCGCGGAACATGCCGGCCACCATCGTGACCCCGTCCCGGCTGATGCCGGCCAGCAGCGCGAGGATCTGCGCCGACCCGATGACCACGCCTTGCACGTAGCCGATGGCGACCAGCCGGGTGTCGGCCTGGACCGCACGGGAGGCCTCAAGCTGCCGGGCGGCCCGCTGTCCCGAGGCGTGCATCGCGGTCCCCGGTGCCGCGGCCCGGGGCGCCGCCGCGCCGGAACCGGCGCCGGCCGAGGCGGTCCGGGCGCCCGACGTCGTGACGGCCGGCGCCGTGCGCCCGGGCACCACGCGGCCGTCGGCCAGGTCGGCCTCGGCGGCGACTTCCGCGTCCGCGGCCAGCGACCTGCGGGTCCGGAACCGCTCCCCGGCGTACAGGATCAGGCCGTTGACGACCAGGAAGATCGCGGCCCGGATCGGCTTACCGAACAGCACCCGGAACTCGTGCTCGAACGCCAGGCCGATCAGCCCGACCGGGATTGTGGCCAGGATGATCATCCAGGCCATCTTCTGGTCGACGGTCTTGATCTCCCGATAGCGGAGCGAGCTGAAGAAGCCGCCGATGATCCGTAGCCAGTCCCGCCAGAAGTAGATCATCAGTGCGATCGCGGTCGCGACGTGCAGCCCGACGATGAACGCCAGGTACGGCGACTCCGGCGCGGCCACGTTCAGGTCAGTGGCCCAGCTGCCGCCGATCAGCGCAGGGATCAGCACGTTGTGGCCGAGGCTGGACACCGGGAACAGCTCGGTCACGCCCTGGATGAGGCCGACCACCGCGGCCTCAAGGTAGGTCATGTGCGGCATCACGTGCGACATGGCAGCCTTTCGCTCTGCAGGCAGAGTCCCGGCCCGCGCCAGCCAGAATATTCATCCCCTGACTGACCCCGGGTGCTGACTCCCCGTACCCGGAACCGGAACCGGGGCAGATTTGCCCCGGGTCCTGGCGTTGTGACTCTGGTTTTGCTAGCTCTTGGCGGGGACTTCGGGCGTGTCGTGGGCGCCGCGCGGCCGACGGGTGATCTTGGATCCGAGCCAGACGAGCGGGTCGTACTTGCGGCCCACCACGCGCTCCTTCATCGGGATGAGCGCGTTGTCGGTGATCTTGATGTTCTCTGGGCAGACCTCGGTGCAGCACTTGGTGATGTTGCAGTAGCCCAGGCCGAAGTCGTCCTGGGCGATCTCACGGCGGTCGGCGGTATCGGCCGGGTGCATCTCCAGTTCGGCGATGCGCATGAGGAACCGGGGCCGGCGAAGGGGCGCTCGTTGTCGGGGTGGTCACGGATCACGTGGCAGACGTTCTGGCACAGGAAGCACTCGATGCACTTGCGGAACTCCTGCGAGCGCTGCACGTCGACCTGCTGCATCCGGAACTCGCCCGGCTTGGTCGCGGGATCCGGGGTGAACGACGGGATCTGCCGGGCCTTGGCGTAGTTGAACGAGACGTCCGTCACCAGGTCCCGGATAACCGGGAAGGTCCGCAGCGGCGTGACAATGATGGGCTCGCCAGGCTCGAAGATCGACATCCGGGTCATGCAGGCCAGCCGCGGGCGCCCGTTGATCTCCATCGAGCAGGAGCCGCACTTGCCCGCCTTGCAGTTCCAGCGGACCGCCAGGTCGCCGGCCTGGGTGGCCTGCAGCCGGTGCAAGACGTCGAGGAGCACCTCGCCCTCGTTGGCCTCGACCTGGTAGTCGGTGAGCTGTCCCTGCCCGGCGTCGCCCCGCCAGACCTGGAGCGCTACCTTCTCGCCCATTAGCTCGTCTCCTCGCTGGCCGACGGCGGTGCCGTCTCCGTCACCGGGGGCAGTTCCGCGTCGGTGTAGTACTTCTTCAGCTCGTCGGTGTCGAACAGGACGAGCAGGTCCTCGCGCATCGGGACCATCGGCTGCCGCCGGACGGACACCCGGTCGCCGTCCAGCACGGCGATCAGGTTGACCTTGCGCCATTCGCGCGACATTTCCGGGAAGTCGTTGCGGGTGTGCCCGCCACGGCTCTCCTGGCGCTCCAGCGCCGACTGGGCCACGCAGTCCGCGATCAGCAGGATATTGCGCAGGTCCAGGGCCAGGTGCCAGCCGGGGTTGTACGCCGGACCACCCTCGGCGCTGACGTCGGCCGCCTGCGCGCGCTGCTTCTCCAGCTCGGCGAGCGCGGACTTGATCTCGTCCTCGGTGCGGATGATGCCGACCAGGTCGCTCATGGTCTGCTGGGTCTCGGCGTGGACTGTGTACGGGTTCTCCCCGCCGGAGCGCTCCAGCGGGGCCAGGGCCTCGGCCCGCGCCGCCTCCAGCTCGGCGTCGCTCGCCCTCGGCCGGGCGTCGCCCAGCGAGTCCAGGTACTCCGCGGCGCCTATCCCCGCGCGGCGGCCGAACACCAGCAGGTCGGACAGGGAGTTGCCGCCGAGCCGGTTGGAGCCGTGCATCCCGCCGGAGACCTCGCCCGCGGCGAACAGGCCGGGGACGATCGACGCCGCGGTGTCCGGGTCCACCTCCACGCCGCCCATCACGTAGTGCTGGGCCGGGCCGACCTCCATCGGCTCCTTGGTGATGTCGACGTCGGCCAGCTCCTTGAACTGGTGGTACATGGACGGCAGCCGGCGCCTGATCTCCTCCGGCGACCGCCGCGAGGCGATGTCGAGGAACACCCCGCCGTGCGGTGACCCGCGGCCCGCCCTGATCTCCGCGAGGTTGGCGCGAGCGACCTCATCGCGGGGCAGCAGCTCCGGCGGGCGCCGGTTGTGGTCGGGGTCGTCGTACCAGCGGTCGGCCTCTTCCTCGGTCTCCGCGTACTGGGCCCGGAACACGTCCGGCACGTAGTTGAACATGTACCGCTTGCCCTCGGAGTTGCGCAGCACGCCGCCGTCACCGCGAACCGACTCGGTGACCAGCAGCCCGCGCACCGAGATCGGCCAGACCATGTGGGTGGGGTGGAACTGCACGAACTCCATGTTCATCAGTGTGGCGCCGGCCAGCAGCGCGAGCGCGTGCCCGTCCCCGGTGTACTCCCAGGAGTTGGAGCTGTACTTGAAGGTCTTCCCGATCCCGCCGGTGGCCAAGATGACCGCGGGCGCCTCGAACAGCACGAACCGCCCGCTCTCGCGGATGTAGCCGAACGCGCCGGCGATCCGGTCCCCGTCCTTCATCAGCTCGGTGATCGTGGTCTCGGCGAAGACCTTGATCATCGCCTCGGCGTCGCCGTGGATGCGGACGTCCTCCTGCTGCAGCGCGACCACCCGCTGCTGCAGGGTCCGGATCATCTCCAGGCCGGTCCGGTCGCCCACGTGGGCCAGCCGGGCGTACTGGTGGCCGCCGAAGTTGCGCTGGCTGATCCGGCCGTCCTTGGTGCGGTCGAACAGCGCGCCCCAGGCCTCAAGCTCATAGACCCGGTCCGGGGCCTCCTTGGCGTGCAACTCGGCCATCCGCCAGTTGTTCAGGAACTTCCCCCCGCGCATGGTGTCGCGGAAGTGGACCTGCCAGTTGTCGTGGGGGTTCGAGTTGCCCATGGCCGCGGCGCAGCCGCCTTCGGCCATGACCGTGTGCGCCTTGCCGAACAGCGACTTGGAGATAACCGCGGTCCTCTTGCCCGCCTGCCGCGCCTCGATCGCGGCCCGCAGCCCGGAGCCGCCGGCGCCGACCACCACGACGTCGTAGGAGAGCCGCTCAATGTCAGTCATTGCCTTGCCTGCCTCAGTTGAAGAACCTCGGGTCGCTGAACACCCCGGCGGCGACGAGCCAGATGTACAGGTCGGTCAGCATCAGCGTGCCCAGCGTGATCCAGGCGAACTGCATGTGCCGCGCGTTCAGCCACGAGATCTTGGTCCAAGCCCAGTACCGGGCCGGGTGCGAGTGGAAGTTTTTCAGCCGTCCGGCGGTGATGTGCCGGCACGAATGGCAGCCCAGCGCGTAGCCCCACAGCAGGATCACGTTGGCCAGCATGATCAGGGAGCCAAGCCCGAACCCGAAGTTCCCGTCCGGCCCGCGGAAGGCCTGCGTCACGTCGTACGTGAGCAGGATCCCGACGAGCACGGCCGCGTAGAAGAAGTAGCGGTGCAGGTTCTGCAGGATCAACGGGAACCTGGTCTCGCCCGAGTAGGTCGCGTGCGGCTCGCGCACCGCGCACGCCGCCGGCGCCAGCCAGAACGCCCGGTAGTACGCCCGCCGGTAGTAGTAGCACGTCAGCCGGAAGCCGAGGACGAACACCAGCGACACGAACGCGTACGGGATGATCGGCGGCACCGCCGGGATCCACTGGCCCAGGGTGCTCGACCCGGGCACGCACTCGCCGCTGACGCACGGCGAGTAGAACGGCGTCAGGTAGTGATACTGCGGCACGTAGTACCACTTGCCGATGAAGACGTGCACGGTCGCGTAGATCACCCAGATCGCGAGCAGCACGGCGGTGATGCGGGGGGACCGCTTCCAGTCGTCCCTGCGCAGCGTGCGTGCCGCGATCTGCGCCCTGGTCTTGGCCGGCGCTACCGAGCCTGTAGTCATAGACGTCTCCGCCCTGGGACGTGCCGGGATCGCTCCGCGTCCGGCGCATGCACCATGTCTGGCGCGCGCCCGCGGTGCCGTCAGAACCCTATTCCACTGAATACCACTTCGGCGCCACGGACGACGGGTCAGGGCGTGTGACTCTGACTACACCAGGTCATATCCAGGCCGCTAAATGTCGGCCCGCAGCACTCCGCGGGCCGCGCACAGCCGCCGGACCTCCTCCAGCGGCACAGCGTGCCGGACGTGCCCCCGGAAGCCGGCCATGGTCTCGGCGGCCAGCAGCGAGTTGAGGATGGCCTCCTCGGTCGCGTCCGCGGCGGCCACGAAGAGCGGGTCGAGCGCGGCGTCGGGCAGCGGCCCGGCGGCGGCCGGCGCGGTGGAGAAGGCCAGCGCGTAGTCACCGCTCCGGCCCGAGAAGTCGGAGCCCGCCCGGGCCATGCCAGCGAACGAGCGCCAGGCCACCCGGGTGAGGCGACGCGAGTCGAGCGGCCCGTCGGTGGCCAGCACGATCACGCACGAGTTGCCTGGCTCGCCCCCGCTCGGCTCGCCCGGCCCGCCCGGGCGCTGCTGGCCTGCGGCCTGGCTGCCCGGGCCCGGCTCGCCGGCGTCCTGTCCCCTGGCGGCGGGTCCGCCCGCGGGCCGGCGGCCGGCCCAGGATCGGGCGGCACCGGGACGCCGAGCACGGTCAGCGTCCCGCCGAAGTTGGCCTGCACCAGCACGCCGATCGTGACCGGCCGCGAGGCGCCGGGGCCGCACTCCACGATCCGCGACGAGGTCCCGATTCCTGCCTTGAACCCCAGCGCGCTCGTCCCGGTCCCCGCCCCGACCCCGCCTTCGGCGACAGGCCCGGCGGTAGCCCCGCGCAGCGCGGCGAGCACGTGCTCCTCGGTGACGGGCAGGCGGCGCATGTCCGACAGGAACCCGTCGTTGGTCTCGGCCACCAGGGGGTTGACCGTCTCCAGCATCTCGTTCCCCGGCAGCGAGAACATGTAGCTGACCAGGGCGTCCGCGACGCGGAACGTGCTCAGCGTTCCGGTGAGCACGACCGGCGTCTCGATGACGCCGAGCTCGCTGACCTGCGTGGTCCCGACGATCTTCCCGAAACCGTTGCCCGTGGCCAGGCCGGCGTTCAGCGCTTGCGTGCCGGTGAGCCGGTCGTGGACGATCGCGGTAACGCCGGTCCTGACGTCGTCGCCCTCGATCAGGGTGGTGTGCCCCACCCGCACGCCAGGAACGTCGGTGATCGCGTTGCGCGGCCCCGCGGGCAGCGACCCGACCACGATGCCCAGGTCTCGCGCCCTGGCCCGCTGTGTTCCATTCACCGAGACCTCCGGAGGGAGCCCCGGCCCTTCAGGGCGGGGAGTAGTCAAGAAGCAGATCATCTCAGCTCTCCCGTGGCGGCCCCTGAGCGCCCTGTGGATCTTGGTTACCGCCGGGGGATGGTCGGGTGCGGGGCGGCGGTCGCTAGGCTCGCCAAGTATGAGCGGACCGGATGGCGGGCACAGGATGCTGCTCGTGCACGCCCACCCCGACGACGAGTCGATCGGCACCGGGGCCACGATGGCCAAGTACGCCGCCGAGGGCGCCGGCGTGACCCTGGTCACCTGCACGCTCGGTGAGCTGGGCGAGGTCATCCCCCCGGAACTCGCGCACCTGGCCGCCGGCGCCGACGGAGGGCTCGGCGAGCACCGCATCGGCGAGCTGGACGCGGCCTGCGCCGCGCTGGGCGTGACCGATCACCGTTTTCTCGGCGGCCCTGGCCGGTGGCATGACTCCGGGATGATGGGCCTGCCGAGCAATGACGCGCCCGGGTCCTTCTGGCAAGCCGACGTGGACGAGGCAGCGGGCGAGCTGCTCAGCGTGATCCGCGAGGTCCGGCCGCAGGTGCTGATCAGCTACGACAGCAACGGCTTCTACGGGCATCCCGACCACATCCAGGCCTACCGGGTATCACGGCGGGCCTTCGAGTTGGCCGATGGCCTGGTCAGCAAGTTCTACGCGACGGCGCTGCCCCGCTCGGTGCTGGCCGACGCGATCCAAGCGATGCGTAACCGCCAGCCAGAAGGGAGCTTCCCCGGTGGCGCTCCCGAATTCGCAACGGTGCAGTCGGTGGACGACTTCCCGTTCGGGGTCCCGGACGAGGACGTGACCACGGAGATCGACGCGACCGCCTACCTGGATCAGAAGCTGGCCGCGATGCGCGCGCACGCGACACAGATCGCGGTGGACAGCCCGTTCTTCACGTTTTCCGACGGGGTGGGGCAGCGTGCCTTCGGCCGCGAGTACTACACGCTGCTGGCCGGGCCGCGCGGCCCGGGGAGCGGCACGCGTGACAGGGAGAGCGACCTGTTCGCCGGGATTAGCTAGGGGTCGAGCTCGGCCGGGGAGTCGCTCGCCCTACCGCGAGGACCTCGTAACGGCTACCGCCGGACATACGAGGAGGTGCACTAGCCTTCTTTCCGTGGACAGCGTGCCCGGCCGGCAACCGAGGCCGTCGGCAGAGCCAGACGGACCTCTCGTGGTCATCGGCGGCTATGTCCTGCTGCTGTTGCTCGGCGCGCTGCAGGGCTTGGTCGGCTGCTTCCAGTACAGCCGGGCGCTCGGTTCCTTCCCGGTCGCGGCGGTGGTCTTCGCCGTCCTCATCGGGGTGACCTGCGTGCTGGGCGCCTGGGGGATGGGCAAGCCCCTGGGCGGTCTTATGCCCGCGGTGGGGTGGTTCATCACCTCGTTCGTGCTGGCCATGAGCACCTCCGGAGGAAGCGTCGTGATCACGAACACCGCCGCGGGCAAGTGGTACCTGTTCGGCGGGTCGGCCTGCGCGGTAGCGGGCGTGGTGCTCGGCTTCACCCGGCAATCGCCGGCCCGGACCGGGACCACCCGGCGCGGTGCGCTGCGGCCCGGCCGGCTCCGGCCTGGCGCGCACCCGCTGCCGGGGCCTGGTTCGCCCCAGCCGGATGCGCGGAAGCCAGATCTGTAACGCCCAGCCGGTGCCGGCGGCTGGCCGAGGCTAAGGCCGGGCGGCTGGCGGGGGCTAAGTCGGGGGCTAGCCAAGGCTAAGGTCGCGCGGCTGGCCAGGGGCTGAGCCAGACGGCTGGCCCGGACTAGACCAAAGCCCTTAGTGCGGCACGGCCCAGCTGGGCTCGCGTTTCTCCGCAAAGGCCGCCAGGCCGTCCTGGCACTCTTCGGAGGCGAACCGGGCCGCGGAAATCTCGGCCATCCGCGCCAGCCCGGTGGCGACCGGCAGCGAGCCGGCCTCGCGGAGCACCCTCTTGGTCGCGGCCAGCGCTCCCGGCGCTCCCCGCAACAGCAGCCTCACGTACCGGGCGATCTCCTCGTCGAGCTGGATCTTGGGCACGGCGCAGGTCAGCAACCCGATCTCGGCGGCGCGCTGTGCGCCGAACGTCTCTGCGGTCAGGAAGTACTCGGCGGCGGCGCGGGGTTCCATCCGGCGCAGGCAGGGCACCGCGATGATCGCGGGCGTCGCCCCGATCCGGACCTCGCTGAACGCGAACGTCGCGGACTGCGACGCCACCGCGATGTCACAGGCGGCGACCAGGCCGATGCCGCCCGCCCGCGCACCGCCGTTCACCCGGCAGATGATCGGCTTGTGGCTATCCCAGATCAGCTGCAGGATCTGCGGGAACAGCTCGGGTGCCGCACCCGGGCTGGTCCTGCTCTCCTTCAGGTCGGCGCCGGAACAGAAGGCCGGGTCGGCCCCGGTCAGCACGACCACCCGGCAGCCCGGGTCGCTCAGCGCGCCCGCCAGCGCCTCGCGCAATTGGGTCAGCAGGGCACGGGACAGCGCGTTCCGGCTGGCCGGCGAGTCCAGCGTGATGGTCGTGACTTCCCCCGCGGGTTCGCAACGGACCAGATCACCACTCATGCCTGCACCGTGTCCTCTCCGGTAACCGCGTCTTCCCCGGCCACCGTGGCCAGCACGTCTCCCGCCTGCACCTGGTCACCCGGGGCGACCCGGACCTCGGACACCAGCCCGTCCGCGGGAGCCACGATCTGGTGTTCCATCTTCATCGCCTCGAGGACCATAACGGGCTGGCCCGCGCCGACCCGCTGCCCGACGGCGGCCTCGACCCGGACCACGCTGCCGGGCATCGGCGCGACCAGCGAGCCAGGTTCCCGGGTCGCCACGGGCTCGGGCAGGCGGGGAACGGGGGTCAGCGCGACGCTGCCAAACGCGGAGTCGATCCAGACCACTCCTCCGGCCCGGGCGACGTCAAACTGGTAGCGCACCCCGCTCACCTCGAGCACGGCGCGGTTGGGTGCTACCGCGGCGACGGCGGGGTTCTCTGCGACGGCCGGCTCCGGGGCGAGGGCCGGGGTCGCCCCGGCGCCCGGTTCCCCGGCGGCCGGGCCCGGCGGGGGGATCACCGTGATCCCGTCGCGCTGCCACAGGTAGGCGACGTCGACCCGGCCGCGCGGGCCGTCAAAGGACGCGCGCTGCGGCTGGGAAACCACGTTGCGCCAGCCGGAGGGCAGGCCGGCCGCGGCCCGGGCCGTCTCCCGGTTCACTGCGGCACCCGCGAGGGCGGCCGCGGTCGCGGACAACCGGCACGCCTGCTCGGAAGGGACCAGCCCGGCCAGGTCGTAGCCGTCAAGCAGCGACGTGTCGGCCTGGCCGGCCAGGAAGGAGGGGTCGCGCAGCACGCGGCCCAGCAGGCCGCGGTTGGTGGCGGGACCGTGAAGCCTGGCTCGTTCCAGGGTGCTGGCGAGCATGCGAGCCGCGGTCGGCCGGTCGGGCGCCCACGCGATCAGCTTGGCCAGCATCGGGTCGTAGTGCGGGCTGACCTCGCTGCCTGCCTCGACCCCCGCGTCTAGGCGCAGGCCCTGGGCGGCGCCGCCGACAGGCGGGGCGAACCGCGTGTCCACACCCGGGATGTCCAGCGCGTATACCGGGCCGCTGGCAGGCCGGTAGCCGTCGGCCGGGTCCTCCGCGTACAGCCTGGCCTCGATCGCGTGCCCGGCCGGCGGCGGCGGGCGCGGCGGCAGCGCCATGCCGCGGGCGATGTCGAGCTGCAGCGTGACCAGGTCAAGGCCGTGCACGCACTCGGTGACCGGGTGCTCCACCTGCAGCCTGGTGTTGAACTCCAGGAAGAAGAACTGTCCGTCGCTCGTGACCAGGAACTCAGCCGTGCCGGCGCCCAGGTAGCCGACCGCAGCGGTGACGGCCTGCGCGGCGGCGAGCAGGTCTGCGCGCAGCCGCTCGCCGACCACCGGAGACGGAGTCTCCTCGATCACTTTCTGGTACCGGCGCTGGACAGAGCAGTCCCGCTCGGTCAGCGCCCAGACCGTCCCGCGCGAGTCGGCCAGGACCTGCACCTCGACGTGACGGGCGCCGGTCAGCAGCGGCTCGCAGAACACGGTTCCGTCGCCGAAGGCCGACTGGGCTTCACGGCGGGCCGATTCCAGCGCCGCCTGCAGGTCCGCTGCCCTGCGCACCACCCGCATGCCGCGGCCGCCCCCGCTGGCGGACGCCTTGACCAGCACCGGGTAGCCGGTGATCGCCCCCGGGGCGAGCTCGGGCAAGACCGGGACGCCGGCCTCGGCCGCCAGCTTCTTAGAGGTGATCTTGGATCCCATGGCCTCGATCGCGTCGGCGGGCGGGCCGATCCAGGTCAGCCCGGCCGCCTGAACGGCCCGCGCGAATCCGGCGTCCTCGGAGAGGAAGCCGTAACCGGGGTGTACCGCGTCGGCCCCGGCGGCCAGGGCGGCAGCGACGAGCGCCGCCGCGTTCAGGTAGGTGTCGGCGGGGCTGGACCCCGGCAGCCGGACCGCGGCGTCCGCCTCCGCCACGTGCGGCGCGTCGACATCGGGATCGGAGAACACCGCGACGCAGCCGATTCCCGATCGGCGGCAGGACCGGAAGATCCGGCGGGCGATCTCGCCCCGGTTGGCGGCCAGCACCCGGGAGATCACCGTGCTCATCTGCGCGCCTGCGGCACGACGCGGCCCGGTCACAGGCGGAACACTCCGTAACCGGCCGGGGCCCCGGCTTCCGTCCATCCGGGCTGGCCCGGCGGACCTGGCTGGGCACTCTCCGCCACGGACAGGCACATGCCGAGCACCGTGCGCGTGTCCCGCGGGTCGATCACCCCGTCGTCGTAGATCCGGCCGGAGAGGAAGAACGGTTGTGACTCGGCCTCGATCTGCTCCTCCACCGCGGCCCGCATGGCCGCGTCGGCCGCTTCGTCGTAGGCCTCACCCCGCGCGGCGGCGGCCTGGCGGCCGACGATCGACAGCACCCCGGCCAGCTGCGCCGGGCCCATGACCGCCGACTTCGCGCTGGGCCAGCTGAACAGGAACCTCGGGTCGTAGGCCCGGCCGCACATCCCGTAGTTCCCGGCGCCGTAGGACGCGCCCATGACCACCGTAAGGTGCGGTACCCGGCTGTTGGACACCGCATTGATCATCATCGCCCCGTGCTTGATGATCCCGGCCTGCTCGTAGCGGCTGCCGACCATGTAGCCGGTGGTGTTCTGCAGGAACAGCAGCGGCACGCCGGTCTGGTTGGCCAGCTGGATGAACTGGGCCGCCTTCTGTGACTCCTCGCTGAACAGCACGCCGCGCGCGTTGGCCAGGATGCCAACCGGATGCCCGTGCAGCGCCGCCCAGCCGGTCACCAGGCTGTCTCCGTAGAGCGGCTTGAACTCGTCGAAGTCCGAGCCGTCCACGATCCGCGCGATGACCTCGCGCGGGTCGAACGGCACCTTGAGGTCCTCGGGGACGATGCCCAGCAGCTCGTCCTCGCCGTGCCGCGGCGCAGGGGCGGCGCGGCCGGGCGACCCCGGACCGCGGGCGCGCCAATGCAGCCGGGCCACGATCGAGCGGCCGATCCGCAGCGCGTCGAGCTCGTCGGCGGCCAGGAAGTCGGCCAGCCCGGACTGGCGCGCGTGCATCCGGGCCCCGCCGAGCGACTCGTCGTCGGACTCCTCGCCGGTGGCCATCTTGACCAGCGGCGGCCCGCCGAGGAACACCTTGGCCCGGCCCGCCACCATCACCACGTAGTCGCTCATCCCCGGCAGGTAGGCGCCGCCGGCCGTGGAGCTGCCGAACACCAGCGCGATCGTGGGGATCCCGGCCGCGGACATCCGGGTCAGGTCGCGGAAGATCTGGCCGCCCGGGATGAAGATCTCTTTCTGCGTGGGCAGGTCGGCGCCGCCCGACTCGACCAGGTTGATCAGCGGCAGCCGGTTGCGCAGCGCGATGTCCGAGGCCCGGAGCACCTTGCGCAACGTCCACGGGTTGGTCGATCCGCCGCGGACCGTCGGGTCGCTCGCGATCAGCACGCACTCGGTGTCGCAGATCACGCCGATGCCGGTGACCACGCTGCCGCCGACCGGGAACCCGGTTCCGTAGCCCGCGAGCGGCGACAGCTCGAGGAACGGGGAGTCGGGATCGACGAGCAGCTCAATCCGCTCGCGCGCCAGCAGCTTCCCCCGAGCGCGGTGCCGCTGGGTGTACTTCGGCCCGCCGCCGTCCAGGGCCTTGGCGTGCTCGGCATCCAGTTCGGCCAGCCGGGCCAGCATGGCCTCGCGCCGCGCCGCGTACTCGGCTCCCCGGGTGTCGAGCGCGCTGGCCAGGATGCTCACAGCCGAACCATATTCGCCCGGCCGCCCGGCCGACCAGGCACCCGCCGCGGCGCTGCCGGTCAGATACGGGCGATCGCTACGCGCTCCGCCCTCCGACGGCCCGTTTCCTCGGTCAGGCGGGCCAGGTCGTTCGGGTCGCTGGTGAGCAGGATGACCGGCCGAGGCTGCTCGAGCGCGACCACGGCCAGAAGCGCATCAAGCGCGCACCGGTGACCCGACAGTCCGGTCCGGCCGAGCAACTCGCCCGCCGCGCGGCCAAGTTGCTTGTCGATCGGGATCACTGTGATCCGATTGAGCACCTGGTGCAAGCGAGCGTCCTGGGGGCCGCCGCGCATGACTTCGGCAAGAGTCGACGCGGCGGTGACGACGTTGCCGTTCCGAACGCGAGCTGCCTTAACCCGGGTATAGACCGCAGCGTGGTCAGGGCAGCAGGTACTCCCAGCCTTCCTGCCAGGCGAAATCGGCCGCGACCAGATCTTCCAGAGCAACCCCGCCGATCAGGTGGTCGAGGCCCCAGCGGGTGGCCACGTGCCCGATGACCAGCACCCGTCGGCCCGACCAGCGCAGCGGAAGGTCGCCGGCGGACCGGCCTACCCGGGTCACCGCCTGCCGCCAGCTCTCCCCGCCCGGGTACGGGTCGTCGAGATGATCGGCGCGGTGGGCGAGCAGTTCCGCGGCGGCCGTCCCGTTGAGTCTCCCGTAGTCGCATTCCCGCAGCCGCCAGTCGAGCAGCACGGGGATCGGCGACCCGCCGAAGGCGATCGAGGCCGTCTCGGCGGCCCGGGCCAGGTCGGAGCTGAACACGGCGGCCAGGCCATCGTCGCGCCGCCGCCGCCCGAGTTCGGCGGCCAGTTCCCGGCCGCGCGGGGAGAGCCGGCCAGGCCGCCAGCCCGTGGCGATGCCGCGCTCGTTATCCTCGGTGATCGAATGCGTCTCGTAGACAATCTCGATTGACACCAGCCCACCGTAGGCTGACGACGTCCGGGAGGCTGGGCTGGCCCCGGCCGGTCAGAGCAGTGACTGCGTGCGCAGCGGAACACCTGACGGGCGGCTGACTGGGCCGGCCCACGCGGACGGTTGCGTCAGCGGGCGATCTCCTCGATCTGGTCGAGGGCCCAGTCCAGGTCCTGTTCCTCGATCGCCAGGGGCGGGGCGAGCCGGATCGTCGAGCCGTGGGTGTCCTTGGCCAGGATGCCGCGCTCGGCGAGGCGCTCGCACGCCTCCCGCCCCGGCAGCGACGCGAACTCGACGCCCGCCCACAGCCCGTGGCCGCGTACCTCGCGGACGGCACTCGTGGGCAGCGCGGACAGCCGGTCGTGCATGTGCGCGCCGAGCTTGGCCGAGCGCTCCTGGAACTCGCCCGTGGCCAGCATCGCGATCACCTCGCGCCCGATCGCGCAGGCCAGCGGGTTGCCGCCGAACGTGGAGCCGTGCTGGCCCGGCTGGAACACGCCGAGGATCTCGGCGGACGACACGACCGCGGACACCGGCACGATCCCGCCGCCGAGCGCCTTGCCGAGCAGGTACATGTCGGGGACGACGTCCTCGTGCTCGCAGGCGAACGTGGTTCCGGTCCGGCCGAGCCCGGACTGTATCTCGTCCGCGATCATCAGCGCGCCGCGCGCGGAGCAGATCTCGCGCACGCCGGCCAGGAACCCGGGCGGCGGCACCAGCACCCCGGCCTCGCCCTGGATGGGCTCGACGAGCACGCCGACCACGCGGTCGTCCACGGCGGCGGCCAGCGCGTCCAGGTCGCCGTAGGGCACGACGGTGAACCCGGGCGTGTACGGCCCGAACGAGGCCCGGGAGTCCTCGTCCGTGGAGAAGCTGATGATCGTCGTGGTGCGCCCGTGGAAGTTGCCCTCGAAGGTCACGATGACCGCCTCGCCGGCGGGCACGCCCTTGACCTCGTAGCCCCACTTCCGGGCGGTCTTGATCGCCGTCTCCACCGCCTCGGCGCCGGTGTTCATCGGCAGCACCATCTGCATGCCGGCCAGCGCCGCGAGCTCGGCGCAGAACGGGCCGAACTGGTCATGCTCGAACGCCCGGCTGACCAGGGTTACCCGCTCGAGCTGCCGCTGCGCCGCGGCCACCAGGCGCGGATGCCGGTGCCCGAAGTTGATGGCCGAGTACGCGGCGAGCAGATCCAGGTAGCGGCGGCCGTCGACGTCGGTCACCCAGGCGCCCTCGGCCTCGGCGATCACGACCGGCAGCGGGTGGTAGTTGTGCGCGCCGTGGGCTGCGGCCTGGGCGCGCAGTCGCTGCGCTGTCGATGTGCCGTCGCTGCCTGCCATGATCGTCTCCTTCAGGGGCATGGATCTACCTCAGTTCCAGGGTGCAGCACTTGGGACCGCCCCCGGCTTTGCGGAATTCTGACATGTCGACCGGCACGGGCTCGAAGCCTTTTTCCGCGACCTGGGCCGCGAGGCCGGTGGCCTGCTCGGGCAGCACGACGTGCCGGCCGTCGCTGACCGCGTTCAGGCCCAGCACCTCGGCGTCCTCGTCCTTGGCCTCGATCAGCTCCGCGAAATAGCCGGCCAGCGCGGCCCGGCCAGCGTCGTCGAACGCCGCCGGGTAGCAGGCGGCGGTGTCGGCGTCCAGGACGCACAGCGCCGTGTCCAGGTGGTAGAACCGGGGGTCCACCAGCCGGAGGCTGAGCACGGGCAGGCCGAAGAGTTCCTCCAGCTCGCCGGCGGCCGCAACGTCGGTGCGGCTGCCATGACCGGCCAGGATCGCGCGTTCGGCGAACACGATGTCCCCCTCGCCCTCGTTGACGTGGCGGGGCGAGACCGCGGCAGCGTAACCGTTGCGGATAAACCAGGCGAGGTACGCCGGGCCTTCCGCCGCTCGCTGCGCATGCCGGAAGCACGCGCCGAGGACCTTTCCATCGATTACGGTGGCGCCGTTGGCCGCGAAGACCATGTCCGGCAGGCCGGGCCGGGGATCGATGATGCGCACGGTGTGGCCGAGGCCGCGGTAGGTGTCCCGCAGGCGCTGCCACTGGCGCATCGCGAGGGCGGCGTCCAGGGGTACATCCGGGTTCATCCACGGGTTGATGGCGTATTCGACCGTGAAGTAGTCGGGCGGGCACATCAGGTAGGTCCTGGCGCTCGCGGCACGGCGGCGCCCGGTGCCCTCCGTCTTCGTCATACGGCTCCCGTCGGCTGATGATCCAGGCCAATACAGGGTAGGGCCGGGGGGCGGCGCAGAGTCCGCGCACGTCATGCGTGCTGGCAGCGATCTGTTGCGTCTTTGGCGCTCGGCCTGGCGAATCGTTGCGTCGCCAGCGGCTCGCGGTCCGCCCGCCGCGTCACCTGGCCGAGCGGATCCTCCACTCCTGACCTGCGGGCGTGTCACTGACCGACACGCCGAGGGAGGCTAGCTCGTCGCGGAGCCGGTCGGCGGTGGCCCAGTCCCCGGCCGCCCGGGCCGCCTGCCGGGCCGCGAGCCGGTGGCGCGCCCCGTCGGGCAGCGGCGGCCTCACGGGCGCGCGGCCGATGTCGCGGGCCAGGTCGAGGCCGAGCAGCTGGTCGGCGTGCGCGAACGACTCGAACTTCGAGCCCGGCGGGGTCTGCGGGTCCTGCTCGAGCCTGCGCAGCGCCCGCAGTGCCGCCGGGGTGTCCAGGTCATCGTCGAACGCCGCCGCGATCTGCTCGGTCACCTGCGCGCACATCGGCTTACTGGGCGAGCTGGCCCACTCGGCGACCAGCTCCCGCCAGCGGTGCAGCGTCCGGTCGGCGGCGTTCAGGACGTCCCAGGTGAGGTTCATCTGCTGCCGGTAGCGGTGCTCAAGGAACGCCAGCCGCAGCGCCAGCGGGTCCAGCCCGCGGTCCGCCAGGTCAGACACGAGCACCACGTTGCCCGTGGACTTGGCCATCTTGCGGCCGTCGAATAGCAGGTGCTCGCCGTGCACCCAGTGCCGTACCACCTCGTGCCCGGTCACCGAGTTCGACTGGGCCCGCTCGTCTTCGTGGTGCGGGAAGCGCAGGTCAATGCCGCCGGTGTGGATGTCGAAGGCCTCGCCGAGATAGTGCAGTGACAGCGCCGAGCATTCGATGTGCCACCCGGGGAACCCGGTACCCCAGGGGGCGGCCCAGGTCAGCTCGCGGCCCTCGGCCGTACCCTTCCACAGCGCCCAGTCAGCGTGAAAACGTTTTTCCGCCCCGCCCGCCCGGCCCTCGTCGGCCGGGCCGGGCTCGGCGCGAATCGGCCGGGCGCAGGTCGGTGAGGCGGTTGCCGGACAGTTCGCCGTAGCCGGGGAAGGACCGCGCCTCGAAGTACACCGAGCCGTCGGGCGTCGGGTAGGCGTGGCCGGCCTCGATCAGCCTGGAGATCATGTCGGTCATCAGGCCGATCTCCTCCGACGCGCGGGGCGAGTGCTCAGCCGGGCGGAGGTTCAGAGCGGAGCAGTCGGCGACGAACGCGCGCTCGTAGAACCTGGCCAGCTCCAGCGCGGTCCTGCCTTCCGCGCGGGCCTGGGCCAGGATCTTGTCCTCACCCTCCTGGTCCGTCGGGCCGAGGGTGACGGCGGCCTCGGTTGCGGTACCGGGGTTTGCCGCGCTGTCCTCGGTGAGGTGTCCCACGTCGGTGATGTTCTGGCAGGCCAGGACCGTGAGGTGGTGCCGGTACTCGGCGTTGCGCCGGATCAGGTCGGCGAGCAGGTAGGTACGCAGGTTGCCGACGTGGGCGTAGCGGTACACGGTGGGGCCGCAGCTGTACATCCGCAGCAGCCCGCCGCGGCCGGGCCTTATCTCCTCGACCTGCCTGGTCCGTGTGTCATAGAGCCGGAACACCTGACCAGCCTACGAAGACGCGGCGGGTGGTGCGGCGCATCCGTCGTTACTGCCGGGGCGCGAGGACGGGTGAGGCAGCGCGGAGGTCAGGCGAGCGCGGCCAGGCGCGCGGCGGCGGCGGCGATCCGCTCGTCGGTCGCGGTGAGTGCCACCCGGATGTGCCGTGCGCCCGAGGGGCCGTAGAGCGAGCCCGGCGCGACCAGGATGCCCCGGCCTCGGCCAGCACGCCGACGGACGCCCAGCAGTCACGGTCGGGATGCTCGGCCCACAGGTAGAGGCCGGCCCGTGAGTGGTGCACCGCCCAGCCGGCCGCTTCCAGCGCGGGGCGGAGCGTGGCCCGCCGCGCCGCGTACCTGGCCCGCTGAGCCTCCGCGTGGTCATCGTCGCGCAGCGCCGCCGCGGCGGCCGCCTGAACCGGGCCGGGCATGATCAGCCCGGCGTGCTTGCGAATCTCGAGCAGTGCGGCGATGAGCGCCGGGTCACCGGTCACGAACCCGGCCCGGTAGCCGGCCATGGTGGATCGCTTGGACAGCGAGTGCACCGCCAGCAGGCCTTCATGCGAGCCCCCGCACGCATCGGGGTGAAGCACCGAGACGGGCCGGTCCTCCCAGCCCAGTTCGATGTAGCACTCGTCCGACGCGACCACGGTGCCGCGCTCGCGCGCCCATGCCGCCGCCTTGCGCAGGTGCTCGGCCGGGAGCACCTGCCCGGTCGGGTTGGACGGTGAGTTCAGCCAGCACAGCCGCACCGGCTCGGGGCCGAGCGAGACCAGGCCGTCGGCGGCGACCGGCCTGGCGCCGGCCATCCGCGCGCCGATGTCGTAGGTCGGGTAGGCGAGCTCGGGATGCACCACCACGTCGCCCGGGCCGCAGCCGAGCTGCGCCGGCAGGGAGGCGACCAGTTCCTTGGTCCCGATAACGGGAAGCACGGCATCCGGGTCGACGACGACCTGATGCCTGCGGGCCAGCCAGTCGGCGGCGGCCTGCCGTAGCGCGCTGGTGCCGCCGGTCGCCGGGTAGCCAGGAGCGTCCGACGCGGCCGCCAGCGCCTCGCGCGCTACGGCAGGAACGGGATCCACCGGGGTGCCGATCGACAGGTCGACGATGCCGTCGGGGTGAGAACGTGCCTTGGCCTTGTAGGGCTCGAGCGTGTCCCAGGGATACCGGGGCAGTCGCTGCGCGAGAGTCGGCACGATGGCTTCCCGGCCAGCGGCCGGGATCAGTGTGGCTGGTACGGCATGGCCGCCACTATCGGGTGATCCTGGTGGATCTTGCCGACCCGGGACGCACCGCCCGGTGAGCCGATATTGTTGAAGAAGTCGACGTTGACCCGGTAGTAGTCCTTCAAATGGCCGGGCACGTCGTCTTCGTAGTAGATCGCCTCGACCGGGCAGACCGGCTCGCAAGCACCACAGTCAACGCACTCGTCCGGATGGATGTACATCATCCGCTCGCCCTCGTAGATGCAATCTACGGGGCACTCGTCGATGCACGTCTTGTCCAACAAATCGATGCAGGACTCGGTGATGATGTAAGTCACTTGATCACTCCTTTTCCGTCCCCACGGACCGCAGGCTATCAGCCGAACACCACGGATCTGGGCGGAGCCGGAGAAACTGTGCGAGCCCATCCTTGCCCCCGTGGGCGGCGGTCCACTGGTAATCCGCGTACCGCACGTCATCGATCTGGTACTGCTGGGCGTGCGACACCAGCCACGTCGCCACCGCCCAGCCCTGGCGGACGCCGGCGACGTGCACGATCAGCCCGGGATCCGCCGTGGCGCGGGTGGCGTGCGGCCCGAACGTCTGCGCCAGCTCCCGGCGGGCGGCCGCCACGCGCGCCGTCCCGCTGACCGTCGGCGTGTACCAGCACCAGACGGCGTGCGGGTCCCGCCCGGTGAACGCGGCGGCCATGTGCGCGGCTATCGGCTGGAAACGCTGGTAGGCGAAGCCGTCGGCGCTGCGCTGCACGGCCTGCGCGGCCTGGTACACGGGCATCCGCTGGTACCCGGGAACCTGAGCGAGAGCGCTGAAGAACTTCGAGGTCGCGTACACCGGATTCTCGAGCTGGCTGCGCTTCCCCCAGCCCTGCGACGGCCGCTGCTGGAACACCCCGACCGAATCGCGGTCTCCGTAGGGCAGGTTCTGCAGCTTCGACTCCTGCCAGGCGGCCGCGTAGGCCACGGTGACCGCCCGGGCAGGCAGCGCGTCCCGCTGCGCGACGCCGGCGATCGTGGCGGCGATGCCGGCCTGGCCGGTGCCCAGGGTGACCTCCTGGCCGCCGCCCGCCACGGCGCAGTCGCTCCCGCTCAGGAGCGGAGCCACCCGGTGGAAGGCCACGTACAAACCGAGCGCCACGAGCGCCGCCACGAGCAGGGTGATGCCCGGGATACTGCGGCGTCTGAGGCGGCTGGCCGGCACCTCACCGAAGGTACCCGCTGCCCGCTTCGCTCCGCCCCATGGTCGGCATCACCGGAGGTCACCGGCTGCGCGCCCGCCTTCCGGATCACGTCCGCGGCGACGCTACGTTATGGATCGTGAGCGTAAATTCAGAGCCGCAGCGCCGTCTGCGCCGCCAGGGGCCAGCGACATTGCGCGGCAAGCACATCCCGAAGACCACCACCGATCAGCGGCTGCTCGACCGGCGCGGCCCCGCCGACTGGGTGCACACCGATCCGTGGCGGGTGCTGCGGATCCAGGCGGAGTTCGTCGAGGGCTTCGGCCTGTTGTCCGAGCTCGGCCCGGCGGTCACCGTGTTCGGGTCGGCGCGGACGCGTCCCGGAACCCTGGACTACGAGCGCGCGGAGCAGATCGGCGCGGGCCTGGCCGCGGCCGGGTACGCGGTCATCACCGGGGGCGGCCCCGGGATCATGGAGGCGGCCAATAAGGGGGCGGTGAACGCCAGCGGCGTATCGGTGGGCCTGGGAATAGAGCTCCCGGTGGAGCAGGGGCTGAACGACTACGTCGATATTGGCCTTGAATTCAGGTACTTCTTCGTCCGCAAGACGGTGTTCATCAAATATTCACAGGCATTCGTGGTGTTGCCCGGGGGATTCGGCACGCTGGATGAGCTCTTCGAGGCGCTCACGCTGGTCCAGACAGGCAAGATCACGAAATTCCCCATCGTCCTGGTCGACAGCGGGTACTGGTCGGGTCTCATTTCCTGGATTCACGGGACCCTGCTGGCCCAGGGCAAGGTCTCGGCCGCCGATCCGGACCTGTTCCGGATCGCCGACGATCCCGTCGAGGTTGTCCAGATCATCAAGGACGCGCACCGCCAGGACGGGTCGGCCGGCGAGGGCCCGGACATGTGATCAGGCGGTCGCGATGCGCCATCCCGGGTTCGGGCGTGGCACGATTCTTGTGTGCCCTGGGTAATGCTCGTCGCCGCGGTGGTGGTCGTGGTGGGCGTGATCCTCGTCGCGATGGGCCGCGGCGGGGAAATGGCGCGGCCCGGTCCGGACATGCGGCCGCTTGACACGGACATCGTGACCGCCGCCGATGTCGCGCTGCTGCGCCCCCCCACGGCCCTGTGGGGATACGACATGCGGGCCACTGACGAGGCGCTGAACAAGGTGGCGCGGACGGTGACCGAGCGTGATGTGGAGATCGCCACGCTGCGGCGCCAGCTCGCGGAGATGCGGGCGGCCGCGGCGGTGGCCCGGGACGGAGAGCGGGGCCGGTTCGGGGAGCCGGGGAGGTCCGGGGACCCGGCCACGGCCGGAGAGCGGGGCCCGGCGGGAGAACTGCGCCGGGCCCGGGGGCCGGGGATGGCCGGCGAGCCGGGCCCGGCGGCGGAGCCGGGGCTAGCCCGGGAACCACGCACGTCCGTGGAGCCGGGCCCTACCGGGAATCCGGGCCAGAAGGGGGAGCCGGGCCGGTTCGGGGAGCCCGGAACGGCCGCCCCCGGCCCTTCGGCGCTCCCGCTCCGCCGAGACGTGAGCAGCCCGGCCCGTCCGTCGGCGGGCACGCAGTCCTGGTCGGCCTGGGAGCGCCCAGGCCCGGCCGGGCCGTCCGATAAGCCAGATAATGGCGAGCGTCCGGAGACCGGGCCCGGGGGCGGCGTGCCCGGCCGGAACGTCCCGGGCCGCCCGCCCGGGACGAACGCCCCGGGCCACGCGCCGGAGGAGAGCGAATGAACGCAGCGGCGCCCGGCGCACAGGAGGGGCCCGATGGCCTGCTGCGCTGCCCGTGGAGCCTGAGCAGCGCTGAGTACCTCGGCTATCACGACGACGAGTGGGGTCGCCCGGTACGCGACGACCGGGGCATGTTCGAGCGGCTCTCCCTGGAGGCATTCCAGTCCGGGCTGTCCTGGCTGACCATCCTGCGCAAGCGGGAAGGCTTCCGTTCCGCGTTCGCGGGATTCGACATCGAGGCGGTGGCCACGTACGGCCCGGACGATGTGGCGCGGCTGCTCGGCGACGCGAGCATCGTCAGGAACCGGGCCAAGATCGACGCGGTCATCGGCAACGCGCGGGCCGCGCTCGGGGTGCCCGGCGGGCTGGCCGCCCTGGTCTGGTCCTACGCGGGCGGCCAGGACAAGGCCCCGGCGACCCTGGCCGAGGTACCTTCCTCGACTCCCCAGTCGAAGGCGCTCGCCAAGGAACTCAAGCGGCACGGGTTCTCATTCACGGGCCCGGTAACGGTATATGCCACCCTTCAGGCGTGCGGCGTGGTGGATGATCACCTAGAGTTGTGTTTCCGCCGCGGCGCATACCGCTCGTAACAGGGGTGCGTCACCGGTGCCGTTACGCTCACGGTGGGGCTGAAGTGGCGGAACCCCCTACGGCAGGGCCTATTCCCCCGTGTTGTGCACCAACGGAGCATGCCAGACTGAGCGTTGGGGGGCGACGGAGGCGAGATGACCGAGACGCCAGACGTTCCTCCTGGCGTGGATCCCGACACGCCGAGCCCGGCCCGGCTGTACGACTACTTCCTGGGCGGCGCGAACAACTTTCCGGCCGATCGGCAGGCCGGGGAGATGCTGAAGGCCGCGGTGCCCGACATCGTCGACGCGATGTGGGCCAACCGCGGCTTCCACGGGCGTGCCGCGGTATGGATGGCCGGGCAGGGAATCCGGCAGTTCATCGACGTCGGCTCGGGGCTGCCCACGCAGTACAACACCCATCAGGCGATCCACAGGGTGGCCCCGGGCGCGAGGGTGGTCTACGTCGACCACGATCCGATGGTGGCCGCGCACGGCGAGCCCCTGCTGGCCGCCGACGGGACGACGATCCTGATCACGGCGGACTGGCGGGACCCGGACGCGGTGCTGAGCCATCCCGGGCTGCTCAAGCTGATCGATCTCGCTGAGCCGGTCGGCGTGCTGATGACCACGTTCATTCACTTCGTACCCGATGACCTCGACCCGTGGCGCCTGGTAGCCCGCTACATGGCGGCGGTGGCGCCGGGCAGCTACCTCGCGCTCTCACACGGAACGTACGACAAGATCCCGCCGAGCCAGATCCAGGCGGGCGCGGACACCTTTGCGAAAACCACCCGGCACGTCCGCCTGCGCTCAAAAGCCGAGGTGGAGCGGTTCTTCGAGGGGCTTGAGCTGGTGCCGCCCTACGAGGACGCGGGGCGCGTGGTCACCTACGCGGGACTGTGGGGCGCCGTGGACATCGAAGCCGCGGACAGCGAGGGGTCGCGCGGGCTTTACGTCGGCGTCGCGCGCCGGCCATGATTCCGATGCCGTCCCGGGACGAGATGACCGAGCGCCGGGCCAAGCCGACCGTGGCCGGGCTGGGCATCGACGTCGGCGCGCAGGACTGGCAGCGGTCCGGTCACGGTGACGGCACCGTAGAGATCGCGTTCGTGAGCGGGCCCGCGGACGCCGGCGCGGAGTGGGTGCTGATGCGCGTGGCCGGCGACCCCGAGGGCCGGGTGCTGGTCTATGACCGGAACGAATGGGAGTGCTTCCTCGACGGCGTGCGGGGCGGCGAGTTCGACGACGCGGACGGCTGAACGCGGTGGCACTGGGCCAGGCCAGGCGCCTTCCGGGCCTTCCCTGGGCTGACGCGACCGATATGCAAACGATGCCAAACCGACGCCCAGCCATGACGGCAACGTTTGTGATTCACAACTTATGTCGGGCTATGCTGAAACCGAGGTCCTGTCAAGGAGGCATCCGCGATGAGCGACGACGCCTACGGGGCAACCGTCGCCAAGCGGCGGCTATCTCACCGCCTCACCGATCTGAGGCGCGCGTCCGGTCACACCGCCAACCACGTCTGTGACCTGCTGGACTGGGGACGGGGCAAGGTCGGCCGGTTCGAGGCCAATCACTGGAAACGTCCCGAGATGAGTGACATCAGGGACCTGCTCCGGGTTTACGGGGTCGACCAGTCCGTGCGGGATGAGCTTGAGGAACTCGCCATGCGGGCGCGGGCCAGGCCGTGGTGGCGGGACTACTCGGACATCTTCGAGAACGAGTTCCCCGGATTTGAGAACGACGCCGTCCGGATCCGGGTCTGCATGCCGCTGGTGCTGCCCGGCCTGCTGCAGACGCCGGACTACGCCGAGGCACTGTTCAGTGGCGGCTCCAGGCCGCCCACGTGGCAACGGCGGGCGCTGGAGTGCCGCCGTCGGCGGCAGCAGATCCTTGACCGCGCCGACGGCACCGCGCCGCGGCTGATCGCGGTGATCGCGGAAGCGTCGCTGATGTACCGGTGGGGCACGAGAAGCGAACGGCGCGAGCAGATCGAGCACCTGGTGGAGCTCGGCGGCCACCCCAACGTGGAGTTGCGCATCCAGCGCTTCGCCGACGGGCCGCACCGCGGCTTGTGGTCCATGGTCAATATCTTCGACTTCGCCGACGACGAGCCGAGTCTCGTGTATCTAGAGACTGACGTCGCCATCGAGGAGGTGAGCAAGCCAGAGGAGGTCGACAGCTATATGCAGGGCTTCGGTCACGCCCGGGATGCGGCGCTCGAGCCGGCTGACACCGTGGCCTACCTGAAGCACCTGGCCGAGCAACTTGACTGAACCGACCAACTGGAGAAGATAATGCCCGACCTGTCTCGAGCCGTCTGGCGTAAGGCCAGCCGGAGCACCAACAACGGGGGCTGCGTAGAGATCGCAGCCAACCTGCCTAGCGTGATCGCCATCAGGGACAGCAAGCGTCCAGAGGGTGGCGCGCACGTGGTCGGCAGGCCGGCGTTCGCGGCGTTCCTCGCCGACGTGCGGTCCGGCCGGTACGACCTCGTCGCCCGCGGGGAGAGCTAGAACGATCATCGAGCGTGAAGAATCCCCCGGGCTCTCCCCCCGGGGGATTCTTCACGAACGGCGCCTGTCTCGAGGCCCGACGGCTTAGCCTGGTCAGGGGCCGGGCCGTCGCGAGTGTGACGTTACCGGCACGGCACGCTGCTGACTACAACCTGTCGTTGGTTCCTTGTTGCCTCAGGGTCATGTTTCTGTCACTAGCGTCCGAGCTAGCGTCGAGGGGAGGAGACGCCATCAGCTGCCGCTTTTTCTCCCGTTGCCATTGCGCAGGCTCGTACCCGACTCATAATGTGTGTTTCACAGATGTCTGAGTCCGAAAGGCGGAGGAGCATGCTACCCTCGCCCGCCGAGGGCGGCCCAGACCGTCGTGGCGCAGTCGGCCCGTCCACTGCCGAGCACGGTTTCATGGCTGCGCCGGTGGCGGAGGTATCTGGTACCGCGGGATCCCTGGCCGACGCGAGCGTGCGCGCCGGGGGCTGCTTCGCGCGGCCGCTCCCCCTCGATCCCACTTGCGCCGGCGTGGCCAGGAGCCTGTTCCGCGAGGGCGTCGCCGGGATCGGCCTGCCGGGGGACCTGGTACATGACGGGGTCACGATGGCCAGCGAGCTCGCCGCCAACACCCTGCACGCGCAGGGGAACGTGGAGTTCAGCGGCAGCAGCCAGCGGCCGGTGAGCGGCTTCCCCGAGCTGTGGCTGTACCTGCGCGGCCGCGGCTCGCAGTGCGAGGTGGTGTGCAAGGTCTTCGACTCCCAGCCGGGCTGGAAGACGGGCAGCCTGCCGGACGTGAAGGTGCGGTCCAAGGAAGGGGTGAACGGCCGGGGCCTGCAGGTCGTCGACGGCCTGTCGGCCGGCGAGTGGGGTGCGCACCTCACCCGCGGGCGGCTGGGCAGCTGGAAGGTCTCGGGCAAGGCCGTCTGGTTCGCGCTGCGGGTGCCGCCTGGCTGCGATGCGGCCCGCTTCGGCCGGGCCGAACTCGGCCCCTGGGAGGCCGTCAACGAGCTTGAGGCGATGCTGGGCAGCCGTGGTCTGGCTGGCCGCCTGGTCCGGGTCGACGAGCCGGCCGCGAACATGTCGGTGCTGTCTATCAGCCGCGACTTGACCGTCTGGTGCCATTGCGGCACGGCCTCGTGGCGCGCCGCGGACGGAAGTTACCAGCGCGTCCCCATGGCCGACCTCGTCGACGTGGCGGAGCAGATCGTGTGGGCTCACGAGGAGCGGCACGCCGCGTCCGACGCGGACGCGTAGCCTACCCGCCGCCCGGCCGCAGGCAGCAGTCCACGAAACGGGAAGCGGCGGGCAGCAGCCGGGCCGACTCGATATCGAAGACTTCGGCGGCCTGCCGGCCCGGCCCACTGGGCAGGCAGCAACTCGGCGGGCAGGCCCGGGTCCCGGAACAGGAACTTGCGCCACTCGTGCACGAGGCGGCTGCGCGCCGCGAAGACCACCTCGTCGGGGGCGCCCGGCCCGGCCGGGGCCACCAGGTCGGCCGCCACGGCCAGCCAGCCCTGGTACGCGTGCGACAGGCCGTCGAGGTCCCAGGCCCGGGCGACCAGGCCGCGGGCGTCGCCGTCGTAGCTGGCGGCGAACCGCTCGGCCCGGACGCGCTCGGCCGCGAGCAGGGCCTCGATCTCGCGCGAGGGGCGCGGGCCGATCCAGGTCGACTCGTCCAGGGACGCGTACCCGAGGAAGCCGAGCGCCGCCCGCAGCCGCTCCCGGCGGGCCCGCTCCCGTACCCGCTCGACCACCACCACGTGCCACCGGCCGTCCCAGCCCGCGGTCACCGTGGCGGTAGATCCGCTCCGCCGCCTGGTCCAGCCTGCGGGTCGCACGTGGCGTCAGCTCGTAGCCCGCCCCTTCGGGCAGCCGCACCGCGTCCAGCCAGCCCTGCCTGGCCATCCGGGAGACGGCGGTGCGCACCGCAGGCGCGGTGATCCCGAGCGGGGCGAGGAGCCGCACCAGGGCGGCGACCGGAGCCCGCGAGCCGCGTGACCGCAGATGATCTCCGTAGAGGTCGAAAAGCGCCGATGTCGCGTGCACGCTCCCAGTCTCGCCCGGCGCCCGCCGGCCGCGAGGCACGCACCGTATCGCGTCGCAACGCTGATCGTTAGCACTGCGGGCCGGAACTCTGGATAATAGAGATACTGATCGACATCGTTGTGGCTGGCCGGTCCCGCCAGGCACCCGAGCCCAGGCGCCGCAGGCCCTCGGCGGGGTCTCTGCGGACCCAGGTAGGAAAGGGGATGGCGGATGGCGGCGATGAAGCCGCGGACGGGCGACGGTCCGCTCGAGGTCACCAAGGAGGGCCGCGGCATCGTGATGCGCGTCCCGCTTGAGGGCGGCGGGCGGCTGGTAGTCGAGTTGTCGCCAGACGAGGCGGTCGCGCTTGGTGAAGCGCTCAAGTCGGCCGTCGGCTGAGCCTTGCCATCAGTCACCGAGGTCAGCCCGGGCAGCCGGCGCCCGCGAGCGACTCCTCGGCGGCTAACCTATCCGAATCCAGACCGCACAACGGGACCCTGACGTCACTCGGGCCGCCGGACCGCGGCGAGCAGGCCGTCGCCCACCGGCAAGAGCAGCGGCACGAGGCGCTCGTCGAGCCTGACCTGCTCGCTTAGTTCCCGCGCGGCGACCGCGTCCGGGTCGCTGCAAGCCGGGTCGGCCACCCGGCCGCGGGCCAGCGCGTCGTCAAAGATCACCACGCCGCCCGGCCGGAGCAGCCGCAGCGCCTCCCCCAGGTAGTCGGGGTAGGAGTGCTGGTCGGCATCGCAGAAGACCAGGTCGTAGGCGCTGTCGGCCAGCCGCGGGAGGACCTCGAGCGCCCGGCCGCTGATCAGCCGGTAGCGGCCAGCCGGGAAGCCCGCCGCGACGAACACCCCGCGCGCCAGGCGCTGATGGTCCGGCTCGATATCGACGCTGGTCAGGACCGCTCCCGGGCGCATGCCCCGGAGCAGCCAGAGGCCGGACACACCGCAGCCCGTGCCGATCTCGACGACCGACCTGGCCCCGATGGCCGAGGCCACGAAGCGCAGGGCCGCGCCCGTCACCGGCCCGACCGGGTCCGCCCCGCCTACCTCGGCGGCGTTGCTCCTGGCCTCGAGCAGCGGCTCATCCTCGGGTAGGAAGTCGTCGACGTAGGCCAGGATGACCTGCGCGCTCACGATGTCTGCCTCCGGACGGTCGAGCCCTCGTGCCGCAGCCTAGCGTCACCAGCCGTAACATCGGGAACCGGCCAGGTCGTCCCGGCCGTTGACGTTACGCGGGCGGGAAGCCTGAGCGAAGCGGCAGCGGACGGTGGCACTAAAGGCGGGAGCGGTGGAAGGGGGTATGTCCGTGGATGAGGCCCAGCCGTTGCAGGCCGCCGCCGACTGGACACCGCCCAGCTGGGATGACGTGGTCCGGGAGCACTCAGCCCGGGTATACCGGCTGGCCTACCGTCTCACCGGCAACACACACGACGCCGAAGACCTCACCCAGGAGGTCTTCGTCCGAGTCTTCCGGTCGCTGTCCAGCTACACGCCAGGGACGTTCGAAGGCTGGCTGCACCGGATCACCACCAACCTGTTCCTGGACATGGCCCGCCGCAAGCAGCGGATCCGGTTCGAGGGGCTCGGTGACGAGACCGCCGCACGGCTGGGCGACGGCGGGCGGTCCCCGGCGGACGCCTTCGACGACCGGCACCTGGACGACGACATCCAGGCCGCGCTGAAGGCGCTCGCGCCCGAGTACCGGGCCGCGGTCATCCTCTGTGACATCGAGGGCCTGTCGTACGAGGAGATTGCGGACACGCTGGGAATCAAGCTCGGCACCGTCCGCAGCCGGATTCACCGCGGCCGGGCGCAACTGCGCGCCGCGCTGGAGCATCGCCGCCCGCGGCATCCCGGCGAGGCGCGGCCGTGACGCTGCGCGCCCCCGTCGGCGCCAGACTGGCACCGGGGAGGTCAGCCGTGAGCCATCTCGGGCACCGTCTTTCCGCGCTTATCGACGGAGAGCTTGACGACGTCGAGCGCGACCGGGTGCTTGTGCACCTGGCCGGGTGCGAGCCGTGCCGGAGCGAGGCCGTCGCGTTGCGGACCCTGAAGCGGCGGATGAACGCGCTGGGCGAGGCCGCCGCCGACTCGGCGCTGACCCGCCGCCTGATCGGCCTGGCGCAGCCCGGCGGCACGGATCCGGCCGGCCAGTCCGGCCCGGTGCCCCGGTCCCGGCCGGCGCCGGCTCGCTGGCCACGGCCCAGGGCCCCCGTGAGCTCCGGCCGGCGTGGTACGTCACGTTCGGCGCGGCCGCGGTAATCCTGGCCGGCGTGGGTGCCGCGGCCTTCCTGGCCGGCGGCGGCACCGATCAGCCCGGGCCGCGGGTGACGCCCGCGGTGGATACCTACGTGATGCAGCACGACCTCATGACCGGGATTGCCCCGGTGACCTCCGCCCGATACGGACCGCGTCCGGCTGCGACGCGCGGCCAGAGCTTCTCGCCGCAAGCGCCGTGAGTTACCGGGTGGCGTCTGGCTGCCGGATCGTGGGCCTGGCCGCGATACTCGGCCTGGTCGGGTCGGGCGTGGCCGGGCTGGCCCTGGCCGACGTGCAGCCGGCGTCCACCATCATCAGGCACCCGGAGATCAGCCCGCTGCGGCCGGGCGGCCCGGCGCAGCTGAGCGCCGCCGCCGTCGGCCTGCGGTTGCTGCAGCAGGCCGCCGCGGCGTGCCAGGGCACCTCCTACCGCGGCGAGCAGGTCGTGCTGTGGTGGGGCCAGGGCGAGACCAGCACATCGGTGGTGGAGGTATGGCACCAGCCGGGCAGCATGACGCTGGTGCAGGCGTCGGGCGCCGCCCCCGCGGCCGTCGGCGCCCCCTCCCAGCCGGAGATAGCGGATGATCAGGACCCGGACGGGGTCCTCGGCGTGTCGGGCCGCCTGCTGGCCCTGCTGCAGTCCAACTACGAGGTCGCCTATGCGGGCCGCGGATCGGCGGCGGGCCGCCCGGCACTGGTGGTGCAGGTATCGCGGCCTGGCGGCGGGCTGGCGGCGCGGTTCTGGATTGACGCCGCGACGAAGCTGCCGCTGCGCCGGGAGATGTTCGCCGACGCGCACATGATCAGCGAGAACGCCTTCACCACCCTGGAACTCGGGGCTCGCGGGCTCGACGGCATGCCCGCGTCGGCGGCCGCGCCCTGGGCGGCCCAGCTCGACCGGGCCAGGCTGGCGGCACTGCGCGCCAAGGGCTGGCCGCTGCCCGGCCAGCTGCCCGGCAACCTGGTGCTCTTTGCCGCCAGCCAGACGTCAGCCCCTTCCGGCCCGGTGATCAACCTCTCCTACTCCGACGGCCTGGCCGTGGTGTCCCTGTTCGTGCAGCGCGGCGAGCTGGCCCGGCCGATGCCCGGCTGGCGGCAGATCACGGTGGACGGGCGGACCGTCTACTCCGTCGACCCGGCCGAGCGGACCTTTGCCTGGTCCGCGAATGGGTTCGTCTACACCGTGATCGCGGATGCCCCCATCGCGACGGTCAGCAAGGTGGTGACCACCCTGCCGAGCAGCACCCGGCTCGGGTTCTGGGCGCGGATGGTCCGCGGATTCCGCCGGCTCGCCTCGTGGCTGAACCCGCTGCGGTGAACGAGTCTGCCGCGTCCGGCTACGTGGCGGGCGGCCCGACGGTCTACATTGGAGGCAGCGGATTCCCGGCGAGTCCGTGAGTCGATGATGCTGGAGCACACTCGTGTTCGACCTGTCCTTTACGAAGATCCTGGTTCTCGCGGTGATCGCGCTGATCATCTTCGGTCCCGATCAGCTGCCGAAGATCGCCCGCCAGGCCGGGCAGGCGCTGCGCGACCTGCGCCTGATCGCCGAGCGGGCCAAGGCCGACCTGGAGGAGGGCCTCGGCCCCGAGTTCCGTGATTTCGACATCAACGACCTGAACCCGAAGAACTTCGTGCGCAAGCACCTCTGGGACGAATTTGACGGCAACGGCAACGGCGACGGCAACGGCAACGGTGCCACCGGCGTCCCGGAGGGCGCGCGGCGGGAAACCCCCGGTACCGCCCTGCTGTCACCGGGCGAGAGCCCCCCGTACGACTCCGAGGCCACCTGAGGCGACGCCTGCACGACTGAGGCGATCTGAGGGCGACGGTCAGGCCGGGGTCAGCCCGAGCTGACGCCCGGCCAGGCCGCGGGCCTGGCCGGGCAGGCCCGCGGCGATCCTGGCGAGTTCCCGCGCGGCCGGCGAGTCGGGCTGGGACAGCACCAGCGGGGTCCCGAGGTCGCCGGCCTCGCGCAGCCCGATGTCGATCGGCACGTGGCCGAGTACCGGGACCGGAGCCC
>CAWIDQ010000039.1:0-68405 GCA_963834695.1 uncultured Actinomycetota bacterium
GAACGTATTGCTCGAGCCGCGGCCGGCCGCGGCCCAGCCGCCGCGGCCGCGGATGAGCTCGCCGTAGGCGCCCATGTCGGCGATCGCGGCCGCGGCGGCGGACCACAGCGGCACGGCGCGGCCGCGTGACCCGCGGGCGCGCGGGGAGTGGCGGTGCGACGACGAGAAGCGGGAAGGCGGTCATCGGCGCGGCTCAGGGGTGATGGTGAGCAGGGTGGCGACCAGGATGAGGATGGCGAGCGCGATGGCGGCGGCGGCGATCGAGGCCATCTGGCGTAGCGCAAATCGCTGCCGACTGTCAATGGCGGCAGCTTTATGGTAGAGCGCGATTCATATACCAAACGGTACGGAGCCTTGTGAGCGGAAACAGCAGCTTATCCGAAACGGAGAGAGTTCGAAGTACGGAGCTTAAGTGTTGAAACGGTTAAAGAGCGCAGCGGCAGTACGGAACTATTGAGGAGCAACCCCATGCCAGGACACAACGGATGTGGCGCAACAGGCAGCAGCGGTCGATTGCCAAAAGCGACCGTGCATCTCAATGTGCCGACACTCCGCGAGTGGTCTTACCCGAGACCCGGCTTTCGAGTGTGGGATGGGAAAGAGCGGTACGCTTACGTTCGCAGGCGGCATCATCGGATTTCGGGGCGATGACGGCTTTGATAGCCGGGCAGAGGTCTGCCAGCGCCGCGTCAGGCAACGGGGTCGTGACCGGGCTGGCCTGGTCCCCGGATTCTGCCTGGCTGGCGTGGTCGCAGCCGGCCGAGCAGCCGATCAGCATGTCCTCCAACTCGCTCCGCCGGCTGAGGCTGGCCCGGATCGCCGACGGCCAGGTCTTCGACGCCACCGACGGGCGGTTCACCGACACCGAGCCGGTCTTCACTCTCGACGGCAGGTACCTGGCGTTCCTGTCGATGCGCGACTTCGATCCGGTCAACGACGCGCACTTCTTCGACCTCGCCTTCCCGTTCGGGGCCAGGCCCTACCTGCTGCCCCTCGACGCGACGACTCCGTCACCCTTCGCGCCCGAACTCGGCGGACGGCCGATCGGCGGGCCCGCGGACAAAAGCGTCGAGGCCCTGACGGCTGGCGGCGAACCGGCGAGTGCCGGCGGCACTGCCGCCGATGCCGCGGCCGGCGACGACGGGCAGCGCGTTCCGCTGGCGCTGGTGGAAACCACCGGGATGGCTGATCGTGTGGTCGCGCTCCCGGTGTCCGAGGCACGGTACGCGGGCCTGCGCGCGGTGAAGGACGGGCTGGCCTGGCTGCGCGAGCCAGTGCGGGGCAACCTCGGCATCGGCGGCGCGCAGCCGACCGACGACCCGCCGCGTCCTGTGCTCGAGCGGTTCGACTTTGCCCAACGCGAAGCGTGCGAGCTAGCCGGGGAGGTGGACTGGTTCGAGGCTAGCGGAGACGGCACCAGGCTGGTCACCAGCGATCACGGCAAGCTCGCCGTGATTTCGGCGGAGCGCAAGGCCGACGGCGGCCATCCCGACGACAAGATCGAGATCGACCGGAGCCGGGCCAGGTTCCTGCTCGATCCGCCCGCGATGTGGCGCCAGGCGTACGCCGAGGCGGCCCGGATCATGCGGCACGATTTCTGGGTACCTGACATGGCCGACGTGGACTGGGACGCCGTGCAGGACGAATACCGGCCGCTGCTCGACCGGATCACCTCCGGGTCCGAATTCGTCGACGTGCTCTGGGAGATCTTCGGCGAGCTTGGCACGTCGCATGCCTTCGCCCTCTCACCGGACGGCGGCCCGCCAGCCGCCGGGCCCGGCCTGCTCGGCGCGGACATCGCGCGCAGCGGCGGCGCCTGGCGGCTGACCCGCGTGGTGCGCGGGGACACCTCCGATCCCCAGGCGCGCGCACCGCTGGCGACGCCCGGCGCCGGAATCACCGCCGGCGACGTGCTGCTCGCGGTGGATGGCCGGCCGGTCGGGCCCGACGGACCCGGGCCGCTGCTGACCGGCGCCGTGGGTAAGCCTGTCGAGCTCACCGTCGCGCCCGCCGACGGGAGCCGGCCGCGCAGCGTGCCGGTGGTGCCGCTGCGCAGCGATACCAGGCTGCGCTACCTGGACTGGGTTCGCGCGAAGCGGTCGCAGGTCCGCGAGCTCAGCGGGGGCCAGATCGGCTACCTGCACGTGCCGGACATGGTGAGTCAGGGCTGGGCGGACTTCCACCGGGACCTGCGCACCGAGATGCTGCGCGATGCGGTGATCGTGGACGTGCGCGGCAATACCGGCGGAGAGGTCTCGGAGCTCGTGGTGGAGAAGCTGGCGCGGCGCGTGATCGCCTGGGACGTGCCGAGCGGCCTGATACCGGCTACCTATCCAGAGGATGCGCCGCGCGGGCCGGTCGTCGCCCTCGCCGACGAATGCTCAGGATCCGACGGCGACATCGTCACCGCTGCCATCCGCCTGCTCCGGCTGGGCCCCGTCGTCGGCGCCAGGACCTGGGGCGGCGTCATCGGTTACGACCACGAGCACGAGCTGATCGACGGAACGCACATCACCGTGCCGCGGCTGGCCTTCTGGCTCGAGGAATACGGCTGGGGCGTGGAAAACCACGGCGTCGACCCCGACGTCGAGGTCATCGTGTCGCCCGACGACTGGGCTGCCGAACGGGACACCCAGCTAGAGACCGCGGTCAGGCTCGCGCTGGAAGCCCTCCAGCAGCGACCCGCAGTGCGACCTCCTGACCCGCGAACCAGGACATCCAGACGCCGGCCGCCGCTGCCGCCACGGGCCTAGATCGGTCCTGGGACCGCACCGAACGGTGGCTACGCGCGCGTTCTGGCGTGGGAGTCCTCCACACACGCGGCCACATCCGGTCCTAGCCGAGTGACGGCTAGCACGCACATGTCGTCAAGCTGGGGTTCGGCGGCGAGGGAGGCGATCAATTCTTCGCAAAGGCTGCTGAGCGGCGCGCCAGGCTGCCATGCCTGCAGCCGTTCGGCGACACGGGCTATGCCCTCGGTGAGATCCTCGTCGCGCCGCTCGATCAGCCCGTCGGTGTACATGAGCATGATGTCGCCTACGTCGAGACCCGTCTGGCCCTGGGTGTACTGCGGGCAGTCGTGGTCGCCAGCGAGGCACAGGGCTGGTCCCTCGGCGGGCGGCGGGATCTCCACCGTCCCGGTCTTGGCCCGGCGGATCAGGATCGGCGGGTGGCCCGCGGTGGCGTAGGTGACCATGGACACGTCGGGCTCGATGATCGCAGCCGCCACGGTGGCGAACTTCCCGCTGGTCGCCCAGTCGGTGACACGCGCCAGTTCGCCAAGGACGCTGGCGGGCTGGTGGCCGGCGATGGCCAGGGTACGCCCGGCGTTGCGCAGCTGCGTCATGTCCTCGGCGGCGGTCAGGCCGTGTCCCACCACGTCGCCGACGGCCAGGTAGGCTCGCTGGCCCGGCAGGGCCATCGCGTCGTACCAGTCCCCGCCGACCTGCCGGGTCGTTCCGGTCGGCCGGTAGCCCGCCCCGATCTCCAGGCCGGGAATCACCGCGACCGTGGTGGGCATGATCGCACGCTGCAGGACCGCGGCGAGCGCGTGCTCATCAGCGTAGACACGGGCGCGGACCTGAGCCTGCGCCACGAGGTCGGCGGCGGCGGCGACGACCGCGAGCTCCCCCGGCCCGAATTGCTGGGGATGCCTCCACATCAGGCCGATCGCGCCGACAGGTGCCGTGTCCACCCGCAGCGGCCAGGCCAGCCAGCTCCATCCGCACGCGACGACCGCCGCGGCATCCGGGCCGGGATAGCGCTCTTCATACTCGGCGGGCGTCCGGATGATCACCGGGAGGCCTGTCCGGGCGGCATCGGTCGCAGCCGAGGGGACGTCCATGGCCAGGTCCGGGAACGGCTCGGGGACCTCCCCGCTGAACCCGGCCGCGGTGATCCATACCAGCCGCCTGCCGTCCTCGCTGATGACGCCGAGGCATAGCGCGTCCGCGCCCCCGACGACCTCGCGGACGCGATCGGCCACCACCTCGCCGATCGCCTCAGGGGTCAGCGCCGCGGCGAGCAGCCTGGTGAGTTCGGCAAGTGTCTCTACCCGGGCGTGCTCGCGCCGCTCGGCCTCCCGGAGCCGGGCCCGCTCCAGGGCCCGGCTCGTCGTCTCGGCCATGCTCCGCAGATACTCGCGTTCCACGGCGGTCGCCTCACGCGGCCCGGCCCACCATACGCCGAGATAGCCGAGCGCGCCGACCTCGGTGAGCAACGGAAGCGCGGCCGTGGACCCGATCCCGGCGTCGAGTACCGTCAGGTCGGCCACGTACACCGCGGTGCGGTCCCGCACCGCGCGCGGTCCCGGCGCGTCGGAATCGACCGTCCAGCCCACCGACGTGACCGGCACCTGCGCGGCGGCATCGCCACGCTCGAGCGGCTCGAACCGGTAGCCGTCGGCGGCTAGCACGCTGATCACCACGTGCGCCGCGTCCAGCCGGGCGCGGGCCGCGGCCGATACCTGGTCACCGACGGAGCTGACCGTAGCGGCATCGGCGAGCACCGCGCCCAGCTCGGCGGCCTCCCGCCGGGCCTCGGCCATCGCTCGCGCCAGGCGCGCGCTGTCCCGGTCCTGCACCGCCGACATCCGCCCCGCGACCTCTTGAGCCAGCACCCAGCCGACCAGGACGACCAAAGCGATATAAACCTGCGTCACAGCAACCGACGCCGGCGGCGGCAGCCCCAGGTGAGCGAACTCGCCGTACCCGGCCGCCGTCATGTAGTTGGCTACCGCCGCGAACGCCGCGCCCGTGAGAACCACGCCCAGGTCACGCAGCCGGAGCGCCGCCCACGCCAGGATCGGCAAGAACAGCAGGCCGGCCACGTCTCCGAAGCGGAACGCCACGACGGAAAGCCCGGCCGTGAGCAGGACCACCAGCACCAGTTCGAACCACCGCGAGGACACCAGCGTCCGCCGCTGCGCCCACAGCAGCAGCGTGCCGCCGATCACCAGCACCGCGATTCCGTCCCCGGCCCACCACTGCAGCAGCAGCCCCGGCCACCAGCCGCCCCTGCTCGCCCAGCTCGCAGTGGCTCCAACCAGGCCTCCCACCACCGGGCCGAGCACCGCGGCTCCGAACCCGAACTGGGCGAGACCCAGGCGGGTCGAGAGGTCCGGCCGCCGTCCTCCGCAGAACCAGCGGACGAACGACGCGCCGGCCACCGGCTCCACCGCGTTGGCCAGCGCCGACGCCAGCGCCACCGCGAGCGTTAGGTGATGCTGCAGATCGACAACGACCTCGCTGGCCACGATCGCCGCGATCACCACCGGCCAGCGCCGCCGCGATACCAGCAGCAGCACCGCCACGTCGACACCAGACGGGGGATAACCGAACGCCAAGCCAGAGCTGAAATGGTGCCACGCCAGCTCCGCGCCCACCACGTACGCCGCGGCGACCACCGCGAACAGGCCCGCCGTGCGCCCAGCCCTCGATCGCGCCCAGCGTTCCAGGTTCACCGGGAACGCCATTGCCCCGGAGGGCAGCCGATCCGCGGCCATCAGGACGCGCTGACCATCCGGCTCCAGCCCCAGCTGTCCGGGAGAACCAAGACGTATCGTCACCATGATCAGTCGTCGCAGAGAAAGCCTGGCCGCTGGCCGGTGGTTACTGGTGCCGGAGTGAACGGCTCACGTAGCAATCCCGCCTCCCGCGGCCGCCCGCCCCGCCCATAGTTGCGCAGGGCACGCCACGCCTGGGTCTTGTCGCCCTGAGCCGGCCCGGCCTCGCCCCGGGCCGCTGCCTCCACCTGCTCAGTCAGCTTCTCAGGGCTGCTGGCCGCGACAAGCGTACGCCTGCCGCGCACCGCGACCCACACGCCTTCTGAGGGATCGAACAGAACGCCCCGCCGCGGGAACCTAGCCCGGAAATTACATGCGTCGTCAGTCTCATGGTCGTTATCGTCTGGCATGGCATCCCCAATTGCTAAGCCAGCCGGCTTCCCCAGCATAGGCCTGGGGAGCCTGGACCGCTGGGGAATAGCCAGATCACCTCGAGCGGCGTCCCCATCGGTACCGTTAGCCCGATCCCGGCCTCCTCCTGGCGGCCTGCGCCTGGGCGGGCACTTAACACGAGCCGCCTAGAGGGGCGCCAGACCGGCGGCTCGGGCGCGTCAACCGCACGGGCGCTGGTGCCACAAGGGTGGCGCCCGCGATGGATGCGCAGATAGGTGAGCGTAACTGGCAAAGGTGGCAGCATAGGGTGCATCGGCCGGGGTGGGGACCGCGCTCCAGCCGGGTCCTGGGCGTTGCCGTGCTCGGCCTGGCGATCGCGGTTGTCTTCGTGCCGGGCCTGTGCCCGGCTTGCAGCTGGCCAACCCCGGCCAGATGGGGGCGATGTGATGGCCGGATCGAGCCCGGGCCCGGTGGCCGACTGGCGCGTGCGGGGCTCCTATTTCGAGGGATGCAACTGCGAGGCGATCTGCCCGTGCCGCAGCGTGGGTGGCCGACCCGGCGGGCCCTCAAGTTTCGGGGAATGCTTCGGCGCCCTGTCCTGGCACATCTATCAGGGCCACGCCGACGGCACCGACCTTTCCGGGCTGCGGACCGTGCTGTCGATCCGCTACCTCGACCGCGTGCAGCCCAGCACCCCCTGGCAGGTCGTGCTCTATGTCGACCAGGACGCCAGCGACGGTCAGCAGGCCGCACTGGCCGACATCTTCCTGGGCCGGGCCGGCGGAACGGTGGCAGGCCTGTACGGCCCGGCCATCGGCGAGGTCTACGCCGTCCGGCCCGCCCGGATCACGCTCGAACACACCTCGGCCCGCAAGCGCATCGACGTCATCGGCTACCTGACCGTGGAGGCCGAAGGCGACGCATCCGAGCCCGGCGACGTCCGGTGCGGCATCCCGGGGTTCGACCACCCCGGCACCGAGCTCCACGGCGACGCCCTGCGATCGACCGACCCGGCGCTGCGCTGGGAGGTACGAGGACGCCGCCACGCCGCCTTCACGACCGACTTCGACTACCGTTCCGGCCCCTGAAGGCGGCCCGGGGCGGCTGCGCGGCGTGCCGTTCCCTGCTTCCCCTCCATCAGCGCGTCCGGATCCGGGTGGGCGCGACGCACCGCAAGCTGTCCACCTTCCTGAATGCGCTGCTTGACGCCGGGCTGGAAGCCGAGCGCTTCGTCGAGCCGCCAGCTCCGGTTCCGACGTACCTGCTGTGGCGGCGCCGCCGCCGCTGACCGACAGCCCGGCCAGTCCGGGCCGCCCGTCCTTGCCGCCCTCAGGCGCGGCACGAGCCAGGCCAGCTCGCCTTCGAGGATCGCATGAAGTGGTGCGTGGCGCGCCAGGGTTGTTGACTGGTCAGATGACCGAGCTTCCCCTGGTGCGCGCGGCACGGATTCCGGTGACAGACATCTACCACGGCGTCGGCGTCACCGAGGACTACCGGTGGCTGGAGGACGCCTCGTCCGAGGAGACGATCGCCTGGACGAAGGCTCAGCAACAGCGCACCCGTGCCTATTTCGACGGGATCGGATGGCGAGACGCGCTGCGGGCCCGTGTCGAGCAGCTGCTGAAGGCCGAGACGACAACGTACAAGCGGCTCGTGGCCGGCGGCAGCACGTTCTTCGCGCTGAAGGTGCAGACGCCGCGGCAGCGGCCGTTCCTGGTGGCTCTGACCGACCTTGACGACCCTGCGACCGAGCGTGTCGTCGTGGATCCGGATGCCATCGATCCGTCCGGTGAGACCACGATCGATTTCTTCGTTCCATCCCCAGACGGCAAGCGGGTCGCGGTCTCGCTGTCGGAGCATGGCACCGAGGACGGGTCGCTGTACGTCTATGACGCCGGCAGCGGGAAGGTCGTCGACGAGCCGATCCCGCACGTGAATCTGATGGGTGGTTCAGTGGCCTGGCGGCACGACGGCTCTGGGTTCTGGTACACCCGCTGCGCTGACCCCGCTGGCTTTCGGCAGCAGGTATGGTTCCGCGAGCTCGGCGACGCGCCGGGCCAGCTTGATCTCGCCGGCGGCTTCGCCGACGAGCGGATCGCGGAGAACAAGCTGTCCGCCTCGCCCGACGGCCGTTGGGTGATGGACCGGGTGCAGAAGGGCGACGGTGGCGAGTGGCAGGTCTTGCTGCGTAGCCAAGCTGCCGATGGCTCGTGGTGGCAGGTGGCGGGCATCCCCGACAAGTGCGTGCAGGCCGTGCTCGGCGTGGACGCGCTGTACCTGCTTTCCCGCCGGGACGCCCCGCGCGGCAAGGTGCTCCGCCTGCCGTTGACGGGCGGGGCCACGGTCGCCGACGCCCGCGAGATCGTGCCGGCCAGCGACGTGGTCATCGAAGACCTCGCGGTGACTCGCGACACCGTCTGGGTGGTGGACATCGACGGCGGGCCGCAGCAGGTGCGCGCCTTCGACACCAACGGGAGGCCGCTGCCCGCGGTCGAGATCCCGCCCCTGAGCTCGGTATCGTCGTACTCCGCTCGCCTGTCGGCGCTGGGACAGGACCAGATCGCGTGGTCGCGGGAGTCCTTCACTACGCCGGCGACCTGGTGGGTAGCAGCCGACGGCGAAGCCCCCCGCCCGACCGCGCTGAGGACGACCACCCCGGTCGACCTGTCCGGATACGAGGTGACCCGCGAGTTCGCGACGTCGGAAGACGGAACGCGTGTCCCTCTCAACGTGATCACCGCACCTGGCATCCCGCGGGACGGGACCGCGCCGGCGCTGCTGACCGCGTACGGCGGTTACGGCATCTCGTTGGTGCCGCGCTTCGACCCCGAGTTGTTGCTGTGGCTGGAGCAGGGCGGCGTTTACGTGGTGGCCAACATCCGCGGCGGCGGCGAGTTCGGCGAGGAGTGGCACCACGCCGGCCGGCTCGCCACCAAGCAGAACTGCTTCGACGACTTCATCGCCTGCGCGGAGCATCTGCACAGCAGCCGGATCACCAGTCGCGAGCGGCTGGCGATCATGGGCGGTTCCAACGGAGGGTTGCTGATGGGTGCCGTTCTCACCCAGCGGCCAGACATCGCCCGCGCCGTCGTGGCCGCAGTGCCGGTGATGGACTCGCTGAGATCCGAGACCACCACCAACGGGAGATTCAATACGTCCGAGTTCGGCACTGTCGAGGATCCGGAGTTGTTCACGGCGCTGCGCGCCTACTCGCCCTACCACAACGTCGTTGACGGGACGGCCTACCCAGCCGTGTTGCTGACCGCCGGGGAGAACGACACCCGCGTCGATGCCTGGCACCCCAAGAAAATGACGGCCCGGCTCCAGGAGGCGACCTCATCGGACCGGCCGGTGCTGCTGCGGCTGAAGTCCACAGGCCACCTCGCCGCGTCACTCGACCAGTCCATCGACGAGACAACGGACTTGCACGCTTTCCTCTTCGGCCAGCTAGGCCTCGGCTACCGCCGCGTCGCCGCTGCCTGATCGGTTCGGTAGCCAAGCCGCCACCTCACGCGGCATCCTCTGAGGGGTGAGAGCGAAGCCAGTTATCGCTGTGAGCTGCCTGCTGCTGGCTGGCCTGGGTACGGGGTGCGGGCCGGCGGCGCCATCTGCGTCTTCGACCTCACCTGCCGTTATCACGCCTGCGACGCCGGTTCGGACCGCCGGTCCTCCACCGCCGGTGACGGCCCGTCCCGTCACGGCCCTGGCCCGCGCATCGCGCTGCCCGCGGTACCCGGCGGCGACCTACGGCATCGACCCGAACCAGGTGTCCGACACCGGAGGCGGTGCGCAACTGGTGACCGTCGTCGCCCCCCGGGCGGCGAGCTGGGCCGCGACCTTTACGGCCTGGGCCCGGGGAGCCAGCGGTTGCTGGAGCCCGGTGTCGTTGGCCGGGCAGCCCGCGCAGCCCTTCCGGGCCCAGACCGGCTACGGTGGCCTGCTGCCCTTCTCACGGCGCGTGCCCGGCGACTGGGCCACCCCCACTGGCCTGTTTCCCTTCGGCACATCCGTCTACGGCAACTCGACGGTGAGCCCCACCACCCGCTACCCCTACCATCACCTGGTGTGTGGTGATTGGTGGGACGAGCAACCCGGAAGCCCGGCCTACGACACGTTCCAGCATGTGCCCTGCCAGATCACCCCGCCCTATGGCGACGATTCCGAAGCCCTGTGGACTGAGATCCAGCCCTACCAGCACTTCATCGACATCAAGATGCCCGCCCCGCCGGACAACGGAGCCGGCATCTTCCTCCACGACGACATGCCAGAGGGGTACACCGAAGGCTGCGTGGCCCTGCCCGATGCTGAGCTTGATGCCGTGCTCGGGTGGCTGAACCCCGCCAGGCGGCCGCACATCCTGATCACCATCGGCTGACCTTGGTTCTCGGCACCACAGAGCAGCCTCAGCTGCCCGTCACGCCTGAGGCCCTCAGCTGGCGCACCGGCGCGTTGTGGGGTCCTTGCCGGCCGAGGTGATGTCAGCCGTCGGTCGTCACCACCGGTGCGTGGCCGTCTCCACTACCGCGCCGCGCGTGATGGCGTTAGGCTCGCCGTGCGGCGTCCCGGCTGGTTGCACATGACGTGCGATAACGCCGCAGGGGGCAGCTGACTGCATGCTTGGCAGCGGTCACGAGGCACGTGAAGGGGTGGGTCATGGCGGACTCCGGGCTTTTTGTCGGTTTCGGGTTTCCCGTGCGAGGCCGTGAGCGACAGGCCATCAAAGTCTTCAACGAAGCTTTCGAGTATTACTCCCGGCTTCAGCAGAACGGTGAGATCGAGAGTTTCGAGCCGGTTCTGCTCGAGCCGCACGGCGGGGAACTTAGCGGTTTCTTCCTGTTGCGCGGCGACAAGGACAAGCTCGCGCGCGTTCGCACCAGCGAAGAGTGGGAGCGGATGACGGCGCGGGGTGAAATCATCGTGGAGCACATCGGAGTCGTGAGCGCCTTCCTGGGCGAGCGGCTGATGTCCCAGATGTCAGTGTTCAGCCAGCAGGTGGAAGAACTTGCCTGACGGCCACCGTCGCTGACGTTTACGCATCGCGCCCTTCCAGGGTGAACGTACCGGGCCGCGCTGCCGCGGCCGGATTATCCGCCGGTGATGTCGGCCGCGGCGCGGGTGTTCAGCACTCTGTCGGGCGTGATGCCGACGCGTTCGGCTCGTTCGCAGCCGTTGTCGAGCCAGTCGAGCTGGCCGGGCGCGTGCGCGTCGGTGTCGATGGCGAACAGGCAGCCCGCGTCGGCTGCCTGCCCGAGCAGGTCGTCGGGCGGGTCCTGGCGCTCGGGGCGGCAGTTGATTTCCACCGCGACGCCGTGCTCGCGGCAGGCGGCGAACACCACGTCGGCGTCGAACACGGACTCGGGCCGCCTGCGGGCTCCCATCGTCATCCGGCCGGTGCAGTGCCCGAGCACGTCGACGTGCGGGCTGGCGACGGCCGTCAGCAGGCGCTCGGTCATCGGTCCGGCCGGCAGCCGGAGCTTGGAGTGCACGCTGGCCACGACCACGTCAAGCCGCGCGAGCAGGTCCTCGCGCTGATCGAGGCCGCCGTCTTCGAGGATGTCGACCTCGATCCCGCTCAGGATCCTGAACGGCGCCAGGTCGGCGTTCAGCTTCTCGATCAGCTCCAGCTGCGCCGCCAGCCGCTCGGCCGACAGCCCGTTAGCCACCGTCAGGCGGGGCGAGTGATCCGTCAGCGCGATCCACTCATGGCCGAGCGCCCGGGCGGCCTGCGCCATGTCCCGCGGCGGGCTGCCGCCGTCGGACCAGTCTGAGTGCGCATGGCAGTCGCCGCGCAGCGCCTCCCGCATCGCGGTCCGCGGCGGCGGCTGATAGGCGGCCTCCAGCCGGACCAGGTAGTCCGGCCGCTCGCCCGCCGCGGCCTGAGCGATCACACTGGCGGTCGCCGGCCCGATGCCGCGCAGGTCCTGCAGCGTGCCGTCGGCGACACGCCGGGCTAGCTCGGCGGCGGGCATCGCCGCCAGCACCGCGGCGGCCCGGCGAAACGCCTGCACCCGGTACGTCGGGGCGCCAGCACGCTCCAGCTCGAAGGCGATCTGCCGCAACGCCGCTTCCGGATCCATCCCTCATGGATACCCCAGCGCGGCCGGTGCCCGATGCCCGGCGTACAGGCGCGCTCGTGACCGTGCGGATGCCCTCAGGGTGAGTCACCGGGTGGGGCGGCCAGGTCCGCGATCTGCGCGTGCGTGGCGAACCCCGGACGGCCCTGCCCGGTGCAGGTACCCGTGGTGCCCGACCTCGTGACCGCCCGCCAGGATGGCCTCCACGGCGCCGGGGTGCTGATCGGCGGTGTGGCCGGGCACGTAGAACGTGGCCGTGACGTCCAGCCCGGCCAGCAGCCCCAGGATCCGGCCCAGGCCCCGGGACGGGCCGAAGCGGCCCTGCGACAGCAGGGTCAGCCGGCGAGCGTACCCGGGACCCTCGCTCAGCCAGGGAGCCTCGCCGTCGACGTCGAAAGTCAGGGCTACCGCCACCTCGGCGTCGCCAGGCCAGGCGGGAAAGCGCGCAGCGAGGTTCTCCATGATCGATCCAATCGCGAGATGGTCCACGCGATCATGAGTCTGCCACCCCGCGGGCCGAAATCGACTGGGGCCGGGCGGGCCGCGCGTCCTACGATCGGACGCGTGCCGAGCTATGAGCCAGTAGACCTGTCCGCTGCATGCAACGCGGGTGTGGACGTTCTTGGCGATGAGCCAGGCGAGGTTCCGCTCGGGCGGGTGAATCTGCGCGGCCTGCCGTTCCTGATCGGGCCGGAACCACCGTCCGCGGAGCGCTGCTTCCTGCTGCCCGGCGTTTCGACGCCGGTCGGGATCGGCAGGCTGGCGCGGCGGGTGATCGTCGCGCACCGGCTGCTCCAGCCGGGCGCGCCGGCCGGTCATGGTGTCGGGCAGACCGTCGCGGAGTATGCGTTTCACCTGGCCGGCGGCGAGGTCGTGGTCGCACGCATCCGGGAGCGGTTCGAAATCCAGGTGGTGCCGCCGGGGTGGGGGCGTCTGCCGTTCCTCGCCGTCACCGACACCAACGACCACAGCCTGCCGCGCTTCCAGGGCCCGTGGGGTGAAGCCGGGATGCGTCTGGCGGAGCATGCCATGGGATGGCCCGCCGGATACTTCCTGTGGTGCTGGGAAAATCCTCATCCGCGGCGACCGGTCGAACGGATCGAGTTCATCCCGCGCGGCACGCGATTCATCGTGGCCGGCGTCACGACCAGCGACGTTGATGAGTACCCGTTCGTCCGCACGCCGGCGCGCCCGGTGCGGCTCCTGGCCAAGGACGAGCGGGATGGCGTCTTCGATATCGACGTGGACCGGGGCGTGGCGACCTATCCGCAGCCGCTGCCCGGCCAGGACGACCGGGCCGGCTGGGGAGCGACTGAGGGAACGGCCGCGTACGCGTCGATCGCCGCGCTGCCGTCGGCCACCGTCGCAGTCCGGCAGGGCGGCAGCGAGCTCGGCCGGGTGCGCTGGGGCGACGTGGAACGCGACGGGCGGGCCGACGCCGGCCGGGTCTCGCTGGAACTGGTCGAAGACGGCCGTAACTGGGTGCATGTCAGCGTCGTCGACGACGCGACCGGGCGGCCGGTGCCGTGCCGGGTCCATTTCCGTTCGGCCGCTGGAATTCCCTACCAGCCGCACGGCCACCACAATCACGTGACGCAGAATCTCGGCAGCTGGCATTACGACGTCGGCGGTGACGTCCGGCTGGGCCAGCGCAGCTACGCATATATCGACGGCACCTGCCAGGGATGGCTGCCACGCGGCGACGTCGTCGTGGACGTCGCGCGCGGATTCGAATACGAGCCGCTCCGGCAGACCGTGCGGATCGAGCCGGGTCAGCGAGAGCTGACGCTGCGGATCGGGCGCGTCGCTGACATGGCTTCGGAAGGATGGTGGTCTGGCGACTCGCATGTGCATTTCCTGTCGGCTCCGGGCGCTCAGCTCGAACAGAGGGGCGAGGATCTGCGTGTCGTCAATGTGCTGCAGACGCAGTGGGGTGCGCTGTTCACCAACACCGAGGATTTCTCCGGCCGGCCCAGCGTCGCCGACGGCGGCGGCTACATAACGTATGTCGGCCAGGAAAACCGCCAGCACGCCCTCGGGCACATGGTCCTGTGGGGCCTGAAAGAACCGGTCATGCCGTGGTGCAGCGATGGCCCCGACGAGGCCGAGCTCGGCGGCGCGCTGGACGCGACGCTGAGCGACTGGGCCGACCGCACGCACGCCCAGGGCGGCACCGTCGTCGCCGCGCATTTCCCGAATCCGAACGGCGAGCCGGCCGTTCTCGTCGCGACCGACCGAGCCGACGCCGTCGAGATGCTGGCCCATTCCGACGACGCGATGCTCGAGTACTACCAGTATCTGAACAGCGGCTACCGGCTGCCGCTCGTCGGTGGCACGGACAAGATGTCAAGCGCCGTGCCAGTCGGCCTGTACCGCACGTACGCGCGGCTGGACGAGGAGTTCAGCTACGAGGCCTGGTGCCGGGCGGTGCGGTCGGGTCGCACGTTCCTTTCTGGTGGGCCGCTCGTGACGCTGTCGGTTGACGGGTGCGAGCCGGGCGATACCGTCGAGCTTTCCGGGCCGGGAACGGTCAGTATCCATGCCGCGGTGCACAGCATTTTCCCGCTCCGTTCACTGGAAGTCGTGCGTAACGGAGAGGTTGTTGTGAGGGCAGAAGCCAACGGTGGACGGCAGGCCGAAATCAGTGAGGAATTGCGGATCGACGGCAACTCGTGGATAGTCTGCCGGGCGTTCGGTGTCGATTACCACCTCGATGAATGGGGCCGCCGGGTTTTCGCGCACACCTCGCCGGTCTACCTCGCCTGCGGCGGCGGCTGGACGATGACCGACCCCGAAGGCATCCGCTATATGCGGACCCTCATCGAGGGTGCTAGCGAATACGTCCGGCACACCGCGGTCCGGAGGTCCGACCAGTTCACGACGCACCATCACGGCGAGGCCAACCACCTGGCCTGGCTCGAGCGGCCGTTCGCCGAGGCCCTCCACGCGCTGGAAGAGCGCAGCCGCAAGTGACCCGGTCCTCGAACTGGCTGGCGGGCAAGTCAGCTCGGTGAGCGCGGGGCCTGGTTACCCGTAGCGGAAGCCGTCGAGGAAACGGCGGAAGACGCCGCCTTCGTGGGGAAGGGCGGGGGCAGGTGCGGGCGCGATGGTGCGCTGGCGGGCCACGGGCTGGTCGTAGTCGGTGCGGGCGATGGCGTCAACGATGCGGGACTCGTCGAAGTCCTCGGAGCCTTGAATCCGGGGCACGTAGCCGACGAGCATGCCGTCGCGCATCACCTGGGCCTCCAGGCCGGCCGTGCCGTCGGTGTCCCACTCGGCTTCGCGGCCGCCGGGCAGCGGCACGCGGACGCCGAACTGGCCGACACCGCCGCGGAGCAGGTGCGCGTTGACTCCGCGGTCACGAAGGGAGTCGACCACCCGGCGGGCCCGGAACTCATCCATGCCTGGAAGGTAGTGAGCGTTCCTGAATGATCGCTGAACGTTCGCAACGCGGCACCTGAAGGCACCGCGTGGCGCGAGATCACGCCGGCATGTACCTCTCGAACCAGGTCACGAGCCGGGTCAGGTAATCGGTGATGGCCGGGAACCGGCTGACGCCGTGTCCTTCCCCGGGGTAGATCACCAGTTCTGAGTCGACGCCGTGACCGACCAGTGCCTGGTAGAACTCCCGGGCCTGGCCGACCGGCGTGCACCGGTCCTTCGCGCCCGCCGTGAGCAGGGTCGGCGTCCTGGCTTTGCTCGCGTGCATAACCGGGCTGCGTGTGTATACCTGGTTGCCGATTTCCTCCGGGTCGGCGTTGTCCAGGAACCACAGTCCCCAGCGGGGGATGTTGGTCGTGAACGTGAAGCTGTACCACTCAGTCACCGGCGAGCCGGCCACGGCGGCCTTGAACCTCTGGTCCTGGGTCACCAGCCAAGCCGACATGAACCCGCCGTAGCTGACGCCCATCGTGCCGATCCGCGCCGGATCGGCGATCCCGCGCTCGATCATCGCGTCGATTCCGGACAGGTAGTCGTACGTGTCCGCGCCGCCCATGTCGCCGACGACCGCGGCGGCGAACTCCTGGCCCCGCCCAGAGCTACCGCGCGGGTTCGGGAGCAGGACGGCATACCCGCGGGAGACCAGCAGGGGTACCGCGTAGTCACCCATCGACCAGGTCCGCTGGTAAGCCCCGATCGGCCCGCCGTGGACGTGCAAGACCAGCGGGAACGGCCCGGCTCCGGCAGGAGTGCACAGGACTCCTGCGATCGCTGTCCCGTCCGGTGCGCCCCAGCTGACGTTCGTCGCCGAGCCCGCGACCGATCGGATGTAGTCGGTGCCGGCATGGGCCAGGGAGGCCAGCACCTGGTCGGCGCCTGTGCCGACCATCGCGATCTGCTGCGGAAGGTCGTACTCGTCCCTGATTACGACGACCCGGCCGTCGGACATGAAGGCACCGGCCGGGTAGAACCAGCTCGCCCACGACTGTGCGGACGCGACCAGTTCCTTGGCGGTGATCGTCTCCGGCAGGGGTCCCTCCCCGGCCTCGGCGATCCCGGCCGCGCTGTCCAGATGGCGCTGGCCGATGTAGCCGAGCCGCGTTCCGTCGATCCACTGGACCGCCGTGACATCTGTCCCGGCGGTGTCGACGGCGCACCTGGTGCCGGCCACCAGGTCCAGCAGGATCAGGTCACCCGCGACGATCCACCGGTCGCTGCAGACCGCCTCCACCACGGCGGCCCTCGTGCCGTCGGGCGTCCCTGCAGGCAGCCCGAGCTGGACGTCGCTGCGGAGCAGCTCGGTCACCTCACCCGTCGAGATGTCGAGCCGGCTGAGCACCGCGGAGTACCAGTCGTCCTCGCCGGGCTGCTCGCTGGTGATGGCCAGCACATGCCCGGGGCCAGACCAAGCCGCCTCCCAGACGTTCAGCCCGTCGGGCGAGACCCGGGCGAGCTCGCCGGAGGCCGGGGTGTAGAGCCATAGGCCGCGCCAGGCATTCTCTGGCGTCCCGGCCTCGACCTCCGGGTACCAGGACGGTAGCCCGGACTCGCCCGGGCCGGCCGTTCCCGATCCCTGCGCGTCAGCCATCTCCGCTCCGAGTCCGGCCACCCCGAGCAGGATCCGGGTGCCGTCCGGTGACCACGCCAGATACTCGACCGTGCCGGGGACAGCAGGGGCTGGCTGGGCCTCGCCGAGCTGCCCGTCGGTCAGCAGGTACAGCTGGAACACGTCGGCCTTGGTCCGGTCGGACAAGAAGGCCAGGGATGACCCGTCCGGCGCGAGCCGGGCAGCCTTGGCTGACCCGGCACCGGAGGTCAGCGCGCGCAGCGCGCCGTCCCGCACCTCGTACAGGGCGGTACGGGGCAGGCCGTCGAGTTCGTCATAGACCGATCCGGTCACCACGATCCGGCTGGCGTCGGCCGTCGCGACCAGGTCGGTGACACGGTACGGCTTGCCGAAACCCGGCTCGTGCAGCCGCCGCAGGTGCTCGGCGACCGCTGCGTACTCAGGGGATTCCCGCAGGTCCTTGTGCATAGTCCGGGATGATCTCATGCTTCAAGGCGGTGCCGCTATCGGCCCGGCAACCCCGCCCCCGGGTACGTCGCCAAGCTCCGGGCACGCGCCCCGGCCAGAGCGCGGCCTCCCGCCGGATCCCCGTCAGCCCGGAGCCGGGACGGGACGGGTGCGGCCGCGCACTTCGACATCCTGGTCCGCGACCTCGCCGCGGCTCACGAGCGCGTGGTCGCGGCGGGCGCGGTGTTTGCCGCCGAGCGCGTGCCACCCCGCCCCGGGCCGGGCGGGCAGCAGGTCCGGTGGCGCGTGTACTCCGACCCCGCCGGTCACCCGTTCTGTCTCGTGACGCGCTGACCGGCGCATCCCGGGACCCGGCTGAGCGTGATGCCGAAGTGCTCGCGGTACGCGGCGAGCAGGGCGTCGTCGTCGGCCAGGTGCTGCTCGGTGCGCAGGCTGCCGCTGGTCTGGATGAGCGTGCGGTCGCTGATCGAGACCCGGCCCTCCGGGGTCAGCCGCGAGCAGATCGTGCCGGCCGTGAAGTGGGACTGCGGCGAGGTCTGCTGCCACCAGCAGGTAGGGACGAAGTCAGCCAGCACCCGTTCCCGCCTTTCGAACCGGTACTGCGGCCGACCGTCCTTCAGCACGTCCACGTCCCCGTCCGGCGCGTCGGCGAGCCGGAACCGCCCGGCCGGGTCGTCCTGCTCGCCGCGGTCGTCCAGCAGCAGCGGGTAGTAGCTGTGACTGCCGAAGCCCACGTCGGCCAGCCACGGCCCGGTGCCGTCGGCCGGGCGCACGATCAGCGCCAGGTGGTCAAACGGCGGGCTGAGCCCGCTGTCGCCGTACACGCGCGCGGCGACCCGCGTCACGCCGGCCCGAGCGCCTCCAGCAGCAGCGCGAACAACCCGTTGAGCTCGTAGCAGAAGCCGCCGCGCTGCCGCCGCACGATCTTGCTGACCAGGTCGCCCGGCTCCAGCGAGATCGGCTCGGCCAGGTGGATGCTCAGGTTCTCGAACGGCACCGCCCTCTGGTGCGCCTCGTGCAGCAGGCGAACCGCCGCTGCGTCCGCGGTCACCGGCGGCGTCACGCCGATGCGCCGCTGGTAGGCGGCGGCGGTCTCCTCGTCCAGCACGTCCCGGTCTCGCGCGGCCCGCGGCTCAGTACCCGTATCCGCCGCCGCTGGAGCTGGTGGACGTGCTGGGAGCCGGGGCCGCCGCGCCGGAGACCGTGACCTCGTGCCACACGCCGCCGGAGAGGTTCAGGTTGTTGCCGTGGGCCTGCCCGGGTGCCGTGTCGCCCTTGTAGGTGTAGAGGGGATGCCCGTTGTAGGCGGCCTGGATGGAGCCGTCCGCCCGGGTAATCGTAGTGAGCTTGCCGGTGACGCCCGGGCCCGCGGTGGCCGGGCCCTTGACCGGCGGCCAGTACGTGGCGCACGAGCCGTTGCACTTCGACGTGGTCGCGGTGTCCGGGGCGAACCAGTACAGCGTGAAGCCCTGGGCGTTGGTCAGCACGCTGACCCCGCTGATCGTCGCGGTCTTCAATTCGGTGCCGCTCGCCGCGGGCGCGCTCGAGGCGGTCGTGGCGGCGGGCGCCGCGGCGCTGGGCGCGCTGGTCGTGCTGGACGAGCTACCGCACGCAGTAATCATCAGAGCGGCAGCGGCGAGTCCCGCCGGTGCCAGCCATATCTTGTTCATCACGTCTCCCCACTCGCGCAGGCATGAAGGTCCCGTTATCCGGATCACGTACCTGCCGGGTCGTTCGTTCACGCGTATGCCCAGCTAATCAGCTTGCTCCGGGCGCCGGCCGACCGAGCCGGCGACTCGCCGGTGAGCCAGGCGAAGCTCCACGGCGACAGCTCGATCCGCCCGGCGTTGATGGCGAGCTCGCCGGTCGTGGAGTGCGCGGGCCTGAGCCGGTAGACGCCCGCGCGGGCGATGATCCCGGCGTCGGCCGGCTGCGTGACGTCGCTGAAGTTGGTGACCGAGAGGAACGGCGCGCTGCGCGGGTGCACCCGGCAGTAGGCCAGCACGCTGCGGTTGCCGGTCGGCACGAGCTCGGTCTGGCCGCCAGAGCGGAGCGCGGGTAGCGCGCGCCGCGCCTCGGCCAGCCTCCGGATCGCGGCGAACGCGCGGCCTTCGAGCATCCGAGACCGCTGGAACCACGCCGGGTCGATCTCACGGCGCCGGTCGAGCATCCGCAGATCCCGCTGCCGTGCCTACAATCCCGGCTCTGGTCCGCCCCGGCATCGCCGCGCACCTGGTCGACCACCATCCCGCGACCGGCATCGACCGGAAATTGCCCGTAGCCGACGGGGGCTGCCATGCGTTATGCCGCCCACCGCCGGTGCAGCTCCCACTGGTAGAACCGGCGCCCAGTCATGTGCCAGACCCGCAGGCAGCCGTGGCCGTTCCGGTAGCTGGTACAGCCCAGGAACTCCCCGAATTCGCCGTCCCTCGCGACGACCGTCCCTCCGCACGGACAGCGATCGCCAGCCTGGACCAGCAACGCGCGGAAGTGGCCTACCAGGTTGCCTCTGACAATCTGCGGCCGCGCATCCCGGCGCCGATCACGTCGGCGCCGTCACATCTGGGTGAGCCGCCGTGTCAACAGGGTGTGACCCGCCAGAGCGACGAGGAGATCACCATGGATACCCGCCTTAACTTCCACGGCAACAGCATGGCGGCGAAGTTCGGGAAGTACATCAACTCGGCCGGCGCGGTCGTGACTGACTCAGCCCTCCCGGCCGCGACGCAGGAACTGGTGAAGATCCGGGCCAGCCAGATCAACGGCTGCGCCGGCTGCACCGACATGCACACCAAGGATGCCGAGCACGCCGGGGAGAGCCGGGTGCGGCTCAACCTGGTCGCGGTGTGGCGGGACGCGAACGTCTTCACCGAGGCCGAGCGGGCCGCCCTGGAACTCACCGAGCAGGGCACCCGCATCGCCGATGCCGCCGGCGGCGTCGCCGATGAGGCCTGGGCGGACGCGGCCAAGCATTACGACGATGACCAGCTCGCGGCGCTGGTGTGCCTCATCGCCTTGATCAACACCTACAACCGGCTGAACGTCATCACCCGGCAGCCCGCCGGTGACTACCAGCCCGGGCAGTGGGGATAACAGCCTGTCGCACCGCTCCAGAAGGTCTGGGCACAGACATGACCCCGGCGCCATAGCCGGGTTACCCCTCGGGCTTGGGCTCTTCGTCCATCTCGGCAAGCTCGGGCTCAACCCCGCCTTCGCGGTGCCGTTCTTGCCGGCGCAGAATCTCCCGCATCATGCCCGCCTCGGGGTCCTCGTCCGGCACCTCGGAGCCGTGGCCTGGTCTCTCGCCCGAGCTGCTGTCCGGTGCCTGTTCTCGCTCGTCCATGGCTAGATCCTTCCACTTCAGCGGGCCGTGTGCTGGCTGGCGAGCACCTCTCCGGCCACGCGCTGCCCGGATCGCAGGGCGCCTTCCATCAGGCCGGCCCAGTGGCCGGCGGTGTGCTCGCCGGCAAAGTAGATGCGGCCGGCCGGGGCGGCCAGGATGTCCAGGTCGCCGGGCGCCGCGGTAAGCGTGTCTGCCGTGTATGACTCACCCGCCCAAGGGTCGTCGTTCCAGGTGGTGAGGACCGCCCGGTCCGGATCGGTGTCCAGTTCCGGGCGCAGCGCCGCGGCCTGCGTGGCCCAGGTGGCCGGCCCGTCGGCCACCGCCAGGACCGACAAGCCCTGCTGGGTCCCGGCGAACGCGTGGAGGACCGGCTGGACCTGCCCGGTCATGTCGGCCGCCGTCCAAGTCCAGAACCGGCCGGGCACACTCTGCACCGCGGACGCCGCGGCGGCCCGGTTCAGCGGCATATGCAGCTTGGCGTTGTGCGCCACCCCGCTGCGCTCCCAGGCGGCTCGCTGGCGGCCGGGAACGGACGGCACGATCGGCAGTCGGCGCAGCACCGCCATGGGGACCGTGATGATCGCGGCGTCGCCCGTCACAGTTCCGCCCGCGGTGCTCAGCTGCACGCCGCGGTGGTCCTGCTGAACGGCGCGAACGGCGCTGGCCAGCCGTACCGCTGGACCGAGCCGTCGGGCCAGGCCCGCAGCCACCTGCTGGTTGCCGCCCGCCACCCGCCAGCTCGGCCGCCGGCCGAACCCGGCCGTCGTGTCCTCAGCCACGGCAGCAGCGAGCCGGCCGGCACTGGCGCCCGACGTTGTCTCCATTCGCGCCAGGTACGCGGCCAGGGCGTCAGACGGGCCCGGCCAGCCTGCGGCCACCTCGGCGAGGGAGGTGCCCGGCGCCGCGGCGGCTGCCGCCGCAGCCACCCACGCAGCACACTTGCCCACCTCGGCCGCGTCTGCCGAGCCGCCACCGCGCGGCTCCCGCTGGTAGTAGGACATCGCCGTGCCCGCGAGTTCCAGGCCAAGCTCAGCCAGCACCTCGCGTAGCGCGTCGTAGCCGTCCAGCACGAACTCGGCGCCTCGCTCGATGACGGTCCGCCGATCACCCGGGATGAGTTCCTGCGACCAGACCCGGCCACCCACCCGGCCGCGTGCCTCCAGCACCACGACCTCGCCGCCGCGCTGGGTTAGCTGCCAGGCCGCCATGAGCCCGGCGAAGCCCGCGCCCACCACCACGACCCTCACGCCTGTCTCCGGGCTGTGACCCCGCCGTCAGAGGTGGCCAGGACGCAGCGAGTGCCGCTGTAGATGGTGGGCATGCACTTGTTGCAGTGGATGCACAGTGACCGGGCCTCGGCGTGAGCACGGGTGATCCGGTGCAGGTCCGCCGCGGAAACCGCCTTGATCACCCGGTTACGCAGCTCGACGGGGCCCAGCCGCGCGGGCTCGAACACCTCCGCCGCCGCGCTCCCGATCATGCCGTCGAGTAGAGCACCCCTCGGGCACCGATTCAACAACAGACCGAACCAAGTCAAAGCGCCCCGATTATGCGCTGGCGGTGGCTTCTGCTGCTCGCTGCGGCACAATCGGGACCATGAGCGACCTGATCACCAAGCTCGTGCCGATCTTGCATGTCGCAGATCCGGACGCGGAACGGCGTTTCTACGAGCGGCTGGGCTTGCGCACGACCTACGAGGGCCCCGAATACCCGGGCTTCATCGCGGTCGGCAACGACGCCGTGGAGTTCGGGCTCAGCCGCCGTCCCGGTGCCGATCCGGCCGGATCCGGCCTGACCTGGCAGCTCGGCATCAGCGATGCGGACGCCGCGATCACTGCCTGCCAGCGGGCCGGCCTGCGCTTCGAGGTAACCGTCGAGCAGCCGCGCGAGGACTGGACCTACCGGATCGTCAAGGTCCGCTCGCCGAGCGGGATGGAGGTGCTCCTCGAGGAACAGGGGTTACCCTCGGCTTAGCCACTTGAGAGAAGAGGTCGCCATGTGCAGCGGAGATCGCCTGATAGCGGACTTCGTGGCCGGTACCGGAGTGCTGTGGCGGGCGGAGCGGCAGACCGTGATTCGCATCGAGCGGCCGGCTCTGTCCGGTCGGACAGAAGGAGCCCCGGGCCAGCGCCGCCATCCCGGTGATCCCGACGGCCGTGCCGCTGTCGTCTCCCCGGCCGCACCTCGCGATTCGGGGCCGGTGCGGCTGAGCCTGCCCGTCTCCTCTCCGGTGCTGCCGGTATGCCACGACGACGCCGGCTGGTGCGTGGAATCCAGCACGCTCGAGCACTCGCCGGCATCCTTGATCCTGACCTGGCGCGAAGCACGCACGCCAGGGTGTGAGAGATCAAGGAGGACGCCGTGCCCGCGCTTGAGAACCTGCGAGTTGCCGTGATCGCCACCGACGGGGTGGAGGAGCCAGAGCTGGCCGAGCCGGTCAGCGCGCTGCGCGACGCGGGTGCCCGGACCGAGCTGCTGTCGGTCAGGCCCGGGCAGATCCAGGCCGTCCGGCACGATCTTCAGCCGACCCAGAAGTTCGCCGTCGACAAGACACTGGACCATGCGGATCCAGGAGACTACGACGCGGTCCTGCTCCCCGGCGGCGCGGTCAACGCCGACCGGTTGCGCATGGAACCGGACGTGCAGTCCTTCATCACGCAGATGGATGGTGCCGGGAAGCCGATGGCTGTGATCTGCCACGCCCCGTGGGAACTGGTCTCAAGCGGCCTGGCCCGCGGCCGGACCTTGACCAGCTATCACACCATCCAGGATGACCTGCGGAATGCGGGCGCAACCTGGGTGGACCGGGAGGTCGTGGTAGACGGCAATCTGGTGACCAGCCGGCAGCCAAGCGACATCCCGGCCTTCAATCGCGAGATGCTCCACCTGTTCGCGGCGGCTCGACCTGGGTCGGCAGGGTAGCAACCGCCGACACCTCGCAGCGTGCCGCAATGACAGAATGGCAGCTGGCGGCTAGGGCAGTCGAGGTGACTGATATGACTGGTTTGGTAGATCAGCCTCTCACCGGTGAGCTCTCGGCAGCCGCCCAGGCGGTGGGCTCCCAGCTCCTGAAGGCGGCCCCGCTGGGCGTCGCGTTCTCCGGTGGCGTCGACTCCTCGGTCCTGCTCGCCTTGGCCGTGCGGACACTCGGCCCCGACCAGGTTGTCGCCATCCTCGGCGTCTCGCCCAGTCTGGCGGCAGACGAACGTCTTGCCGCGCATCAGGTCGCCGCGGCCGTCGGCGCCCGCATCGTCGAGATCCAGACCAGGGAAGCGGACAACCCGGCCTACCGCGCCAATGGCCCCGATCGCTGCTTTTACTGCAAAGACGAGCTGTTTACCCGCATTGACGATGAAGTAGCCGGTACCTATGGCTTGGCGGCCGTGGCCTACGGCGAGAACGCCGATGACTCGGTGCGCCCGGATCGGCCCGGGTCCCGCGCGGCCAGCAACCATAAGGTCTTGCGGCCCCTGGCCGATGCGGGACTGGGTAAAGCGGCCGTGCGTGCCATCGCCAGGGCGCTGCAGCTCCCGAGTGCTGAGAAGCCCGCCGCTCCGTGCCTGGCGTCCCGGATTCCTCACTATCAGGAGGTTTCCGAGGCCAAGCTCGCCCAGATCGAGGCGGCGGAGAAGTCTCTGCGGATGCTGGGCTTCGCCGAGTCCAGAGTGCGTCATCACGGCCAGGTGGCCCGTATCGAGCTTCCCGCCGGGGAGCTTGTGCGAGCCGTCTCCGCCCCGGCGCGCGAGCAGATCCACGCCGCCATTACCGCCGCCGGCTTCCGGTTCGTCGCCGTCGATCTGCTCGGTATCCAGTCTGGTGCCTTCACGATGTCAGTGCTGCCGGTCACGCGTGACTGAACCCTGGCAGCCGGATGGGGCTATGGCGGCGTTCATCGAGCTGGACCATGACCGGGCCCGTCGCCGCGGCTACCCCGAGGCGGTGTACTGCGAGGGCAAGACGCCCCGCCAGGTCAGTGCCGCCGCCCGCGCCATCAAGGCATCCGGCACCACGACGTTGTTCACCCGCGCGGGTCCCGCGCACGCCAAGGCGGTCCTGAGTGTCCTGCCGGATGCCTGCCACGACGAAGACGCGCGCATGCTGGCCTGGCCGCCTGTGCCGCCGGCTCCGCGCGGCGGGCGGGTTCTGGTGGTCGCGGCCGGTACCGCCGACTTGGGGGTCGCCCGGGAAGCACAGTTGACCGCTCTTTATCTCGGCCGTGCCGCCGATCTCGTCACCGATGTCGGCATTGCCGGGCTGCATCGCATCCTGGCCCGGCTCGACCAGCTGAGGTCGGCCCGCGTCATCATCGTGGTCGCCGGGATGGACGGCGCGCTGCCTGGCCTGGTCGCCGGCCTCGTCTCCGCACCGGTGATCGCCGTGCCGACGTCCGTTGGCTACGGCGCGGCGCTAGGGGGCCTGGCGGCTCTGCTGACCATGCTCAACTCCTGTGCGCCCGGCGTGGCCGTGGTCAACATCGATAACGGCTACGGTGCCGGGCACCTGGCTGCTCAGATCTCGGCCCCGGCCTAGGCTAGGCCTGCTCGACTCGCCTGCCCGGCACGAAACCTTCGCGCTCCGCGGCGGCCATGGCTTCTTCGAGCACCCGCCGGACCGGGACGGATCGTTCCGCGGCCACCTCCGCAGCATCGTCGAACTCCGGGGTCGCATGGACTACCTCGCCGGCACGATGCGCGACCTTCAGGCGAACCCGGCCGCCGGCGACCGGCAACGGCACCCAGAACCGGTCGAGCGCAATCCTGGTGACAGCGACTTCGCGTACCCCGATGGTGGTGGTCAGCTCGAAGATCAGGCGCCGTAGCGCCTCGCGCCTGGTCACCGGCGTGAGCACGGCGAGCGTATGAGCGGGGCGACCCTTCTTCATCACGATCGGGACCAGCCATGCATCGGCCGCGCCCGCCTTCAGCAACGACGCCAGGACAGTGGGCCACACCCGCGGGTCCATGTCATCGACGTTGGTTTCCAGCAGCGACATGATCACCGGATCATCCGGTTGCGCGGGCCGGTCAGCACGGTCACCGAGGACAACGCGCGCGACGTTCGGGCGACCGGGGACATCTGCGGTGCCGGCTCCACGCCGACCGCGCGCACTGACATGGCGGGCAAGTCGCAGGACTCCTGCGACAGAGTGGTGAGCAGCGCCATGCCGGTCGGGGTGGCTAGTTCCCCCTCGCCGCCGGACAGCACGCGCCAGCCCGCCGACATCTCCAGCACCGCCGGGACAGGAACCGGGAGGTCGCCGTGGGAGGTCGCGACCCGGCCAGAGCCCAGCGCCACGGCGCTGCAGGACATGGAGGCCACCCCCAGGCAGTCGAGGGCGGCGCACACGCCGATGACGTCCGCGATCGAGTCCCAGCCTCCAGCCTCGTGGAAGTGCACCTCGTCGGCCGCGACCCCGTGTACTCGCGCTTCGGCCTCGGCCAGCCGCCGGAATACGCGCTGGGCCTGCTCCCGTACGGCTGCCGCGAGATCCGCATGCTCGAGCAAGGCCTGAATGTCGCGCCAGCTGCGATGTGCCTGATCCTTCGCCGTAGGCTGGACGTCCACTTTGGTGGCGCGCATCCCGGCCCGCGAGACCGGCGTGGACGCCAGCCGAATCGATCCCGGCAGCACGGCGTCCACGGCGCCCTGCAGCACGGCGAGGGGCGCGCCGGCGTCGACGAGCGCCGCCAGCAACATATCGCCGGCCACGCCTGCCGTCGCGTCCACCCAGGTGTGCCTGCCTGCACCGGCTGATGTCATGAAAACAACCCTAGGCGCAACGACCGGGAAGGCCGCTGGTCACAAGGTCATAGCGGTCCTGGCGGACGTCCTGCCAGCAGGTTGTGATTCCATGATCATTGTCTTGGCCTCCGCGATCCGCTGTACGCTCGGATTGAGCTCTAGCGCTTCGGGAGGTCTCGTGCCCATCGAACAGGCAGAGTTCGGCCGCACCGGCCACCACAGCAGCCGGGTGATCTTCGGCGGGGCGGCTCTCGCGCAGGTCTCCCAGCGGGTCGCGGACGAGACCCTGAACGTCCTGCTCGCCCACGGGGTGAACCATCTGGACGTGGCGTCGTCCTACGGCGATGCGGAGGTGCGCATCCGGCCGTGGCTGCAGCGCGAACCGGGCCGGTTCTTCCTGGCCACCAAGGGCGACGAGCGTACCGCGGCCGGGGCCCGCGAGGAACTGCACCGGTCCCTGGACCGGCTGGGCGTCGACCATGTCGACCTGTGGCAACTGCACTCCCTGGCCGACCCGATCGAGTGGGACACCGCCCTGAGCCCTGGCGGGGCGCTTGACGCCGCTATTGAAGCACGAGAGCAAGGCCTCGTCCGCTGGATCGGGGTGACCGGCCACGGCAGCCAGATCGCTGCGACGCACCGGCGTAGCCTCGAGCGGTTTGACTTCGACTCGGTGCTGCTCCCGTACAACTTCGTTACCATGCAGAATCCGTACTACGCCGCCAACTTGGACGCCCTGTACCAGACCTGCCGCGAGCGGCGGGTCGCGGTGCAGACGATCAAGTCGATCGCGCTGCGTCCCTGGGCGGGCCGGACGCACACCCGGGCGACCTGGTACGAGCCGCTCGAAAAGCAGGACGACATCGATCTTGCGGTGTGGTGGGCGCTGAGCCGCCCCGGGGTGTTCGTTTGCAGCGTGGGGGACGTGGACCTGCTCCCCAAGGTGCTCGACGCGGCCAGCCGGTACACCGGAGCGCCGGACGACGCGGCGATGAGCGCGCTGTACGAGCGGACGGCGGCCGAGCCGCTGTTCGTCTGACCGCAGCCGGGCCGCGTCCCGGCTTTGACTCGGGCAGTCAGGGCAGGCCCCGCGCGGTCCATTACCACTCGTAATCGCTGATAGAGCCGGGGCTGTTTCCAGCCCCGGCTCTATCGGACAGCAGATTCCCTGCTTGGCGTCCCGGTCGCCTACCCGGTGATCAGAGCGGCGAAGTTCGGGGTGCCGATTCCGGTTGCCTCGTCGTAGTAGCGGGTCACCGGGTAGAAGCCGTTGTTGGTGCTGGGCTGGTTGAATCCGGTGATGTCGTGGAAGTAGGTGGCGTACGCGTGGTTGAAGAGCGAATAGAGAAGGTAGTTGGCGGCCCCTGCGCGGTGACCGTGGAAGGCGTCCCGATCAGTGAACAGGGCGGCCCAGAGCGGCGCGGAGAGGCTGGTACCACCGATGTGGAACCACCCGGGCGCACCCGGCGTCGGCGTCATCCCGAAGCAGGCGCTCGTATAGTCGGGGCCGGTCGGGTTGGGCGAGACGTAGGTCGACCCGGTGCAGTACTCCGCGTATCCGGTGAGGGGATCTGCGTTGGCCGAGATGTCTGGCCCCTCGCGGCACGGTTGTCCCTTCGCCGCGAGGGCGCAGTTGCTCGGGCCGTAGACCGTGTCGGGGTTGATGACCCCGGGGCCTCGCTGGTAGTTCGGCATCGGCCAGAAGATGCTGTGGCCACCTCCGCCCGCACCGTAGGCCCCGCAGTCGATGATGCCGGGCGAGCTGGCCGTTGATGAGTTGTTCCCGCTGCAGATGTTGATCGTGTTCCACACCGTCTCGGCCCTGCCCGGGTAGCTCGGGCTGGGGTTGTCCCCCGGGTCGAATGACGTGAACGAGGTGCCGCCGGTGCTGGTCACCCAGGGCTGGCTGGCCGGGTCGAGGGACTGGAGCGGAGCGTAGTCGCTGAACGTGCCGTCCCTGATGCACTCGAAGGCACCGGTGTCGCCCGACGACGAGAACATGCTCTGGCCCTGCGCCGCCATCTGCTCGAACATGACGTTCTCGGCCTGAGCGTAAGCCAGGCCCGCATCCGGCTCGCAGATCGCCCAGCTCGAGCTGATGGAGTCGGCCTTGTCCTGGTTGGCGATCGTGGCGTACTCGTCCAGCTCGGTCTGGCCGGTCTCGTCGTTGGGTGCGTTGTAGACGAGGAAGGAGTTGGCGTCCGGCGCAATCGTCAGATCCTGCTCGATGTCGGCCTCGACCTCGATGTCACCGCCGTAGCCGTAGAAGCACGTGTCTCCCACCGGGCACTGCGAGGTGTTCGGAGCCAGCGGCCCGCCGTCGACGTTGATGTCGACGAGGTTGGCGTGGTAGTGAGAGCCGTAGAACGTCCGCGTCCAGTTTGCGATGTCCGAGTGGTTGTAGGCGGAGAGCTCGAACACGGCCACGTTGGCGCCCGCGCCCTTGGCGCGCGGTCCCGCGTGGGGGGCGTTGTAGATGCTGTTGGTCTGCGACGGGGTCAGGCCGCTGCAGCCCGGGCCGCCGCCGTAACCGTTGAACGGTCCATCGGCCGGGATCGCCTGGAGCTCAGCCAGGTTGGTCGGATACGGGATCTCGCAGCTCGGCTCGCTGCTGCCGTGTCCGGCCGAGCCCTGCGCGGCGAGCTGATATTCCGGTTGCAGCCGGACCGTGCTGGTCAGCCCCACCACGCCGAGCACCCTCGACGCCAGGCTGTCGGGCACCGAGGCCGCCGAGTCGTTGGAGTAGAACTTCACGCCCTTGGCGTTGCGGTAGTTGTCGATGGTGGTCGCGAAGGCGGCATCGATCTGGGCGCTGCTCCCGACCGCCCGAAGCAGGAAGGGCGTCACGGTCCGCCGCACCGTCAGTCCCTTGCCCTGCAGGTATGCGGTCATCGCGTGCACCGAGGCCTGCGACGGCGCGAACTCGGAGTCGAACTGGCCCGCGGCGAGCCAGCGGCCGTAGTCAGCGCTCCCCGGCGTGTACAGGGCGTGGAGCAGGGAGTTGAGACCCGCTTCGTTCCCCGGCTGCAGCACCACGTCGACGCTCATCCGCCCGGCCGACATCTGACCGGTTTTGGTCGCGTGGATCGGCAGGTAGCTGCCCGGGATGTGGGCCATGCTGTTTTTCGCTGACGCCGACGCCATCGCGGCGGCCGAAAGCGAACCTGCCGCGGTCACGATGATGACGAAAATCCGGAGTACTCGCCGCAAAGCCATTCGCCCATCCTCCCTGGCGCTTCCGGGCTTCGTTGACACCGGAGGCCGCCGTTTGCCTGAATGCCAGGTACAGCATGCTCCTGGACACGCTGCTTGTCGAGATACGAGTTGCTAACGCTTCTGCCGGTTACGGCGGGCCTGGTGACGCGCCAGTGAGCGCGGTGACGGTCGGGTAATCGTGTTCCGATTCGCGAGGACGCCGGACGGGTAGTGGCCAGCTGGCCGGGCCGGGAACGCCGCCGTCCCCGCGGGCAGCATCAGGTCTTCCATCACGCACGCGGTTGTCAGCCGTCGAGCTGGATCTGCACCCGGGCGATGTCCTGGCAGATCTTGGCGAAGATCTCCCGGCGCAGCCGGTTGTGCTCCTCGTCGGCGTCGTAGACCCGGTAGGCGTCGGCGTCCCGCCAGTCATTGGTGATCGCAAAGCTCCAGCCGCCCTCGCGCAGCCCCAGGTCTGACCCGACACTCATCGCCAGCATCCCGGGAAACCGCAGCGCGGCGATGCCCGCCAGGCCCTCCTGGAGCAGCGCGGCATCCGCTGCGCGCTGAGCGGGGTCATCGGCCGGCCGCAGCCGCCCGACGACCACATTGCGGATCACCGGCGCTCCGCCGATCGCACGGGCGCTGCAGCGCAAACGCGGTCCGTCATCTTCACACCGGGAGTCTTCCATAACGGGACCGCCGGGGCAGCAGGCCAGCTCGCGGCCACCCGTCAGTGGCGCGTTGGATGACGCGGATTGACAGCTGCTCACAGCCTGCCGCTGGACGAAAGCTTCTTGGCGTGTTCAACTACCCGCTGACAGCCGCGCGGACCTTCAACAGGGCCGTACCTGTCATTTGTCGCGGATCGCCTGGCTAGCTTTCGACAATTGTCCGTTCTCCTCCAAGAGCCATGGCAGTAACCTCCGGATTATCCCATGAGCTGCGGCAAGCTGATTTTTAACGCGAAACGAATGCGCGAGCCAGCCGGTTCGCGTATATCGGTATGTTACCGACAAATCCCGCAACCCCGACATTAAGAGGGGAGCACGACATGAAGCCAGGTCAGTCGCCAAGCAGGCGATGGGCAACGACGAGCAGGACGAGACGCGGTCTGCTCGGGCTCACGGCGACGTTTAGCGCGGTCGCGCTGGTGCTCAGCGCCTGTTCCTCATCGAGTTCCACGACCAGTTCGCACGGTGCGGCCCAGAAGGGCGGCACAGCGACGGTCGGGATCATCAGCGGGCAAGGTCCCACCTGGGCCTGGCCATTCATCCCCATCGCCTATGAGAGCGTTCCTAACGGCCAGGACTTCGAGCAGATCTTGTACCGGCCGCTGTACATGTTCGGCAACAACGGCAATTCGGTCCAGGTCAATTACTCGCTGGGGCCGGCCGACACGCCCGCCTACAGCGACGGCGGCAAGACCGTGACGGTCCAGCTCAAGGGCTGGAAGTGGTCCAACGGGGAAACTGTCGATGCGCAGGACGTGGCGTTCTGGCTCAACATGATGAAGGCGGAGAAGAGCAACTACGGCGGCTATACGCCGGGGACCCTGCCGGACAACCTGGCGTCATTCTCGATCACCGGTCCGGACACGATCGTTCTCCACCTGACCAAGCCCTACGCGTCGACCTGGTTCACCTACAACCAGCTAGCCGAGATCACGCCGATGCCGATGGCGTGGGACGTGACCCATGCGGGCGCCAAGCCCGGAAGCGGCGGGTGCCACACGAGCACCGCCGGCTGCGCGGCGGTGTTCAGCTTCCTCACCGCTCAGTCCAAGGACACCTCCACGTACGCGACCAGCCCGATCTGGTCGGTGGTGGACGGCCCGTGGAAGATGTCGGTGTTCAGCAACTCCGGCAACGACACCTTCGTGCCCAACAAGGCCTACTCGGGTTCGCCGAAGCCGACGCTGTCGGCCTTCAAGTACGTCACCTACACCACCGACGCCGCCGAGTACACGGCGCTGAAGACGGGCACGCTGGACGTGGGCCAGATCCCGCCGGCCGACCTCCCGCAGAAGCCGGTGAACCAGGCGCTGCCGTCGACGAATCCGCTCGGGTCCGGCTACAAGCTCGATCCCTTCTACACCTACGCAATCGCCTACTACCAGGTCAACTTGAACAACCCCACCTACGGGCCGGCGTTCAAGCAGCTGTACTTCCGCCAGGCGCTGATGTACGTCAACGACCAGGCCGGCATGTCCAAGGCCATCTACCGCGGCTACGCGTACCCCACGACGGGGCCGGTTCCCCCTGAGCCCGTTAACGCCTTCGAGCCCTCCGTGGAAAAGGCCAACGGCGGGGATGGTCCCTACCCCTTCAACATCGCCAAGGCGAAGAGCCTGCTGGAAAGCCACGGCTGGAAGATGGTGGGCGGCGTCATGACCTGCGAGGATCCCGCCAAGTGCGGCAGCGGGGTCAAGGCAGGCACCCAGGCGAAGTTCACCATGCTCTACACGTCCGGCGTGGCCGCGCTGGCCGCGCAGGAGGCCGTCTACAAGTCGGACGCCGCACAGGCGGGGATCTCCATCGGGTTGCAGGCCGAGTCGTTCAGCACGCTGCTCGGCGTGGCCGTCCCGACGAACAAGAGCTGGATCATGGTCGACATCAGCGGCTGGGCGTACGACGGCCCGGGCTACCTGCCGACCGGCGAGCCGCTGTTCCTGACCGGGGCGCCGTCCAACTCGGGCGGCTACTCCAACGCGACGATGGACAACCTGATCAAATCCATCCAGGACGACAGCAGCATGTCGTTGTTCCACCAGTACGCGACGTTCACCGCCGACCAGGTGCCGTTCATCTGGGTGCCCCAGCAGTACTTCATCCAGGCCGTCAAGAGCAACCTGCAGGGAGTCACCTGGAATCCGATGTACACGTTCTTGCCCGAGTACTGGTACTTCACGAGCTGACCGGCGTCCAGCCGGGCCGGGCCACCTCAGCCGGGTGGTCCGGCCCGCTGGCGGCTGGCCTGCCGGCGGTGTACCGGCCGGGGCTCTAAGCCGCTGGAGCCAGCGGGCGGGTAGCTTCCGTTCAGCCGGGCCAGCTTGAACCCGAGGTGCAGGGCCAGGCGGTCGTTGCCGTCGTGAAGATCCGCGCCAGTCAGCCGGCCTGCCTTGGCCAGCCGGTAGTACAGCGTGGCTCGGTGCAGCCGCAACTGCTCGGCGGTCCGCTTGGCGTCGCACCCGAGATCGAGGTAGGTCTCGACGGTCCCCGCCAGGTCGTCGTCGCAGCCGATGAGCCGCAGCAGCCGGGGATCGACGCAGGAGGAGCGGACGTCATCGCCGAGCGGTACCTGCACCAGCACCCGGAATGCGCCGAGGTCCCGCCACCGGACCAGGTCGCCCACCGTGGGCACCGCCGCGGCCACCTTGGCGGCCAGCAGCGCCTCGCGGTACGAGTGGTGAGCGTCGGCCAGCTGCGGCTGCGGGTCACCGATCCCCGTGATCACGCGCACGTTGCCGCCGTGCGGCTGGCCGCGCACCGCCCGGGCCAGCGCAGCCGAGGCCTCGCTGGCCGTGATGACGACCTGCCGGTCGTCGTCGGCCGAGGCGACCGGTACCAGCAGCACCCCGTGGTCTGGCCGCGCCATCTGCAGCAGGCCCGGCTGGACGCGCCTGCGCAGCAGCTCGAGCATGGCGTCGCCGATAACTTCCCCGGGGCCGGGCACCGGGCCGTTGGCCAGCCGGACCACCACGACCGCGTGCGGCGCGTCGGCCGCCGCCAGGCCCTGCTCCACGAGCTGCTGCGCCGCCACCTGGCGCATCTCCAGGTCCGGCGTGAGCAGGTGAGAGAACACGCTCGCCGAGAGCCGGCGGTCAAGCTCGTCCTCGTACAGCAGCAGCCCGGCATGGCGGCTGACTCGCTCGACCAGCTCGATGTCGGGGCCTTCTAGCCGCCGCACGTCGTCGATGAGGAAGAGGAAGCCGAGCAGCCGACCCCGGAAGCGTACCGGGACGCACAGCCGGCCGAGGATGCCCAGCTCCGGATGGCTGGGTATGCGCAGCGGCCCGCTGGCGTGCACGATGCCGAACTGGCGGAACCAGTCCCTGACCTCCGGGCGGGTCTCGCGCCGCAGGATCGAATCCCGGCGGATTTCGTCGATGGGTCCGTCCTGCGCGGAGTACACCACCATGCGCTGCTCGTGGTCTTCCAGCACCGCCGGGGCGCCGATGCGCCTGGCCAGGTCTTCGACGAGAGCCTGCAGTTCGTTCAGGGCCACAACCAATCCGCGATCTGCGCGCAGAGATAATGCCCTAGTTTTGGCTGGTTCAAGGACCCCGGTCAAGCACGGGCTCTTAACAATCGTCGCAGCGACGAACCCTCGACATCCGACACTTGCGCATTGGCAGGCCGGCCACGCCGCCGTGAGACTGCACGCATGATGGGCTACCGCAGAACCACGTTCCGTGAGCCGCCGTCGGCGCGGCTGTCCGAGTACATGCGGCAAGGCTGGTCCGGCGATGCCGAGCGGCCGGCCTGCTGCCGGGCCCGCCTGCCGAGCTGACCGCAAAGCGGCGCGCCGCCGTTTCCGCGCGGTGGACCGGGTACCGGCTGATCATCCCAGCCGGCCAGCCGCGGCTGCGGGCCGGCGACTCGCACTACCCGTTCCGTCCCGACAGCAGCTACGTCTGGCTCACGGGCGACCAGACAGCCGGCGGAGTGCTCGTTATGGAGCCCGTTGGCGGGGAGCATGACGCGACGCTTTATGTGCGGCCGCCGTCGGGCCGTAGCGATGACAACTTCTGGCTGGACGGGGCGCACGGCGAGCTATGGGTGGGGCCGCGTCCGGGTCTGGCCGACCTCGCTGAGCGGCTGGGCGTGGCCTGCGCCCCGCGCGCCGACCTCGATGCGGTCCTAGACGGACCGCGGCCAGATCATAAATCCCTGGTCCTGCGCCGCGTCGATCCGCAGATCGACGCCGCGGTCGCCGTGGCAGACGCTCAGGACGAGGAGTGGCTCCGGGCGAGCCTGGCCGAGGCCCGGCTGGTCAAGGATGAGTGGGAGATCGGCCAGCTGCGAGCCGCCGTAGACCTCAGCGTGGCCGGGTTCGCCGATGCGGCCCGGGTCCTCCGCGAGGCCGCAGCCGGGGCGCCAGGCGGCGAGCGGGCGGTGGCGGCGGCGTTCGAGCACCGGGCCGGGCCGGCGGCGCCGGGCCTGGTTACCCGACGATCGCCGCAGCCGGCTGGCACGCCACGATCCTGCACTGGACCCGCAACGACGGGCCGTTGCGCCCGGGCGAACTGATCGTGCTCGACGCGGGCGCGGAGACCGGAACGCTGTACACCGCCGACCTCACCCGCACCCTGCCGGTGTCTGGCACGTTCACCGCGGTGCAGCGTGAGGTCTACGAGATCGTGTTCGCCGCGCAGCAGGCAGCACTGACCGAGATTGCTCCCGGCAAGCCGTATCGGGACTATTACCGGGCGATCGCGCAGGTCCTCGCCACCGGGCTGGAACAGCTCGGCGTGCTCCCGGTCAGTGCCGCCGAGTCGCTGCGCGAGGACTGCGGGCTGCACCGCCGCTGGACGCTCTGCGCACCCGGGCACATGGTCGGGCTGGACGTGCACGACTGCGGCGACGCTCCCGCGGAGTCCTACATCGACGGCGTGCTGCGTCCCGGGAACGTGCTGACCGTCGAGCCGGGCCTGTACTTCCAGCGGTACGACGAGTTCGCTCCCGAGGCGTTGCGCGGGCTCGGCCTCCGCATCGAAGACGACGTCCTGGTCACGCCCGGCGGGTACGAGCTGCTGAGCAGGGCGCTGCCCCGCCCGGCCGACGAGATCGAGGCGTGGCTGGCCTGACCGCGGTGACGGCTGCCGGGCCCGGTCCCGCGCCATCCCGGCCGTGGACCGAGGCCGGTCGCGCCGTGGATGATCACGGCCGGGTGTGCCGGCCGCGGCGCGGGTAATGATAGGAGGCATGGCGCCTGGGGAGTTCACCAATGCCCACCCGGCACTGGCAGAGTTCTGGCATCCGGTGGCTCTGTCATGCGACGTCGGCGAGGAGCCCGTCGCCATCCGCCTGGCCGGCCAGGGCTGGGCGCTGGTCCGGCTGGGCGGCTCGGTCGCGGCGTTCGCCGACGCCTGCCCGCACCGGCGGGCGCGGCTGTCGGCGGGGCATGTCAGTGACGGCACGCTCCAGTGCATGTATCACGGATGGCGGTTCGGCCGCGACGGCCGCTGCGTGGACATCCCGGCGCTGGGCGACGCCGCGCAGATCCCGGAGCGCGCCGCGCTGCACCGCCCGGCGGAGATCGCCGAGCGAGATGGCGTGGTGTGGCTGGCTCCGCTGCCGCCGCGCGCTGCTCTGCCCGAGCTGGTAACCGGGGTGCCGCTGGCAGGCGAGGGCACGGCCACGGTCCGGCTTCCTGTCCTGCAGGTGGAGGCCAACGCGGCGATCCTGATCGACAACTTCCTCGACGAGGCGCACTTGCCGTTCGTGCACGCCGCCACCATCGGCGGCGCGGGCCCGGAACCCATCCCGCGGGCGGACGTGGCCCGGCAAGGCCTGTCGTTCACCGCGGTCCGCGAGCACGCGTTCACCAACCTCACCGACCCGGCTGTCCGCGATGGTTCCCGGCCCGCGGTCCAGCGGCGCCGCATGACTTACCGGTATCAGGCACCGCTGGCCGCGACCTTGCTGCTGGAATTCCTCGACGCTGAAGGCTGGCAGTTCCTGACGTTCGTGGTGTCGCCTGAGGACGAGCGAACGTGCCGGGTCTACCAGACGGTGACCGGCCCGGGCCTGACCGACGCCGAGCAAGCGGCCAGCGCCGCGAAGTACGAGATGACGATCTTCGAGGAAGACCTGGACCTGCAGCGGCGGGCGCTGTCCGGCCTGGAGTTCCCGCTCGACCCCGCAGCCGAACTGCACACCAGAGCCGACCGGGTCTCGGTGGAATTCCGCCGTGTCCTCGCCGCTGCGGTCAGCGGCTCAGCCAGCCGGTCGGACGCGTGACGAGCACGGCCGTACCCCGCCCCGCCGGCCCCGTGCGATGGCCGTACTGGTGGACGACGGCGTTCCTGGCCCTGGCGGCGGCACAGTTCGGGTTCGCCTACTGGGAGCTGACCATCGCCCGCTCCGCATCTGCCCGAACCTGAGCCTGGGCCTGTGCTGCTCGCACTGGCCTGGCATGCGCATCCAAGGCGGCCTGCGGCGCCCACGCTAAAGCACCGACGTGGACGTTGAGAACTTGCCATAGCGAGTACGCCGACGCGGGATGGATGCTTGCGGTCAGTGACCGCTGGCCCCGCTGCCAAGCGTGGGACACGAGCATGAACCGAGGGGATAAAACCAGAATGACCAACTCGGACGAGCCACGTGAGCCTGCGCATGGCCCAGCCGGATCACCGCGGCCGCCCGGCCCAATTTCCGTGCCGGGTCTCAACCGACGCCGGTTCCTGCAATACACGGGACTCGGCGCCGCCGCGGCCGTGACCGCCGGCTGCAGCCGCGGACCAGCGGCCGCCGCGGCGGGCGGCAGTTCGGCGGCGGCCAGGGCGCTACCGAAGGGCTGGAGCGGGACCATTGCCGACCTGAGGCACGTGGTGATCCTCATGCAGGAGAACCGTTCCTTCGACCATTACTTCGGGACGCTCAGGGGAGTCCGGGGCTTCGGCGACAAGCAGATCCTCACTTACCCGAACGGGGACAACATCTTCCAGCAGCCCGATGCGGCTCGCACAGACCTTGGGTACCTGCTCCCCTACAACCTCACCGACCAGACCGACGGTGACCTCGACCACTCGTGGGACGGCGACCACGAGGCCCGGAACGGCGGGGTGTGGAACAACTGGGTTCCGGCCAAGACCGAAGAGACGATGGGCTACTTCACCCGGAACGAGATCCCGTTCCAGTACGCGGTCGCCGACGCCTTTACTGTCTGTGATGGCTATCACCAGGCGATCATGGCCCCTACCAGCCCCAACCGGATGTACTTCTGGACCGGGACGTCTTCCGGCTGGACCAGCAATCCCAACGACTACGAAGTCGACTTCGGACCAGACGCCGGGACGCCGGAGGTCACGACCTACCCCGAGCTGCTGCAGACCGCGGGGATCGACTGGCGGGTCTACACCAATGACCAGGTGGGCGACAGCGGCACCTACCCCGATTACTTCCTGGGCGACTACGGCGACAACCCGCTGTGGTTCTACCAGCAGTACAACAGCACCAACAGCCGCGCAGGCGGGACCAGCGAGCTCGCGATCCGCGGGGCGGTCACGCCCTGGCAGACCGCGGCGGGGGCACCGCCGTTGAGCAAAACTCACGCCGCGTACGTGCTGTCCACCTTCATCAAGGACGTCACCAGCAACAACCTCCCCCAGGTGTCGTGGATCGTCGCCCCGGCCGGATATTGCGAGCACCCTTCCTACACCCCCGACTACGGCGCCCACTACGTGAACACCGTCCTCCAGACGCTGTTCTCGAATCCCGAACTGTGGAGGACCACAGCGCTGTTCATCACCTACGACGAGCACGATGGGTTCTTCGACCACCAGCTCCCGCCCTTCCCCGAGCTGACTGTCACCGACGAGTACATCGCGGGTTTGCCGATCGGTCCCGGGACCCGGGTCCCCATGCTGATCTGCTCGCCATGGACCAGGGGTGGCTACGTGGACTCCAACGTCTACGACCACACCTCGATGCTCCGGTTCCTGACCGCCTGGACCGGGGTGAAGCCGGCCAACGTCACCCCGTGGCGGGCGTCGGTGACCGGTGACCTGACCTCAGCGTTCGACTTCCGGCACCCGGACTTCTCGATCCCGTCCAACATCCCGACCCTCGACCAGACCTGGGCCCTGACCCAGCTAACCGGCGGATCGACGACGCCTCCGGCCGAGGGCGACCAGATGATGCCGGCCCAGGAGCCCGGGACCCGGCCGCACCGCCCGAGCGTCCACCAGCCCTGGGCGGACGTGACCGTGAACCGCACGACCAGCCAGGTCACGGCCACTCTCACCAACACCGGCACGGTCGGTGTCTCCTTCGCCGTCTACCCCGATGACTATGCGGCCTTCGCCCCTACCCCGTTCACCGTGCTTCAGTCCTCCCCGCGCTCCTATGTCTGGGACGCCACGCCGACCGCCGGGAAATACGCCTTCTCGGTCTACGGCCCTGACGGGTTCCTGACCAGCTTCGCCGGTGAGGTTGTGCCCGCCAACCAGAACGCCCGCCCGGTCCCGGTCGTGACGGCCCAGCTGGCCGCGGCGGCCAAGACGGTCGAGCTCACGCTGGCCAACGCGGGCGGACAGAAGATCGTCTACACGCTGACCCCGAACGACTACGAGGGCAGCACCCAGACGGTCACCGTGAAGCCCGGCAGCCCCAGCACCATTAGCTGGCCGACCGATCCGTACGGCTACTACGACGTGGTGATCACCACCAACACCGCCGACGGCTTCCGCCGCCGCTACGCGGGCCGCATCGCCTGAACTGCGACATCAACGTGGCGCCTGGGACCCCCGGTCTCAGGCGCCATACCGCACCCCGAACCAAGCCGCGCTGCCCCCGCCCCCGGCACAGGTAGTGGTGGGAGACACCGGTGATCGGGTGGGCGCGGCTGCGGATCGTTGCCACACCAGTTACACCCGCCGTGTGGCACGGTGTGGGCATGCCCTCGTCGTCGCTCCCCCGCCAGCTGGCCCGGACCCGCCGCTTCCGCCTCGGGGCACCAGACCGTTTCACCATCGCCGCGGACGGCTGCACCGTGCTGTTCCTCCGCAGCCGGGCGGGGGACGACCCGGTCACCTGCCTGTGGGCGCTTGACGTTCGCGATGGCCGAGAGCGGCTGCTCGCCGACCCGCACAGCCTGACGGGCGGGGCCGCCGAACACCTGCCCGAGGCGGAACGAACCCGGCGGGAGCGGGCCCGCGAGGAGGGCTCCGGCATCGTCTCCTATGCCGCCGACGAGGCCGCCGGGCTGGCGGTCTTCGCGCTGTCGGGCGACCTGTGGACCGTGCAGATCGCCAGCGGGCTCTCAAAGCGGCTGACCACGGCCGGGGCGGTGGTGGACCCGCGGCCCGATCCGACGGGACAGCGGATCGGCTACGTCTGCGGCGGCGCGCTGCGGGTGGCCGAGGCGGACGGGTCGGCGGACCGCGCCATCGCCGAACCCAGCGAACCGGATGTCACCTTCGGCCTCGCCGAGCACGTCGCCTCCGAATCCATGGGCCGCCACCGCGGCTACTGGTGGGCACCGGATGGCACCCGGCTGCTGATGGCACGGGTGGACACCGCCGAGGTCGAGCGCTGGTACATCTCGGACCCGGCCGAGCCCGCGCGGCCGCCGCGGGCCGTGCGCTATCCGGCGGCGGGCACCGCCAACGCCGAGGTCACGTTGTGGATCATCGGACTCGATGGTGCACGAACCCGGGTGCAGTGGGACATCGAGGCCTTCGAGTACGTGCCCGCCGCCGGCTGGGACGACCACGGCCCCTTCGCCGCCGTGCAGTCCCGCGACCAGCGCACCGTGCGGGTGCTCGGCATCGACCCGGCCGACGGCACGACCCGGGTCCTGGCCGAGCAGCGCGACAAGTGCTGGGTTCAGCTGGTTCGCGGGCTGCCCGCGCGCACCGGTGACGGATCCCTGATCGGGCACGCCGACCTGGGCGGGACCCGGCATCTGACGGTCGGCGGCGAGACCGTCACCCCGCCAGGCCTCCAGTTGCGGGAGGTGCTCGGCGTGGACCACGACGAGGTGCTGTTCACCGCGTCCACCGACCCGACCCAGGCCGACCTGTGGAGCTACTGCTCCAGCGACGGCGCCCGCAAGCTCACCGCCGAACCCGGCGTCCACTCGGGGGTACGGCGCGGTGACACGCTGGTCCACACCGCACGCACTCCGGACCGGCCGGGCAGCCGGGTCACGGTGGAGCGCCCGGGGCAACCGGACGTGATGATCGAGTCCCTGGCCCAGCGGCCGGTGCTGGACGTGCACGCGACCCACTGGTGCTGGGGCCCCGCGAGCTGCGGGCCGAGCTGTATCCTGCCGTCCTGGCACCGGCCGGGGAGCGGGAAACTGCCGGTTCTGCCGATCCGTACGGCGGGCCAGCCGCCCAGAAGGTCACCGCCGAGCTAATGGCGGCTCCTGAGCCTCGCAGTGGCTCGCGGAGCAGGGTTTCGCGGTGCTGGTCGCCGACGGCCGCGGCACGCCCGGGCGCGGCCCGGTCTGGGAGCGCGAGGTCTACGGCGACGTGTTCGGGCCGGCGCTGGAGGACCAGGTCGACGGCGCGGACCGAGGCCGCGCGCAGCCACCCGGAGCTCGATCTCGGCCGGGTCGGCATCCGCGGCTGGTCGTTCGGCGGCTCGCTCGCGGCGCTGGCCGTGCTGCGCCGCCCGACGTCTTCCACGCCGCGGTGGCCGGGGCCGGCGTCGACCGACCTGCGGCTGTACAACACTCACTGGCGGGAACGGTTCTCGGCCATCCCGACCAGTTCCCCGAGCGGTACGAGGCGATGCTCACTGCTGCGCGAGGCGCCAAACCTGACCCGGCCGCTGCTGCTGATCCACGGGCTGGCGGACGACAACGTGTTCCCGGCGAACACGTTGCGCCTGTCCGCCGCTTTGCTGGCCGCCGGGCGGCCGCACGAGGTACTGCTGCTGACCAGTGCCACGCACCGAGTCAGCGACGAAACCGCCGACGAGAACCTGCTGTGGCACCAGGTCCACTTCCTCCGCCGTCACCTTGGCTAGGGGCCTGTCTCCCGCGGGCTGGGAGGTTCGGGCTGGTCACGCGCTGGGGCAGTGGCCCCGCTGGTTGATCTCGACGGCGCGGCCATCTGGGTCTTCGGCCACGACCCGGCAACCCCACGGCATCTGCTGGTGCCCGGTCAGCACCGGTGCTCCGGTCTGGGCCAGCGCCTCAGCGGCCCGGTCCAGGGACCGGACATAGAAGCCGGGGAACATGCTGCCGCCGGTGCGGCGTTCCCGGGCCCGGCCCGGCGCCTCGGCGGGGTAGATGGCGAAATGTACCGGTCCCAGCTCAGTGGCGAAATGTACCGGTCCTTCGCCGTGATCCTCATCGGCCAGCTCCAGGCCGAGAGCGCAGTAGAACGCCGCGGTCGCCTGGGGGCTGGCCGCGTACAAGACCAGGGAAGCCATCTCGGTCATGATGCCGATTGTGCCTGTCGTCAGCCGATAGCGGTTCGCGACGCCCGCCGCTGGTACGGACCACGTCGAGCAAAGCGGCCTGAACCCAATTGTCCGATCAGCGCCTCGAGGCCCGGTCAGGGAACGAGTCGACGGCGGTACGGGAGGCCCCTCGTGCGATCCGACGTAGGCGAGCCCGGTTATTGGCGTCCCGCTGGGTCAGCCGGGTGAAGGACCCTGGGCCGAAGCGGCCCCACGCCACGAAGGCGGCCATGGCGAGATAGACCAGGTCGGCGATGATCGTCGCCCTCTCGCCACGGCGCAGACGCGTGATCACCGCGCCAGCAAACAGCAACACCGCGCCGGTGGCAGCCAGCGGCACCAGAACCGGCGCCATGCCGAGCGCGGCGGGCACGATCAGGCCGACCGCAGCCAGGAACTCGAGGGCCCCGATGGCCTTGAGGGCACCGGGGCTGAAGTCCTCAACCCATCTCGAGGCGGCCCCGCCCATGCCGGCCAACTTCTCCTTGGGCACGAACAGCTTGGTGCTGCTGGCGACGAGGAAGACAACGGCCAGGATTCCGGCAACGATCCACAGAGCGAGGTTTAGGTTGCGCTTCATGAGGATCTCCTTGAATGGGGTATCGGTACCAATCGGGTACCCGATGCCTTCCCACGGACGTCGCCCGTACGCACATGCTGCGGATCCCGACGATCAGTGCGGGGCGTTGCCCCGGTGCTGCGGGGGTCGCCAGCCGCCGCCGACCGCTGCCTTCGGGGCTAAGCCAAGCCGGTTCCCCGCGCGGTGAGCTGGGCCAGGTGGTGTATGTATTCGGCGGCATCAACCGGCCGGATCGAGGCCAGGCCGAGTTGGTCTTGAAGCAGCACGAACGCGATCAGGGCGCCGAAGTAGGCTCGCGCGGTCAGGTATCCCTGCTCGTGGCCCTGGTTGCTGGCCGCGGCGTCGATCAGGCGGCCGAGCCGGGTGGCGGCGTCGTCGATGAACTCGACGAACCTGGTATCAGCGGCCAGCTGGTGCCGTTCGCCGATGAGGATGGTGACCAGGTCCAGGTTGGCCCGTTCGGTGCGCACGAACGCGGTGCCGATCAGCTCAAGGAGCTGGTCGAGCGGCAGCGGTGCCTGGTCCGGCGGGGCAGGCAGCGCCTGGAATACCGCGATGGCCTCGTCGATCAGTGCGGCCAGGATCGCCTGCTTGTCGGGGAAGTAGCGGTAGATCAGCGCGTCGTTGATGTCGGCCGCGGCGGCCAGGTCCCGGGTGGTGGTGGCGTGGAAGCCGCGTTCGGCGAACATGGCGCGGGCGGCGGCCAGGATCTGGCGCCGCCGTTCCGCGGCCGGGCGCCGTGGCCGCCGGGCGGCGAGGCCCTGATCTGGCAGGCCCTGGCCTGGGGCGCTGGTCACCGGGCGCGGTGCCGGATCACCGCGAGCAGCCACAGGTCGGTGCCGGCGTTGAGCAGGCCGAGCGGAACCCAGTCGAGCGCGGTGTGCGGGCCGACCGGCGAGTACGGGCGGGTGATCGCCCGGACGATCAGGACGACTGTCGCGGCCTTGGTCAGGGCGGCAAGCACGGTGAGGATCAGCGTGCCCTTGCGGGGCGCGAGCGCGCCGGCGGCGAACGCGGCAAGCCAGGCTGCTGCCAGCGGCAGCAGCACGTCGGCGGGCAGTGCGCGCAGCGAGGTAGCGAACACGCCGACGCTGGCGGCGATGGCCAGGGCCACGGGAAGGCGGCACAGTGCCCTGCGCGCCGAGCTCGGGCGTCACTTCGGCCGCCGCGCCGCGCAGCCGCGGCGCATCGTCGAACGCGGCTGGGCCGACCGCGAATGGATCCGGGGCGCCTACAACCCGAACACGGGACCGTGCGGCCTGCTGCACTTCGGCGCGGCACTGAGCACGCCGATCGGCCCGATCAAATGGGCCGCGACCGAGACCGCTAACGCCTGGAGCGGGTACATGGAGGGGGCCGTCGAGGCCGGCCACCGAGCAGCCCAACAGGCGCTCGAGGGCATCTGAGAGATCACCGCGGCGAAGGGCCGGCGACATCGCGGTCGTCCCGGGCCGCGGCCGCGCCGAGCGCGCCGGGGGTGGTGTCGGTCCCCTTCGGTCTGCTGAGCGTCTGCATCATTCAGGGCGAGGCTGCGGGGCAGCCGACCGATCCCGCGCTCACGTCGGCGACCCGCGGGACCGGCGGGGTGGGGCGGTCCGGGACGGCGGTGAGGTAGCCGTCGAGCATCCCGGTCGACGTGGCGACGCGCCAGCTCCCGCCCTGCGAGAACAAGACGACGAAGGCGCCGCCGTAGACGCGCCGGGCCTGCGCGATATCGTCGCCGATCCGCAGGCCCGCGACCGTCGGCGCGCTCGGGATCACGCTTGGCGCACCGGAAGCCTGGGCCCCGAGCAGGCTGGCCGAGTTGTAACCGACGAAGCGGCCGCGAAAGAAGTACGCGGTCATCGTCGGCCAGGCGAGGTAGGCGTCGACGGTGCAGTTTCCGGCGTCGCCGACGGGCTGCGGCGTCGCCGGCGAGCCGAGGACCTTGTCCAGTTCTGCGATCGCGACGGCCTCCGGCTGGCCGAACACAGCGCCGCCGATACCGTTGCCCCGGAACGTGAAGTGGCCAGCAGCGGTCCCGGGAGCGCCCGGGGGGTTCCCGGAGCTGGCGCCCTGGCCGGGCCGGTGCGGGGGCGATCCCCCGACGGCAAAGACCAGTCCGAACGCGAGGCCACCGAGGGCGAGGAGCACGCCTAGTGCGACGGCGCGGCGCCGCCGTTCGCGACGCCTGGCTTCCCGGAACAGCACCTCCACGGCAGAGCCGGACGGCCCGGCCAATGGCCGGTCCGCGGTACTCGTCCCGCCGCCGGTTCCCGGAAGAGGCCTGATCCTCATTGACGCTACTATCCTTAGCGTTATGAGCGTTGTCAAGCCGCCAGAATACGACGACACGAACTTGGCCCTTGGGGCGGTAGATCGTGGCGACCCGACGTACCTCCACGAACAGGTCGCCGCCGAGATCCGGCGCGCAATCGCCGACGGTGAGGCCGGACCAGGCGAGCGGATTCCCCAGGCGAAGGACCTGGCAGCGGTTCTGGGCGTAAACACCAACACCGTGCTGCGGGCGCTACGGATGCTCCGCGATGAGGGCCTGCTCGAGTTGGGCCGCGGCCGGGCCATCGTCGTCGCAGGCACGCCCGAGCGCGGCGCCATCGTCACGAAAATGAAAGAGCTGCTCGAACTCGGCCGACGCAGCGGTTACCGGCGCGAAGAACTCGTCGAGATGCTGCAGACCCTGCCCGGCTGACACGGCCACGGCGAGCTAGCTGCCGAACCCCGGGGCGGAGGAAGAGGAACAGTGGAAAGCCCCGGCGAGATCCGGCGCAATGCCCCAAGACGAATCGCCGCGACGCCGTGGGCAAAGTGATCACCGGAGCCGGTAGCGTCGGCCTGCCCTACGCCGCGGGCCCGGGAGCGCGGTGGGCGCTCATCTCCGACGAGGTAAGGCTCGTGGTGACGCCCTACGACCTGGACCGGGCCGAGGCCCTCATCGCCGCGACGGGCTACCCTGGCGAAGCCTACCTGAGGACCCTGCGGCAACCGCCCAGTCCGGAAGCGAAGACGGCGGCCGCCGAGAAGCTCGTGTTCTCCAACTAATCGCCCGCTTACCAATCAGGCGGCAGGGCGCGACCCAGCCGGGCCCGGCGTCCTGGCCACCGCGGTCGGCCCTGCCCGTGCGCCGCGCCGACGCCAATGTGCTGTCACGCTGGCCTCAAAATGCTTGGACGCGGCCCACCCACCTGGGCACGATCAGCACATGGGGATACGCGTCCAGTGCTTGTGCATTGACACCGCCGACCCGGCCAGGGTCGCCAGTTTCTGGGAGGCCTCGCTGGGCTGGCGCCGTACGTGGGAGGAGGACCAGGTCTGCCTCGAGCCGCCGGAAGGCAGCCTCGAGGACGGCATCGCTCCCGACCTGGTGTTCCTCAAGGTTCCGGAGGGCAAGGCCGTCAAGAACCGGCTCCATCTGGATCTTCGCCCCGCCGGCCAGCCCGCCGAACTCGCCCGGCTTGAGGCGCTCGGCGCCCGGCAGGCCAGCATTGGCCAAGGCGACGTCAGCTGGGTGGTCATGGCCGACCCAGACGGTAACGAATTCGACGTACTACAGCCGCTGACCCCGGACGAACTGCCTCCCGGACACGACGCTCTCGGCCGCCGCGTCGCGGCAGGTGCTCACCCCTGATCCATGACCACCAGCTCAGCGCTCCCACGACAGCAGCCACCAGATGCTGCAGCCGCGACCAGATAAGGCGGCTCGGATCGCCACGTGATGAGCGGGGCTGGCTACAGCGTGTGGCGGTGATCGTGCGCCGCCTGCGATACCCGGTGGGCGCCTGGTCACCGGGGCGGTGGTGCAGACTTTCGTCATGGAGGGGCCGATTTCCCAGCGTTGCTCCGTTCGCCGAAGCTACGACGCCGTGGCCGAGGAGTACGCGGCCGGGTTCCGCGATGAGCTCGCGGGCAAGCCGCTCGACCGGGCGCTGCTGGCCTGCCTTGCCGAGCAAACCGAAGATGCTGCGCCTATTGCTGATCTGGGGTGTGGCCCGGGGCACGTCGCGGCTTGGCTCGCCGGGCGCGGCGTGGCCGCAGTCGGTATTGACCTGTCCCCTGGCATGATCGCTGTTGGCCGCAGGGAGTACCCGCGGGTGGAGTTCCGTGAGGGGGACTTGCTGCAGCTTCCGGCGGCAGACGGTGAGTTCGGGGCGGCCATCGCCTTCTACTCGATCATCCATCTTGAGCCTGGCGAACTTCGCCAGGCATTCAGTGAGATCCACCGCGTGCTGCGGCCTCACGGGCTTTTCCTCGTCTCATTTCATATCGGCTCGGAGGTCAGGCACCTGGACCAATGGTGGGACCACGAGGTGGACGTCGACTTCCGTTTCTTCGAACCACCGGTTATCGCCGAGGCCATGGGACGTGCGGGCTTCCGCCCCGAGATGCGCTTGGAGCGCGTGAGCTATCCGGGCGAGGTCGAGACGCGCCGCGCGTACCTGCTGGCCCGAAGCCAGCCATACGCTGGATGATACGGCGAGCCCAGCAAGCCACCGTAAGGGAAGGAACCCCCCATGGCCTTTCCTCCGCGTCGCGGGACCGTTGGCCGGCTTGCTGTCCTGGCGTGCGCGCCCGCCGCGGCGCTCGCCATCGCCTGGCCCGCCGCCGCGGGCACTGGCTCCGCGGCAGCGACGTCTGCCCGGGCGTCTTCCGCAGCCGGAGCCGCCGCAGCGGCCTCGCCGCCCAGCGCCTACGTCGACGTCTCGGTCGCGACGGTCTGGACCGCGCCGGCCAGTCCGCGGCCGGTCGATCATCCGGCGCTGACCAATCCCGTCAATATCCCGCGCTGGCTCAGCGACATGTCGCTGGCTGACAAGCTCGGCCTCACCAATGACAACCTGACCCAGACCCAGGCGCTGTTTGGCAACCGGGTCTACATCCTCGCCAAGCAGGCGGGATGGGACGAGGTAGCGGTGCCGGGACAGCCCACGCCCAAGAACCCACTCGGCTATCCGGGCTGGGTTCCCAGCGTGCAGCTCACCGCTGGCCACCGGTTCGCGGCGCTGCAGAGCCGCCGGCCTTTTGCCCTCGTCCAGGCGCCGACCGCATGGCTGTATGACAACTCCGCGCTGACGCGGGAAACCATGGAGATCAGCGCCAACACGCGGCTGCCGGTGCTGGCCCGCGCCGGCCAGGCGATCCTTGTCGCAACGCCCGACGGCGGCGCCAAATGGCTGTCCGCCCGCGACGCGACCGTCTACCGGTCGGCCAGTGACATTCCGTACCCCACAGGCGCCAGCCTGGTGGCCTACGCCAAACGGTTCCTGCACAGGCCGTATCTGTGGGCCGGGCGCTCCGGGTTCGCGTTCGACTGCTCGGGCTTCACCTCCACCATCTACCAGGCGAACGGCATCACCATTCCCCGCGACGCCAGCGCCCAGGCGCAGTACGGGGGCGGCCGTATGGTCAGTAAGAACGATCTGCAGGCCGGCGACCTGCTGTTCTACGCCACCAGCCAGAACGCGAGCTCGATCTACCACGTTGCCATGTACATCGGGCACCAGAAGATGATCGAAGCCTACGACGCCGCCACCCCGGTGCGGATCACCGCCGTTCGCTTCGGCACGGATTACTGGGGCGCCGAGCGCTTCCTGCGCCCGGGAGCTGCCAGGCGAAACGACGTTTCACGGCAGCCAGGCATCAGGCGGATCTACTCACTACTTGGTCTGCGACGTGAACACTGATCCCGAGACCCTAGCCTGATGTACCGGGCTGAGCCGCGCCCGGCGGGGGTGCGCCGCCGGGCGCGGTGACGTGTCGGAGATGGAGGGACTCGCGGCTGCGCCCGGCGTGGGCCACTCAGACATCGGTCGGCTTCAGCCAACGGTCCATCCAGTCGAGGATCGCCTCGGCACGTTGAACACGCATAGCGAGGTCGGCGCCGAATGGTTCGTGTGGGACGCCTGGGAGGCGGACCATCTCGGTGACCTTCCCAGCCAGCTTCAGCTCGTTGTAGAGGACGTCGCCCTGGGAGGTCGGGCACCGCAGGTCATCCTCGTGCTCCAGGACGAGCAGCGGCGCTGAGCAGCGCGCAGCGTAGGTGGCAGGCGCCATCCTCGTGTACGGCCCCATGGAATCCGGGCCGTGGCCCGGGCTGCTGTCCATCGAGGCGGCGACCAACGCGGCAAGGTCGGAGCCGAGCATGCCGGTCCAGTCCGACACGAGGCACTCGGCGATGCCGGCGCGGAATCGGTCGCTGTGGGTGAGCAGCCAAGCGGTGAGGTAGCCGCCGCTGGAGAGCCCGAAGGAGGCGACGCGGGTGCCGTCCGCCAAGCCTTGCTCGACGGCCACGTCGACCGCTTGGAGCACATCGGCGAGGTCGTAGCGGCCCCAGTCTCCGATGAGCATTTCCGCGTGGGCGTCGCCGTAGCCGGAGCTGCCGCGGAAGTTGACCATCAGGACGCCGTAGCCAGCCGCGGCCAGCAACAGGTTGTCGACGTTGAAGATCTCGCCGTGGGCGGCGAATGGGCCCCCATGGATGTGCAGCACCGTGGGGTACGGCCCGGTGCCGTCGCGCGGCGCCAGGTACCAGCCTTCGATCTCCGTGTGGCCGTCGGTGGTCGGATAGGTGAGGTGATGGACGTCGAAGGGCAGGTCGGTCAGCCAGGTGCCGTTGAGCCCCGTGACCGCCTGAAGCTGCCCGGTCTTCGTGTCGACAACGACCAGGTCGGCGGGCCGGGTGTGGGAGGTCCGGATGGCGAGGAGGCGGGCTCCGTCGATACCCACAGGGACGACCGACTCGTTGACACCAGTCAGCGGCTCTACCCTCACCTCGCCGGCAAGGGCGACCCGAGTGGTGCGAAGCGCCCCGCCCTGCTGGACGTAGACGTACGCCCACTCGCCAGCGGCATCGACCAATATCCGGGGAGTGATGGCTCGAGAGTCGAAGCCCGCCACCATATCCGCGAACAACTGGCCCTCCGGGTCAGGCATCCGGGTCTCGTGGGTCCCATCGCGCGGATCACAGACAACAAGTTCGATCCGCTTGTTGATCTTCCACGGGGAGGAGTAGACGACCTTGCCGTCGGCGATCCAGGCGGCGACGGACGCGTCACCCAGCAGCGGTCCGCACGTGATCGTGCGACAGTCGCCGGAGGAGACGTCAACGGCCCGGATCGCGTAGTCGGTGTCATCGCCTGCACCGAAGGTCCCATAAAGGATCGACGCACCGTCGGGTGACCACTCGAGGAACGAGATCACCCCGTCGTCGGCGGTGAGACGTCTCGGCTCCCCGCCAGTCACGGGCACGACCCACACGTCACCCCGGACGTCGTCGATCAGCCCCATGCCATCGCGCCGCCAGTTGAGCCGGGTGATGCGGTATGCCTTCTCCGGGTCGCGCCGTGGGATGTCAGAGGCGTCAACGGCGATCTGCGTACCATCGGGCGACCACACCGGACCTGCCTGCCCCGTCCCACGGGCGAACTTGGTCAATACAGTCGCCTCGCCCCCGGACCGCGCGCAGACGGCCAGCTGCCAGGGATCGTCGCGGGCCGTTCCCGTCTGCTGGAGGAACGCCACCAGCGACCCATCGGGAGAAATAGCCGGCTGTGCCTGGCGGGCGTCGGAGGGCACGAGGCGGCGATGCTGCCCCGCCTCAACGACCCACAGAGCGCTGGCGTCGCTGGCGGTGCTGCCATCGAGGGTGTTAGCGACGTAGACGACGGCGTCGGTGCCGGGGACGAGCGCGCCGCCGAGGCAATCGACGAAGCGGAGCAGATCTTCGGGGCGGTAGGCGGGATCGGGGCCCATGTGGTTTCCTCCACCCAGTGATCGGGTCGGCTTGGAATTCACCTGTGCAAGCTGGGGGCCATGTCCTTCCCCGTCATCCTCGTCACTCACCGGCCATCATCACCAGGGTGACATGGACCGACTACAATGTAGTCATGAGTAAGCGTGCCGCTACACCAGTCAGGTTCGACACCGCCGTCGCGGAACGGCTGTCGTCCTTCGTTGCCGCCAACCCCGGCATGTCCCTGTCGTCGGCTGCAAACCGGCTGGTGGACGAGGCTCTCCGGATGAGCGAGCATCCGGGAATCGTATTCCGGCCAGGGCCAACCGGGCGGCGTGCAGGCCTGGTCGGCGGGCCTGATGTATGGGAACTCATACGGGCAGTTAAGTCGGCCCGGACACATGAGCCTGGCCTCGCCGAAGACGAACTGCTCACCTTGATAGCCGACAACACGGGCATCCCGGTACGCCTGATCCGTGCCGCCGTCCGCTACTGGGCTTCCTACCCCGATGAGGTCGATGCCGAGATCGCCGCGGCCGAGGCGGCCGACGACGCGGCCGAAGACGCCTGGCGGCGCGAGCGTCGACTGCTCGCCGGGTAAGAGGCCATGAGCTACCCGCTGCTGCTAGATGAGATGTTCTCGGGCAGCATCGCCGAGCACCTGCGTGCAAAAGGCCATGATGTGCTGGCCGTCGTAGCCGAACCAGCGCTCGTCGGGCTGGTCGACGACCAGATCCTGGCCCATGCGACCGCGACCAGCCGCGCCCTGGTCACCGCCAACATCAAGGACTTCATGCCGCTGGACGCCCGCTACCGCGCCGCCAGCCAAACCCACGCCGGCCTGATCCTCGTCTCGGCCAAGACCTTCCCCCAAGACTGCGCCTTCACCGCAGCCATCACCAGCGCCCTCTCTGCCCTCCTCGACCAGCCAGGCCAGATCCAGCCCGGGCACGTGCTCTTTCTCCCCCGCCGGTAATTCCCTCTCCGCGCGCAACCCGGCGTCAGGATCGGTCTGGTCCGCCTCGGGGCTTTGGCTGGCGGCTGACCGGGTCTTGAGCTCGCGCTGAATTGTCGCGACCAGGTCCGGGTATGCGCTCAGGCCCCACAGGACTTCCGGCGGTACCCCGAGCTGGCGGCTTGCTTCCGCCACTGCTGGCTGGGTCATCCGCAGCGCTTTCGCCAGCATCTCGTCCCGCTTGTACGTCAGCGGCAGGTCATCAAGCGAGAGCTCGGCCGGCCGGTGGAATGTTCCGTCCGGTCCGGGTAGCCATGCCGCGCCGGTCGCAGCCAGGCCGATCGCCGATGTGACGTTCTCCCGGCCGGAGTCCGCGAACTCCTGGCGAACTGACTTCTCGACGACTCCGGCAACGAGGTGCCAGTTCGGCGCGAGCAAGACATTCCAGACGTATTCCGATCGGGCATGGCTCGGGTGGCGCAGCGCGAAGTCCAGGCCGTCGACCTCCGCCCCGGGATCAAAGCCCTCGATGCCGCGTTCATGCCGGGCGAATTCGTCGGCGATAACGACATACCCGAGCTGATTCGCGGCTCGTGTGCGAAGCGCCACGTTCTCCCGGACACCCATGCCGCGCAGCTGAACGAGCCACGGCCCGTAGGCATCGTCGGCGAACCAGGTGTCAGGGTTCCCGTCGAAGTAGATCTCCAGCTCCTTGGTCCGCTGGTACAGGCTGGCCGGCGTCATCAGGTGCTTCTGACCCGTCGCGGCGTTTTCCCCGATCAGGAAAGCAGTCTCCTGCAGTTGCTCAAGAAGCCGTTGCCGCCTGCCAGCAGCCGCCTCGGCCAGTGCGCGCACGACGCATTCAAGGTCAGCGTCGTGCTGCGCTGCGTCCAGATCCGCAAGCTCCAGGCCGTTGTAGCGGGGCAGGATGCTCTCCAGCACCTCGGCCACCACGTCCGGCTCGGTGAACCTGAGCGCTTCCAGAAACTGCCGCGCGGCGGGAAAATCTGCTACGGCGCGCCGCACCGTGGGAACGCCCGTTACGGCCGGGCCCGGGAGATAGGCCGCGGGGCGGCCCTCGGAGTCAAAGGGTGTCACGTGGCTGCCGTCTTCGAGCCGGATGATCGGGGTTGCCCGCGCGGGACCGGGGTGTTCATCCGGGAGTGCCGGCTCCCGCCACAGAGCGGGGCTGCGATGGAGGAACGCGTAGAAGTGCCTGGTCCACGCATCTGACTGCGCCACGAGGAATTCGCGTGTGACTCTCCCGGCTACGGCCTCCGGCGTGACTTCCTCGATGCCGATCTCTTCGCGAAGGTACCGCCACAGGAGAGGCGTCCGGTTTTCGGTGATGGACTCATGCGCGAAGGCGAGCGGCCGGCCGCTCCGTAGAGGGCGCCGAGCTGATCCGGGGCGAGAAGCTCGCGAAGTCCTGCGCCACGGGCCAGCTTGAGTTCCCGAGCGGGGCCGTAGCCGCCGCCCCCGGCGACGGGAATGAGCTCGCCGGCGGCAAGGGCCGTGCGCACCGAGTCGAACAGCGGGCGGAACATCGTGCCGGGCTGGAATCGCGCGGGGTCGAGCGGCAGCGCCTGTAGGACGTCGACCGTGAGGAGCCCGTCATCGCGGAGTTCGGTGAGCACATCGGCGAGCAGCGCGGCTGTCTCACGCATCAGTGCCTGGTTCGATGGATCGTGCTCAGGGACGTTGTCGCGGGCGGGCGTCGTCCGGTAAGGACCCTGGATCAAGAAGCCGAGGTAGGTCTCCTTCTGGGTTGGGAAGAACACCACCAGCGGGGAGTCATCATGCTTAACGAGCCGGCGTTCGCCGGTCGCGGTGCCAACGGGAAAGGCGATCTCGACCTGGAGTGCCGGGTGGCCAAGTTCCCCGAGCTGACGGTGCCAGACGAACCACTCCTGTTTCTCGCGGCCACTCCCCTTTCCCCCGCAGCCACTCCCTTTCGCCAGTGTGACCTGGCGACTTGAGCTCGTGCGGCTGACCGTTGCGCGCTCAAGGACCGAGCCAGTGACCGCAGCGCCGCGGACGCGCACGCATTCGATGTTCCTGAGGAACAGCAGTGTGTCGGGCTCGATCTCGTCCAGGGCCGAGGAGATCTCCGCCGCTGCCGTCGCCGCGGGGACGGTGTCATGGTCGAAGGGGAAGATGAAGAGAGTCCCGGGCGCCGGCTCGTCCAGCGGATCCGCAGAAAACGGCCGGACGTAGTTCTCGATCCGGAAATGCTCGTCCGAACTGTAGACGCGCGGGTTCCTGGTGTACGCGTACACCGACTTGAAACCGATGCCGAACTTGCCGATCTTCGTGAGATCTCCGGACTTCCCGCTCTTGCCGACCCCGCAGATGCCACGAACGTCGGCTTCGGTGAAGGGCCGGCCATCGTGCCTCACCTCCAGGCGATCTTCAAAGAGCTCGAAGGTCAGCTCCGTCGCGCCCGCATCCTCGGCGTTCTGGATCAGCTCGAAGATGAAGTGGGTGCGCTCGCTGTAGAGCTGCCCGAGCAGATCCAGCACAGCCGTGTCCCAGCCGTAGCGGGCGATGTTCTCGTCGCGGATCTTCTCGTAGTCAGCTGACACCGGTGACCTCCACAACTCCCGCAGCTACTCCCAGCGGCAGGACTTCATCCGCCGCGTGCTCGAGACCCGATCTTCGCCGCTTGGAGGCAACCTCGATCTCTAACAGCCCCATGCCGTCGCTCTAGAAGAGACCATGACCCTACCCGGCTTGCTGGTATGCCCGATGTGCCGTCCTAGCCCGATCCTCGACGGACTCCGGTGCCCACTGGCTAGCCGACGGGCGGTGGTGCGGGGATGCCGGACTGGGGGTCGGCCCGTGGGGCCGTGGGCGTGCCGGTAGCAGGCTGGCCGGTGGCGGCCCATTCAGCACCTGTCTCCTGGCGGAACGCGGCGACGGCGGCTTCGATGGTCGGGAAGAAGTGGCGCGGGTCGATCGTGCGGGTCAGGCCATAGCGCTCGATCTTCTCCCGCACCGGGTCTTTGAGCTCGGCGAAGACCAAGCTGATGCCCTGGGCGTTCAGCGCCTCGTCGAGGTCTTCGAGCACGTCGGACGCGGTGGTGTCCACGTCGGTCACCGGCTCGGCCGCGATCAGGATCCACCTCGGCCGGGGGTCGGCCCGGGCCATCCGCCGGACCTCGTCGCGGAATGTGGTGGCGTTGGCGAAGAACAGCGGGGCGTCGAACCGGTAGATGACCAGGCCGGGCAGGTGCTGGGCTTCGGGGTGCAGGTGCGTGTCGTGGTAGCCCGGCAGCCCTGCCACCCGCCCGAGTTCGGTGTCGTAGGGCCACCAGGCCCGCCGGAACACGTTGAGGATCGACAGGCCGACCGCGATCGCGATCCCGGGCAGCACGCCCAGCAGGGCCACGCCGAGGAAGGCCGCGATCGACAGCAGGCACTCGGCCTTGCGCTGCCGCCACAGCCGCACCACGGCGGGGATGTCGGCCAGCGACAGCGACGCGGTGATCACCACCGCGGCCAGCGCGGGGTTGGGCAGGTTCTTGAACAGGCCCGGGACCAGCACGATCATGAGGATGATCAGGATCGCGCCGGTGACCCCGGTGAACTGGGTCTTGGCGCCGGAGCGTTCGGCCACCGCGGTCCGCGAGCCGCTGGTGCTGACCGGGAACCCCTGGAACAGCCCGGCGGCCAGGTTGGCCGCGCCGATGCCGATCATCTCCTGGTTGCCGTTGATCTCCTGCCCGGTGCGCGCGGCGAACGCCGACGCGGTGGAGATGGTGTCGGCCAGGGAGACCAGGGAGATCCCCAGCGCGCCGGCGAACAGGAGCCCGAGGTCGGACAGGCGCACGTGCGGGATCGTGAGCGGCGGGAACCCCTTGGGCAGCACCCCGACCAGGCTGACGCCGTGATCGGCCAGGCTGAAAACGCTCGTGGCCGCGATGGCCGCCACTACCATGACCAGCACCGCGGGCACCTTGGGCAGCCAGCGCTGCAGGACCAGGATCACCGCGATCCCGGCGATCCCGACCGCCGCCGCGGCCGCGGTCGCCTCGCCGCGGGCCAGGCCCCTGACGAACCCGGTCAACTCGGCGATCAGGCCCTCGCCCTCGACCTTGAACCCGAACAGCTTGGGCAGCTGCCCGACCAGGATCGTCAGCGCCAGCCCGTTCAGGTAGCCGATCATCGTCGGCTTGGAGATCAGGTCCGCGATGAACCCGAGCTTGGCCACGGCCGCCACGATCATGATCGCCGCGACCATGATCGCGAGCAGCGACGCCAGCTCGACCGCCCGCCCGGCGTTGCCCTCGGCCCCGGCCAGCGGCAGGATCGTCGCCGCGATCATCGGCCCCAGCGACGAATCCGGGCCCAGGACCAGGATCCGCGACGGCCCGAACACCGCGTAGCCGAGCAGGCACGTGATCGACGTGTACAGGCCCGTGATCGGCGGCAGGCCCGCCAGTTCCGCGTACGCCATGCCCTGCGGGACCAGCAGCGTCGTGAGCACCACCCCCGCCACGATGTCCCTGGTCAGCCAGTCGCGGCGGAAGGACGGCAGGCCCAGCCCGCGCCCCAGTGTGAACATCGGCGTCCCATCTCCACCAGCCGGGACCCCAACGGCCCCCTACCGGAGCTTTTCATGGTCCTGCGGCGGCTGGGCCTGCGTCATCACCCTCGGGAGGGTGATGCACGCAGGCCGCGAACGTGCGAGCATGCGACGCGGCATCTCGCGGCGTTCCGGTAGACGGCGTGGTCTAGCGTCCGTAGCGGGCCGGATCGGGGCTAGTCGCCGGGGGACGGTGCCACGAGGTGCATGTCGATCACCTCGAGCCCAAGGCCGGTGATCCGGTCCATGAGCCCAGTCAGGGCTCCCTGATCGGGTAGTTCGGCGCGGAGGGTGGTCGTGCCCGGGCCGATGGTGATCTCGCAGTCGTCAAACTCCGCGCTTAGCGTGCTGCCTGCCTGGCCCGTGAAGGTGATCTCGTAGATTTGCGATCGCACGGGTTACGCCTCACAGTCTGCCGGTTCACGTTCAGTTCACATTGGCTAGCCTGCCCGGCGGCTGGGCCTGAGTCATCACCCCCTGCAGGGTGACCTGGGAAAGTTTCCGCGCCGAAAATGACCTTGGACCCTTCCTTTCGGGCGGTGCAGCGGCTTAAGTAAAGAGCGGGCAAATGAGCGGACATGTCGCGGATCGTCGGCACCCGCAGGAGAAAGGTCGTGGCAGACGGCGTGGCGGCCGGGCTTGGCGTCTCGCGGGGCGCCCGGTTCGCGCTGGGCAAGTTCCGGCCCACCACGCTGCCCGGCACGCTGATCACCCGGCCGGCGCTGCACGACAGGCTGGCGGCCGGGGCCGCCCAGCGGCTGACCGTGGTGGTCGGGTCGGCGGGCGCGGGCAAAAGCGTGCTGCTGTCCAGCTGGGCGGCGGCCCGGCCGCCCGGAACCACGGCCTGGCTGTCCTGCGACCGGGCCGATGCCAACCCGGTCCGGTTCTGGGCCGGGTTCATCGACGCTCCCCGGGCGATCGACCCGGAGTTCGGCGCCGACGCCGCGGACCTGCTCGCGATGGATGGCGTCATGTCGGCCGACGTCGGTGCGTCGATCGCGAACGACGCCGCGAGGCTGCCTGCCGGGTCGGCGATCATCGTGGACGATTTCCACGCCGCGGCGCCGGCGGTCTCCGGGGACATGGCCGATCTGGTGGATCGGTGGCCGGCGCAGACCGCCCAGCTGGTGCTGGCCAGCCGCAGCGACCCGCAGCTGCGGCTGCACCGGCTGCGGCTGGCGGGGGAGCTGTGCGAGCTGCGCGACCGTGACCTGTATTTCTCGCTGGCCGAGAGCCGGGACCTGCTGGCCAATTTCGGTGTCGAGGTCGGCGCCGGTGAGCTGGCGCTGCTGCACCGCAGCAGCGAGGGGTGGGCTGCGGCGTTGCAGATGGCGGCGCTGTCGCTGCGCGGCACCCCGGACCCGGCGCGGGCCGTGCGGGCGCTGGACGTCCCCGGTCACGCGATCGCCGAGTACTTCATCGCCGAGGTCCTGCAGAGCCAGCCCCCCGAGATCACCCAGTTCATGCTGGACACTTCCATCCTGGGGGAGCTGACCGTGGACGCGTGCGCGGCCGTGACCGGGAACCAGGACGCGGCGGCGCTGCTGCGCGGCATCGACGCGGCCAACCTGTTCCTGGTGGCCCTTGATGACGAGGGGACCAGCTTCCGGTACCACCGCCTGGTGCGCCGGCTGCTGCGCGCCGAGCTGCGGGCCCGGGACCAGGACCGTGAGCAGGCCGTCCAGCTCCGGGCGGGCGAATGGTTCGAGTCCGCCGGGGACATGCGGCGCGCGGCCCGTCACTATCTCGCGGCCCGCCAGCCCGGCCGGGCGCTGGCCTTGCTGCAGGACCGGGTCGTGCCCGACTTCCTGCGCGACCCGGCGCTGCCCGCGCCGCTGAATCTCAGCGCGGTCGACCCCGCGCTGCTGGCCGGCGCACCGCACCAGTTGCTGGCCCTGGCCACCGAGCTGCTGCTGTCGGGTGACCCGGCTCGCGGCGGCGCGTACCTGGACCTGCTCGAGCGCGCCCGGCCGTCCATCGCGCCCGAATCGGGGCTGGCCGCCCAGTACACGACCATGCGGGCTTTCCACTACGCACAGACCGGCTATCCGGACCAGGCCGTGACAGCGGCCCTGGCCGCGCGGGCCGTCCAGGACCGGAACCAGCTCACCGACGAGTGGGCCGTCGCCGTCTCGCTGATCCTGCTGCGCGTCTACCCCTGCCTGGAAGACTTCGCGGCGGTGGAGCGTGAGGCTACAGCGGTGCTGGCCATGCCCGCGCTGCCCGAGCCGGCCCGGCTGGTGCTGGTACCGGGCGCGCGGGCACTGGCCTGGTCCCAGTCCGGCTACCTGGCCGAGGCGGCCGAGGCCGCCGGCGCCGCGGCCGCGCAGGCGCGGCGGCTGGGCTTCGGCCGGCACTTCTTCGCCGTGGACTACCTGCGCGCCCAGGCCGGGCTGGCGCTGGAACGGCGCGACCTCGACACCGCCGAGAACCTCACCGAGCAAGCGCTCTCGATCGCGGAGCGGCGGCGGCCCCTGTTCGAGTTCCTCACCCTGCTGGACCGGGCCGGGATCTGGGCCGCCCGCGGGCAGGCGCGCGACGCGCTGGCCACCGTCGAGGCGGCGCGGCTGGTCCTGGCCGGGACCAGATCGGTGCTGCTGAGACGGGCCGATGAGCTCGAGGCGCTGCTGCGCCTGTGGCTCGGCGACCTGCCTGCCGCCACCGAGCTGGCCGGAAGGCTGCCGGCCGTCCGCCGCAGCCTGCTGCGAGCCAGGATCGCGCTCGCGGCCGGCGACCACGCTGCCGCGGCCGAATACCTGCAGTCACTGTCACCGGACGAACTGACCCCGCGGCGTGCGCTGGAGCACCAGATACTGCTGGCTGCGGTCGCGATCGAGCGCGGTGACCCGATGACCGCCGGCCTGGTGGGCGGCGTCCTGCACGCCGCCCGGCGCGGCGGCTTCATCAACACGGTCGCCGCGACCGCGCCCCAGGTGACGGGCTACCTGATCGAGCACTGGACGCAGGCGCGACCGGATCCGCTCATGGAGCAGCTCATCGCCGCGGCCATGCAGGTGCGCGCCGCGCAGCCGAACGGCTCCCGGCCCGGCCGGGCGCTGGCCGAGCCGCTGACCGCGGCCGAGCTACGCGTCCTGAAGCTGCTGCCGACCAGCACCTACCTGCAGATGGCGGCCACGCTCTACATCTCGCGCAACACGGTCAAGACCCATCTCCGGTCGGTCTACCAGAAGCTCGGCGTGACCTCCCGCTCGGAGGCCATCGAGCGAGCCGTCGACCTGCGCCTGCTCTGAGCGGCCCGGTCCTGATCTGCCGCGCCGGCCGCCTCGCCCATTCCGGGTGAAACACCTGCCGCCAATGTCTGGTTGACTCGGGATGGCGTTGGCCGGCGTGGAAGGTTGCGGCATGGACGCGAGCGGTCAAGGGGCCCGGGAACTGGCTCATGGAGCGGTGGGCCGGCGCGCGTGATCACGTTCGGCGTGAGCAACGTGGCCCCGTCGGGGGCGGTCGTCGCGGGGCTGGTCATCATGGTGTCCTACGCCGGGTTCGCGTCCCCGCTGGTGGTGCTCATCGCGTTCGCCGCGTCCTTGTGCTGCGCCCTCAGCATCGCGGAGTTCGCCCGCCGGCTGCCCTCGGCCGGCTCGCTGTACACCTACAACAGCCGCGGGCTGGGCCGGGCCGGGGGGTTCCTGACCGGCTGGATGATGATCTTCGCCTACGCGCTGTACGCGCCCGCCGGCATCGCGCTGACCAGCGTCTACGCGTCGCAACTCCTAGCCGTCGCGGTGCATGTGACCATCAGCCCCTGGGTACTGTTCCTGGTCATCCTGGCCGCGGTGGCCGGCGTCGCCTACCTAGGCATCAGAACCTCATCCTCGGCCGACCTGGTGCTGGTCCTGGGCGAAGTGGCGGTCTTCACCGCGCTGGCCATCACGATCCTGGTCAAGGTCGGCCCGGCGCATTACTCGGCCGCCGTGTTCTCCCCGGCCTCGTCGCCACACGGCCAGTTCACCGACGTCACCGACGCGATGATCTACGGCATCGCCGCGTTCGCCGGGTTCGAGACCGCGGCCGCGCTCGGCGAGGAGGCCAGGAACGCGCGCCGGTCCATCCCCGCCAGCATCGTCGGCGTCGTCATCGTGACCGGCGTTTTTTACCTGCTGGTCGTGGTGGCCGAGATGTTCGGCGTGGGGCGGCGCGGCATCCCCCGCTTCACCGAGCAGGGCAGCCCGCTGGGGTACCTGACCAGCCGGTACTGGTCGTCGTCGGCGCTGTGGGTCATCGACCTGGTGGTCGTGCTCACCGGCCTGGGCTTCGTCATCGCCGTGTTCAACGCGGCCATCCGGGTCCTGTTCGCCATGGGCCGCGAACGGGCCCTGCCGGGGCCGCTGGCCCGGCTGTCGGGCCGCCGCACCCCGGTCGTCGCGATCGGCGGCGTCGCCGTACTCACGCTGGCGCTGGGGCTGCCGCTGACCGCCGCCTACGGCGGCGTGCGCACCTTCGGGTATCTGGCGGGAGCGGCCGGGCTGTCGCTCGTGCTCATCTACCTGGCGGTGAACCTCTCGGTCATCCGCGCGTTCCGCACCGAGTTCCGCGACGAGTTCCGGCCCGCGCGGCACCTGCTCATCCCGGCCGCGGCCGCCGTGCTGTTCCTGTTTCCGCTGTGGGGGATCCTGTATCCGCGCGCCCACCGGCTGGTGGACCTGCTGCCGTTCGTGGCGCTCGGATGGCTCTGCCTCGGGGTCATCGTGGCCGCCGTGCTGCGCAGCCGCCGGCCCGCCAGCTTCGAGACGCTGGGCCGGGTCTTCGCGCCCGCCGAAAGGTGAATCCCCTTTTATTGACCCGGCTGAGCCCGGCCAGCGATCAGCCCGTGCCTCCCGGCAGGGGCCGGAACGAGGCCAGCCGCCGCAATGTCGGCCAGTCGATGGCGGGCTTGGGCGGGCGGATCCCGGGCCGGTTTCTGGGTACCCGGACCCGAAGCGCCCGTGGCTGGATGGCACAGCGGACCGGCGTGGCCATCATGACGGTCTCCCCGTCGATCCCGACCGGGATCTCGGCCACGTCGGCATCCACCACCACTTCGCTGGCGGTGAACGCGGTCACGCCCTGGCCGCCCCCGCGGCGCAGCAACCCGGCGGCCGCGGCCGCGCTGTTCACCGTGACCGCGACCACGCCGAGGGTCCCGGCGTCCAGCCGGGCCCGGCGGCTGAGGCCCGCGATGTCGGTCATCCCGTACGGGTCGTTGCTCACCAGCAGGGCCTGCGGGCCGGTGACCGTGGTAGCACCGGCGCGGGCGGTCAGCCTGGCGCCGCGGTGGCCGCTCAGGATGTCAGGCAGCATCTGCAGCGTGGTGCCCCGCTTGTCGTCCCGGTAGGCCGGGCTCTGCACCACCTCGGCGTAGGCGCCGAACGAGGCGTTGTTCACGAACGTGCGCCCGCCGATGATCCCAAGGTCGATCCGCTGCTCCACGCCATCGGTGAGCGCGTCCAGGCAGGCCGCCGGATTCTCCCGGTCCAGCCCCAGGTCCATCGCGAAGTGGTTGCGGGTGCCGGCGCTGATCACCAGGAACGGCAGGTCGTGCTCGGCGGCGATCCCGGCGACCAGCGCCTGCGTCCCGTCGCCCCCGGCCACCCCGAGCAGGTCCGCCCCGGAGGCGGCCGCCTTGCGGGCCAGGGCCGCCACGTCTACCTGGCCGGGGCCTTCGAGCAGCGCTACTTCGGCTCCCAGCGCCTCGGCCTTCTGTTTTAGCCCGAACTTCGCGACCTTCCCGCCCCCTGACCTCGGGTTCATGATCAGGAACGCGCGGTGGGGCGGCGGGACCTCGCGGACGGGCATCCCCGGGTCCGCGGCGACCGGGGTCAGCGCCAGCCGGGCGGTGGCGATCGCGAGCGCGACCAGCACCAGCGATACAACGCCCACCCACAGGATGTGGTGCAGGGCGAAAATGACCAGCACGGCGATCGGGGCGAGGATCACCACGCCGAACGCCATCCACCGCACCAGCCCCCGGCGGGCAAGAAACAAGTACCCGCCCGCCAGCACCAGGCCCGCGCCCACGGCTCCGACAGCGACCATGGCCAGGTCGGAAAGGTCCGCGAAACCGATCATGACCGCCGCCGCGGCCAGTATGAGCGCGAAGGCCGCCCGGGCGAGCCAGCGCCGCTGCGTCATAGCCTCTCCTCGTGATGGCCACCGGCAGTTCAGGCTCAGTTTCCCGCCACGACTCCCCATCCCGGATCATCCACCGAGGGTGAATCCCCAACCCGGGGCACCTCGCCCAGGCCGCTGCCTGTTCGGGCGGCATGATGCTGCCGGGCCAATTCGGTGGCCGGGGCGGCGTGGCGTGAGCGTCCCGGTCAGCCGCTCCCGGCCGGGCAGCCTGCCTGGTGCTGGGCGGCCCCGATATAAGCCTCGAGAGCGTCGTTGGGGAACCCGGTGGCCTTCTCATGCGCGCTGCTGGTTGTCTTGGCTGCGGCGAGGAGGGCCCGCAGCGCGGCGCAGTTGCCGGTGGCCACCGCGGCGTCGATCCGCGGCTGCAGCCCCGAGCTGTAGGTGGCCCACGGCACCTGCTCGCTGGTGTCACAGGCGCTGACCAGCAGGGCCGTGAGCAAGCCCGCGACGGCCACGAGGACCCGGCCGTTTCGGAGGAGCCGGATAGCGCTCCGCGCCGGGCGAGGCCGCCGGGAGCGTGTGGCGTCCATCTATGTCACCGACCCTCCGAGCGCGGGGAAGGCCACCCCGAGAAGCATGAACAGGCAGGTCAGGACGAGCAGGATGCCCAGCAGCGGCGCCACGAACCTCAGGTACCGGTCGTAACGGACCCGGCTCAGCGCCAGCCCGCCCATCACGATCGCCGAGGTGGGGGTGAACAGGTTCATCCAGCCCGACGCGGACTGGAAGGCGGTCACCACCATCGCCCGGCTCACCCCGGCGAAGTCGGCCAGCGGCGCCATGATCGGCATCGCCAGCGTCGCGTGCCCGGAGGAGGACGGGACCAGGAACGCCAGCAGGATGTTCACCAGGTACATCACCACGATGAACGCGCCCGAGGGCAGCCCGCTCACCGCCGACTCCAGCGAATGCAGCACCGTGTCGGTGATTCCCGCGTTGTTCATGATGACGGTCACCCCGCGGGCCACCGCGATGATCAGCGCGGCGCCAATGAAGTCCCCGGCGCCGGAGATGATGCCGGTGACCGTGCCCTCCTCGCCGAGCCCGCCCACCAGCCCGACCAGCACCGCGCCGACGATGAACAACGCGGCGAGTTCGGGGAAGTACCAGCCCAGCGTGATCCGCTGCAGCGAGGAGCTGAAGTCCCCCCACGGGATCACCGAGAAGATCATCAGCCCGAAGGTCAGCCCGAAGATCCACAGCACGGTCTTCTGCTTGCCGGTCATCGGCTGCGACGGCCCGGCCGGGCCGCTGGCCAGGGCGTCGTCCCCCTCGAGCGCGGGCACCAGCGACTTGGCCTGGTCGCCGCGGACCCGCCCGGCATAACGCAGCACGTACAAGACCGTGATGATGGTGAGGACGGCGTACATGATCAGCCGCAGCCCGATGCCGTCCCCCAGGGCGACCCCGGCGGCGTCCGAGCCCACGCCCGTCGCGAACGGGTTCACCGTCGAGGCCAGCGTCCCCACCCCCGCGCCGACCATGATGATCCCCACCCCGACCATCCGGTCATAACCCAGGCCGACGATGACCGGCAGGATGATCGCGTAGAACCCCAGCGTTTCCTCGGCCATCCCGTAGGTGGTCCCGCCGACCGAGAAAATCACCATCAAGATCACGATCAGCAGCAGGCCACGTTTACGGAACCGCTCGGTGACCCGCCCGATACCCGCATCCAGCGCCCCGGTCTTGATGGTGACGGTGATGAACGCGCCGATCGCCAGCACGAAGAAGAACACCTGGACCGCGCCGGCCAGGTCCCCGCTGTTGTAGGGCCCGGTGTTCCCCGGCGGGGTGACGATCTCGGCCGGAACCTGCTTGCCCCCGGCCGTCCCGCACGCCGCCTGGCCTTTCTTGAGCAGGTCGGGGCTGGGGTTGGTGATCGGCTCGGCCGGCGTCCGTATCCCGTACAGGCCGTTGACCGGTGACACCCACAGGTCATACAGCCGCTCCTGGAAAGACAGGTCGAGCTTTACATCGTGGAACGTGCCGGGGATCGGCTTAGGCGGCCCCCCATCACAGCTCACATAGGAGTAGGTGCCCGGTGTGATGATAAAGGTCAGGATCCAGACCAGCACCAGCACGAAGAACAGCACCGTGAACGCGGTCGGGAACCGGAACCGCCGCTTGCGCTCAACGCCAGCACCATCTTCCGCGCGGGTCTCCGTTTCGGTCGTCATGTCAGCTCCGAGTCAAAGGGGAACGCCGACGACCTATGCAGCGTTCCCGGGCCGTGCCGAGACGACATCACCCTTCCGAGGGTGATTCCTGCGTGCTTTCGGAGACCGGCCGGGCGGCCGCTGGTGACAGGTAAGCCCCGGTTCCGGTGGGGCACGTTCAGAAGCCATTAACCGGATCGTCGATCTGCGTTTGATTTAGGCCCTTGTGCTTATAGGCCCGATGGTGGCGAGGGCTGCTGCGGCTCACAGCGTGGTGACGTAAGAATCCGCGAAAGGATGGGATCACCCTCAGATGGGTGATGACCACCGGAGATGGGCCCGAACAGAATTGGCAGCGGTCCCCGCAAGGGGCTGGGACCATACGACGCCTACGCGTCATTGCGGGCTCGACTGAGATGAGCCATGACTGATCAGGTTGATATCTCCGGAGAAGCCCTCAGACTGCCCGCCAGCCGTCTGAGGCGGGAAATCCGCATCAGTTCGGTCTCACCGCGGTGATGGTGCTGATCGTGGGCGGCATCATCGGCGTCGGCACCGCCATGTTCGGCGTCCCGACCAGTTTCAGGCTCGTGTTTACGGTCCCGGCATTGGCTGAGCCAGTCGACGCCGGTGTCGGCCTACCGGTGACGGCCGCCGATCACCCCGACCAAGGAGGCTGAGAATGCGGATCGTGATCGCGCTGGGCGGCAACGCCCTGCTGCGCCGCAGCGACCCGATGACCACCGAGGTCCAGCGGCGCAACGTCAGGACCGCGGCCGAGGCGATCGCCCCGCTCGCCGCCGAGCACAGCATCGTCGTCGTGCACGGGAACGGGCCGCAGGTCGGCCTGCTGGCCCTGCAGGCCGACGCGTACAAGGGCGCCGAGCCGTACCCGCTCGACGTCCTGGACGCCGGTACCCAGGGCATGACCGGCTACCTGATCCAGCAGGAACTCAGAAGCCTCCTGCCGCCGGCCAGCCAGGTCGCGACCCTGCTCACCATGATCGTGGTCGACCCGGCTGACCCGGCGTTCGCCAGCCCGGCGAAGTTCGTCGGCCCCGTCTACGCCAAGGAGGCCGCCGACAAGCTGGCCGCCGACAAGGGCTGGACGTTCCGGCAAGACGGCGCCGCCTGGCGCCGGGTGGTGCCCTCACCCGAGCCCCGGCGCATCCTGGAGATCCAGCCGATCACCTGGCTGCTGGAGCGGGGAGCCGTGGTCATCTGCGCGGGCGGCGGGGGCATCCCCACGTTGTATCCGTCCTCGGGACCTGGCGAAGTGGTGGGCGTCGAAGCGGTCATCGACAAGGATTTCGCGAGCGAGCTGCTGGCCGAGGACGTGGGCGCGGACCTGTTCGTCATGGCGACCGACGTGGACGGCGTCTACCTGCACTGGGGACAGCCGGAAGCGCGGCGGCTGGGCCGGGTGACGCCGGAGGAACTAGCGGGCCATGAGTTCGCGGCCGGTTCCATGGGCCCGAAGGTGGAGGCCGCGGCTCGCTTCGCGGCGAAAACCGGCAGGCGGGCCGCGATCGGCTCACTGGATGACATCGCCGGAATCGTGGCCGGGAAGGCCGGCACGAATGTGCTCACGCGGGCGGGGGCGGCGTGACCACGCCTATCGAGGCGGTCAGCGGCGGTTCCCGGCTGAACGCGGAGGAATCACCCTCAGAAGGGTGAGGAAACCCCCAGACGGTGCGAACAAGATCAGAGTGCGGAGCGGGACAGGCGGCGGTTGCGTGTCGCCGCCGCTCGGCGAGGGGTGTGCCATGACGGATCAAGTTGACCTCTCCGGAGAAGCCCCCAAGGCCGGCTCGCCGCCGGACAAGAAGTACCTGTCGGTGCGCGAGGCCGCGTTCATCGGCGTCGGGTCGATGGTGGGCGCGGGGATCTTCGCGCTGCTGGGCGCGGCCGGCGAGGTGGCCGGGGCGGCGGTGTGGGTGTCGTTCCTGATCGCCGGGGCTCATCGCGATGCTGCAGGGCTACTCCTTCGCCAAGCTCGGCGCCCGGTACCCGAGCGCCGGGGGCATGCTCGAGTACGTCGCTAAGGGATTCGGCGACGGTCACTTCACCGGCATCACCGCGTGGCTGGTCTACCTGGCCAACGCCATCGTGACCGCGATGGTGGCGGTCTCGTTCGGCAGCTACGCCAGTTCCATGCTCACCGGGGAGGAGAAAGCCGTCTGGATCAAGGTGTTCGCGGCGCTCATCATCTTGGTCATGACCGGGGTGAACATCGCCGGGTCGAAGCTCGTCGCGAACGCGCAGAGCGTGATCGTCGTGGTTGTCGTCGGGATCCTCACCGTCTTCGCGGTGGTCCTCCTGGTCAACATCCACGCGTCGCTGCTGGCGCCGTCGGGGTACCCGCCGTGGAAGGACATCATCTCGAGCGTGGCGCTGACCTTCTTCGCGTTCCTGGGCTTCGGCATCATCACCTTCACGGCCAAGGACCTGGCCAAGCCGTCACGCCAGCTACCGCGGGCGATGTTCATCGCGCTCGGGATCGCGACGGTCATCTACGTCGCGATCGCGCTGGGCGTGTTCGGCACGCTCTCCGTGGAGAAGGTGATCGCGTCGGGAGGCACCGCGCTGGCCGTGGCCGCCGAGCCCACGCTCGGCAAGGCGGGCTACTGGCTGATGAGCGTCACCGCCCTGTTCGCCACGGCCGGGGCCACGAACGCGGGACTGTACCCGGCCCCCGGGCTGTCCGAGCGGCTGGCGGAAACGGGGCAGTTCCCGCCGCTGATGGCGCGCAAGCTCGGCGGGCGAGTGTCGACCGGGCTGCTGATCGAGGCGCTGGCGTGCCTGATCCTGGCCGTGGTGTTCAAGCTGGACGCGATCGCCTCCATCGGCAGCGCCGTGGCCCTGCTGATCTTCACGCTGATCACCGCGGCCCACTTCCGGGTCCGGTCCGAGACCGGCGCGAACCCCTTCATCCTCGCGATCGCGATCACGTCCGCGGGCGTGGTCCTGGTGGTGTTCGTGTTCACCACCCTCATCCACGAGCCGGCCTCGATCACCGCGCTGCTGGGCATCATCGTGCTGGGCGTCGTGCTCGATTTCTGGTGGAAACGGGTGCGGGCGGACCGGGCCAAGCAGGTCCCGGTCGCGAGCTAGGTCCTCAAGGGAGCCAACGATGACCACCACCAAGCAGCCCGCCGAGCACGCCGCCTGGTACGCCCTGTCCGCGGAGGAAGCGGCCCGGGCGATGGGCGTCGACCCAGACCAGGGGTTGGGCGCCGGCGACGTAACGCAGCGGCTGGCCGAGTACGGGCCCAACGAGCTGCCGACCGAGCCGCCGCCGAGCATGTGGGTGGTCGCGCGGGGGCAGCTGGCCAACCCGATGAACATCATGCTGCTGATCGTCTGCGCGGCCAGCTTCGCCATTGCGCAGGTGGCTACGGGCATCGTGGTGCTGGGGCTGGTGACGTTCAACGTCGTCATGGGCTCGGCTCAGGAACTGAAGGCCCGGGCCAGCGTCGAGGCGCTGGCCAAGCTCCAGGTGCCCCGGGCCCGGGTGCGGCGATCCGGCCAGGTCGAGGAGCTCGAATCCACCCAGCTCGTGCCCGGTGACGTCGTGCTGCTCGAGGCCGGTGACGTCGTCCCGGCGGACGGCAGGATCCTCTCCTCCGCCACCTTGGAAGTGCAGGAGGCCGCGCTCACCGGCGAGAGCGCCCCGATCGCCAAGGACCGGGTGACCCTTCCCGAAGGGGAGGTCGCGCTCGGCGACCGCACCAACCTGGTGTTCCAGAACACCCAGGTCACCCGCGGCACGGCCACGTTCGTGGTGACCGCGACCGGTGAGGCGACCGAGATAGGCCGGATCGCCGGCCTGGTCACGGCGACGAAGCGCACGCGTTCGCCGCTGCAGCGCGAACTCGACGGCATGACCAAGGTGTTCGGGCTGCTCGCCTTCCTGGCCGTGGCGGTGATCGCCATCTTCGGCCTCGTGCGGGGCCAGGACACCACGACCCTGGTGCTGCTGTGCATATCGACCGCGATCGCGGCCATCCCGACCGGCCTGCCGACGTTCGTGCAGGCCATGCTGTCGTCGGGGGCGCGCCGCCTGGTGGAGTCCAAGGCGGTCGTCAAGTCGCTGTCGGACGTGGAGACCCTGGGCGGGACGACCGTCATCAACTCCGACAAGACCGGCACCCTCACGCTGAACGCGATGACCGCGACCACCATGCTGGCCGGCGGTGACTGGTTCAAGATCGAAGGCCCCGGCTACCAGAAGACCGGCGCGATCCTGGGCGTGGCCGGGGGGGAGACGCCGGACTTCCACCGCCTGGCCCTGGGCCTGACGCTGTGCACCGACGCCACGGTCGCCGACGACGGGTCGGTCATCGGCGACCCGACAGAAGCGGCCTTCGTGGTGCTCGCCGCGAAGATGGGCGCCGACGCC